>CAMDJC010000006.1:0-95774 GCA_945900015.1 uncultured Odoribacter sp. | reverse complement strand
GATATCAAAATAAAGGATGCTGATTGAAATCACCTTCTTCACCTCCTGATAAGAGTTGCCCAAAGAAATATGCTCCGTCACCGCCTTTGCCACTCCATATAATATACGCTCCAGATAATAAATTTCACGGGTATTCTGCACCTCAATGATAATAATCTCCCCCTTGCTGTCCTTTGCCTTGATATCTACCCGATTGAACTTATCGTCCAATGCCAGCTGATTGCTTTCGCTCTCCAGCAGCTCCACAATTGTAATCTTCTCGTTCAGCAACACCGTCAACAACCCCTCCAGCACGCTGAAATTAGCCTTGTCACGAAGCATACGCTTCATGGCCCAGTCGAAATGAATGTATCTTTCCTTTTCCATAGCTACATACGTTAGTTATCACAAAGATAAGAAAATATAAAAAAATAGACTATCTTTGTAGCACTAAAAAATCGATGTGAAAATTCTTAGAAAAAAACAATGAAACGGATTTACTTACTTATTGCAATAGGTATATTGCCATGCTGTGCTGTAAAGGCACAAAAACACCATGTCAACTACCGGGCAGAGCTAGGCGGTGGAACAGCAGCCAAACCCTTCTGGCTGCACACCAACACGAGAAACAAAATAGCCCCCGACACCTACCTGTGGGGGAACGTTGGTCTGTTCACCGATTTCGCCAAATCCGACACCCGCGCCTTTGACTACTCCTTGGGTACAGAAGGCACAGGTGTCCTGGGTCAATATCACAACCGGATCTTCGTCAACCAACTGTTTGGCAAAATCAGGTGGCAAAACCTCACCCTCAACGTAGGCCTGTTCGACCGCCCCACCTGCTATGACGGACTTTCAGCCACCAACGGCGACCTGCTCTACTCCAACAACAGCCGCAACATGCCGGGCATCTCCCTAGCCTCCTGGGACTACATCAAACTCCCCGGAAAAGTAGGCCGCTACCTCTCCTTCAAATTCAGATATGCCGAACAGATGATGCTCGACAACCGCTATGTAGAAAACACCCGGGTACACAACAAAATGGCAGCCGGAAAAATCACCTTCTCCCCCCAATTCAGCATTGAAGGAGGAATAGAGGACTATGCCCAATGGGGCGGCAAGGGTCCGGCAGGCAAAAATCGCTACACCCTCAAAGACTACGTCAAACTGGTATGCGTCCTCTCCGGCGGAGAAAACGCCAGCCGTTCCGACCAGATCAACAGACTGGGCAACCACATCGGCAACTACTTCGTCCGCATCAACTACGGAAACCCCAAACTCGGCATATCCTTCTACTACAACCACCTGTTTGAAGACGGCTCCGGCGGACGTTTCAAAAATGCACCGGACGGACTGTACGGGCTCTACCTCACCCGCAAAGACAGCGACCGGTGGTTTAAAAGCTTTGTCTACGAATTCTACTACACCAAAGACCAAAGCGGCCCCCTTCACGACCGTCCCGCCACTGAAGAAGAGATTGCCCAGAAAGACCCCTCCGACCCCTTCCCGGACAGAGTCATATTAGGAGGTGCCGATAACTATTTCAATAATGGCGGCTATCCATCCGGCTGGAGCTTATACGGACAGATCATCGGCCTCCCCTTCATCACGCCGACTCCTGCCACCGACGGCATCATCCGCGGCACCTACAACAACCGTATTCTAGCCCACCATTTCGGGCTGAGCGGAGCCTTGCCGCTGTTGGATATCCAATACAAACTGCTGTGCAGCTACTCCCTGAATTACGGTCGCCACAGTGACCCCTTTCTGGACGAAACAGGGAAAGCCATCAGCAAACCCCAGTTCAGCTTCGGTCTGCAACTCACCGCCCCGGAAAAACGCCTTCCCTTCGCCACCACCCTCAGCCTCGGCTTTGACAAGGGAGACCTGCTCCAAAACCGGTTCGGCATCATGCTGAGCATCCTGAAAATAGGACTCTTCTAATCTCCTCCACAGCATAAAACACCAGGGGCTCATGGCACGGCAAAGCCGTAAACCATGAGCCCCTGTTCTATCTCAAAACAATCGTCTATTACTTATCCAGCTGCTCGTACTTCGAATGCTGGCTCTTAAACTCCGGCACCAGCTCCTTCATGTGCTTGACAACCTGCATATCCTCCTCGTAGCTGGCAGCCACCAGCTCATCAATCTGCTTCAGCACATCCGCATACTCATACTCCCGCACATTGGCAATCTTAATCTTCGGGTGATAGGTCGGTTTCGTTGTCTCCTCCTCATTCAGCACCTCCTCATACAACTTCTCACCGTCACGCAGCCCGGTAAACTTAATCTCGATATTCTTGGCGCCGCTCAACTGAATCATCCGTTGGGCAAGATCCACAATCTTCACCGGTTTCCCCATATCAAACACATAAATCTCCCCGCCTTTCCCCATCGTTCCCGCCTCCAGCACCAGCTTACAAGCCTCCGGAATCAACATAAAATAGCGGATAATATCCTTGTGGGTCACCGTAATCGGTCCGCCCTGCTTGATCTGCCGTTTAAACAGCGGAATCACCGAACCGTTCGATCCCAGCACATTCCCGAAGCGGGTTGTCACAAACTGCGTTTCGCCCTTCACCTTACCGTCCTTCAACGCCTTATCCAGACTCTGCACATAAATCTCGCAGATCCGCTTCGAGCACCCCATCACATTCGTCGGATTCACCGCCTTATCGGTAGAGACCATCACAAACTTCTTCGTGCCATACTTCACGGCGAGGTCGGCAATCACACGTGTTCCCCACACATTGTTACGCACGCTCTCGCCCGGATTATCCTCCATCATCGGCACATGCTTATAGGCGGCAGCATGGAACACATAATCCGGTTGATGCAGCTTAAACAACTCCTCCATCCGTTGCTTCATACAGATATCCGCCACAATCGTATAAGCCTGAATATCGGGCCACTCCCGGGCCATCATCAGGCGGATATCGTGCAACGGCGTCTCCGCCTGGTCGATCAACACCAAATCCTTGGGGCCGAAAGTCGCCACCTGTCTCACAATCTCGCTCCCGATACTGCCGGCGGCACCGGTAATCAAAATCTTCTTATCCTTCAACAGATTCCCCACAGCCTCCAGATCGATCTCAATCTTATCGCGCGGCAGCAGATCCTCAATCGCCACCTCCTTCAGCGACATCGCATTCAAATCGCTGTGTCCGTCCCACTCCTGGGCACATGGCATCACCAAAATCTTGATGCCCGCCTCCAACAAGCGATTCACCATCTCCTGATTATTCCGGATAGCCTCATTCTTCAGCGGCGACACCGCCAGCACCTTCACGCCCCGCTTCTTCATCACCTCCACCAGTTTCTCATCCGCTGGATACACCTTCACGCCCAACATATAACAATTCTCCACATCCTTCTCGTCGGACACAAATCCCGCCACCACATACCTGGAGGAATCCTGATTGCGTATACTCTTTGCCAGCCCCACACCGCCTTCCTTCACGCCATAGATAAACACCGGCTTCGCCTGCTTGCTGTGATAAGTCACATCATACATATACTTCACCATCACCCTCACAAACCACATCACACAGGTAGCCAGCAAAGCCCCCAACAGCAAATCCCGTATACGCAAATCCATCAGCCAGGACATCTGCGGCAAAAACAGCTGCACACCCATCGTCAGTGCACATCCGATAGCCATGGCAAAACCGACCCGCTGCAAATCCACAAACGAAGAATAACGAATCACCCCCGAATAGGTATGCAACAACTTAAATCCCAATAGATAAAAAGGCAGATAACAGACAAAAGTAAACAACAGATGTCCAAAATTCTGCAATGTAAACACAATGCCGTTATTCAGCGCAAACACAAACATCTCTGCGCCTACCACCACCACACAATCCCCAATCAGGATACCCCAGTATGGCAGGGCATTTTTAGAAAAATACCAAGAAGAAAGTTTCGATAAAATAGAATTAAGCATGAAGACAATTTTTAATTTCACTTACAATATAAGCTACATCCTCTTCGCTCACACAAGGTCCGCTTGGCAAGCACAGCCCCACCTTAAAAAGATTTTCACTCACACCGTTCGTATAAGCCGGCACATGGCGGTACACCGGCTGCTTATGCATCGGTTTCCAGAGCGGACGGCTCTCAATGCCCGCCTTATCCAGAGCGATACGCATCGCCTCCACATTCCGATTCGGCTCACAATCCGTATGAGCAGAAGCGGCTGCATGCGTCACTCCAGCTGCACCGCCGACAGCACCGGTCACCACCTGCGCATACGCCTCCTCTTCCCCCTTCACCTTCAACTGCGGATCCAGTGTAATCGTATTCAGCCAATAATTCGAATCATACTTCTCCGACGGGCTCTTATGGAAAGTCACCCCATCCACCTCTGCCAGCAACTGCTCATAGAGAGCCGCCAAGCGCTGATGATGCTTCACATGCTCCTCCAGCACCGTCATCTGTCCGCGTCCGATACCGGCACAGATATTACTCATGCGGTAATTATACCCAATCTCCTCGTGCTGATAATAAGGGAATCCCTCACGGGCCTGTGTTGCATAAAACATAATCCGTTGCTTCGCCTCCTCATCCGGACAGATCAATGCCCCGCCGCCGGAAGTCGTAATCATCTTATTTCCGTTAAACGACAGCACCCCATAGCGTCCGAACGTACCGCACACCTGACCGTTATATCGGCTTCCGAGCCCTTCGGCAGCATCCTCAATCACCGGAATCTCATACTTATCAGCCACCGCCATAATCTCCTCCAACTTGGCAGGCATACCATAGAGATACACCGGCACAATCGCCTTCGGCTTCTTGCCGGTCTTTTCAATTCTATCCAGAATCGCCTTCTCCAGCAACACCGGGTCCATATTCCAAGTCTCCGGCTCACTGTCCACTAGCACGGGCGTTGCCCCCAGATACACAATCGGATGGCACGAAGCGCAGAATGTGAAACTCTGGCAAATCACCTCATCCCCGGGCTTCACACCACAGGCAATCAAAGCGAGATGCACGGCAGCCGTACCGGCAGAGAGCGCCACCACCTTCTTCTCCTCCTTCACAAACTCCTCCAGATCCTTTTCAAAACCATTCACATTCGGACCGAGCGGCACCACCCAGTTCGTATCAAAAGCCTCCTGAATAAAGGCCTGTTCCTTTCCTGACATATGCGCCAGGCACAAATAAATACGCTTATTCATAAATCAACCAAAATCTTAACACATCATTTTCGGCAAAAATAACCATTACAAACTAATTAATCAAGTTCATAATGGTTCATAATGCCTACAATATCCTATTCAATCTATTTTATATGCTTTGATTTTCCTCTCAGGCAAAAAATACAATAAAAAAATAGTCTTCATACTTTATGCCTCATCAGCATCACAATCACTCATACTCCTCACGAGCTTTATCACGACTTCTTTTCCTTCTAGTGGTCTCTATTTTCAGACTCGTCAAATCTTCATCATCGACACCCAAAATATCTCTCAACTTCTTGTAGCATTCATTATAATTCTCTTCATCGTTGACATCCAAATAACGATAAGCATTATCAAAAAGAGATTGTACATAAAGACTGCGTGCCATAGATACGTCAAATACAGACGATAAAATATTGGAAGACAATTTACCAAACGTCTTTTCTGGTATAAGAAGTCCATCTTTCACAGCAAACACAGCACCATCCACATCCCCTTCACATTCTGAATCCTAGCTATGTACCAAGACATCAGCAACGAGATAGCATCGAGAATACTAGATTTACCGGCACCATTAACTCCAACAAACAGATTAACATGAGGGTCAAGGTTTTGAAGATCCACTGTTCTCAGACCTCTAAAAGAATCTATATACAGACGTTCCAATTTCATAAACTAACATAATAACTCATCTATTCCAAGACGAAAGTAAGAAAAATATTCTGTAATACAGCTTTATTTGCGATAACTTTTGCCGTTACCTATCATTTTCTGCCTTAAACTGCTTAGAGATATCAACACCTTTTTTTCTCATGCGTGGGTTTTGAACTTTCATCAACCATTATCACAAACATAATTATTTAATAACGAGCAAATAGGGTGACTTTTCTTTAAAACTATCTGACACGTGAAATATTATTAAAAAGATTTTCACGCATATTCCCATACATACCGATACGGCCCAATTTGTAATGGAAACAAGTTGATGAGCTGTATTGATTGCATTAATAATATTGCAAAATAATAAAACCAAGCCCTATTGCATCCTCGTAGAAATGACTCCAAACGATAAATTTTTATTTAACCCATCTATAGCAATCATTTCTTTCTCTAACAAAGAAAAATCAAAAATATTTATATTTTCTCGTAAATGCTCCAAATTTGATGTTCTTGGTAGTGCAATTATATTTTGCTGTACTATCCACCTTAAAATTATTTGATGAATACTCTTTTTATATTTAACAGCCAATGCTAACAATATATCTTCTTTAAGCCATTCGTTCATAGCATCACCATGAGCAAAAGGAGAACGAGCCTCTACAAGTATACCATTATTTTTACAGAATAATATTAACTCCTTATTTGCATAATACGGATGAATTTCACATTGCACAATATCCGGATAACAACCTACTATATCCTTTAAATCCTTAAGCTGCTGAAGTGTTAAGTTACAAATTCCCACCCGTTTGATTTTTCCTCTTTTCTTCCATTCCAATAACTGAGATACATACCTTTCATAGCCGGGAAACGTGCTATGTAACATCCACACATCTATACAATCGGTCAATAAATTGCGAGAAGCCAAACGGAAGCAATGCTTTAACGATTTGGCATTCAATCGCAAGTATCGTAAATTACCGAGTAATTGTTCTGCACATACTTTCGTTTCAATTAGGTAAGCTGTACGATTTCGGCTTGATTCCTGAAGCAACCTTCCCAATACCGCTTCATTTTGATACTTATATGCCGTATCAAAAAGCGTATAACCCAAATCTAAGGCTGCTGGTATCAATTCTTCCAATACCACATGAGGGATGGAAAAAGTTCCCAATCCGATGAGTGGAAAAGCCCCAGAAGGTGAATTCACATATTCCATCGCTCTTTTACAATAATTCTCCTCCATCGCATACAATCGTCTGACCTATAATACCATTCGCTGCACCACTGCATAAGAACATCGCCAGTTCTGCAATATCCTGAGGAGTTGTAATACGTCGGTTTGCTGCATCCTGCCAATAAGCGTTAAGGGACGCATCCTGTTTGTTGATACTGCTGTCGCAATAACCTGGAGCAATGCCATTCACAATCACGTTATAAGGAGCATACTTTTTAGCAAAACCTTCAGTTACTGCATTCAATCCTCTTTTGGAGATATAATAAGGATGCACTTCCGACTGCCACGCATTGATGGATGAGATATTGATGATTTTGCCTCCTTGTACCCCATTTTCTTGCACAAATGAGTCTGCCACTGCGGAGCAAAGGAAATAGGCTGCTTTGAGATTCGTTGTCAATGTCCGGTCATAAAAAGTCTCATCAACGTAGCTATTCGACAAAAATGCAGCATTATTGACCAGGATGTCCAAACCGCCCAATAATTGCTTGACCTTTCCTAAATGTTCCTGCAGATGCGTTATATCACTCACATCCCATTGTAAAACCTGCACTCTATCGGAGTGTAAGACTTCCTTAGCTTTATCCAATTTAGCCTGGTTTCTTCCTGTAATGACCACGGAAGCCCCTGCCTCCAAAAACTTTTTGGCTATGGCAAAACCAATACCTTCACTTCCACCCGTAATCAAAGCCCTTTGACCTTTTAGCACTTGAGGATAAACTATGGGAGAAAGCGTCAACTGTGTATAGCCGCCTTTGCTGCACCACTTGATATACTTTAAAAATTTTAGAATAAATGCCTTCATGCTTTACCCATTTAAAAATAATCATTCACGCCTACACTTTCCATCGTCCGTTCTTCTTCACATAGTCCAGCACATCTTTCGTCAATTCACCGAACGCAGGACCAGCCGCAATCTGTACAGACCCACCCCATGTCAGATTCACTTCAATCAGCAAAGGCTCTCCGTTTTCATCCAATGTCAAATCCCAATTCAACAATTTGGACACACCAGCCATTCGCGGTGCCAAACGCTTAACAAGCTCCAAACATTTATCATAATTGGGAATCTGCACGTCTGCAAAACGAATACCGTTAGGATGTTCTTGATACGCATTCAAGTGACCATCGAAAGCAGTATGACGCAAGTGACCATCGGGTAAGATTCCACATACGATTCCTCCACTATGCAAGTGATTGGTCTTGGCAGTAGGTCCGCCCATGATCAAGACCGCTGTAGTTACTTTTACTTCACCTTCCCAAATCAAGGTAACAATACGCATGGTATTGACACAAGAATTTGTAAAATTAGCCATAAAAGAATGTTGCTGAACAAACTTCTGAACCACTAAATTCGAATGACTTGCTATAATATTTTTCAGTTCCTGAAGACTATTTTGATCTTTCTTCCAAAAACAAATTCCTCTACCTGCTAACGCATTTATTGAAGGTTTAAGAATAATAAAACCTATTTCTAAACATTTTTCTACAGCCTCATTTTCAGAAATTAATCGATAAGAATCATCTAAAAATACCCCCCCCCGATTTGTAAAATATTGTTAACGGTTGATTAGCATCACTAAAATATAAATTATATAGATTTTTATCATCAAAAACATTACAATCCAATGCATTAGTAAAACATTTATCCACTATCGAATAATAATAACTATCTGGAATATAATATTCCAAATCAAATCCAAATACATTGGTACGATTATAAATATCAAACCACCGAATATCAAAAGAATGTTTTTCTTTCCAAGTTGTCAAATATGGTTTCCAAAAAGATAATATTTGTCTTTTTTGCTCCATTGTAATAGCAACAGAATGACTTAATCCCTTTATTAAATCACTTTTTGCACCTCTACTTCGAGACAAATAAGAAAGAAAATCTTGAGATTCTTGAGGTAAAGACTTAATTTTTTGTTTTAATCCCATATAAAATTCTATTTAATACAAATCAAAAAAATGACACCCAATTTTCTACATCATGTCCTGCACAAATTGTACGAGCTTCTGTCAAGTTTAAAATCTTTTCTAAAGAATGCTCTGCATCCTTTTTATTACCACGAGGCAACTTAGTTACAACCTCTACCCCCGGAATGTAACTATCACCTGTAAAAATATAGTCGTTAGTAAAATAAGTCATACAACTTGGACAATGTCCAGGAGTGGCAAGAACATTCAACTTAACATCCTTGAATAAGCTAACAGCATCTCCTTCGGAAAGAATCACAACATTGTCACCTTGATAAACTATCGAATTTTCATGATAATATGAAAAATTCTTTCTTGCATCTTTTAATGCATCTGTCCCATAAATGGAAGTATAAACCAAACAATTTGGGAAGCTCTCAACAATCTTATTGATACCGGCAATATGATCGAAATGCGCATGAGTCAAAAAAATACCTTTTACTGCTAGCTTATTGGGTAACACAGCCAATATAGCATCCGCATCACCGACATCAATCAAAAAACAATCAGCTTGATTGTCCTCAAATAGTAAATAACTATTTGAGGACAAAATCTTGCCAATTACCTTTTTCACATTCAGCATTATCCCCAAAATGTGAGAATATCACCAACAGTCTTAAACTCTCTAATCTGTTCTCCTGTCAACTTCTTACCAAACTCCTCGTCAGATGTTACTATTAATGAAAGTTTTGCCATAGAATCATACTCATCTACATCGGCAAGGACTGTTTCTGCTGTTAAAGTTCCATTCTCTAATTCCAGCATATCTTCCAGAACTGCAATTTTCTCTTCTTGTGTCATAATCGATTTTTTATGATAGTTATTATTCTAATTTATTTCTCATATCTCTATTAACTGAGACAAGCACCTCCATCAATCAGCAAGTTTGTTCCTGTTATTGTTTTAGTTGCATCACTTAACAAAAAAGCAATTGTATTTGCTACTTCATATGGTTCCGATGCCCCCAATGGTGCATTAAAGTCAGAAGCTCCAACAGAAGCATTCGTTACCCGAGCTTTTAAAGCAAGCGGTGTCAGCACTTCTGCAGCCATCACGCTATTAACCCGAATTCTACGATCAGCCAGTTCTGCTGCCGTACATCGAACGAAAGCATCTACGGCTGCTTTCGACACACAATACTCGCTTTTTGCCTTATATCCCTTAATACTGCTAATAGATGACATTACGACTACACTTCCTCCATCCTCAAAATATTTTCTCTTTGTAGACTGTTTGACCAACTCAACAAATGAATAGAAATTAATATCCATCACTTTAGAGAATCCATCCTTTGAAAGCACATTTAAGGGCTTACGGCTACTGATACCTGCACAATGAACAATGCCGCTAATTTTTCCATAAGATTCCACTATTTCTTTAACCAAAGGAGCAATTTGAGAGATATCACATAAATCTACAACATAACATGAATGCCCCTTCCCCTCCAGCTGAGTCATCGTTTCATTCAAACCATCCTGCGAAATATCCCATAAAACAACTTTAGCTCCTAACTTACTAGCTACTATAGCTGTTTCCCTACCAATACCAGATCCTGCCCCAGTAATGATAATCAACTTATTAGTTAAATCAATAATATTCATCACCAATTCTTTTTCATAAAATCTCCCCAAGGTCTTCCAAACGCCTGAAGAAAATCATGTCCTCCAGGACAATTCATTTCAACTAAATCATAACCATTAGGAGTAATTGCAATATCCCATCCAACATAACGAGCAGAAGGAGCCAATTTAACTAATTCAAGAATATACTCTTTTAACTCATTAAAATTCGGCAACTTAAATCCAATCATTTGAAAATTACTTCCCGGATGCAATGAATAAGGATGATTAAGTTTATCTATTCCATATTGAGAACATATACCCGTTTCAACATCAAAACAATACCCTATACCACCAGAACCCCAATTATCAACATGAGAACCTGCTAGCCCCACACGTAACATAATTTCCATTATATGAGGTTTTCCATATCTATCAATAAAAGTATAACAACGTATTGTATTTAAGGAAGAAGAATTAATAGCTGCTATTTCCTCACAATTATGAAGACACTCTTCTACGACATAAGGAGTTGTCTTGCATTCTACTAACAACTTCTTTATCAAATTATTATCATCAGATGCTATTTTCATCACACCATGACCTTGTTCTCCATTATCAGGTTTGGCTATAACCAAATTATTCTTTTTAATAAAATCAATAATTTGTTCTTGCGGAGTATTCAAATCCAAATACATCCAATTACGCTTGATTACTGACGAAAAAAAATCATACTCTTTTGATTTACACTTAGTTAACCCAAGCTCCTTCAAACTACGCTCCAATTTCTTATATAAAGGCGTATAGCGATAATAAGTGAGATAACGATTACGCTCACGACCACTCTTCTTATGAAATTCAAAACGAACATAGTCAACAGGTAGAGCTCCATAACAAACCAATGACCAAGCAATATCAATTATCCAACGAATTCGACGGTCACCATAAGACTTACTCACAATACTAGCATACTCTGGAATTTCGCCTAAAATCGTTACTAATCTTTTAAAATAATGCATAAGTAATCAATTCTTTAGAGATAGGACTAATTTCCAAATAGCTTCAGCCGAATTAAAATTCTCAGGATCCAATTCGCTAATACGAATCTGTACACCGAATTTATCGTCAATTTCTGAAATAATAGATACCACATCGAAAGAGTCCAAAATACCATCGTCAATCAACGCTGTTTCATTCTCAAAATCTACATCGGGGCGGATATCCGATAAAATTGCCATCAGTTGTTCCATATTATCTGATTTATTTAATTAAACTCAAAGTTGACTTATTCATATATTTAAAACCCATCTGTCTATACATCTTAACAGCAGCCTCATTCTGACGCTGCACCCATAGCATATAACGGGTCTTATCATCTACTCGATTATTTTCTAGAAATCTACTAACCAATCCCGAACCTATCCGTTTTCCCCTTGCCTCTGTTTTTACCGCAACGTGTGAAATCCAATTAACACCTCGCACCTGTGTCTGATGTAAAGCTCCCAACATCTGATTTGTATTGGCGTCCAAAGCTACAATAATTGCTCCCCGTGATAACAACTCTGCATAATGCGCAACGGGTATAAAATCTCCGCTCAAACGGTCAAAAGAAGCATTAAATAGCTCACAAACCTCCGCTACCATCTCCAATGTTCGTGCAATTTCAAACTTAACACCAACAGCTACATTGACTATACTCAAATCTTTATAAGTGCCGCAATATTGGTCACGGACCAAATTCACTGAAAAACCTTCACGAACAAAATAATTCACCTCATCATCAGGAATATTGGAACGGAATAAAATCTCAATCACCAAATCCTTGTATGATGCAAGACATGCATTATCCTGCAAATCATTCAAATAATAGTAGAGGCGCATTCCAGCATCTTTCCTTACAAACAAAAACGCATTGCGCTCTTGACATAGAGCAAAAAGCTTTCCCTGTTGTATCAGCGAAGACGCTTCTTGCTGGATATAATCATTGGTTCTCACGCCATGTTGGCGGTATCGTTCTACCAATTCCTGATACTCTACTAAATCAGTTACCTGCTTCATACATCTTCTTTAATTCGATTCTATCGATTTTACCATTCATATTGTAAGGCATCATCTTCAAATGATGAATCACTTCCGGAAACATATAAGTAGGAATCTTATCTTTCACCAAATTGATAATGTCCAGCTCCCGTCCCTCAGTCGTGGTATAATAAAGCACAATCTTATCATTAGGCTGGTCAAATATACAGGCAGCATTGGTTATTCCTTCAATAGAATTAACCGCCACCTCAATTTCACCCATTTCTATACGATTTCCCTTATGCTTGATTTGAAAATCTTTTCGGGATACAAACTCAATCTCGCCCCGAGCATTATACTTGACAATATCTCCAGTCCGATATATTTTATCCTCATACAAAGTATTCAAAGGATTCTGTACGAATACTTCTCTTGTTTTTTCCGGATTATTATAATAACCCAATGCCACTCCTGTTCCACGCACACATAATTCTCCGGGTTCACCCACCTCAACCAACTTATTATCATCATTGAATACCAAAATCTGCTTATTCCGGCAAGCTTTGCCTATAGGAATAAACTCATCATCACCGAACTCTCTCTCTACTTCATAGTAAGTACAGTCTACGGTAATTTCAGTCGGTCCGTACAAATTAACAAACTTACATTCCGGCAGCTTATTCATCCACACTTTCAACTGTTTGGCAGGCATTGCTTCTCCGGCAAAAGTCACCAAACGTAAATGTTCTGGCAATGCTACATCCAAAATATCACTATTACCAATCAACACAATTGCCGAAGTTGCCCAAAGAATTGCGGTAATACGACGTTCGTTCAAGAAAGGAATAATCAACTTAGGAAAAGTAAAATATTTCTTACCGATGACATTCAAAGTCGCTCCACTCTTCAAACAAATACAAATATCCTTTACAGAACCGTCAAAATAAAACGGAGTCTGATTACCCAACGAATCCTGCTCTGTAAAATGGAAAGTATTCACAAGCCACTCTGCCAAATCCACCATTCCACGCTGGCTAATCAATACACCTTTAGGAACTCCGGTAGAACCGCTGGTAAAAATACTGTAAACAGGGTCCACATCTACCATCTGCTCACGAATGGCTTTCAATAACTCATCATCCTGTTCATGTCCGATTACCTCCGCATAACTGAAGCGAGCTCCTTGAAATCCAATCTTATCTAAGATCTTTTCATCCATCGCAGTAACGGTAACTGCTGCTATCGGATTTAGCACATCAGCGATAAGTTTCACCCGCTGGTCTGGCATTTTGCAATCAATCGGCACATAAAAATTACCGCTTTCAACAGCTCCCATAAACCCGACAAGTCCTTCTATTTTACGATCAACAAACACCAACACCGGCTTGCGTAAAGCACCTTCTGTCTGTTTACTGATAGCCGTTCCGATACGTCTGGCATAATCCTGCCATTGTGCAAAAGTCAACGCATTCTTATCGTCAGCAATAGCTGTCTTGTCAGCCCATTTAGCTGCAGAAGCGTCTAAATAATCCAGAATATTTGTTACCATTATTTCTTTTCGTATAATTGATTCGGATTTGTAATCAGTCCTTCTTCAAAAATTTCATCATCGACAAAGATAGGTAAAATATCTTTTACATTAATATCAAAAGAAGTAGCCCCCAATGAAATTCCGATACCAAACCCACATGCCATCACCTTAATCTTTTTATCTTCCTCTCTATCACCATATTTGTCACACATAGAGACAATTGCAGAAGCGCCGGAAGTATTTCCGTAACGATCCAATGTAATAGGCATCCGTTCAAAATCAATCTTAGTTTTCTTGGCAATTTGTTTCAAAATATACAGATTGGCCTGATGGAATGCAAAACAATCATAATCATCAGGACTTGTTTCTGTTTTAGCAAAGAAATCTTTTATCAATCTAGGAACATCAAAAATAGTAAACGTAAAGACAGAAGTACCCTGAATAAAGCTATTCATCAACGTGCGTTCATTCCCATCCTCACACATCACCACCTCCTCGCTCGCGTGCAAATTACGATAACCACCTCCGGGTACAATCATATAGCGATATCCTGAACCATCACTACGCACCATTGCTTTTACCTGATCCTCCTCATTATCGGATTTCTCCAAAAGCATCACAGCACCTGCTTCTCCAAATAACATTGCAGAACTCCTATCTGTCGGATAAACAGACTTGCCGGCAGTATCACCTACAACCACCAATGCTTTCTTTATATCACTCGTACTCATAATAGATGCAACAGTCTGCATACCCACAACCAAAGAGGAACATCCCAAACTAATATCATAGCACACAGCCTCTTTAGGAATTCCCAAACGATATTGCAACACAAAAGCTGTTGAAGGTCGACGATAATCCGGACTATGAGAGACAAAAAGCAAAGCACCTATCTCCTCTGGAGCAATGCCTTTCTTTGCTAACAATTCCTTTGCAGCTCTATATCCCAAGTCCGAACAAGTCTGATGCTCCGCAGTTCTATGCGATGCTCTCACACCTGTCATCGTCATAAACTTATCAACTTCCTCCTCACCAAACAATGGTTTGTAAGATTCAGTTTTTACTTCATTGCTCGGAACAGCACATGCCACTCCAGCCACTCTAATATTTTTAAAATCAAAAAAAGCCATATTCAATAATTTAAAAATCTATCCGTTTTGCAGGATTTCCAAAAACTTTTGTTCCTGCTTTCACTTTGCTTATAACAATACTACCAGCACATACATAAGCATCATCCAAAACAGGAGCTAAAATTACAGCCACACTTCCAATAAAAACTCTTTTCCCAACTTTCCCGCCTGGAATATTAGTATGTACAGTTGTCGTTGTATAATCCCCGATTTCAACATTTTGCCCAACAGAAGAACCCGCTATATTAACAAAATCACCTATCTTACAACAATCACCTATCCAAGCTCTTCCTCCTACAATACATCCCTCACCTAAAACACTGGTTTCGTTAACATAAGCAGTAGGAGCAATCATTGTCTCAAATCTTGCCCCCTTGGATTTCAATATTCCTACAACTTTCTCCTTAGCTTTAGGAGATGCTATACCCAAAACAAAAACTTCATTTTCAGATGGAATCCACTCATTAATTGTACCAAGCCAAGGGATGTCTATTTTGAAATCCAATGGATTTATTACTTGGTCATCTATAAAACCTTTAATATTCCACTTCCCTAAAGACTTTGCCAAATAATATGCTTCTCTTCCAAAACCTCCTGCCCCAACGATTATTAAATCCTTCATAACATTTAAATTTAACTTCTATATAATGGGAAAAACTTACTTTCTCGATTAAAATTCACATCCCTACCAACTCGTTCCTCAACCAAAGAATGATACTTATCTACGTCGAAAACCATCTTTGCAATCGAAAACTGATAATCCGATTTTCGGTTAAATGCAGCCTTAAACTTATATAAGTTATCTTCTCCGGAACCAACTCCACCTCCTAAATGAAGCGTCTTGAATCCCTGTTCATATCCCCAAAGAGCCGCTTTATAAAGCAACAAATTAGACGGGGCCAAATGACGATATTCCAACATTGAACCACTTAAATGATAATGCATTTGCTTATTTGCAAACAACATAATACTCATCGCAATAATCTGCCCTTCATAAGTAGCATAAAACATTTCGTAATTTCTGCCCAAATCTTCATGCAAAGACTTATAAAATTCCTCTTTAAAAAAATAATACTCCTCAGCATGATCTTTCTCCATTGTTGCATTATAGATACGTATAAAATCCTCAAACAATGCATAATCATGAGCATGATGAATCTCAACCCCGTTTTTCTCAGCCTTACGAATCATATTTCGATTCTTGCTTACAATATTCTCCCAAATTACCTCTGGAGAAATTAAATCAATCGCAACAGTCTTTCCTAAATCAATAACCTCCGAAATCTCTTTCATCATAACGGCATTCGCCAACACCGGATGATAGCGGACAAAATTATCAACTATACACTCTTCCTCCATCTTTTGAAGGTAAGCCTTCCAAAAAGCATGCAAGTTTGTAGAACACTTGTCACCTTCAAAAAGAACACCACCATAACCATAAGGAGTAATGCTATCAAACAGCCCTTCCAGAGCAGTTTTACGTTTCATATAGACATAAATAGCTCTAAGTCCATTCTCTTCATAAAACAACAATTGCGGTTCTCCATCCCCATGAATTTGAAATCCCTTCACATACCCACTCAAATAATAAACATCATATTCTGCAAACGAACGCACAATATCATTCCATTGCTTATATTGATTTATATTAAATATTTGTATCATAGAATTTGTTTAGCAAATTACACATCTGATATATATCATTCCTACTATAACGGGCATCGCAATGGACACTCAGCATCCTATCAGAAAAATCTTTAGCTTTAAAAAATAAAGAATTATCAGGTAATTCCCATAAAATAGCCGGATAAATACAATTACCAATCATATATTTTCTCAAACGTTCTCTTTCCGCATTCGATTTACATAAAAGAGTTAAAGAAAACGGATACCATAAATCATCCTCCGTAGATTCAAGAATACAAAACCGTCTGTCCAAAAGCCCTTTTGCAATATACCAATTATCTCTTTTTAAGTCCAGCCATAATTTTATATTCATCCCCCTTACAATCTTCTCACTCTCACAATCCATTCCGGTAAGCGACAAACTATCAATGCACTCTTCCGATTCTATATACTTATCTCGAAAAATATTTTTATCCCCTCCCTCTCTTAAATAAACTGCTTTCAATTTCATTGCATCGAAGCGCATCTCTGCCATTTTCCTGCATGCAACAGACTCTTCAATTTGCTTGGGAAGCTCAAACTGCTTAGGAGACCACAAAATCCCTCCAGCAGCAATAGGCAATGATTTTCTCAATGAAACAATACAATAGTCTGCATCGCTCTTCAATGCCCAACAGGAAATCACTCCATGAGTATGATCCTCTATTACCGGAACCGCAATATTTTTATTAGATCTCTTTCTCCGAAATCCAAAATAATTCATTCTGAATAACACATCCCCCTTTCTATATGGAAGATTATATATTATTTCATTTTCATTCTCACATAATGGGAAATCATCATATAAACAGACTTCGATACCTATTGATTTTATATATCCAATCACTTCATAACAGAAATAAGCAGGAATCCAAATACGCTTCCATCCGCCATATTTCAAAATTGCCTCGATAGCATGTCGACCGCTTGCATACAATCGCACATCTCCTAATACATCAAAATAATTTGATGCACCTTGAAAATCTGAATCACACTTATGAAAATCTGAACCAAACTCTTTCATTTCATTGATCTTAATCTCTCTGCAAAGCCCAAATCATCCACATCCTTCATATCTTCAGCCCCTTCTCCTACATCACTACGCTTCAATACATTTATAATTGTAAGCCAAATAATCTTTAAATCTGTAACAAACGAACAATGATCTACATACCATACATCCATTTCGAACTTCTTACTAAGTTTACAGTGATTACGTCCATTTACTTGAGCCCATCCGGTTATACCAGGACGAACTTCATGCCTTCTGGCTTGTTCCGGCGTATATAAATCAAGATACTTCACCAACAGAGGTCTTGGACCTATCAATGACATATCTCCTTTCAAAACATTAAAAAGTTGAGGTAATTCATCAATAGAAGTCGCTCTGACAAACCGTCCTACCTTCGTCAAACGTTGAGCATCCGGCAATAATTTCCCATTCTCATCTCGCTCATCCGTCATGGACTTAAACTTAATTACTTTAAAGATTTTGCCATTCTTCCCCGGTCGTTCCTGTGTGAAAAAAGCCCCAGCCCCCTTGTTGGCAAAATGCAACCAAATTGTAATCACCAACAAAATCGGCCATATCGCCAACAAAGCACACAGAACAATCGTAAAATCAATCAGACGCTTAAAAAAATGCTTGTACATATTATTATTTTATATTTTCAAGCAAATTAACAATCTTAATATATGACGTTCTTCTATCAAATCTTTCTACACCTAACCTTCTTGCATTCTCTCCCATTTTACAGCAAAGCTCCTTGTCTAACATCAACCGTATTATAGCTTCTGAAACATCGCAAGCATTACCACATTCACAATTAATTCCACATCTCCATTCATCTACTAAGCTACGATACTCTTGGTTTTCTTGTGTGTTGATAACCGGTAGACCACAAAGCGCATAATCTCCAACTTTATTTGTTATACTTTGAGCTGCACCTGGACGTAAACAATTAATAACAGCATCACATGAACATAAAAGACCAACCATTTTCTCATAAGGAAGTGCACCTGTAAATTCACAATTAATACCTACTTGATTTGCATAGGATTTATACTCTTCCAGCAACGGTCCTTTCCCCATAGCTACAAACTTGATTTTTATTGGAATTTGTTTCGCTTCCTCTGCTATTTTAATAGCATCTATAGCACATTTCAAATCATAACTATAACCCATTGTTCCAATATAAGCAATCCAAAACTCTTCTTTTGTCTTTTCTATTTTATATAATTCCCGTGCAGAATCAAACTTTTCTCCGTCATTACCTAAATACACTGTTAAGCCATTATTAACTTTCCTATTTACACTTAAAGCCCTATCTCTATATGTATCACTACAGCCAATCACTACATCGGCCTTTTTATAAGCAGCATTAGCTACAAATTCCATTGGAATAAAAATTTGCTGAAGTATAGGATTCTTAGTAACAACCTTGAATGCCTCTGGCCATAAATCTTGAACGTCAACAACAAATTTTACACTATTTTCATTACACCATCTTCCAACCAGACGTGCGGCAGTATAAGTAGGTAATGAAGAATAAATAATATCCGGTTTAACCTCTAACTTCTTTATATATTTTGCTACATTACGTCCCCAGATATAATGACTCCATAATCTTTGAGGAGAAATATTACTAGGATAGCCTGATTCATGAATATAAGTTAGATTAAATGGATACTTGTTATCCATAGCTATACGCTTTTGTTTTTTGGCATGATCAAAATCAGAAACAATAACTTCAACTTTATGCCCTCGCTTATGAAGCAACATTGCAAGATTAATAAATCTCCCTTGAACACCTCCATCTAAAAGATGTGGAAAATTTGCTATAAATATAATATTCATATAAGTATTAAATATTTCACCTATAACCGAACAAATCAGTACTCACATAACATTATCTATAAATTTCTGGTTCAAAGATAGAAATTATCAAAAACATCAAAAAACCACATTTATTTGCCAAAACAAATAAACAATAAATTATTGTCTTGTGTATAATCCTATCCCATTATAAAAGTAAAATATATGTATATTTCAATATTTTTTCAAACTGCGCATCAAAATACAAACAAACAAATTATTTTACTTTGGTATGTCACGATTCATAAATCATTTTATACAAACTAACATAATCATTTTCTGTACATTCCCAATTATACTCCCTCAAAACAGCTTCTCTCCCTCTTTCTCCCATCTTTTGTGCCTCTCTAGGATTGGACATAATAAAATCCATTGCTTTTACTATTCCTTCAACATCACTCGGATTTACACATATACCACATTTATATTTATCAATAATTAGCTCTTTCCATAATTTAAAATCAGTACATATTACAGGAAGACCTGCATACATATATTCAAATATTTTATTTGAACCCAATTGTCCTTCCTTACCTCCACAAATAGGAACATAATCTAATAATACTAAACCAGCTCGACTAGAAACCAATAGTTTATTTAATTCATCCTTAGAAACCCAATTTATAAAATCGACATGATCTGCTCCTTCTGTATGCAAAATATCATTTTTCAATTCCTCTGATATCTTACCAACAATTGTATATTTTACATTATATTTTTTAGAAATAACATTCAATGATTTTACAATATTAATCTGATTACTAATACCGTATACTGTACCTGCATAAATAAAATCTTTTGTTTTTTCGGAATTGATTGTATCATAAGAAAATGACTTCAAACTTGGATAATTAGATACCATAAAAACATTTTCAGTAAATCTTTTTAAGTCTCTCACAAAATTTGGAGAGACGGTAAAAACTGCCCTAAAGCATCTCAAATATTTATGATAATAAAAATCAAATGATTTGCTAAATAAATATTGCACAAGCCTATTTTGAGGTAACAATCCTGATACATAACCTTTCCAATTCTCATGACTATCAAAAATCACTTTTTTTACCTTAGCTAATTTTCTCCCAACCTCTATCAACTCAATATCATGAAATTGATAGATATCTGCATTTATACTCAATAAATATGATATAAAATTCTTGTTTCTATATAAAAAAGAAAAGCGTTCTTTTTTTGACAATCTAGATTTCGAATATGAAGTAATTTTTACCTCATCTACAATTTCATCTTTATTCCCATCACAACAAACCAAAATTACTTCAAATCCACTGTTTGCCAATGTTACACATTGCCGTTTAAAAATACGAGCATCGTTCCTAGCATGAACTGATGTTATATGACAAATTCTCATAATAAAACATTTACAATTCTACCACAAGCTTTACCATCTCCATAGGGATTTACAGCCCTACTCATTTTTTCATATGCCTCCTTATTCTCCAACAATATACTTACTTCTTCCATTATTTTATTGTAATCTGTTCCTACCAAATGTACAGTTCCTGATGATAATGCCTCTGGTCGTTCAGTTGTATCACGCATTACCAAAACTGGCTTTCCAAGACCTGGCGCCTCTTCTTGGATACCACCAGAATCTGTCAACACAATAGTTGATTTCTCCATTAAGTAAACAAATTCCAAATACTGGAGAGGTTCTATAAAGAACATATTACCTAAATTACTTAAATCCTCACCGAATACTTCATGTATTGGTTTACGTACATTGGGATTCAAATGCATTGGATAAACAAAATCCACATCCGAATATTTGTCCTTTAAATCACGAATTGCTGTACACATATTTATAAAACCATCACCAAAATTCTCGCGACGATGACCGGTTATCAATACTAATTTTTTACCATTTTTCAAACGCTCAATATCATACCCAGCTTTACGAAGAACTTCATCCTGCTCTGCAGCAAGATTCTTATCTGAATTCAATTTATTTACTACCATATGAAGAGCATCTATCACGGTGTTACCTGTAACAAATATCTTTCCAGTAGCCTTTTCTTCCTTAAGATTCTTTTCAGAAAGTGGTGTTGGTGAAAAATTATAGCTGGCTATGCGGCCTGTAATTTGGCGATTCATTTCCTCTGGCCATGGACTATAAATATTATGAGTACGTAAACCAGCCTCCACATGTCCAACTGGTATCTGTTGATAAAAAGCTGCTAATGCTGCTGCTGTCGAAGTTGTTGTATCTCCATGCACAAGCACAACATCCGGCTGAACATCTTTTAACACATCGCGCATACCTGTCAATACACGTGTAGTCACATCATAAAGATCCTGCCCTTGCTTCATGATATTCAAATCATAGTCTGGTTTAATCTCAAAAATATTTAATACTTGATCAAGCATTTCACGATGCTGACCAGTCACGCAAACGATAGTCTTAAAATCGCGAGTATGCTTTTGAAACTCCTTTACCAAAGGACACATTTTAATTGCTTCGGGACGCGTTCCGAAGACCAACATCACTTTCTTCATAAATTAAAATATTATTCAATTATCGATTCACACCACAAAAATCAAGAATAACCTTATCCGTATCTTTAGGCAAAAATTTAAATGGTGTATGTGCTACAAGATAAACAACGATATCAGCTCGATTAAATGCTTCCTTATAATCTGTCAGTTTATATACATTATGACTTTCTACATTCGGTTCTACCACCATAATATCTGCATTATTACATGATTGCATAACCTTTGCCACAATATGCTTAGCTGGAGACTCTCTCAAGTCATCAATATCCGGTTTAAATGCTAAGCCCATCATGGCAACAACCGGTTTACGTCCATAATTCAACTCAAACTTCAGCATTTCATTCTCAACTTTCTCAGCGCACCAAAATGCTTTATAATTATTAATTTGACGGGCCGTACCTATCATACGTGATTCCATAGGAAAATCCGCAGTGATAAAATAAGGATCTACAGCAATACAGTGTCCTCCAACTCCACAACCAGGCCAAAGAATATTTACTCTTGGGTGCTTATTAGCCAAATTGATTAATTCCCAAACATTAATACCTGCCTTATCACAAATAAAAGACAACTCATTAGCAAAAGCTATCTGTACATCACGAGAAGAATTCTCAGTCAACTTACACATCTCTGCAGTCTTGCAATTTGTTCGATGAAGCTCACCTTTCACAAACTGAGAATAAAATTCAATTGCCTTTTCTGTTGACTCAGGATTAATACCACCAATCACTCGATCATTATGTACCAATTCATAAATTACATTACCCGGCAATACCCGCTCCGGACAATAAGCAATATAAATTTTATCCTTCAATTCTGGACGCTCTGCAAAAATAAGCGCAGCCATCTTATCTGTTGTTCCTATAGGAGAAGTTGACTCAATTACATAAAGATCCCCTTCCTTCAATAAAGGAAGAACTGCTCTAGTTGCCGCCTCTACATAAGAAACATCCGGTTGATGATCTCCTTGAAATGGAGTAGGCACCACCATAAAATAAGCATCGCTTTCAACTGGTGTTGTTGAAGCATGAAACATTTCATCAGCAATCACCTCTTTCAACAACTCTTCCATACCAGGCTCTATGATATGAAGTATTCCTTGATTGGTTTTTTCAACTACTTTAGAATTAATATCCACTCCATGGATCTGAATACCGTGCTTTGCAGCTATAATGGCTGTAGGTAACCCTATATACCCCAACCCCATAAAACATGCTTTCATTATACTTAATCAATTAATAATCAACTATATATTTTTACATTTAAAAGAAATACAAAACAATAGTAAATTCCAAAACTAAAATTTGATAGATATATTAGAAAACCGGAACTAAGAATCGTTCAATAAAACTCCAAATAACTCCTCGTATAGTTGTTACATTAAAGATTCAATCATTCTAATACATCAAAAGCTATCATCTATTTTTATACATATCATCGTAGTACTTTTCATACTCTCCCGAAGTAATATTATCCATCCACTCCTGATTCTCCAAATACCACTTCACGGTTTTCTCTATACCCACGGCTCTTGCATTTAACTTCTGAGTAATGGGTAGGCATCCCCTACCCATACAGCAGAGTATAGGCAAGATTTAATATATCTGTAAATATCATCGGTTTATCGAAAATAGGCAACAATTGCTTACTAACTCCTTTGGTGATTGGATACAATCTTGTACCCGAACCGCCTGCTAATACAATTCCTTTCATAATTGCAGGTTTAAATTTTCATACTTTATATTTCAACATTTAATTACAAGCTACTAAATATTTTTATACTTTCTCCTATAGTCTTACTAAAAGCTTTACACAACTCTATAAGCATTTCTTTTATAAAACAAAAGCAATCCAAAAAAACTCCAGATAATAGGATCTATCAAATAACTAGCTGATAACATTAATGGTATTATACTCGAAAATAAAAATAAAACCAAAAGTATCCTTTGTTGCTTATTCTTTATAAAAAAATAGGTTTTGATTATCCTGCGAAAAAATAAGAATAAAAATATAATTGAAAATGGTATTCCCCAATTAACAAATAACTCCATAAATAAATTATGGCAATAGGGTTGAATCCCTTCCAATAATACTCTGTCACCAAAAATACCTAACCCCCAAAATGGATGCTCTAATATTGATCTAAAAGTAATATTAGATAAATATCCACGCCCAGAATCCTGACTCAACTCTCCATTTATAAATAAATTCAATGTCCTTGAACTAATACCTATATTGTCTAAATAATCAATCAAAAACGGAATAGATACTACAAACAAAGTAAACATACCTAAAACCACAGGAATGTAACGCTTATTATTACAAAAAACATCATAGATGATAAAAGCAAATATAACTAATAAAGGTCCTCTAGAACCAAGTAGTAATATTGATAATGAAGCAAATAAAAATACGATTTTTGAAAATAAAGTCTGTTGTCTATATAAAACTAATGTAGGTAATAACAATCCATATCCAAAAGACATATTGTAATTCTCAATAGAAACGAGCCCTGCAAAAAAACTAATAACATATATAAACAATAAAAATATTGTAGACCACGATACCACTGTCAAAACCTTATCAAACACGTCATAAGTATTTACAATCCTCATCGCCAACATTGTCGGGATGCAAATAGGAAGCAAAAAGCGTGTACCCTCTTTCCAAATATATGGTTCATTATCAGGAAATATCACACTATGAAATAACATAATTGACAATACGATAATATAAGTACCTACAGCAAATAATGCATCTCGTTTTAAAATAAAATAAAATGACATAATAACTGGTATCGCAGAAAAAAACACCCTATAAATTGTTGTACTTTCAGGCTCCATATGAAATATTCCAACCATACACTGCTGTAAGACTATCAACAAAGACTGAATACACACAGTAATTGACAAACAAACATCACCAAAATATGAATTACTTCGCTTCATATTTACGCAAAATTTTATACGAAATAAATAAAATACCAAAATAAATAGATGAGGTTATAACACCTGCTATAGCCACAAGTTTAGCACCACTTTCCTCTCTGTAAACATTCAATAATAGAAATATCAAAAACAAACCTAACACATCTCTTATTAGGCGAAGAACAAATAATGCCCAATTAAACCCTTGTGCAATAAACTCAGACTGAAAAACTTGAGAACAAGCAGAAAATAATGTTGAAAACACACAATAATTTAAAACTATAGACATACTGCTAAATGTAGCTCCATAAAATGAAGATATAAAATCCGCACAAAAATATACTAATATAAATGGAATTAAAGTTGATAGTAAATTCACCAAAATCATCCTATTAATTATTTTTGAATGGCTTATTTCGTCATTAACAGAACTACTTAAATAAGACAATACCACATTATAAAGTAAACCAGGTATAAAAAGTATGATAGCATTCCATTGTGCTGCCGCAGAATAAATACCCAATTCACCCATATTTGAATATTTCACCAACAGTATAGGAGAAAGCCAACTAACAACCGCATAAGAAAATTCCTGCAAAGCAACAGGAAATGAAAATCTTAGCAACTTCTTATATAATGTATTATTCTTAACTTTGGAATAATCCTTGCATATATTTTTTAGAGCCAAACAATTCAAAAGAGTATTTAATACTTGCGATAAAGCCAACGAAGTCAAAGCTCCTTTTAACTGAAAATAATAAGCAAGAGGCAATGCTGTCACAAGCATGACCCCTCCTGAAATTACATTATTTTTAGCTATTATTTTAAATTCTTTAAAACCCGCCAATATACCATTTGCTGTTGTTAGTAATGCTCTTACAATTGCAATAAACCCCAATACTTGAAATACCAGTTTCAGCGATGGAGCATCAAGATAATCTGCGACATAAGAAGCAGAAAATATCAACAATAATGCTAAAAACGAGCTAGAAACTAAAGTAATAACTAAAGAAGCTTTCGTAATGGCATAAACATTTTCCCTATTACTAATTATATAATCTGCAACAAATTTAGTGGATGTATATCCCAAACCAAATGTTGAAAATGCAGCAATAGTAAACATAGTTGTTTTTACCAAACCATACTCTCCATATAAATCCTTTCCCAAAAACCTAGCAATCAAAATTCCTGATAACAAAAGCAATCCATAACCTATCCCATTACCAAAGACAGCCCAAAATGAATCTTTGAACATTTTACTTCGTCTGAGATTTAAAATAAACTTATTATTAATAAAATTCATATACATCCAATTAAAATCACACCTTTAATATTTTATTCTGCAAGTTTTCAAATCTGAAACACATTTCCATCACGATATCCCAAGAATACATGAATATCTCCTTGTGCTCTGAAAACAAGCAAACTATTTAACTAAAAGGACACAATTTTATTGCAACTGAGTTTTAAAAAAAGATTTCATACTTTCTTTGGTGATGACTGTACCCCTATCATGCGGTAATGCATCTGTCCACGGACGCTCAGAGTGAGTACGATTCATTAATCCAATGGCGGAAAACTCTCTATATTATACCTTCTCGCACACTGTCAAAATAAAAACATTCTATCACAAACTTTCTATTTCTTCTATTGAAAGACCGGTCGCTTGAGAAATGATAGATACATCCACTCCCAATTGCTTGAAATTTCTGGCATTTTCTATATTCTTCAAATGCTCTCCTTTCTCCATGCCTTTCTCCATGCCTTTCTCATACCCCCTATCGTATCCTACGGCTTCGCCTTTTATCTGGACCGTTTTCATCACACTGTACCAATCACGGTAATTTTTCAACGATTCTTCGTAATTCATACGTTCCTGCGGATTAAAACGGGCAATTTCCGCCTGCTCGAACAGATGATGAAAAACTTTCTCACGAAGTACTGCCGGACGTTCCATCAGAGAAGCAAGATGCTTGATGGCATAAAGCCATTTTTCAAACATGGAATCCAGCTCATTCTCTGACTTCTGGAATTTAGGCATTTCCAGATAAATATAAGTCAATTTGTCATAAAACACCTTTTGAGTATGTGTGTCTACCAATTTCACCTCATGGTGGTAGTAATTAGGATCGTCATCATCAAAAGAAAAATTCAAAATACCGATTGTATAAACAGCATTCAGCCGATAATCCCAATGCCCTTTTACTGCCTGATCTCTAATGGGGAATGTAGAATAAAAGATGCTACGGTCTTTAAAATATTGCTGATCCGCTTTCTGCATCTCAACCAAAATTCGCTGACCGTCCTCTGTTTCACAATACACATCAAAAACAGCCTTGCGGTCAAACTCCTGAGAACCCAAATTCTCCGTATTGATATACTTCAAATTTTTGATTCGCTCTTTACCTTGAAGCAAAGCATTCAGGAAACTGAGCAACAAATCCTTATTCACCTCCGTACCGAACAGCTTCTTAAAAGCAAAATCGGTATAGAAATTCACATATCGTTCGTGTAATTCTAACATAACCTCGATATTATTTAATGTTCATCTCTCTAGCTATATCTCCTCACACAGTGGAATACCGCCTTATGCCTCCCATAATGAAATATTTCTTTCTTGTGACCAGGCATCAATTGCCTTAAATAAATCAGTCTGTCGAAAATCGTTCAATGTATAGGCAACCCGAATATATTCTGCAATTTTTTCACATGCATTCTTTCTACATTCAGGATAACTATCATGTAACAATACCCCCATCAAATGAACAATATCATGACCTCTTGTCAAGTTCAACAAATCATCTGTTTTATTCTCTTCTATAAAATGTGACAACTGTTCCTCTGACGGATAATTATCGTTACTGGCATTATTCCCATGGGATTTCACTGCCTGATACCAATCATGATATGCATTTTCTTCCACAATATGAGGTTTGAAACCTTTAAACAATAATCCTCCGGTTCCTTTATTTTTCAGAATTTCCTTGGCATTATAATACTGGATGTATGAATAAGGCTTCAATATCCGCATCGCCTTTGCCTTTATATCGGAACAAGGCTTACCGGACATTTCCAAACACACTTTCTTTTCTACCCTCTCTGTCAACATCAACGTTTCAATATCATGCGTATCTGTCAGGAAAAGATTACTATTATTATACATTTTTCCCATCAAATGGTCGAAATCAGCATCTTTAATACCTATTACACTATCTTTCAATTGCACATCCTGACATACTAAATCCATAGTATTCGGAATTAACGCACATGAGCCCGTAGGATGGAATGTGACTTTACTATTGTCAAACAAGCCTCCGTATGCCTTTATATCATCAGCTCCTTCAACGACTACACATATTTTACCACTCCCCTGAATAGTGCTAAGTAAAAGACGGACTTCAAAAACAGAAGCACCTGCCGTCCGACCCTCCAATACAGTGCTTTTCATTTCAAATCAAAAACTTTCTCCAGTGTTCAAATAAAACAGATCAACAGCATAATCCCTTCCATAGCTTACAATTGTCGGAGAATGTGTCGCCACTATCAACTGCAACTTTTTTATCTTGGCTATCTGCATTAAATCCGAAATTATCATTTGCTGCCATGCCACATGCAACGAATTTTCCGGTTCATCAACCAACAAAATCGAAGAATCCGGTACTTCAAATATCAAGTTATAAAGCAATACCACTTCATGTTGCTCACCACTTGACAACAACGTCACATCAATAAATTCTCCGGTTACGGATTCTATTCTCATTCCAAAATGAGGCGAAAATGTCACTTTTTTATTGGAAAAAGATTTCTCCCGCAACATCGCATCAAACAGACTAAACTTATCTATATATTTATTGAGACCTTCAAATCTACTAACCAACCGATTTATATAATAAGATAAAATATCAGAATGCTTTTCACTATACTCAGGAATATCAATAGATATCGGTACATATTTGGCAAACTTTGTCACCAGCTCCTGTAATTTTTCTCTCTGTAACAGATATTCTTCTTCTGAGAGTCTTAAACCTCTATTAGCAAGTATTTCTTTTATAAACTTTGAATCATCAGAAACAGATTCCGTAAAATATTTCATTTTCACAAACCCCAACTTATCTCTGATTTTATCTACCACATGCTCTATCGGCAATTCTGAATCTGTTGAAAACGCATCTTGATATATGCGATTAGCCGGAATATAAGCAGAACGTATCAACTGTAGCTGCATCATAAATCCGCTCTGACCGTTCTTTTCTACAAGCAGGTTATTGAAAGCTTCGCTATGCAGCAAAAATTCATCCAATAAAGACGAAGACCAATTTTTATGTTGTATTTCCCGTTGGATTTCTCTTGGAGTATCCATATCATAACGCAATTTTCTCAATACATTGCGTATATCATTTTCATTATATGAAAAACGTGCAACTTCTCCATCTTCCCGTTTCCAAAAAAAAATCTACGCGATTGGATTGCGTAACCCGCATATCTCCAAGTTGATTGTCTGTCAATTCCCTGTCATTATTTACCGCCTGTTGGATAATCTCCAATCTGGAAGAGTCATCAAAAACGAATACTATTGAATTGAAACGCAATTTATAGAAATAATACAACTCACTGGTCTGAAGGGCCGATACTATTTTCAAAATGGTGGTCTTACCATACCCATTAGGTCCTGTTATAAGCTTTAATGAAAATTCATCCGAAGCAAAGTCAATATGATAAGAATAAATTCCGAATAATTTTTCAATAACAAGTTTTACTATTTTCATGGCTATTCTTTCTGATACAACTTATCCAATTCCTGTTGTAAAGATTTATTCACCGTGTATTGTCCTTCCTGATGTACATTTTTATTTCCATCGGCATGCACCGCCGTTTTGTAAGCCGGATAATCATCTCCTTTTGAAAGATTATTCTCCCAATGCATCGCTCTCAAATTAATCACCGTATCATCTCCCCCCAAAGCAACCGGATATACATGATCAATTTCCCAACCAAAATCAGAATCTCTCATACCGTAATGACTACGCATAATCCATGCCCCACATGCATCTTTGCGTATATTGGTATTGTCATACCCTGCTACAACAATCGCCTTGTCCCATACCTCTTCTATTATTTCATCTGTAATCATACTACAATCAAAGATTTAACTTTTTACCTTACAAAAATATTATCGTGCAACAAATCTAACAACAATTGTTCAATTACGCAAACATCATATTCTTATAAGATATCATTTATTTCCGACAATTTTTCCAGCTCTTTCTCCGGTAATTTCGCATCCAGCAAGGAAGCAAAGAATCGATAGGTATGGGTGTCGTTGCCCATGCAGGTGTACATGCCGGATTTCAGCAGTTGCTGTGCTTTTTTCTGTACCCGCTCGCCATACATGCCGGCGAGAGCAGGGACATTCAATTGGAATTTAATGTCCAAGTCTTTCAGTTCTTGGTAATCCCGTTCGTCCATATAGACATATCGCTCGGGATGCGCCAACAGGGGATGGTAGCCTTTTGCCTGAATGCGTTTCAACATGCCTTTCAAATCCATGGGCGGATTGAAATAGGAGGTCTCTACCAATAGGTGATTTCCTTCTTCACCGATGGGTAATAAGTCGTTTGCTTCCAGACGCTCCTCAAAAAGGGCATCCAGCATGTGCTCGGCAGCCAGATTTAGCTCGATACTCCCTTTGTATGCCTGCTGCAACTCGCCAAAGCGTTCGCGCAGCTGCGCCGGCGTATTGGGGATATCCTCCATGATGTGGGGAGTCAGCCAAACCGTACGGATGCCAGCTTCTTCATAGAGACGAAGGGTTTTCAGCGATTCGTCCAAAGTCTTGATACCGTCGTCCACACCCGGCAGGAGGTGGCAGTGCCATTCCGTAAAACCCTGAAAAATGCCGTTCTCCCGAAGAGAGCGACGTTTAGGAAAGAACCACATGTCTATTATTTGTCGTCTGAACTGTAATAGGATTTATTTCCATAACCATAATGGTAGCCGTATTTGTAACCGTAACGTCCACCGGCAGAGACGGTGCCGTTCAGTATCAGCGCCATGTTGGGGTATTTCTTTTCGTTGTAGAGTTTTTTCAATTCCGGCAACATGCTGCGTTCCAACAAGCCGGCACGCACCACAAAGAGGGAACGGTCGGCATACTGGCTCAATATCTGGGTGTCTGCCACCAGTTCAATCGGCGGACAGTCGATAAAGATGTAGTCGTAACGCTCTTTGCAGGTCTCTATCAGTTGCCCCAAACGCTCGGAGAACAGCAGTTCTGTCGGATTGGGCGGCATGGTTCCCATCGGAATGACATCCAAGGATTTCTGTTCCGGGAAGGGATAGATTATCTCTTCCAGTTTGTTGACCCGACCGCTCAAGTAATCACTCAAACCGATTTTCGGAGAGCCGATGTAAGCGGAGGCACTGCCTCGACGCAAGTCTCCGTCTATGCACAATATCCGCTTGCCTTTCAAAGCCAAACTGATGGAGAGGTTGGTGACCAAGAAGGATTTACCGCTACCCGGATTGAAGGAGGTGATGATGATTACCTCACATTTTTTGTCTTTCTGACGCATGAATTCCAGGTTGGTACGCATCACCCGGAAGGCTTCGTTGACGATGCTGCGACTGCCCGGCTTCACCACAACTACGGGCTGTTCGTCCTCGCGGCTCGTTTTCCGGAAAGGACATTTCCGTTTGGACTCGCCCACCTGAGGTATTTCGCCCACAAATGGCACCGGTGTTCCCTCCAAATCCTTACGACCCCGCACTTTGGTGTTTACCATTTCAAGCAGGTAGATGATGCCGACCGGTATCGCCAAGCCCAACATCAGGGCTGCCAACAATACGATATTCCGCTTGGGCTCTACCGGTATCCGGCTGCCGTGCGGAGGGGTGATGATGCGGGTGTTGTAAGCCGTAAATGCCTGCGACAATTCGTTTTCTTCCCGTTTCTGCAAAAGGAAGAGATACAATGCCTCCTTCACCTTCTGCTGACGCTCCACCGAGAGCAGGTATTTCGCCTGTGTCGGGCTCGCCGCTATGCGGGAGGTATTCTGCTCCGCCGTCTTCTGCAGGCTGCGGAGCTGTTCGTTCAATATCACCACCTGGTTGTCCAAGGAGGAGATGATGGACTGACGCATCGCCACCAGCGCCTGGTCCATATCGATGACCAAGGGGTTCTGCTCGCTACTGTTTGCCACCAGGTTGTTGCGCTGCAACATCTTGCTGTTGTATTCCGTAATCTGCTGACCGACATTGCCATTCTCTATCACCGAATTGGCTGGCAACAGCTGGTTGCGGTTTTTCGCATCCACCAGATACTGTTTGATGTATTGGGTCATGTAGAGCTGGTTGTTAACATCCAGCATCTCTGCGCTCAGTTTACTGCTCTCGTTCAGGTAGAGCGTAGAGGCTGCCTTTTCGTCCACCAGCAGGTTTTCGCTCCGGTATTTGGAGATGTTTTTATCCACGCTTCCCAACTCCCGCTCGATTACCCGCAGACGCTCGTTGATAAAGAGGGAGGTGCTCACCGCTATCTGGTTTTTGTCCTTCACCCAGTTTTCGTTGTAGATGGTAATCAACATATCCAATACATCATCCGCCCGTGCAATGGAGTTGTCCTGAAATGACAGGTCGATGGCGGTTGCCTTTTTGTCTGCCAACATCACAGACAGTCTTTTGGTGTAAGACATCACCGCCCCATAAAGGGAGGAGCGGGAAACAACCAGGTTGTATTCTTCGCCCGGCACAAATGCCGCAGCCGGACTGATAATCAGCTTGCCCAAAGGGGTAGAGAGGGTGTCCAACAGACGGCCCGTTATTTTTTCATCATCCAGCTCCACCTCTTCGCCTTTTTCAATCAGCGTCATTTCCGAGAGGGTCACTGTACTGTCGGCTGCCACCTGCAACTCAAAACCGGCTGAATTTTCGTCCGAAAAATCCAGCATCGTCACCACCACCGGCAAGCTCTTGCCGTATACTACCCGATTGTGGAACATGCCCGGAGTAAAATAGTTCATCTCCAACTGCAACCGCTTGACCACCTCCGTCATCAATGCCGGAGATTTAAAGGCTATGATTTCGTTATCGACATTGCTGGAAGATTTAAACAAACCCATATCCGAAAAGGCATCCATTTCGGAGGAGATGCCTCCCCCCTGTTTGTCATCCTTGATCAACACCGTTGCCGAACGACTGAAGACACTCGGCGTACGCAACAAGTAAAAGAATGCCAAGCCCATTACCACCACCACGGAAACGACAAACCAACGCCATTTCTGCAGACACCGGTGCAACAAATCCATCAGATTGAGCCCCTCTTCTTCCCGGCTCGGCAGATGATTCATTTCGATATTATTATCCATCGTTTATTCCTTTAAAAACAGTACTACTTAACAATCAACACCAAAATAGAGGTCAACAGCGAACCGATAGAAACCCAGAAAGAGGAGGAACGGATGGTATTACCATTCACCGTCGACTGACGTGCCTTCACCTTATTCGGCTCCACATAAACCAAATCGTTCTGTTTCAAGTAGTAGACCGGCGAACTGTAGAGCGATTTTGCCGAGGTCAAATCCACAAAATAGACCTGCTGTTTTCCTTCAACCTCCCGCTGCACCATCACCCGATTACGTTCTCCGTAAACGGTCAAATCACCTGCCATGCCGATGGCATCCAAAAGCGTCATCCGGTCCTTATCAATGTTGTAACGTCCCGGCTTGGTCACCTCGCCCAAAACCGATACCGTCAGGTTCATAAACTCAACTGTCACCACCGGGTCCTTCACCAGATTCTGAGAAATCAGTTCGTTTTTAATCTTGGCGGCAATCTCTTCACGGGTCATGCCGGCTATGTGCACCTTCCCCAAAACCGGAAACTCGATATCACCGGCTTTGTTAACCGTATATCCGGAAACACCCCGGTCATAAAAAGTATTCTGTTCGGTTGTTGCCCCAATAGTCCGAGAAATTACCGGCAAATTAAACAGGTTCGCCAACAACGGATCCCGGCTGTTCACCACAATCGAAATCTTGTCCTCCGGCTGCACCCGGATATCGGTGCCCGTAGCTATAGTCTCTGCCGAACCGGCATAGACATCCTGAAAATAGGCAATCTTGGGCGCTGCACAACCGCTAAAGAGCGCCACGGCAACCAACAACTGAAAAATACGTTGCAACATTTGTTTTCTCATCTCTTGTTCTTCGTTTTTATTGTGTCATCTAGTTTATTCCAATACCTCAATCATCTCCGGATTGACCACCACCGCCACCGACAGAAAATCCGGCAGCTCGACCACCAGCCGCTTCACTTTGGAGCCCCGCACGGAGAGCAGTTTGCCTTCGTACCCGCCGAAAGGACCGCCGACAATCCGGATGTGGCGACTACACATCGCACCGGTGATTTCGCCCGGCAAATAGAAACGCGGCTCGTCCGACAGGCTCACCGCCCGGACAAAACGCTCCATTTCGGCATCCGCCACCACCATCGGCCGGCAATAACCGCCCCGCAGGTAACGGTATTGCAAAGTGGGGATGCGCTCCACCTGAGCATCCAGCTCCTTCCGTTCAGCATGCACAAACAGCAAATCCGGCAACACCGCCACATATTCGCGACAACGCTTGCCGTTGCGGGTGCGAACCCGCCACTCCCGGGGCGTAAAAACCTCCATTCCCGCCTCTTCCAACTGACTGCAAGCAGTGTTTTTGGCATTCGCACGCTTCAAGTCGCGCATGACATACCAGCGTTTCTGTTCCATTCATCAGGCTTCTTCGTTTAGCAACAAGGCATATTTACTATTCCTGCCCACAACAACATCTATCTGTTTTATAAGCAGTTACGTCACTCTTGTAGAAAAGCTGGGCTTTGTTACACCAGTTTAAGAATTGCGACATCAGTTACACACCTTGTTTACCACTATTGGTAAAGACAAAAGTATAAAAAAATCTGTAACTACCATATTTATTTCAATATTTTCGATAGAAAGAGTGCATTTTTTTGTTTTTGAAAGTATCTTTGCATAAAGCTATTTATTACCTAATATCAAACAAATGAACGAGCTGATAATTTTTTAAAGAACCTTTATTCAGCCAAGGTTGTACTGACGGGCGAACAGGAGCACCCACTCATTTTCAATGGTTTTAAAGAGGCAGACCTCTTTTATGAGTACATGACTGAAGAACTTATCACTATTTTTTCATATTACCATTCGGTGGAAGAGAAACGCCGCCAACTGTTCCAGCAGATGTTGCGCATGGATGTGGAGGAGAAACTGAAAATATGCCATGAGGACGAACAAGGCAGGTATGTCCATTCCAATCTTGACGTGCAACGCCATTTCCAGCCGGTGGAACCGACGGAGCTGACCCGCTCGGAAAGCTATGCCCTGCAGCATTTTATCGGAGTGCAATACCACTTTCTGCTGTATATGAAAAATTTACTGCAGCAGAAGCAAACTCCCGTCACCCCCAGCTTCCGATGGAAAGGAGGCATCGGACAACTACTGGAGCTGCTCGATGCCCTGCAGCTTTTTGTAGAACCGACCTGCCCGCAAGGCACGCAGAAGTACTGGTTTGAATCGTTCTGCACCCTCCTGCAGATGAAATGCCCCGCCAACCTGAACCAGGAGCTGCAGAAAAAGCGAAACCGGTATGCCCCCACCCGCTTCCTGCAAGAGCTACAGACCACCTATCTCAATAAATGTCAGCACATTGAATAAGAAAAAACGGCTAGTAGCCAATTGTCACTTTTCTGCCGGTGTACCTTTGCCGTACACTAAAACAAAAAACTATGGTCATTAAAAATCATTATCTGAAAAGCGAAGCAGCTGACCGACTGGTGAAGCAGCTGCACTGTGACAAACAAAGCAGTAAACTGGAGTATCCGGAAGTCATCCTGCTCCATTACACCGCCGGCGGCAATGCCCTGTCGTCCGCCCATTACCTTGCCCGCAAGGATACGGATGCCTCCGCCCACGTGGTGGTTGCCCGTGACGGAGGCATCATCCAGCTGTTGCCGTTTGACACCGTGGCGTGGCATGCCGGACGGAGCGAGTTTGGAGGACGCACCCAACTGAACCGCTGGTCGATCGGTATCGAGATGGACAATGCCGGCGAACTCCACCGCAGACAGGGCCGTTTCTTCTCGTGGTTTAACAAGGAGTATATGCCCGACGAGGTGTACACCGACTGCCAAAACGGACACGCCCGCTACTGGCACCGCTACACGGAGGCGCAAATCGAGTCGGTGGCTGCCATCTGCGAACTGCTGATCGAACAGTATCCCATCCGCCACATCCTCGGCCATTCGGAGGTGACTTCGAGAAAACTGGACCCCGGAGCGGCCTTTCCCCTGGAGGCGTTCAGAAGACGGTTTCAGGAAAAGCCGGACCGAAAGTGGAGCGCAGAACGTCCGTAAGCCCTCTTGTCCACCTCTCTCCCACCTCCCACTTACCTCTCACCTTTTCCCGTTCGTCCTCCGAAGTTCCCCCGAAGCTCGTCCGAACGAGAAGCCGGGAGGTACGGAGAAGCAACGGAGGAGCAAGGCGGTATGGGGAGAGACGAGCAAAATGAACGTAAAATGATGACAAACCCTTTTATTCTAAAATTTATGGCTATTATCAAATCTAAATTCTGGAGAGCCCTGAGCGGAAAAATCGGCGAGCTGGTGTTCTGCTACATCAAAGGCCGACAGTATCTCCGGCAACGGCCCCGGAGAGGAAACCTGGAAGCCCAACCTGCCCAATTGCTGCAGATGAACCGCATGAGGGCATGCGTGTCGTTCTACCACGCCAATATGGATACACCCATCCCGGATATCTGGAAACTCGTGGCCCGGGAGGTGATTTCCACCGGCTATAACCTGTTTGTAAAGGCCAACATCAGGCTGTTTGACATGGAACACCGGATCGGCGACTACAGCCGGCTGCAACTGACCTGCGGCGTGCTGGAGATGCCCTACGAATGGAGCATCCGGCGGGTGGACCCCGACCATGTGCAACTGAAATGGTGTTCCAGCCAACAACTGACCGAGGAGCGGCAGAACGACCGCCTGCAGGCCTTCTGGCTGAGGGACAACGGCAGTTTTGACATCGAAATCTTCCCCCTCCCCGATATCCGGAGAGGTGCCCAGGAGGCGGTATTGCCCCTGCCGGCAGACCATGAAACAGACTGGCATCTCTATCTCTATTTTGCCAATAAAGAGAAGTCCGCTTTTTCCGGCAATAAATATTTTTTCATAGAAAACGAAAAATAATTGCCAAAAAATTTGGAAATCCCATATTTTTGATTATATCTTTGCAGCACACAATGACAGAAATCACCACCATTGTATCAACAGTCTCCCGGTCGGGAGTACGCAGCAGGAAGCCTGATCATAGCTCCCATTCTTTTTAAGTTATCTCATTGTTAAATTTTAAATTCTTAAAAATTATGGCTATATATCATTCTGCTATTTTCGATTCTTTGCGTAATAAACTGGCTAATACCGTGCTTTATAAAAAAGGTCCGGACGGAATCATCCGCACCCGTCCCGCCAAGGTGAAAAACCCACGCACCGCGGAGCAACAGAAACAACGTGCCCGCATGGGAGCCGTCATCGAGCTCTCAAGAAGATTCGCTCCGATTATCACAACCGGATTCTGCAACCGACCGATCCGCCTGACTGCCTATAATATGTTTACGAAGCTGAATGTGGCTAACATTGCCGTGGACGACCAGTTTCAGGCAACACCTGATTTTAAAAAGTTCATCGTATCGGACGGAGTGCTGACAGCACCGAAGGTTTCGGCTGAGAAATCAAGCAGCCTCATCAATTTCACCAGCACACCGCAAGCTGCAGACGGATTGAGCGCAGGAGACGATGTCATCTATGCCGGTATTTACGAGGAGGAATTGAAGACAGCCAGACTGCATAAAATCGGGACCCGTGCAGAGGGAGCCTCTTCCTCTTTTGAATATCCCGAAAACTGGAAATCCGACAAAATGCATATATATGTATTTGCGGTCAGCCGATCCAAAAAACGGACCTCTCCGACCGTTTATATCTCCTAACAGACAAAACGCCTCCTTTGCGGAGGCGTTTTTATTTATATCAACAAAACATGACTTGCTAACGGCGACGTTCCGGCATCAACAATGCCCATCCGCATCCCAGCAAAATACCCAGGAACAACGCTGCCGCCAAGAGCAGGCGCGGACGGGGTTGGGAAGGAACCGCCGGTTCAGCCACCGGCTTGATGACGGTCAGTACCAGACTGTCGTCCTGACAACGGATGCGTGTCTTCTCGTATTCGCCCACACAATCCGAATAGAGCGAATAAAAAAGGTCGTAATCCTCCAGCAGAATCTTTTTCTCCACCTCGCGACGGACAGGGGAAAGCGAAGCGGTCTTCTCCAGCGACTCCACCAACTGCTGCCGGCGGTGTTGCAACTCGTCCTTCATCTTGAGGTAGCGTTTCTCTACAGCATCAAGTTCTACCCGCATCTTTTTACTGCCCTCTTCACGGATATACTCCTCCAACAACAGACGAGCCTGCTCTGCCAAAAGTGCAGCCTGCTTCGGATGGCCGGTCTCGGCACCCACAGTAAGGTAGTTTTCGTTCATATTCAAGGCAATGAACAACTCTTTGCGCAATCTGTCGCTAGTGAGCGTATCACCATCCGCCGACACTTCCTGCACCCGGCGGCTCAGTTCACGCATAAAAGCGTCGCTGTAAAAGAGATCCGGATAGAACGAGGGAGAGATCTGATAAGAATCTTTAGGCAGCTTCCATTGCATCATACACTCCGCCTTATACTGACGGGGCAAAAGAAAAACCAGCACCACTCCCACAACCAGACATCCGCCTATCCAGGCAAAAATCGCCTTCTTGCGACGCCACAATTTCTCCAGGATGTCAAACAAATCGATATTTTCCGTTTCCATGAATCAAAATTTAGTACACTTTCAGCATATTCACCTCTCTGGCCGTCAGAAAACGCCATTTTCCGCGCGGCACGTTTTTCTTGGTAATACCGGCAAAATAGACCCGGTCGAGCTTGAGAATCTGGTAGCCGAAATGTTCGAAAATACGGCGTACGATGCGGTTTTTACCGGAGTGAATCTCAATACCCACCTCCGTACGGTCCGGAGCGGTGTAGTTGATTTCGTCCGCCTTGATAAATCCGTCCTCCAGCTCGATTCCGTTGGAAATGGCTTCAAAATCCGCCTCCTCCAGCGGTTTGTCGAGGAATACGTGATAGATTTTCTTATGGTCGAACTTCGGATGGGTCAGCTTCTTCGCCAAGTCGCCATCGTTGGTGAACAACAATACACCGGTAGTCTGCCGGTCGAGACGTCCCACGGGATAGATCCGCTCCTTGCAGGCACCTTCAATGAGCGACATCACCGTCTTGCGCTCCAGCGGGTCCTCCACGGTGGTCACATAATCCTTCGGCTTGTTGAGCACCAGGTAGACTTTGCGCTCGGGTACAATCACATTGCCGTCAACCTCCACGGCATCGGAACGCTTCACCTTCTGTCCGACAGTCTGCACCACCTCACCGTTGACCTTCACCCGGCCGGCAACAATCAGCTCATCGGCATCGCGACGCGAGCAGACACCGCTCATGGCGATATAGCGGTTGAGGCGAAGCTCGGTATTCTCATCCTCATTTTTCAGACGATGAACCAGCTGCTTCTTTTTGCTGTAGTGCTTCCGGCGCAGTTCCTCCTTCTCGTCGGATGAAATCTCAGCCCGTTCACGGGGAACATATTCCCGGCGGCGGTTATCCTGAATGCGCGGACGGCGCGGGCGGGCAGACGCATCAAAAGAACGCTCACGGCGTTCGCCATCACGGCTGAATGTGCGTTCCCGGCGGTTATCCTCCCGGTTGAAAGTGCGCGGACGGCGTTCGCCATCACCGAAATTACGAGGGCGACGTTCGCCGCTGTTATTAAAAGTACGCTCCCGACGCTCACCGTTGTTGAAACTGCGTTCGCGACGTTCGCCGTTATATCTTCTTCCGCTCTGGTAGTCCTCCCGACTATCATCTCTCCGCGGACGATAGGAACGTTGGTTCCTGTTGAATTCTTTTTCCATCTTTGATTGAATATATTATTATATAAGTAATATCACTTGGGTGCGGTCCAATAGGTGAAAATGGCAATAAATGTGTATAGAATATTCGGCAACCACACGGCTAATAACGGATTCATCCCGCCATTGGTTGCAAAAACCGTAGAAAATTGCATAAAAAGGATATAGGAGAAACTGATCAGCAGCCCGAGGCCGAGGTGAAATCCCATTCCTCCCCGAATCTTGCGGGAGGAGATACTCACGCCGATGATGGTGAGGATAAACGTGGCAAAGGCATTGGCGACCATCTTGTATTTCTCAATCTGGAACTCGATGATGTTGGAACTACCCCTCATCTTCATGCGTTCGATATATTCGCCCAGCTCGGGATAGGTGAGCTGCTCCTTGATACGCTTGGGATTCTCGGAGAACTCCGAAGGCTGGAAAGCCATCACCGTATCGATGCGGCTGCCCGTGGTATAGGTCTCCTTCTCCCCGTCGATTTCGCGCAGTTTCCAATTGTGAATCACCCAACGGCTGCTATCCTTGTCCCAGGTGACGCGCGAAGAGGTCAGTTTGCTGACCAGCGTATCGCCCTTGAACTGCTCGATGGCAAAATCATAGCCGATGTTGGAAGATACGGAATAAGACGACATATAAATATAGGTGCCGGGAGCTATCTGCCGGTGGATATGCTGCTCCTTGTTGGCATAACGCTTGTTCATATACTGCTTGTCGAACTCGATGCGCTTGCTGTTGGCGTTCGGAATGACAAAAGCCGACAAAAGAAACGAAAGCACGGCAATAATCGAAGCCGAAAACAGATAAGGCACCACAAAACGACGGAAACTGATACCGGTGCTGAGGATTGCAATAATCTCGCTGGAATAAGCCATCTTGGAGGTGAAGAAAATCACCGAGATAAAGATAAACAGCGAAGAGAACACATTGGCGAAATAGGGGATAAAATTCTGGTAGTATCCGAAAATAATCGCCTTGACCGGCACCTCGTTCTCCAGGAACTTGCCCAACTTCTCGGAGATGTCGAACACCACGACAATACAGAGAATCAGAATCAGCGAGAAAAAGAAAGTTCCCAGGAATTTGCGGATGATATATAAATCAAGTTTCTTCATGATGAAATAGAGCGTTGAACGTAAACTACAGTCGTCTGGTTATCCGCGGGAGAATCCCCTTCTTCCATTCCACGAAATCGCCTTCCAGGATATGCTTGCGTGCTTCGCGCACAAGCCAGAGATAAAACGCCAGGTTGTGGATGGAACAGATCTGGAGTCCGAGAATCTCGTCCGCCTTGATCAGGTGGCGCAGGTAAGCCTTGGAATAGTCGGTATCGACATAAGCCAGCGCCAGCGGGTCGATGGAAGAAAAATCGCGGTCCCATTTCTGGTTTTTGATATTGATAGTCCCCTCGGTGGTAAAAATCATTCCGTTGCGGCCATTGCGGGTCGGCATCACACAATCGAACATATCGACGCCCCGCTCGATACCTTCGAGGATATTCTCGGGCGTACCCACACCCATGAGGTAGCGCGGCTTATCCTTAGGCAGGATACGGTTGACCACCTCAATCATGGCATACATATCCTCTGCCGGCTCCCCTACTGCCAGTCCGCCGATGGCATATCCTGCCCGGTTGAGCGACACGGCATGCTCTGCCGAGCGTTCGCGGAGGTCGCGATAGACACATCCCTGCACAATGGGGAAAAGATTCTGCTCGTAGCCGTAGAGCGGCTCGGTGGAATCAAAGCGCTTCACGCAGCGTTCGAGCCAGCGCATGGTCAGTTCGAGCGATGATTTGGCATATTTATAATCACTGGTTCCCGGCGGACACTCGTCGAAAGCCATGATGATATCGGCACCGATGCGACGCTGGATATCCATCACCCCTTCCGGCGTGAACAGATGCTTCGAGCCGTCGATGTGCGAACGGAAAGTGACCCCCTCTTCGGTAATCTTCCGTCCGGTGTCCGTAAGCGAAAACACCTGGAATCCGCCACTGTCGGTGAGGATGGGGCGATCCCAGCCGTTGAACTTGTGCAATCCGCCTGCCGCCTGCAGAATCTCCGTACCGGGACGCAGGTAGAGGTGGTAGGTGTTGCCCAGGATAATCTCGGCACGGATATCCTCCTTCAGCTCGCGCATGTGTACCGCCTTGACCGAGCCGACGGTGCCCACCGGCATAAAAATCGGAGTGTGAATCTCCCCATGCGCCGTAGTCAAAACACCACAGCGAGCCTCACTGTTCTTATCCTTTGCCAAAAGAGTATATTGCATCATATTCTATAAACCCGCTTAAATTAGACGGCAAAGGTAATAAAACCAAACGAATTGCAAAACAGATACCTCATAATGCAATGAAATCTCATGCAAACATTTGCAAAAGCAAGTTTTTTTTTAAACCTTTGGGGACGGAAAATAAATAAAAAAAGAAGACAATTAGACATGAAAAGATTTAGTGGAATGCTATTGCTGGTTGTACTGGCGTGCTGCCAAGTATTTGCACAGGACAAGCAGTTGAGTTTGAATGATTTTTTTGTTACCGGGACTTTCCGTACCCAGGGAGTACAGGGATTGCGCTCCATGAATGACGGAGAACACTACACCGTAGTGGAAGGCGGAGGCAAACGCATTGTAAAATACAGCTACAAGACGGGGCTGCCGGTGGGCGAGCTGATCGATTTGTCAAAAATCGAAAACTGCCCCATCCAATACATCGAAGACTACACCTTCAATGCAAACGAAAGCCGACTGCTGATCTGCACGAACATCCGCCCTATCTACAGACGTTCGTTCACAGCCGACTATTATATCTATGATTTCAAGAACAAAGAGATAAAACCGCTGTCGGAAGGAGGCAGCCAACAGCTGGCCACCTTCTCACCGGACGGTCTGCGCATCGCCTTTGTCCGCAACAACAACCTCTTTATCCACGACCTCCGTTTCGGTTCGGAACGTCAGATCACCTCTGACGGCAAGTTCAACCACATCATCAACGGAGCGCCGGACTGGGTGTATGAAGAGGAATTCGCCTTCAACCGTGCCTTTGAATGGGCTCCGGACGGATCCGCCCTCGCCTATATCAAATTTGACGAAAGCGAAGTGCGCGAGTTCCAGATGAACATGTTCGAAGGACAGAGCCCGGCACTGGAAGCCAACAAACTCTACCCTTCCAACTATACATATAAATATCCGAAAGCCGGCGAGAAAAATTCCAAAGTGTCGGTACACGTATATGATGTGAACGACCGCACTACCCTGAAAATGGATACCGGCGAGGAGGAGGATATCTATCTGCCGCGCATCCACTGGACCAAGGATCCGAAAAAGCTGGCCATCATCCGCCTGAACCGCCATCAGAACAAGATGGAAGTGCTGCTCGCCAACGTGAAAGTGGGCACCACTACTCCGCTTTACCGCGAGGAAAACAAATACTACATTGCCGAGAGCAACCTGGACAACCTGGTGTTCCTGGACAACGGCACCCAGTTTGTCATCACCAGCGAGAAGAGCGGCTACATGCACCTCTACCTCTACGACATGAACGGCAAAGAGAAACAGGCGCTGACCAAGGGTAATTTCGATATCATCGACTTCTACGGATACGACCCTGTGCGCAAACTGTTCTACTACTCCTCGTATGAAGAGTCGCCCGTTGAAAAATATGTATACAGCATCAACATCAAAGGACAGAAGAAAAAACTGACCCCGACCAAAGGCTGGAACGAAGCAAGCTTCAGCAAGACATTCAACTACTACATCAACGTGGCATCGAACACCGAGCTGCCGCCGGTGACCACCCTCTACAATGCCAAAGGCAAAGCGGTGAGAGTGTTGGCTGAAAACAAGAAAGTAAGCGAAAAACTGCAGGACTATACTTTGTCAAAACGTGAATTTATCCAGATACCCGCAGCAGACGGCAAAACCATGCTGAATGCCTGGATGATGAAACCGGTGAACATGGAAGCCGGCAAGAACTATCCGCTGCTGATTACCCAATACAGCGGTCCGAACTCACAGCAGGTGATGAACAAATGGAGCCTCAACTGGCTGGACTACCTGGCACAGGAGGGATTTTTCGTGGTGTGTGTAGACCCGCGCGGAACCGCAGCCCGCGGTGAGGAGTTCCGCAAATGCACCTACCGCCAGCTCGGTAAAATCGAAAGCGACGACGTTATCGCTGCTGCCAAATGGCTGAGCAAACAGCCCAATGTGGACGCTGCCAACATCGGCATCTGGGGATGGAGCTTCGGCGGATTCATGTCGTCACTCTGCATCATGAAAGGCAGCGATATCTTCTCGACTGCCATCTCTATCGCACCGGTGACCAACTGGCGTTACTACGACTCCATCTACACCGAACGCTACATGCGCACTCCGGAAGAAAATGAGAGCGGCTATGACAACAATTCACCGATGAACTACGTAGACCAACTGAAAGGCAACCTGTTGCTTTGCCACGGAACAGCGGATGACAATGTACATGTGCAGAACACCTACGAACTGGCAGAGCGTCTGGTGCAGGCCAACAAACAGTTTGACATGGCCATCTACACCAACCGCAACCACAGCATCTTTGGCGGAAAGACCAGTCTGCAGCTCTACACGAAATTCGTGAAATACCTGAAAGATCACATGCAAAAACGATAAATCTAAAATATAGAAAAATGAGTACTACAATCAAAGATTTACAACCCAAGGCTATTTGGGAAAACTTTTACAAGCTGACACAAGTGCCCCGTCCCTCCAACCACGAGGAAAAAGCACGCAAATTCATGCTGGAATGGGCAAAAGAAAACCATATCGAGGCTTTCATGGATGAAGCCGGAAACATCATCATGCGCAAAGGTGCCACTCCGGGAATGGAAAACCGCAAGGGAGTAATCCTGCAGGGCCACCTGGACATGGTGCCCCAGAAAAACGAGGATACCGTTCACGATTTCCAGAACGACCCGATACAGACCTACATTGACGGCGAATGGGTGCGTGCAAAAGGTACGACACTGGGAGCTGACAACGGTATGGGTGTGGCAGCCGGTATGGCTATCCTGACATCTACCGACATTCCTCACGGACCGGTGGAAGTGTTGATCACCGCAACCGAAGAGACCGGTATGGACGGAGCCAACGGACTGAAACCGGGCTTGCTGAACGGCGATATCCTGTTGAACCTCGACTCAGAGACTGAAGGCGAACTGTACGTAGGATGTGCCGGCGGTATCGACTTCTCGGCATCGTTCCAATACAAAGAAGAGGCAGTGCCGGCAGGCATGGCAGCTTTCCGTCTGGCCATCAAAGGTCTGAAAGGCGGACACTCCGGAATGGACATCAACCTGGGCCGCGGCAACTCCAACAAACTGCTGTTCCGCTTCCTGAAGACCTATGCGAAAGAGCTGGGGCTGCGCATCGCCAATATTTTAGGCGGTTCACTGCGCAATGCCATCCCGCGTGAGTCGTTTGCCACCGTTGTATTGCCGGCAGAAAACGCAGAGAAACTGCAGGCAGCCGTGAAAGAGGCTGAGGCTATCTTCCAGGCAGAGCTGAGCGCCAAAGAACCGACCCTGAGCGTAAGCGCAGAGGCTACCGAAATGCTGTCGTTCGTCATTGACAGCTGCAGCCAGTTCCGCATCACCAACGCTATCCTGGCTTGTCCGAACGGACCGGTACGCATGATCGACTCCATGCCGGGCACTGTAGAGACCTCCAACAATCTGGCCATCGTACAGAGCAAAGACGGCAAAATCATCGTGAAGAGCTTGCTTCGTTCATCTGTAGAGACAGCCAAAGATGCCCTGGCTCAGTCAATCCGTGCCGTATTCGAGCTGGCAGAAGCTGATGAAATCAACTTCGAAGGCGGATATCCGGGCTGGAAACCGAATCCGGATTCAGCCATCCTGAACGAGATGCAGGAAATCTACGAAAAGATGTATGGCACCCGTCCTGCCATCATGGCCATCCATGCCGGACTGGAATGCGGTATTTTAGGTTCGAAATATCCGAACTGGGACATGATCTCCTTCGGACCGACCCTCTGCTCACCGCACTCACCGGACGAAAGAATAAACATCCCGTCGGTTGTGAAATTCTGGGAGTACCTGAAAGAGACCTTGAAAAACATTCCGATGAAATAAGAAAAAGTGAGGAACCGAGCTTTCGGTTCCTTTCTTTTTAATAACAAATTAACAATAAAGTTTCGGATATTCGATAAAAAGGAGTAACTTTGCCAACAAATTGCAACTTATAAACGAATGCTCTTAAAAAAATTGACTTTACCGGAACTGCTTCAAAACAGCTGTTCCCAATTCAAGAACAATTTGTCTTTGAACTTTGTTCAAAGCGGGAAGCGAACTTATCAGGACCTATATAAGGAGGTACTCTCTATATCCAATTTTCTAGTCGCATCAGGAATCAAGAAGGGTGATAAAGTAGCCATTCTCAGTGCCAACATGCCCAATTGGGGCATCACGCAGTTTGCCATCGCGCAAGTGGGGGCGATTGCCGTGCCTGTGTTGCCGGGATTCAGTACACCCGAAATTGAGAACATCCTGGAACACTCGGAAGCAAAGATTATCTTTGTTTCGAAGTTGCTCTACAAACTGGTAGCGGATATACGGATGGCCACTTTGGAGAAGAAAGTGCTGATGAACACGTTCGCAGTGATACCGGAAGGTTATCCGGCAGCCGATATTGAAAAACTGGAAAACAACATCGACCTGAATAACCTGACTCCCCTGCCGGCTGTGGAAGTGGAAGAAGAAGACACGGCGTCTATTATCTATACCTCCGGAACAACCGGTTTTTCAAAAGGCGTGGAGCTGACACACCGCAACCTGGTGTGGGATGCGAAACAGTGCGCCACCATCCAGCCGATTGTGCCGAGCGACCGTTTTCTGAGTATCCTGCCGATGGCTCATACTTTCGAAAACACACTGGGTTTGCTGCTGCCGCTGATGTTCGGAGCGCAGGTGTACTATCTGGATCGGGTGCCAACCCCGAAACTGCTGGTGCCGGCAATGCAGAAAATCCGCCCGACCATGATGTTGTCGGTGCCTCTGATTATCGAAAAAATCTACAAACAACAGGTGTTGCCGAAATTCACGAGCAATGCTTTCATGAAAAAATTATACAACTTCGCCCCTACCCGGAAGCTGCTTAACCGTCTGGCGGGTAAAAAGCTGATGCAGACATTCGGCGGAGAAATCGTATTCTTCGGAATCGGCGGTTCGAAGCTGGATCCGGTGGTGGAGCGTTTTTTGCGTGAAGCCAAATTCCCGTATGCCATCGGCTACGGACTGACAGAGACCGCGCCCATGACAGCCGGTTCGGGTCCGAAACACACATTCCTGCAAGGCGTGGGTCTTGCCATGGAAGGCGTACAGATGAAAATCAACGAACCGGATGCCAACGGTCAGGGAGAAATCTGGATCAAGGGTCCCAACGTGATGAAGGGATATTATAAAAAACCGGAACTGAATAAAGAGGTGTTCAGCGAAGACGGCTGGTTCAAGACCGGCGACCTCGGCAGCATCGACCAGAAGGGACGACTGACCATCCGCGGGCGCATCAAGACCATGATACTCGGTTCGTCGGGCGAGAATATCTATCCGGAGGAGATTGAATCTATCATCAACAACTTCCGTTTCGTAAACGAATCATTGGTTGTAGAATCCAAAGGCAAGCTGGTGGCCATGGTACACTTCAACATGGAAGAGCTGGAAAAGCAGTACCAGAAGCTGAAGAGCCAGGCGGGCAACTACAAGAGCGCCGTGAGCGACTATGTCGAGGAGCAGAAGAAAGAGTTGTTCAACTATGTAAACGCACGAGTAAACAATTTCTCGAAACTGCAACTGGTGCTGGTGCAGCATGAGCCTTTTGAAAAGACTCCGACACATAAAATCAAGCGTTTCCTTTACAACAACATCAACATAAAATAGGAACGGGAAAACGACGCACAGCGTCTCCGATATAAACCTGCGTTTCTGCCAGAGGCGCAGGTTTTCTTATCCGTCAACATTCAATACAATCAAATATGAGACTAAATAACCTTATTCTGGCAGGCATCATCCTTATCGGAAGCCTTGCCTCCTGCAACAGCCGTCATTTCATTACAGACCCACAGGAACGGCAGGTTGTAGAACAAGACTTTGCAAACAAACAGCAACTATTCCCCCATATCCAACTCAACAGTGACGGCAAGCTCACACCGGAAGAGGAGGAAGCGTGCAAATTTCTCTACGCCTACATGCCGATTGGCGATGTGACAGACTACGACTTGTCATTCTGGCTGAACAACATCCGGTATACCCTGCGAGCACGAGCAGAGATGCCCTGGGGAAAGACTGTGCCAGAACGGGAATTCCGCCACTTTGTGATGCCGGTGAGAGTAAACAATGAAAATCTCGACCATTCGCGTCAGGTGTTCTACGAAGAGCTGGCAGACCGAGTGAAGGGACTTTCCCTATACGACGCCGTGCTGGAGGTGAACCACTGGTGCCATGAAAAAGCCATCTATACTCCGAGCGACTCGCGGACCAGTTCGCCATTGGCGACAGTCAAGACAGCCTACGGACGCTGCGGAGAAGAATCGACCTTTCTGGTAGCCGCCCTGCGGTCGGTGGGCATTCCCGCCCGACAGGTCTACACTCCCCGCTGGGCACATACCGATGACAATCACGCCTGGGTAGAGGCTTGGGTAGACGGGAAATGGTATTTTCTAGGAGCCTGCGAGCCGGAGCCGGTGCTCAACCTGGGCTGGTTCAATGCCCCGGCCAGCCGCGGTATGCTGATGCACACCAAGGTATTCGGCCGCTATAACGGACCGGAAGAGGTGATGAGCGTGACACCCTGCTACACTGAAATCAATGTGATCGAGAACTATGCACCCTGCACCCCAGCCACCGTGACCGTCACCGACGAACAAGGCAAAGCCGTGGCAGGCGCACAGGTCGATTTCAAAATATACAACTATGCAGAATATTGCACGGTAGCCAGCAAAGTGACCGATAAACAGGGACAAACCAACCTGACAGCCGGTCTGGGCGATATGCTGGTCTGGGCGACCGACGGTAAAAAATTCGGTTTCGGAAAACTTTCCTTCCGGGAAGGAAACCAACTCACCGTTGTACTGGACAAACAGGCCGGAGAGGTAAACGAACAAGACTTAGACATCGTACCCCCCACCGAGAGCAACAAACCGGTGAGCGTAACACCCGAACAACGGGCGGAAAACACCCGCCGCATGGCTGAAGAAGATTCCATCCGCAATGCCTATACCTCCACCTTTCCGGATGCCGAACAGGCAAACACCATCGCCAAAGCTCTGGGACTGGAAAGCAAGAAATTCACACCGATATTACTGGCATCCCGCGGTAATCACGAAGAGCTGATTGCCTCCTTCGAAACATTGGAACAGGACAAACGCAACATCGCCCTCCGCCTGTTGCAAGAGGTGTCGGACAAAGATCTGAGAGACATACCACAGGAGGTATTTACCGCCCATGTGAACGAAACGCCCGAAGCGACCCATCCCCTATTCGACCGCTATGTGCTCAACCCGCGCATCTCGAACGAAATGCTATGTGCCTACAAAGCTTTTCTGCGCGAAGAGCTGTCCAAGGAGGTAGATACGGCAGCCGTACAGGCGAATCCCGATGTCCTGACCCAATGGTGTAACCGACACATCGCCCTACATGACGAACTGAATCCACAAAGCATACCGGTGACTCCCATCGGCGTATGGAAAGCCTGTTGCGCCGACCGCCATTCACGCGACATATTCTATGTTGCAGCCTTGCGCAGTCTGAACATTCCGGCCCGCATCGACGAAGTGACCGGCAAGACCCAATATGCCAACGAGGCCGGAGAATGGCAGGATGTCAACTTCACTGCAGCCGCACCTGCAAATACCCCTCAGGGCACACTGACAGCCGGCTACCAAGCTGTAAAGGCATTGACCGACCCGGTATATTACTCCCACTTCACCCTCTCGCGGTATGAGAACGGCAGATTCAAACTGCTCACCTTCCCGGAGGACAAAAGCAGCTGCTGGAGCCGACTGTTGAAAAACGGTCTGCCTCTGGACACGGGATACTACATGCTGGTGACAGGAACGCGTCTGGCCAGCGGCGGAGTGTTGAGCAAAGTCAGTTTCTTCAACATAGAAAAAGACAAAAACACCCGTCTGGAACTTGTGATGAGAGAAAATCCAGACGAGGTGAAAGTAATCGGCAACTTCAATTCGGAAGCACTATTTACCCCGCAAGGCAAAACAGAGGCACAAAGCATCCTGCAAACCACCGGACGCGGCTACTTCATCGTAGCCATACTCGGAGCCCGTCAGGAGCCGACCAACCACGCCATCCGTGATATTGCAGCTTTGAAAAGCGACTTTGAAAAATGGGGACGCGGCATGGTGATGCTCTTCCCGGATGAAAAACAACTCGCCAGCTTCCGCCCGGATGAATTTCCCGCACTGCCGGAAACCATCACCTACGGAGTAGACCGCGACAACAGCATCCGCCGGATGATTATGGAAAACATGGAGCTGAAAAGCGATGACCTGCCCATCTTCATCATAGCCGACACCTTTAACCGAGTCGTCTTCCTCTCGCAAGGCTACACCATCGGTCTTGGCGAACAACTGATGAAGACCATACATAAAATCAGCGAATGACCTGCAAGCCGGATGCCCAACAGCATCCGGCTTTTTCAACATAGGTATAAACACCACCGTCCAATACGCATTTGCATTGTTTGGACAGCCCCGACTTTCCGGTAATTTTGCAGGAGATAAAACAGGTCATTTATTCACGGGCATTATGCAAAAATTAACCGAGAAACTTCAACAAGACATCCACTACCAAGAGAGCATGAACAGCTGCATGAACTGTGGAGTGTGCACAGCCATCTGCCCTTCAGCGGAATTTTACAGTTACGACCCCCGCATCATCGTAGACACGGTACAACGGCAGGACGAAGAGAGTCTGCAGACCCTTCTGCGTTCGGAAACCATCTGGTATTGCGGCGAATGCATGTCGTGCAAGACCCGCTGTCCACGGAGCAATACTCCGGGCGGAGTGATTATGGCCCTACGCCGACTGTCGCAGGAAGAGGGACTGTTCGTAGAGTCAGAGAAAGGACGTCAGCAATTTGCACTGAAACGCGTGTTGGGCAACAACATCCTCAACTACGGCTATTGCGTGACACCGGACATCGTGCGGCCGGAGATGCATCCGGAACAGGGTCCCGTGTGGGAATGGATATACGAACACCGCGATGACCTCTACGAGCGGGTACACTCAAACTACCGGAAAGAGGGGGCCGGCACGTTACGGAAAGTGGACGACGAATCCATGGAAGAACTCCGGAAAATCTTTGAAGTGACCGGCGGCAAAGAATTTATGGAACAGATAGAGAACCGCTCACTGGAAAAAGCCAAAGAAATGGGCATGGACGGAGAGAGCTATTTCCTACATACCTATATGGCAAACAACGGGCAACACCAATAACATCCAATCATGAATCTCGAAGGCAAACAACAAATATGGAAAGACTATCAGAAAGAGATAGCCGATGACAGATATTACTATGCCCGGAGCTGTATCCGGCAGACATTTTTCCCCGGTTCGGAATGGGCCTATCTGGACATTCTAGGCAACCGTCTGGGCAAGACCGTTTTTGACGACCCGCGACATACCACCTGTACCGGTATCGGCTACCACTCGGATGTGGTGCCGCTGGAGACCATCATGACGGTGGTGGCGCGCCATTTTGCCCTGATGACCGAAGCCGGATTTGAAAACATGACCCCTTCGTGCATCACCTCATTCGGCATCTACACCGAAATCCTGCACACCTGGGAGACTCATCCGGAGATTGAGGAACAGACACGGGAATATTTATGGAAAGCTACGCGGAGAGAGTTTCAGAAGCCTAAGAACCTGGCACATACATCGGATGTCATCTACAAATTCCGCCACGAGATAGCAGCCCAGAAAATGCACAGTCTGACCGATGTACACACAGGCAGACCCCTGCGGGTGGTGGACCACATCGGTTGTCACTATGCCAAGATGTTCCCGACAAAGGGCATTGGAGGTGCAGAGTTTCCGGCAGTACTGTCAGGAATGGTGACAGCCTGGGGAGGCGAGCCGGTGGACTATCCGGAACGCAGACACTGCTGCGGATTCGGTTTCCGCAACTACCTGGTGCTTGCCAACCGTGGTTTTTCTGTGGCCAACTCCAAGAAAAAATTCGAATCGATGCAGCCCTACGAACCGGATTTCATCATCACCAACTGTCCGGGTTGCTCCATGTTTCTGGACAAATGGCAATACACCATCAGCGAGATGGAAGGCACCACCTACGGCAAAGACGGACACGGCATACCGGTGTTGACTTACGAAGAGGCAGCCGCCCTGGTGTTGGGATATGACCCTTGGGAAATCGGTCTGCAGATGCACCAGGTAAATGTAGAGCCCCTGCTCGACAAAATGGGTATCTCCTACGATCCGGAAGCAAAATATAAAAACCTGAGAGGCGAAAGCATGGGACGCCCGAAATGTCCAACCTATTTAAAGTAAAAACATGAATGTCATCATCATAGGAGGCGGAGCTGCCGGATGTGAAGCAGCCTACCGCCTAGCAGAAGCCGGAATTACGGTGGAATTGATAGAAAAAGAATGTGAAACAGGCGGCAACCTGAACAACTGGTATCAGCTGTTTCCCGACCGGAAACAGGCAGAAGAGTTGCGCCAGCAATTGAAACAGCACCTGCAACATCCCTCCATCCACCTATATACCAACTCCGAGCCGGTGAAAACCACCCGCTCGACAACGGGCAAATTTACGGTGGAACTGAATCACGGAGCCCTGCTGGAAGGCGATGCGCTGCTGGTGGCTACAGGATTCCGCACCTTCGACGCCCACCGCAAAGAAGAGTACGGCTATGGCATCTATGAAAATGTCATTACGTCGGTAGACCTGGAAAACCTGTTTGCCAATCACAACATCACCACAACAACCGGCGCCACCCCACAACGCATCGGTCTGATACAATGTGTCGGTTCCCGGGATGAAAAGATATGCAACTACCACTGTTCGAAGGTGTGCTGCATCACAGCAGTGAAACAAGCCATCGAACTGCGGGAAATGCTTCCGGAGGCAGAAATCTTCTGTTTTTACATGGATATGCGCATGTTCGGTCCCGGATATGAAGAACTCTATCGGGAGGCACAGGAGAAATACCGCATCAAATTTGTGCGGGGACGTCTATCTGAAGCGTCAGAGAACCAATCCAAACAATTGTATGTGAAGTGTGAGGACACACTGGTGGGAAAACCGCTGCGCATGACACTTGACCTGATGGTGCTGATGGTGGGCATGGAGCCTTCGGATGGAGGCAGATATCTTGCCAGAGAACTTGGACTGAATCTCGCCCCCAATGGATTCCTGCAGGTGAAAGACCCACATTATATCCCTAATGGTACGAATGTGGAGGGAGTATTTGTTGCGGGATGCAGCACAGCCCCCATGAACCTGACCGATACGCTGACAGATGCACGCTCGGCTGCAATAGAAATCATTCATTATCTGAAGACCACAAAACAATAACCCATAAAACCCAAAAGAGACCATGGCCAATTTCTGGGGATTTTCCATCAACGGAGCACGTGTCATTGACTATGACAAAAACGACCGCTCCATGGCAGAACAAATCGACGCCGAAGTGGCAAGCACCCGTCTTTGTATCGGCTGCGGAGGTTGCACCGCTACCTGTACGGCAGGCTCGTTCACAGACTTCAATATCCGCAAACTGCAGATGCTGATGAAAAGAGGCGAGACAAACGAGGTGCGGGAACAACTCCACAAATGCATGCTGTGCGGCAAATGCCTGCTCGTATGCCCGCGAGGCGTGGACACCCGCCGGATGATTCTCAGTATGATCAAATATATCGACAACCAAACACTATAATCCACCATCATGTATTACGACCCGTTTGTACTCCCCTTCACCCTCGGACTGAATATTCTGCTCATTTATCTGGCAGTGACCTATTTCCGCTGGATTCGTAAATTTTCACGTGAAGAGAAGCGTACAATCCTCCGAAATATGTTCAGCCTCAAGACCCTTAAAGCCATCCGAGAGGTATTTTTAGAATGCCTGGTGCACCACAAGATATACCGGACCAGCCCCTTCCTCGGATACATGCACATGTGTTTCGGTCTGGGGTGGTTTCTCTTAATCGTCATAGGAAAAATAGAATCGCTGGTCTATCATACCAGCCTGTTGAATCCCCCTTACTTTGCTATCTTCTTCCGCTTTTTCCATCCGGCACAAGAGACATTCCCATACAGCGATACCTTTGCCTTTCTGATGGACCTTGTGCTACTGATGATCTTATCAGGATTGGCATTGGCATGGTTTAAACGGATGTATTCCAAAGCATTGGGTATGCAACGTACCACAAAACACCGGCCTTTCGACCGACTGATACTGACTGTGTTATGGCTTATATTCCCGCTGCGTTTCCTGGCAGAAAGCTTCACCAGCGGAGTACGCGGAGGCGGAGGTTTCCTGACCCACCATGCAGGAGCATTCTTTGACAGTTTTCTCCCCATCGAACACTTGGCCTACCCGGCCTGGTGGGCCTATTCATCGGCCTTAGGACTCTTCTTCCTACTGCTGCCATTCTCCCGATATATGCATATCCCGACAGAAATCGTATATATCTTTTTAAAAAACTGGGGAATCCAACAAGGGCGTCAATTTACCTCCATCAGTAAATTCCAACTATACGCCTGTTCACGCTGCGGTATCTGTATCGACCAGTGTCAACTGGGAACCTCTTTGGGCATGAAAGACACACAACCGGTGTATTTCCTGAAAAAAGTGCGCCACCATCTCGACCATACAGAGGCTGATTCCAACTGCCTGATGTGCGGACGCTGCGAAGCTGCCTGTCCGGTAGACCTCCGACTCAATGCCCTGCGACTCAGTCAACGTCAAGACCATACGCATATCACCAAAAACACCTATGCCTATGTGCCTGCCCCTGCCCTCAAAACAGCCAAGGTGGCTTACTTTGCCGGCTGTATGGGTCAATTGACACCAAACGTCATCCAATCCATGCACTACCTTTTTGAAAAAGCAGGCGTTGAATACACCTTTATCGATGAAAAAGGAGGCGTATGCTGCGGCCGCCCGATGCTACTGGCGGGCAATCATCATGCAGCTTCAGTCATCATCGAAAAAAACAAAGCAGCCATCGTTGCAAGCGGTGCGGAAATACTGGTGACCTCGTGTCCCATCTGCTATAAAACATTCAAAGAGGACTACCAACTGAATATCCGTGTGGTGCACCACAGTGAATATCTGGAACAACTGATCAGCGAAAAAGCACTGCATCCCCGCCAGAGCGATGTGAAGACCGTATTCCACAACCCTTGCGAACTGGGACGCGGCAATGGCGTATATGATGCTCCAGAAAAGGTGTTGCAAACCGTCAGCCAACGTATTTCCACCCGCTATGACGGCAAGAAATCACTCTGCTGCGGCGGTTCTCTGGCCAATACGCATATCAGTCCAGCCCAACGCACCGTCATCAGCCGGGATGCCCTGAATGCCTATCTTGCCTACCGACCTGATGTGCTGGTAACAGCCTGTCCGCTATGCAAAAAAACATTCAGCAAAAACAGTACAGAAGTTCCTGTAAAAGACTTGGCAGAAATAGTAGCAGAAAACTGCTAATTTTCGTATCTTTGCATGAGATACAATCTTTGGAACAATATATAACAGACAACCGCTATGCTTTGGACTCCTCAACAACAGAAAACGATAGATCAGTTTATCCAAGAAATCAAAACCATTTCCTGGTTGAAAAAGACAGGCGAACCCTCGCAGACCTACTGGGTGGTGGATACCGTCTGGGAAGCTTGTGACACACACGGGAAAGAGATGTTGGAGGTATGGGGGCGCAACTGTGCAGCCATTGAGCAAAAAGCATTGGAAAAACTGAATGACAAACAGATTGATGCCATTTTTGAGGCAGTGAGTCTGGCTATCGGCAATGAAGTGTATGAAGCCGTGTGCGACATGGAAGACCGTATCGGAGAAGAGACCGGCGAAGACCAGTCGGGCATAGAGGAGGAAATCCTGGACTTCATCAAACGGGATACCGCCTGGGCGTGTGTGGAACGCCTGATCGGCCAACAAGGATTTTTCAATCGAGTGTATGAGATAAACCGCAACGGACGCTGGGCATGCTCGTGGGTAGGAAAATTTCCGAGCGGTAATTTCATCATCATGTAAAAAGCCTGACAAGCCGGTTGGATACAGACTTATCAGGCCATTTATAATCAAGCGAGCAACATTCCGGCAGCCACGCCATCAGCAACCTCTGCAGAACGTAATTCACGCAATATTCCAAGTCCAAAAGGAACGGCGAATCCCGGTCCCTTACCGGTGATTACCCGCCCGTCTACAACGACTCCATCAGCCAATACATCCGCTTCCGGCAAGCATTGTTCAAAACCCGGATAGCTTGTCAATTTCAAACGACGCCCAGCCTTCAACTGACTGAACACCATTGCCGGAGCAGCACAAATCGCAGCGACATATCCTCCTGCCTCATAATGATTTTGCATCCATTCCATCAACGGTTTGCAATTTCCCAAATGCTCAGCTCCCGGCATTCCACCCGGAAAAACAAGACATTCAGCCTTTGCTGAGAGCACCTCTTTCAAAAGAGTGTCAGCTTTCACAACAACTCCATGAGCACTGGTCACGTCCAGACTATCTGCAATCGCAACCGTCAGTACTTCCACTCCACCACGGCGCAAAATATCCACTACTGCCAATGCTTCTATATCCTCAAATCCATCAGCTAAAAAAAGATACGTTTTATTCATATTCTATCTGTTAAATATATATATTTACAATAAATCACTTGCCAAGTCGGCCAATTGGCTCCGCTCTCCTTTTTCAAGATGCACGTGAGCAAAAATATCCTGTCCCTCCATCTTGTCAATCAGATGAGACAAACCGTTGGATTTCTTATCCAGGTAGGGCGTATCAATTTGATCAATGTCGCCAGTAAAAACCATTTTAGTACCTTCACCCGCCCGAGTGATGATTGTCTTGATTTCATGTGGAGTCAGATTCTGAGCTTCATCGACAATGAAATAAACATCCGACAGACTTCTACCCCGGATATATGCCAAAGCTGAAATCAACAACTTCTGATCCTTCTGCAAATCATCTATCAATCGATTTTCAGCACTATGCATGTTGAAACGGCGCTTGATAAATCCCAAATTGTCGAAAAGCGGCTGCATATACGGATCGACCTTCGCGTTGACATCTCCGGGAAGATAGCCCAGGTCCTTGCTGGAAAGTGCCACTATCGGACGTGCAAGATAAATAAATTCATACTCCTTGTTCTGCTGGAGAGCTGCCGCCAAAGCCAATAATGTCTTACCCGTACCTGCCTTTCCGCTAACAGCCACCAACTGCACATGAGGATTCATCAAAGCATCTACAGCAAAGGCCTGCTCTGCATTTTTAGGATAGATACCGAAAATATTCGGCTTTTCAATTTTACGTACCACCTGCAAAAACGGATCATAGCATGCGAGCACAGAAGCATTGCCATTACGCAATATATAATAGGAATTACCCTTCAAAGTCTGTCCCGGAAAAACCTTAGCGACAGGCACACCATTGGTATTCTTGTAAATTTCATCAATCAAAGAAACATCAAAATCATCGATTTCACGAACGCTATGGTTGATGGCCAAATCCAGGTCAATCACCTGATCGGTCTTATAATCCTCTGCTTCCAGACCCAGAGAACGCGCTTTCATACGCAAATTCATATCCTTGGTGACAAGAATCACCTTCTCTCCCTTCCGTTCGGCAGCCACAGCCTCGGTGACAGCCAGAATACGGTGGTCCGGAGTATCATCCTTGAAAGACTGCAGAATCTGATCGGACATCGGCACGCCCGGACGAATCCACAATTTGCCATGCCCCTTACCCAGCGAAGCACCCTTATTAAAAAAATCCTTATCGGATATCTTATCCAGCTCACGCACAAACTCACGGGCGTGAAAATTAATCTGATCGTTCCCCTTTTTAAACTTATCCAATTCCTCCAATACAACTATCGGTATGATGATATCATTATCCTGAAAATTGTACACTGATTTGTAATCATGCAGAATCACGTTTGTATCCAGCACAAATGTCTTTTTACCCTTTGTTTTCATGGCGAGATGTTTTTCATTAGTTAGGGCAAGATACAAAAAAAAGTGGTAAAAACCACTTTTCTAATGTATAAATCTAAACATGCGATTCCATCTTATCTTACCGAGGAAATTTTTGTCCTTATCGATTGAAAGCCAAATGAAGTAAGCTTTTCCCACGATGTGGTCTTCCGGAACAAACCCCCAATACCTGGAGTCTGCCGAACAATGGCGATTGTCGCCCATCATCCAATAATAGTCCATCTGCACAGTATAACTATCCGCAGGCTGTCCATTGATATAGATAACAGAATCCTTCACCTCCAGGTCGTTACCTTCATAGGCATGGATAATCCGTTCGTAGAGAGGGAGGGTCTTGAGATTCAATTCCAGTTTATCACCTTTTTTAGGAATATAGAGAGGACCGAAGTTATCCACGTTCCAAGGATAATTCAGCGTATCAAACGGGAAAATATCAGCTTTTGGGGTAGTCTCTTCGAGAGGAGTAACCGATATGACATTAGGAAATTTCTTCAATTTTTCGACCATTTCAAGCGTCAGCGGCAATTCATAATATGACTCGTCACCAATCATATCATCAAAAGCGAGACCGATATCCTGCAATTTCAGTTTATTCAATCGGGAACCATTGGTACGCACTTCATAGACATATTGTAGTTTTTCCGGATTATCCGCCATTTCCCCATTTACATATAACTGACGGTGGCGCAACTCAATCTTATCTCCCGGCATACCGACACAACGTTTGATGTAATTTTCCCGCTTGTCAACCGGACGAGAAATCACTTCAAAAGAGCTGTGTATATAATCACGGGTATTTTTTTCAGCCTCCGTCTGAGACATTCCGGGATATTGGAAGCGGAATCCTTTAGCCATTTCACGCAGTTGGGCATAATAATCCGGATTCTCCCTTCCCACAATCACAGTGTCGCCCGCCGGGAAGTTGAAAACAACAATATCATCACGCTTCAATTTGGATGTTCCGGCAATACGCTTGTAAGGCCACTTAATCGCTTCAGAATAAGCTTTGGTACTAGCTGTAAAAGGCAAGGTATGGTGAGTAAAGGGCACAGACAACGGTGTATTCGGCAACTTCGGTCCATAGGCAACCTTGCTGACAAACAGATAGTCGCCTACCATCATACTCTTCTCCATGGAAGACGTCGGGATCGTATATGCCTCAAAAAAGAACATACGAATCAACGTTGCTGCTACGACAGCAAAGATAAGCGCATCTATCCACTCAACCACCTTCGTCTGCTTTTCAACACCTTTTTTCTTCCAGAATGCCCAGTGTACCCGTTTGGTAATATAGATATCAAAAATTACAGGAACCAATATCAACAGCCACCAACTGCCAATCCAATAAGCCCATAGCAGGTAGATGAATATAACAATCCCAAATTTCACCCATTTATTCGTCAGGATATCTCTCATAGTCATACAATATTTCAAAATGATAATTTATCAGAAAGCAAATCGTCCATATTATAAAGTCCCTTTTTACCGACCATAAATTCGGCTGCCAATACAGCCCCTTGTGCAAAGCCCTCTCGAGAGAATGCCGAATGGCGGATTTCAATTTCATCAACGGCCGATTTGTATGTCACACCATGAATACCGGGCACTTCCCCGATACGTTTGGCTGTTACAGGTACGGTATCCGGCTCCATCGGCATGCCTTCATCCAACTTCCATGAATGATAGGCTGTCAGATTATCAAGGATACCTTCTGCCAAGGTGATTGCAGTGCCGCTGGGAGCATCCATTTTATGGATATGGTGAGTTTCTTCTATAAAGACGCGGTAATCACTGAACCCATTCATCATTTTAGCCAAATACTTATTCAAGCGAAAAAAGATATTCACCCCGATACTAAAATTGGAAGCATAAAAGAATCCACCATTCTTCTCCTTCACACATTTCTTTACTTCCTCCCACTGTTCCAACCACCCTGTAGTGCCTGATACCACCGGAACCCCACATTCCATACACCATTTATAATTATCTACAGCCACATCGGGCATCGTAAATTCGATGGCAACATCTGCCTGTTTCAGTTTTTCAGAAATAAAATCTTCCCTATTTTTATCATCTACAGTCAAAATAATTTCATGTCCCCTCTCCTGCGCAATACGCTCAATCATCTTTCCCATTTTGCCGTAGCCCAATAAAGCTATTTTCATATGATACATCTATTAAGTTATTGCAAAGTTAATACTTATTCCCAAACTAGCGCAATAGATGATACAGAAAAAGGCTGCTTCTCAGCAGCCTTCTCTCAGGATATTTTTCAATAATTACTTCGCAAATTCTTTAGCTTTTGCAACTACAGCTTTGAAAGCTTCCGGATGATTCATTGCTAAATCAGCCAAAACTTTACGGTTCATGTCAACATCAGCTTTATGAATCAGACCCATAAATTTAGAGTAAGACAACCCTTCCAATCTGACAGCAGCATTAATTCTCTGAATCCACAATGCTCTGAATTCTGATTTCTTTTTACGTCTGTCACGGAACGCATATGTCAAACCTTTTTCATATGTGTTTTTGGCAACCGTCCAAACATTTTTTCTTGCACCAAAGTTACCTTTGGTTTGTTTCAAAACCTTTTTTCTACGTGCTCTTGAAGCAACGGCATTTTTAGCTCTTGGCATAATCTTTAATTTTTTGAATGTCAGCGTTTCCTCTTCTGGAAAACTTACGGCATGACACCCAGGTTAATAAACTAGTTTCTTTAATTCTTACATTACAAGCATCTTGCGAACAGACTCCAAGTTGTGTCCGTCAACAACAGTTGCATGAGTAAGATTTCTTTTTTGTTTTGTTGTTTTCTTAGTCAAAATGTGACTTTTGAAAGCGTGTTTTCTTTTGATCTTTCCAGTAGCAGTAAGAGTAAATCTCTTTTTAGCGCTACTTACTGTCTTCATCTTTGGCATCTTCTCTTAATTTTAAAGTGTTTCAGAAAAATATAATTATCCGGTTCTCACCGATATCCTGCAAATTCACCGACTGTATATTCCGGCAGCCTACTGTTTTTTAGGCGCCAGAACAACAATCATTTTCTTTCCTTCTAATTTCGGAGCTGCCTCTACTTTGCCATAATCTTCCAATTCTGCAATAAATCGAGACAGAATATTATCACCTTGGTCTTTGAACAAGATAGAACGCCCTTTGAAGAACACGTATGCTCTTACTTTAGCTCCTTCCTGCAAAAATTCCTTTGCATGTTTCAATTTAAAATTGAAATCATGATCGTCGGTCTGAGGTCCGAAACGAATCTCCTTGATAACGACCTTGACACTCTTGGCTTTAATCTCTTTCTGTTTCTTTTTCAGTTGATACAGAAATTTACTATAATCAATGATACGGCAAACTGGCGGTTCGGCATTTGGAGAAATCTCCACCAAATCCAGCCCTGCGGCATCTGCCATTGCCAAGGCTTCACGTAAAGGGTAAACACCCGTTTCGATATTTTCTCCCACAACTCTTACCTGAGCTGCACGGATTGACTCATTGATTCTGTGCTGAGGTTCTTTACTAACCTGATTTCTTGAGCCTCTGACTTCCATTCTTTGTGCTATATTAAATCCTCCTTATATTAGTTTATTTATAACTGTAAATGGTCTCTAACTGACTATTTACTTCATTATTTATCTTTTCAATAAATTCTTCAACGGACATTGTACCCATGTCTCCTTGTCCCTGACGACGTACAGAAACAGTGTTGTTATTCATCTCATTTTCACCGACAATCAGGAGATACGGGATTTTTTTCAACTCATTGTCACGTATCTTACGCCCAATCTTCTCGTTACGGTCGTCTAAAACGGTGCGAATATCGGAATTATTTAATAAATCCGAAAGTTTTTGAGCATAATCGTTGAATTTTTCGCTAATCGGCATAACTACCACCTGATCAGGAGCCAACCACAACGGGAATTTTCCGCCTGTATGCTCTATCAACACTGCCACGAAACGCTCCATACTACCAAACGGTGCACGGTGAATCATTACAGGGCGGTGTTTCATATTATCGGCACCGGTATACTCCAAATCGAAACGTTCCGGCAAATTATAGTCAACCTGGATCGTACCCAACTGCCATTTACGTCCGATAGCATCCTTCACCATAAAGTCAAGTTTCGGGCCATAGAAAGCAGCTTCACCCAATTCAACTGTAGTTTTCAATCCCTTCTCATTAGCAGCCTCAATAATAGCCTGCTCTGCCTTCTCCCAGTTCTCATCAGTACCGATATACTTCTCACGATTATTCGGATCACGTAAAGAAATCTGTGCCGTAAAGTTTTCAAAGTTAAGCGCATTGAAAATGATAAAAATAATATCCATCACCTTCTTAAACTCATCCTTCAACTGATCGGGTGTACAGAAAATATGCGCATCATCCTGGGTAAATCCACGTACACGAGTCAAACCATGCAATTCACCACTCTGTTCGTAACGATAAACGGTACCGAATTCAGCAAAGCGCAATGGCAGATCTTTATAAGAACGCGGTTTGAATTTATAAATCTCACAGTGGTGAGGACAGTTCATCGGTTTCAGCATAAACTCTTCACCTTCCTGCGGAGTAGTGATCACCTGAAAGCTGTCTTTTCCATATTTCTGATAGTGGCCTGAAGTCTTATACAAATTGACATTACCGATATGCGGAGTCATCACCTGCTGATAACCATACTCCTTCTGTACTTTACGCAAGAAAGACTCAAGACGGTCGCGCAGCATAGCACCTTTCGGCAACCACAAAGGCAGACCTGCACCTACAGACTGAGAGAACGTAAACAACTCCATTTCCTTACCGATTTTACGGTGGTCGCGCTGTTTAGCCTCCTCCATCATCACCAACCATTCATCCAACATTTTCTGTTTCGGGAAAGTGATACCGTATATACGGGTCAACATCTTATTATGTTCGTCACCACGCCAGTAAGCTCCTGCAAGACTAGTCAATTTAATAGCCTTGATATAAGAAGTATCCGGCAAATGCGGACCACGACACAAGTCAGTAAAAGAACCTTGACGATAGTAAGTAATCTTACCATCTTCGAGGTCATTAATCAATTCAACCTTATATGTTTCGTTCAATGCATTGAAGTGGTCGAGTGCCTCCTGTTTGCTCACATCGATGCGACAGAATTCCTCTTTCTGACGAGCTAATTCAAGCATTTTCTTTTCAATGGCAGCCAAGTCTTTATCTGTCAACACAACACCTTCACCCGGCTCAATATCATAGTAGAAACCATTATCGATAGCAGGTCCGATGCCGAATTTTGTACCGGGATACAACTGCTGCAATGCTTCAGCCATCAAATGGGCAGATGAATGCCAGAAAGCATGTTTTCCTTCTTCATCATCCCATGTATATAACTTAATTTCAGCATCTTCTGTAATAGGACGAGTCAAATCCCATGTTTCGCCATTTACAGAAATTGACAACACTTCCTTAGCCAACTTCGGACTAATCGATTTTGCAATATCAAGACCGGTTACTCCCGACTCGAATTCCTTTGCATTTCCATCTGGAAATTTAATCTTTATCATAATCAATCTATTTAAACACTACGCTACGTACGCAGTTTATTTTTAATCTTTTGCAAAGATAGAATAATTATATAATTTATTATTCCTGATTATACAATTTATTGAACAGAATAGCCAAATTCATATAAATAGTTGTATTCTGCACAACGATATGAGAAGGGACTTTGATACGTGCCGGAGTAAAATTCCAAATCGCCTTAATTCCCCATGCCACCATCAGGTCGGCTACATTCTGAGCATATTCTGCCGGCACTGTAATAATTCCAATCACCACATTCCGTTCGGCAGCCATTACCCGCAACTGGTCAATATGAAAGATCTCTATATCGTTCACCTTCGTGCCAATCTTAGCCTTATCAGTATCAAATGCAGCCTCTATCTGCAAACCGAATGCCGACAATCCCTTATCCTGCAACAAAGCGCTACCTAAAGAGCCTGCTCCTACCAAGAATGCGCTATCCATTCGACTAAAACCTAAAAAATCCTCCAGCACAGTCACAAAACTATCCACCTCGTACCCGACACGTGTTTTTCCCGAGATGCCGGTATGCGACAAATCTTTTGTCACCTGTGTAGAATCTATTTCCATATACTCTGCTATTCGCGTAGAAGAAACAAATTTTTCTCCTTGCTTCTGCAATGTCTTCACAAAAGACAGGTACGCAGGCATTCTTCTCAATACGGGTATAGGTACATTTTTATCTACTTTCATATACAAGCAATCCTTAACTTCTAGGTCCCTCTTTCGAAGAGACTTTTCATTCGTTTTCGAACCCACAAAAGTAGTGATTTTTTTATTATCATGAAAATATAATTCTCCAAATCTCCTTATATTTGTACGCAAAACATTTATCATACAGAATCATGAACTACCAAGAAACTTTAAATTGGCTTTTTTCACAACTTCCCATGTATCAAAGGGAAGGACAGGCTGCTTATAAAGCCAATCTGGACAATACTCTTGCATTGGATGAATATTTCAAACATCCGCATACACTCTTTAAGACTATCCACGTAGCAGGCACTAATGGAAAGGGTTCCGTATCACATATGTTGGCCTCCATTCTACAAGAAGCCGGCTACAAAACCGGACTCTATACATCGCCCCATTTGAAAGATTTCAGGGAACGCATCAAAATCAACGGCGAGATGGTCAGCGAACAATATGTAATTGATTTCGTTGAAGATAACAAAGAGCTGTTTGCACAAATTCACCCGTCATTCTTTGAGATGACTGTTGCGATGGCATTCAAATATTTTGCAGATCAACAAGTGGACATTGCTGTCATAGAAGTCGGTCTAGGTGGACGACTGGATTCTACGAATATCATCTCTCCGCTGGCATCTGTCATCACCAACATCTCCTTTGACCACATGGCTCTTTTAGGCAACACCTTAGAAAAAATAGCCGGAGAGAAAGCCGGTATTATCAAATCTGGAATTCCTGCTATTGTAGGAGTCCGGGACAAAGAATACGACTTTGTATTTGAAGAAAGAGCAGCCTCGGTCAACACCACCCTTTCTTTTGCCGGAGAACAATGGAAAGTGGAAAAGAATCCGGAAGGAAACTACCACCTGAAACGTTCTAGCGGGGAAGAGTTCTGTAATCTTTCGTGCGAACTGAAAGGCGACTACCAACGGAAAAACATTCCTACTGTATTGGAAACCATTCCGGCATTGCGAGCGGCAGGTCTACAGATTACAGACGAACAGGTGCGTACAGGTATCAGCCGAGTGATTACCAACACAGGATTACACGGCCGTTGGCAAACTCTGGCCCAGTCTCCACTGACCATCTGCGACACCGGACACAACATTGATGGCATCACAGAAATCGTGCAGCAATTACAGAAGTGCCAATATGAACAGCTTCATTTCGTCATCGGTATGGTGAACGACAAAGATGTCGACCATGTACTCTGCATTTTACCCAAAGATGCCATTTACTATTTTACCAAGGCCTCTATCCCACGTGCCATGAATGAAGAGATATTGGCAGAAAAAGCCCAGGCGGCCGGTCTGCATGGAACATGTTATCCAACTGTAGCGACAGCTTATGAAGCAGCCCGTCAAAATGCCACAAAACAAGACATGATTTATATTGGCGGTAGCACCTTCGTTGTTGCAGAAGTGCTTTAACCAAGACTCACCAGATACCCAAAATCCCTGCAAACATTCGCTTGCAGGGATTTTATTATTTCACTGAAAAGATTTATCAAAACAGACTTTCAATCAATTTATCATCCGCATAATTCGGGATAGTCACCTTCAGATTCGGATTAGACTCCATCGCACGCTTAATAGCAAAAACGGCACCTTCGTTTCTAGCCCAGCTACGACGAGAGATACCATTGTTTACGTCCCAGAAAAGCATTGATTTCAAACGACGCTCAGCATCAGCAGAGCCATCTAACAACATACCGAATCCTCCATTAATTACTTCGCCCCAGCCTACACCGCCACCATTGTGGATAGAAACCCAGGTTGCACCACGGAACGAGTCTCCAATCACATTCTGCACGGCCATATCAGCTGTAAAGCGAGAACCATCGTAAATATTAGAAGTCTCACGATAGGGTGAGTCTGTACCGGAAACATCGTGGTGGTCACGACCCAATACTACTGGAGCTGTCAACTCGCCACTCTTAATAGCATTATTGAAAGCTTCTGCAATCCGGATACGTCCTTCAGCATCCGCATACAAGATACGTGCCTGAGAGCCCACCACTAGATGATTTTCTCCAGCAGCCTTAATCCAACGGATATTATCGTGCATCTGCTGTTGAATTTCAGCAGGAGACTCAGAAGCCAATTGTTCAAGTACTTTTGTTGCCAACTCATCGGTCTTTGCCAAATCTTTCGGGTCGCCACTTGTACATACCCAACGGAAAGGTCCGAATCCATAGTCGAAACACATCGGACCCATGATATCCTGCACATAAGACGGATATTTAAAATCGCCATTCGGTTTCAAAATATCAGCACCAGCACGAGAAGATTCCAACAAGAAAGCATTACCATAATCAAAGAAATAAGTACCGAAACGTTCCACGCACTTATTGATAGCAGCCACGTGGCGACGCAAAGACTCTTGTACTTTCTCTTTAAATTTCTCCGGTTCTTCAGCCATCATACGTTTACTATCCTCAAAGCTTACACCTACTGGATAGTAACCGCCAGCCCATGGATTATGCAACGAAGTCTGGTCGGATCCCAATTCAACTGTAATATCCTCTTTTGCCAGGCGTTCCCACAAATCCACCACATTGCCCTGGTAAGCAATAGATACCACCTCTTTGTTTTCTTTCGCCTTACGTACGCGAGTCATCAAATCATCCAAATTATCAATCACTTCATCCACCCAACCTTGAGTATAGCGGGTTTCTGTAGCTTTCGAATTGATTTCAGCCGTAATACTTACGCAGCCTGCGATATTTCCGGCTTTCGGCTGTGCACCAGACATACCACCTAATCCAGCAGTCACAAACAATTTTCCAGCCAATCCTTCACCATGCTTGGAGATCTTACGTCCGGCATTCAATACTGTGATTGTAGTACCATGCACTATACCCTGCGGTCCGATATACATATAAGAACCTGCAGTCATCTGCCCATACTGAGAAACGCCCAAAGCATTGAAACGTTCCCAATCATCCGGCTTAGAATAGTTAGGAATCACCATACCGTTGGTTACCACAACACGCGGAGCATCCTTGTGCGAAGGATAAAGTCCCATCGGATGTCCGGAATACATCACCAGAGTCTGTTCGTCAGTCATCTCTGACAAATACTTCATTGCCAAACGATACTGAGCCCAGTTTTGGAAAACGGCTCCATTACCACCATAAGTAATCAACTCATGCGGATGTTGAGCGACAGCCTTATCCAAGTTATTGTTAATCATCAGCATAATGGCAGCAGCCTGCAGGCTGTTATGCGGATAATCATAAATATTATGAGCGTGCATTTCATAATCGGGACGGAAACGATACATATAAATACGTCCATATTTCTCCAGTTCTTCTGCGAATTCAGGAGCCAGCACGGCATGATGGCGAGGTTCAAAATAACGCAGAGCATTACGAATTGCCAACTGTTTTTCCTCTTTGGTCAAAATATCCTTACGCTTTGGGGCATGATTAATAGCCGGGTCATAAGGTTTCGGAGCAGGCAATTCTGACGGAATACCTTCTCTGATAGACTGTTGAAACTCTTGAAGTGTCATATCTGATATTATTTTAATGAATTATCTAATTTTCAGTCCGCTAAATTAATAATTTCAAACGATTTCGCTATAAAATCGTCCAAAATTTACATGATACACTTTAAATTTATTCTTTTGGTAGAACAAGCGGAGTATATTTGTTACCTTTGCATGAATCAAAACAAAATAAATCATGAAAATAGCTATACCAACACGAAACAACGTAGTAGACGACCATTTCGGTCACTGTGAATATTACACCATATTCACCATCGATGAAAACAAAAATATCATAGCCAAAGAGCGTCATGAATCTCCGGAAGGTTGCGGATGCAAATCAAATATCGCCCCTGTCCTTGCCAGTGAAGGCATATCTTTGATGTTGGCAGGAAACATGGGCGAAGGAGCCAAAAACGTATTGGCAAACAACAATATTCAAGTTATCCGCGGCTGCTCTGGTCCGGTAGAAGAAGTCATACAATCATGGCTGAAAGGCGAACTGAAAGACAACGGAGAATTGTGCGACCATCATGATTGTCCCAGTCACCATTCAGATGAACCCATCACATACAAAGTATTATAATTATGAATATCAAAATTGGTGATATCGTCAGATTCCTAACAGAAAAGCTGGAAGGCAAAGTAACTGGCATTATTGACAAATCTACAGTCAATGTATTTGTTGACGAATATGGATTCGAAATACCGGCAGCAATCAGTGACTTGGTAGTGATTCATACAGACCTTGCTCCTTCTGCACCCTCTCAGGTCGGTAATCAAAACCAAAAACAGGTTCAAATGCAATCGGCAGACACTCTGTATTTGGCCATTGTACCGGACAACTTTAATAACCTGGCAGCATCGCGCTATGAATTATTCATCGTCAATGATACTGCACAGACCTGTCTCTACTCGGTATCTTTCAGACAAGAAGACAAGTATAACGGCATCGTAGCCGGCAACTGCCCGCCTGATTCTGCAAGCTCGTTAGGACTATATTCGATTAAAGATATAGACAGCCGCATCAAAGCGGTGAACATACAAGCTGTATTTTTCCAAAAAGGAACCACCACGATTAAAAGTCCCATAGACGCAGAAGTAAAAATCAGTACCGTCACTCTGTGTAAGGCCGGAGCCTACAAGCATGCCCGTTGGTTCAATTCCATTTCACTACTCCGCCCCTTAAGCAAAGAGCAGTTAATTGAACTGGAAGAGATCGACGAACAGCAGCTAAAAGAGGCTTTGAAAGAAAAAAAACATATTGATAACACAACACCAGCAACACCTCAGCCATCACATACAACGAACAGCGATGTCATAGAGATAGATCTTCACACAAACGAAGTGCTGGAAACCACTGCCGGAATGGACAGCAAAGATATTTTAGAATATCAGCTTGACATTTTCCACAAAACGATGGAAAAATACAAATTAAAACGAGGACAAAAAATCGTCTTCATCCACGGCAAAGGAGAAGGTGTGTTACGCCAACGCATACTGTGGGAACTGCAAAGAAAATACAAGCGTCACCACCACCAAGATGCCTCTTTCAAGCAATACGGATACGGTGCAACACTTGTCACCATCAAATAACAAAAGCCCGGCATAAATACCGGGCTTCATTATATTCAATCATCGGATATTTTTATTTGTGCTCCAATTCACCGATATAACGTTCTGCATCAATAGCAGCACGACAACCGGTACCTGCAGCAGCAATACCTTGACGATAAGTCGGGTCCATAATATCACCGGCAGCAAATACACCCGGAACATTTGTACGGGTAGAAGCGCCTTCAGTAATGATATATCCCTGTTCGTCCACATTTACAAATTTCTTGAACACTTCAGAGTTCGGATGGTGACCGATAGCCAAGAAGAAACCATCGATTTTAATTTCTTTGATAGCTTCATCCGGTTCGCCTTTACGATAAACCAAACGTGCACCCTCCACACCCATATCAGAACCTGTCAGTTCAAGGGTATTGTGCTCAAACAAGACTTCAATATTCTGTGTTTTGAAAACACGTTCCTGCATAGCTTTAGAAGCACGCAAGTAATTTTTACGAACAATCAAATATACTTTGCGGCACAATTCAGCCAAATAAGTTGCTTCTTCACAAGCTGTGTCACCACCACCGACAACAGCAACGTCCTTACCACGATAGAAGAAACCATCACAAGTAGCACAAGCACTTACGCCCATACCACGGAATTTCTCTTCTGAAGGCAAACCTAAATATTTAGCAGAAGCACCAGTAGCAATAATCACAGCATCAGCTTCAATCTGTTTGCTTCCATCCACTGTCACTTTATGAGGATGACCTGAAAAATCAACATCAGTAACAATTCCAAAACGAATATCGGTACCGAAACGCTCTGCCTGTTTTTTTAAATCTTCCATCAATACAGGACCGGTAACTCCTTCCGGATAGCCCGGGAAGTTTTCAACTTCAGTTGTAGTTGTCAACTGACCGCCCATCTGCATACCAGTGTAAACCACCGGATTCAAGTTAGCACGTGCAGCATAAATAGCTGCGGTATAACCGGCAGGACCGGAACCAATAATCAAGCATTTTATTCTTTCAATTTCTTCTGCCATAACTATATTTATTTAACATTCATTCCAACGACACAAAACTATTAATTAAAACGATTGTCTACAATTTTTTCCTCACTTACAAGCGGTTAAAAAAAAGTTAAACAATCGTTTCACCTTAGTCAGCGTCATTTACCGGCAAGTAAAGCCGCAGACAATTTACCGGCTTCTTCTTTATAAAAGCACATTACCGGAGTAACAGCTTCAAAAGAATAAGGAACATATTCCAGCACCTGCACAGCAGCAAACTGGCCGTCCCTAGAAAGCATGGCTTCTACTTTCACACCGTTATCTTTCTCACGCTTAATGAGTGACAATTCATCAAAACGTTTCATCTGCAAACAAGCCTGTAACTCATCACTTGCATGAACATCAAAATAAAGAGTTTCCAACTTCAAGGCACTTTTAGTAGGCAAGTATACATAACGCTTGCGACTCACCAATAACTTAATCACTCCACTTAAGAAAAAAATTGCCGCAGCAGTAAACAAAAAGGTTGGCATTGAAGAATTAGGGTCGTCAAAAGTCATACCCCAAGCTCCCAATACCCAAGCTCCCAATATAATAACAATCGCTATGCCTGAAATATTGGTCTGTTTTACAATCTCTTTAGAATTAATATTTTCGATATCTTCGTGAATAATTTTATATTTTCCCATGGTATAGTAATTTTGAATAAAATAATTTTTAAAATAAGAAACATACAGAGATAATAGACTCAATACTATCAAGTCTTTTCCTCTAAAAATAAACAACAATGCTCTTATCAAATAATTATTTTACGCAACGTATAGATATAATACCCTGCATTTTTCAGACGGGCATCACATTCGTCCGACAGAACGGATGTAATTTTAAAAGTAGTATGCAGACAATTACCTTGACCATAAACAAGGTTTTCAAATAATTTCTCCCAACAACTTCCTAAAGAGCGGTATCTTCGGGCCATTTGGCTGAAGAAAGAACCGTGTGTGTGTACAGACACATCTGCACATTTGTTGGCTGCCATCAACACACTGACAATCTTGTCTTCCTGCTGCTCAGCCTCTCCGGTATATCTCTCCGCATATTCTATATCCTGCGTTTCCTCCAGACGACAATCCTCCTTGCCGGTCCACCAGGAACAAGCCATCACCAGAAACAATATGCACATTAAGATATATTTCACAACGCACTCTTTTGCGGTGCAAAGTTAAGATAATCCTTTTAAAATAAAAAATTTAATTACTACCTTTGTCACAAAATTTCAAATAATGGAGCTATCCCCCGAACTTAAAGAATTTATCCGCACACATGCCCTTGAAGATACAAACAAACTGCTGTTATCATCCAAACGCTATCCGGATATTGACATTCCTTTTGCAGTAGACCAAATCCTTGCCCGCCGGCAAGTCCGTGAAAAACTGCCCGATTGGTTTGCCAACGAGGAGATCATCTATCCGTCTCGTCTTTCCACTGAGCAATGTTCTTCGGAGTTAACAGGACATTATAAACAAACCTTGGTAAAAGGCCAAAGCTGTTGCGACCTCACCGGAGGTCTGGGAGTTGACTCATATTTTTTATCCGGTAAAGTCGAACAGATGACATACGTCGAACGTTTTCCCCAATATTGTGATGCAGCCAGGCACAATTTTAAAGTATTAGGAATAAACAATATAAAAATCATCTGTGCAGACATGCGAGAAATTATAGAGGACCTCCATGCCGACACTTTCTATATAGATCCCGCAAGACGGGCAGACTGCAACAAACGGGTATTTGCACTGACTGATTGCGAACCGGATATCATCCAATTAAAACCCATTTTGCTTGACCGAGCTCAACGGCTTATCGTCAAAATTTCGCCTATGGCCGATTTGGAAGAAACTCTGCGCCTACTTCCGGAAACACAAGAGATACATGTTGTAGCCGTTAAAAATGAATGCAAGGAAATTCTTTTTATATTGGAAGGTGATTCTCCCCGTTCGGATTTCCATACGGTCAGGATTCATGCAGTCAATCTACACGAATATACAGACAACCGACAGTCTTTCAACTTCACCTTAGCAGAAGAAAAAGAAGCTCCGTTACAAACAGCTACAACCATCGGCCATTATCTATACGAGCCCCATGCAGCCATATTGAAATGCGGAGCATTCAAATTAACAGCCATCAGATACGAAGCAAATAAACTCCACCGACACAGTCATCTGTATACTTCCTCTGTCTTACGTCAAGATTTTCCGGGAAGACATTTCATTGTTGAAGATGTCATGCCCTTTTCCGGCAAACTTCTCAAACAGATAGAAAAACAAATCCCACAAGCCAATATCACAGTCCGCAACTTTCCTCTGACCGTTGCAGAAATACGCAAACGCAGCCGTGTCAAAGAAGGAGGAGATATTTATTTGTTTGCCACAACACTGGCAGATGAACAGAAGGTTATTATCAAAACAAAAAAAATCATCCCGACCGGAAAATAACCCACTAATCGAATGTCCGAATCACCTTACCCGTACGGGTTTCTGCAAAATGAGGCAATACAATAAATTCACGTGGCATTTCATAAGGAGTCAACACCTTGCTCAACTGCTCTTTCAGCAAATCAAGATTCATCGGCAAATGCCCCTCCACCACCAATACAATACGCTCCCCCAATCGTTTATCCGGTTGTGATGCGATAAAAAAGCGTCCATCAAATAAATCACTGATTTTCCGCTCAATCACTTCCGGAAAAAACTTCAAGCCGCCGGAGAGAATCACATGATCCCAACGTCCCAACCATCGGAAATGCCGTTCATCCAGCAACTCCACCACATCATTGGTAACAAAATGCCGCTGCTGCAAATGCGGAGCATCTATACATAAACATCCCCGCTCATCTCGGTCAAACCGCACATTCCCTAAAGCAAAGTACTCCTTTTCATATCCTATTTTCCGCAATGCAATATGCGACACCGTCTCTGTCATTCCATACGTAGCATAAGAAACAGTAGACAATTCACCTAACCGGCTTTCCAATGACTCAGAAACGGGAGCTCCACCAATCAGCAATTGCCGTACTTTGCCAAACAATTCAGCCTCCTTTTTATCATGCAACGAGACCACCATCTGCATCGGGACTACAGCTGCCAAATCCACAGATCGCCCAGCTATCCATTCCACTTCTTGTAGCGGATGAGAACATACAGGCACTACCCACAACTCAGCTCCAGTCTCCAGAGCCCTGACCACCATCATCTTACCTGCAATATAAGATACCGAAAGACACAGCAGCAATACAGAATTTCGGTCTATTCCAAAAAAACGATTTGTAATCCGTGCAGACGCACGCATATCCTCCTTACTCAAATAAATTTCTTTCGGCTTACCTGTTGAACCGGAAGTATGTCCCACAACATAAGGTTTCTCGTCAAACCATTCCCGCAAGAATGTCTGCAACTCTCCATCCGGTAAATCTGACAGACAACCAACTTCATGAATATCATGTGTATTTACAACCAACATACCACGATTATTTTCCGTATATCAAACATTCCCCTTCCTGACGCAAGGGAGACCACAGATTATTGGTATAAAGCTGACCTGTTCCCAAGCCTTGCGGCATTGGATTTCCCAAGGTCGCCACCCATTGAGCCAAAGCATTCAAACCTATATTCGACTCTAATGCAGAGGTGACCCACCAACCGATTCCTCTCTTCTCAGCCAATTCTATCCACTCCCGAGCACCAGAGAAACCGCCACATAATGCTGGTTTTAAAATAATATATTGCGGCTGCACTTTCTCCAACAACTCCAATTTCTTCTTCCTTCCATACACTCCTATCAACTCCTCATCCAAAGCTATCGGAATTGGTGTTTCCCTACATAGATGCGCCATTTCCTCCCACTGTCCCTGCCGGATAGGCTGTTCTATCGAGTGCAAACCGAAAGCCGCCAAAGCTTCCAATTTACTCATTGCCTCTTCCGGAGCAAATGCACCGTTTGCATCCACCCGCAACTCTACCTTCTCGCGACTGAATCGTTCTCGGATATATTGTAATAACGACAACTCTGCCTCAAAATCAATGGCCCCGATTTTCAATTTTATACAATGAAAACCTGCCTCTAGTTTTTGTTGAATCCGCTGCAGCATAGTCGATTTATCACCCATCCATATCAAACCGTTAATCTCAATAGCCTGACGTCCCTCTGTAAATGCAGAAGGAAAATAAAGCTGACAACCTCCCATCGCCAAATCCTGCAAAGCCATTTCCACACCAAAGCGGATAGAACTCCACTCTTCCAACTCCTCCATCTTCACCTCCTCTATCCGCTGACATACCTCCTCCAGTTTCTCCTCATAATTCTTCCGGTCATCTGCACTCAAGCCTCTAAACAAGGCACATTCACCCATGCCGAACACCTCCGGACAACTCTCATCCCACACCTTCACAAAGAAAGTTTCCTTTTCCTTCAACACTCCTCTAGAGGTCCCGGCATCTTCCTTAAAATGCAATAAATACCGGCTATATTCTGCCCTTTTCATACGCTGCTATGGGAACTTCGGAAACTGGTCAAAATTCGGATCACGCTTCTCCAAGAAAGCATTTTTACCCTCCTGAGCTTCCTCCATCAAATAAAACATCAAAGTAGCATCTCCGGCAAACTCCATCAAACCATGCTGACCGTCTAACTCAGCATTCAAAGCGCGCTTAATCATACGGATGGCCATCGGACTCCGTTTCATGATAGTCTTGCACCACTCCACTGTCTCATCCTCCAATTGTTCGAAAGGCACCACTTTATTCACCATACCCATCTCTTCTGCCTCCTTCGCTGTATATTGACGACAAAGGAACCAGATTTCACGAGCTTTCTTCTGTCCCACGCAACGAGCCAAATATGAAGAACCAAAACCGCCATCGAAACTACCAACTTTCGGGCCGGTCTGACCGAATCTGGCATTTTCGGAAGCAATCGTCAAATCACAAACCACATGCAATACATGACCACCCCCGATAGCATATCCGTTCACCATAGCTATCACCGGTTTCGGTAGCGAACGAATCGCCTTGTGCAAATCCAACACATTCAAACGGGGCACACCATTTTCATCAATATACCCTCCCACTCCCTTCACATTTTGGTCACCACCCGAGCAGAATGCTTTATCACCTGCACCGGTCAATACCACCACTCCGATATCATTCCGTTCCCGACAGATAACCATTGCATCCAACATTTCCTTATTCGTCTGAGGACGAAAAGCATTATACACTTGAGGACGATTGATTGTAATCTTTGCAATCCCCTCGAAAAACTCGAATTTAATGTCCTCGTATTCCTTAATTGTAGTCCAAGTTCTCATCATATTTTGATTTTAAATAATTATTCTCCTGATAACTTTCTGAAATACGCCTTCAGTTGCGCAGCATTATCGCACATGGTCGTATCTATTTCCAACATGGCAGGACGGTCTCGCTCTGCCCAAAAATCGGGCAATACCTGCTGTAACTCCCCAACACTTTCTGCACGGAAAAAAGCAAAATGATGCAAATCCGCATACCCCCGGACATTCACCTCTTGCCGGGTTTCAAAACACTCCTCCAGCTCCTCCAGCTCAGAGGGTCCTTGAATAAAGCGGAATATCCCGCCTCCACCATTCTTCATCACAACAATCTTTAATCGTGGAGTAATATACCGGTTCCACAATGCATTAGAATCATACAGGAAACTCATATCTCCGGTAATCAAAAGTGTCATTCCCGGATTCAGCACCGCAGCCCCCACGGCAGTAGAGGTCGCTCCGTCAATTCCGCTTGTCCCACGGTTTGCATCCACACGCTCCATCTGTCTGCAGTCAAACAACTGTCCGTATCGAGCCGGCGTACTATTTCCCAATTGCAATGCCACCCCCTGGGGGATCGCTGGCAACAATATCGAAAAAGCCTTCCAATCACACCATCCCACCTCTTGGTCAAATTCCGCATGCCGTACATCCGACAACTGTTTCTTAGCTTGCCAACGGGTTGCATAATCAGAATGTCTTTCCTTCACCTGTCGGCTCAATGCATCCAAAAAGCTTCCCGCTTCCAAATCCACCTGCTTCGTCAACACCTGGAAAGTATCCACCAAATGAGTACTCCTGTCAATATGCCAATGCTCCTGCGGACGAAACCTTCTCAAAAAAGCTTTTACATGACGGGATATCAACGGACCTCCCAAAGTCACCAACAAATCCGGAGCAAACTCCCTCCGTTCATGCTCATCCACTGTTGCCAACACCCGGTCAATCATGCCGATTTGCTTACAATTCCCTGTATTGGCTGGAGTTTCAGACAAAATCACCACATTATCCAATTCTCCCAACCGAATCAACGCCTCTTGAACCTTTCGCTCTGGCAAATGACAACCGGCCAAAATCATCACTTTCGGACAATTTTCAAATCGCTCGGATAAAACAGACATCACCTCCGGGGCAATTATATCTCCTCCATCTATCCGCTCTATATTTCTAACATGCTCCATTTGATTCCACTCCCGCTGGCCATATAAAGGCTCACGCAACGGCACATTGATATGCACCGGTCCCCTTCGTCCCTTCACCGCGCATTCAATCGCATCATTCACCATCCGCACGGCCAACCAACGTTCTTCCTCGTCTCTCACCTCTCCCACTAGTTCAAATGAAGCTTTCACTATATTCTGTAAAATTCCATGCTGCCGAATTGTCTGACTATCATCTTGATCTATCCAAGCTACAGGCCGATCTGCAGACACAACCAACAAAGGTAACCGCTGATAATAAGCCTCTGAAATAGCCGGTGCATAATTCAACAAAGCACTTCCAGATGTACAGACCACAGCCACCGGTTCGCCCAGTCGCTGCACCATTCCCAAAGCAAAAAAAGCAGCACTTCTTTCATCCACCACCACATAATGTTTCAAACGTTTCTCCCTTGCCACTCCCATTAACAAAGGAGCATTCCGAGAACCCGGTGAAAGCACCACATGCTTCACGCCTTTCGCTACCAACCCATCCAACAATATCTTCACTCCCTCCTTTTCTGTACTTTTTATATTTTCCATCATTTCATCAATTCTCATAAATCATTTCCTATCACATCCAGCAACGTTCTTGACTTCATCACCGTTTCCTCCCACTCCTTCTCCGCATCCGACAAAGTCGTAATCCCTCCCCCTACATACAAACGTACAGCACCAGGAAACAGTTCCATACTACGCAAATTTACATACCATTGAAAACAGCCGCTCCGATACCACGGACCTACATAGCCGGCATAATAACGTCGATGTATCCCTTCTTCCCGACGAATAATCTCCAATGCTTCCCGCAAAGGAAAACCACCCACTGCCGGAGTCGGATGCAATATTCTACGCAGCCGTTCTACATCTACAAGCGACAATTGACCGTTTTTTTTAAAAACCGTACACAAATGCTCCACTCCTCCTGCCTGCTTCGTAAAAGGCCCTTCTACACTCCACTCTCCTACTTTCTGCAGCAAATCGGCAATATACTCCGTCACAATTCGTTGCTCTTCCAACTCCTTACCACCCCACTCACCTACACTCCCAACTTTACGGGTTCCTGCCAGCGACATCGTCACCACCTCCCGTTCTCCCTGCTTCAATAAAATCTCCGGTGTCGCACCCATCCAAGTCATTTTTCCCGGTACCGACACCAAAAATACAAAAGCATCCGGATAACGCAACGCAAGTGATTCAAACCACTGCGGGGCTCGGCAATATGCATCTGTCTCCACGACTATACCTCTCGCCAACACAGCTTTCCGGGCCACCTTTTGCTGCAATGCACCAATCATGCCATCAGCCTGTTTCCGATAATCCTCCCTACTGCATGCCTTCTTTGGCTTTACATCCACCCCCTTCTTCCTCTCTGCCTGCTGCAAATTTGCCAACACCTCCTGCTCTTCCATCATACCTTCAAATACCACATCCCCCCGTATAAACAATGGGGCAGCCCCCTCATCTTCTCGAAAAGGAACTGCCACAAATCCATCACTGTCCGCCAGATTTTCCACACTATCCAGACATACCACTTCACCCTCCAGCTGAGCACCAAAGCAAAAACTCTTTCCTCCAGGTAAACGATATGCATAAAAAGCGATTCCCCGCTTCAAACAGAAAGCCAAAGCTTCTAAAACATCCATTTGTTGCATTCAATTTGTATTTCCTGCAAAAATAAGGAAAACAAAAAACTTCACCAATGGTATCTCCTGACAAAAAAGAATACTTAATAAGTCATTGTCATATCTGTAGGAACACAGATATAAAAATCCGCACGTCCTCTATTTTCCTCACCCAATTTATCTATCTCATCTTGCCGTACCGAACATACAGTGGCAATTTTCAATCCCGGGCGATATTTACTCAAATAAGTAACAATTCCTTTCTTAAAATCAGAATGATAATTACCATTCAAATGTACTAATTTAGATTTTAAATGCCGTACAATAAACCATCCCATCGTTGCATCCTTCAATGCTTGTGCTTTAGCCATATTTTCCGGATCTGCATGTTTTCCTCCCCCCATCATCATCATACCGAACATGCCGGCAGCCTCCTCATCCGGTATATAATCAATCGGTAGAGGAGCCATATACCGTTTTGCCTCTGCCGATAATTTCTCCAAAGCCTCAAATCCGCCATTCTTCACCATATTGGCATAACGTCGCGGCACATTCGTAGCCACCACCTTCAGGCCATACTCGCGTCCCAATCCGACAACAGCAGCATAGTCCGTAAAATAATTAGGCCACAGACGAGCCTCTTCTTCAAAACGGTCAGAAGATATCAACCCTCCTAAATATTCATCTAAAATCAACTGATTATCTGCCTCCAGCATCTCCAGTCCGATAGACAACTTATCCTTATGAGCTTCGCATAAATCCCTCACAATCTCATACTCCATCCAATGAGCAATTGCACAATTATGCACCTCGCCTAAAAATACAACATCCTGATTTTTCAACACCTTCAGCATCTCCCGGTATTCCACTTCCTTCCCCTCGGCATTAAACAAGCGATAAGCCCTCTTCTCCTGTCCCCAACTTTCAATGGAGACACATAATAACACTATCCATAAAATACACTGAAAAATTTTCATATCATCTACTTTTTAAATTCCATTCTACTTGTCATTTATCCTCTCCCTGCATCATCAGGAGACCGCTGTTTTCCATATTCAGATACTTGCGGCAAGCCTGCATCAAATCTGCAGGAGTAATCGAATACAAAATCTCATCATACCGAGCCAAATCGTCCAAAGTCTCTCCATCCCGCAAAGCACCTGTCAGATATTTTTTCCATTCGGCAGTGGCATAATCATTCACCACTTCACGACGCGTCACCACAAAAGACCGCTGCAATGCTGCCAATTCTTCTGCATCAATTTCATTTTCCTGTACGTCTCGAATAATCTCCTTCAATAACTTATCCACTTTTTCCATATTCTTGGTATCCACAGAAGCATTGATATCAAAATAATAGCCGGCACTCGGCAAACCTTTATAATATAACAACATATACGGAGAATAAAGCAGAGACTCCTGTTCTCTCAAAATACTCAGCAGACGATTGCGAACCACATCCCTTACCAATTTCAACATCAGAGAATTCCGCAAACCTGCCTCATAGGAACCATAATACAGATAATCAAATATCGTCTGTCCTTCATTGGCATTGGGAAACTTCTCACTAAAACCGCCGGCCGGATATGCAAAATCAGGCAACACCCAATTATTCGGCTTATCCTGTGCAGGAAACATACTTAACATAGCCACCAGATTCCTTTCCACCTCTGCCATATCGAAATTACCGCAAGCCACACACACCAGCCCATTAGGATTTGTATACAGTTGCCGGTAAAAATCAGCAATATTATCCAAATTCATCGCTTCCACCTCTTCGCGGCTATCTGCCGTAGAACCATTAGCCAGCGAATTACCCATCAACTCATCAATTCTTGCAGACATCTGACGGTCGGGGGCATTCTTCAGCATCTTCGTCAATACCGTTTCTTCCCCCATATCCTCCAACATTTCCTTTTTTACCTCCTCGAAATCATCATACCGCTTTTCCGGATAAAAACACTTCTCATAAACCAGACGGCACAACTCCGTAGCCTTATCTGCCGGAGCCATAGCCATCCAACCATGCCAATAGGGTTCGAACGTCACTGAAAATGCCATATTTTCCTGACTTAACATCTCATAATAATCATCATAATCCATCTTCTCTATACCCCCCATTTCCATATATCCGGCCACCCCTTCCAACAGCGGGTAATTCTCAGGAGTCAACACAGATGCTCCTCCTTTGGCAAAAGCGGTCAATGTAATCTGACGTTCGTCATCCTTCGTACGTTTCAAGATAATACGAGCACCGTTCGTCAGACAGATTTCCTTCACCTCCAATCCTTCTATCATCCGTTCCGAAACCACCGACAAATGAGTCGGAGAAAACTTACGTGTCAGGAAATCGGGAATCTCCACCTTTTCCTCTTCTTCCCGTTCCTCTGCCACATATTCATAATCCCTACACGGAGCATTTTCACCCTCCTTTAGTACTGCCAAAATATCTTGTCCCGACAACTCAGCACTCCGTTCCGGATTATAGTGATACGTAACCCGTATTTTCTTCCATCCTCCGAACCAATCCCCTACCAATTGCTGCAACTCTCTACTCTCCATCTTATTCAATTCATCTGCTAGCCAGGCATTATGCAGCGTATCCGTAACATAACGCTCTCCCGATATTGCCAAATCAGCAAAATCCTCACACCACTGTTCAGAACTCTTCACAGCATAAATACGCCCCAATTTCTGAATGGCACTCTTTTTTAGTGCATCCAATTCCTCTTTGCAAAAACCTTGTTCACGAATCTGTTTCAAGGCATTGACGGCATTTGCCACTTTACACTTGATTTCCTTCTCGTTTTCACCACTTACAGACAGCACCAAATGATCCTTATCGCTCAAATACCAATCATCGGAAAGCGAGGCACGCGTATTCAAATTAGAAAAACGGGCATTGATGGCCGATACCAGCAATCTCTCCTTCATTTTCTGCAACCGGTCTCCATACGTAGCCTGCACCGTTGTCGGCTTCGGCACTATCAACTCTAACGTAGAGCGGTTAATCAATGTATCCTCAATCTTTTGGCAAACGATTCTCTCCTGATATTCCAACGGATAATTTTTATATCCTTTCAACTTGCCAGTCGGGATATCGCCAAACACATGCTTAACCTTCTGCTCCATTTCAGCTGCATTCAAATCTCCAACGACTACCACCGTTGCCAACTCCGGGACATACCATTTCCGATAATAATTATTCAACTTGTCAGCAGTCATACTCTTAATCTCCTCTGCAGTTCCCAAAGGCATTCTCTGGCTATAGCGAGTTTCGCCCACCTTCAAATCATAAAAAGGATCTCCTGTATCATATCCGCGTGCCTCTTCCAGAATCACCCCCTTTTCCCGTTCCACCTGCTCCGGATCCATGGTAATACCGGTCAGCCAATCCTTCAATATCAACAGACCCTTATCCAAATCCTCCGGTCGGTCTGTCGGCATAGAAAACATATAAATTGTACGGTCAAAACCGGTAAAAGCGTTAATACCAAACCCATACTTCACCCCCAACGACTCCAGATATTCCACCATTTTCTTCTCCGGAAAATTTTTCGTACCATTAAATGCCATATGCTCCAGAAAATGAGCCAATCCACCCTCATCATCAGTCTGCAAAATAGAGCCAGCACGCAAAATCAACCGAAATTCCACCTTCTTTCCCGGCATATCGTTCTGCTTAATCACATAATGCAATCCATTAGGCAACTGCTCGTACACCGTACCTTCCGGCAACGCAATCAGCTCATTTGCCGGAGTATTCCCCTGTCCCTTAGCCATCAACAGAGAAATACACAATAAAACAATAGTCAAATAACACCTCATCGCTAACCAATTTATTATTCAGGTAAAATATATTCCACCGTAATTTTAGTATATCCGGCAGCACTTGCATGATCAAAATTAAACTGGAACGTCAACTTATTGCCCTTCAAGACACCTGTCGGCTCCATCCATCTGCTGCTATCTTCCCAAACATCCGTATCAATAGAAGAATTTATCAGATTTCTACCTGAGACGTCTTGCGACTTATGTTGTAATGTTCGGCAAGGCTTAAAGCAATGCCGATATTTTCTCCTTATGTTGTGACTGTCATTCCTATATTACAAAGATTTCCAATCATATGCAAATGTAGGCATTTTATTCCAAACAGAAATATGGAATGACGGTTATTTGTCATTCAATCCATATTTTTTCATTTTCCGATATAGTGTGGACGGATCAATATGCAGTATGCCTGCTGCTTGTTTGCGACTCCCATGGCTGGTTTTCAATGCCTGTATTATCGAGTGTTTCTCTTCCGCATCGTTTTCAGGAAAAAGATTGATTTCCTCGGTCGCCGCTTCCTGTTTGATATTCAGGTCGGCGGTTTCAATGAGCGGCTGTTTAGCCATAAGTACCGCCCTTCTTATCCTGTTATGCAGTTCCCGTACGTTCCCAGGCCAGCGGTAAGAGAGAAGCAATTGTTCCGCTTCAGAACTGAAGCCTTCTGTCGGTCTTTTCAGTTCTCCGGAAAACTTTTTTCTGAAATGATGAGCCAAAGACAGAATGTCATCGGGGCATTCATGCAAGGAAGGCAGGACAATCTCAAATTCGCATAGCCGGTGGTATAGGTCTTCCCTGAACCGTTTTTCTTGTATTGCAAGTTGGAGATCTTCATTGGTGGCGGCTACAATTCTTACATTAGCCCGCTTTTCTTTGTTACCACCTATTGGGATGTATGTGCCTTCTTGCAAAACCCGCAGCAGCATGGCTTGGACGTCCAGGGACAAGATCCCTATTTCATCCAGAAAGAGTGTTCCGCCTTTTGCCACTTCAAAATATCCGTCCTTGTTGGCGTCGGCACCGGTAAATGTTCCCTTTATGTGCCCGAAAAAGAGGGAGGGTGCAAGCTCCTTGGGTATGACTCCACAATTCACGGCGACAAACGGCATATCCTTCCGCTCTCCTATATAGTGGATACGCTGTGCAACCGATTCTTTTCCGGCACCGTTAGGACCAAGTATAAGCACAGAAATGTCAAATGGGGCGACTGTACTGACCAGATGTTCGACCTCCTGCATCTGAAGGCTGTTTCTGGGGAGCAAATCCTTGTTCTTGTCGCATATCACAGATTTGGGACGGAAAATATCTTTCAGTTGTCTTTGCAATTCGTCCATCTGTACCGGTTTTGCCAGATAGTCTTTGGCTCCCAGTTTTATGGCTTGTACAGCATCCGGTACTGAGGCATATCCGGTCATGATAATGAAAGGGATATCCATCCGTTCCTTCCGCATCCATTCGAGCAAAGATATACCGTCCCCTTCCGGCAGGCGTACGTCGGACAGCACAAGGTCGAAACTTTCTTTCTTGAGCAGTTTTCGTGCCCCAGGTTCATCTATTGTTATCTCTGCTTCATAACCGGATTTTTCCAACCTTTTTTTCTGTTGCCCGGCAAGCATGATGTTGTCTTCAACTATCAGTATTCTGTATTTCATTCATGTTTTCATTTAATTATGTCCGTCCATTTACGATAATCGGCTTTTTGTCTCAGATATCAGCCGGTCTATTCTTCTGACAATTCTTTCCACATCATTGCGGAATGCTGACTCATCCGTATCTTCCACATACTCTTCATAGCTGTACGATTCCAGCTCATGGGCTATTCCCAATTGCTCCCACATCGGGTACATCCTGTGCAGAGTTTCCCATATCCGCTTCCGGTCGAGCTTTTCCTGACTCAAAGAATCCAGCAAGTCAGAACTGTTCCTATTGGATTCCTCTATAAGAGTCTCCAAAGTCCAGCGTTCGTCTCCTGTAGTGACATACAGAGCCTCGAAATCTGGAGAATGATTATCCATTGTTCTGTCCTGTCCAATGAGTGACGAGAGAAATTCGAGCAGGTCCCTTGTATAGAACGGTTTGTGGATACAGCCGGCAAATCCGGCTTGAATATAGCGGTCTGCATCGCCGTCGTTACGGGCGGTCATTGCAGCTATGGGAATTGTCCGTGAATTTCCTATGTTGGAAAGGCGTAGCAGATGCAACAGGTCAAAACCTCCCGTACCACGCATCTGTATATCGGTCAGCAATAGGTCGTATTCTCCGGTTCTCAATGCCTTGACCACTTCCTGTGCATTGGTACAGGCTCGGCATGAGATACCGTTCCGTTCCATCATTTCAACTGTGTTGCGCAATTGTATCGGATCGTCATCGACTACAAGAACCCGCCGAGGAAGTCTGAGGTTTCCCGTATAAGTTTCTGGCTTGTCTCTTGCAGGCTCATTGGTCTGCCTAAGCGGAATTTCCACCTTGAATTCGCTGCCTTTACCGATCTGGCTCGAAACAGAGAGTCTTCCTCCGAACAGGTTCACCAGCCCTTTCGTAATGGAAAGTCCCAGTCCGAAGCCTTCTGAATCCAAATCAGGAGCAGCCCGTTCAAAGGGCTGAAAAATGCGTTGTGTTGTGTTCTCGCCCATTCCTATCCCCGTATCTTTGACCTTTACTGAAAGAGTATCTTCTTCATAACTTGCCAGAAATTTGATATAACCTGTACGGGTGAATTTTACAGCATTCTCCAGAATGTTGACCACTATCTGCCTTATGCGGTCTGCATCGCCAAGGACGGTGATGCCGCACCCCATAAAAGCCTTGTCAAACATCAATCCTTTGTCGTTCGCCTTGCGTGTGTATTCTTCAGCGATACTTTCCAGAAAGGATTCAAGATGGAAAGGAATTTCGTTCAGGGTTTCTTTAGCATCGTCCAGACGGGAGAGGTCAAGCAGGCTGTTGGCAAGCCGGGTGATATGACGGGATGATTCAAGGATGTTTCCGAGATAGGCATTGCGGCGTTTCCGGTCACGAGTATCCATGGCCAGTTCAGCACTGCCACTGATGGCATTGAGAGGTCCTCGTATGTCATGGGAAAGTGTGATGATTATTTTCTTGCGCATGTCGGAGAGTGTACGGTTTTGTGTTGCCGTATCTTCCAGTTCAGCCTTGTCCCTTTCCCTGCGGTTAAGGTCACGCATGATGATAAGGTGCGAAATGATGAGCAGGATGATGGCCATGCCGATTACTCCTGCCATTAAAAAGAACGACATTTTCTCTGCTTCTGCCATTTTTAACTCTCTTTGTGAGAAGGCAGTCTGTGCCTGTTCGTCAAGGTCGTTTATCAGCTTGTTCAATGTCCTGTTCAATTCCCTGTTGCGCATACGCAGGCTGTCGGCATAAATGTCCATTTCGTTCGCCTGTCTTTGATGTATTGCTATCAGGCTGTCGCTGAAATCATGAAGTTCTTTTTGGGATGGCATTACTTGTATTTCTTCTTTTTTCCCGAAGAATCCTGCAATCCCTTTTTTCTTTTGTTCTATGGTACGGATATGTGTTGCACGCCTCGCCACTTCCGGCAACTGGTTTACCAGCACGCTGTCCGCTTCAGTTCGCCGTTCAAACATTTCCATTATGTGCAGCAGGTGTGTCTCCTTTTCGGCAAGCAGAGCACGAAGAGTGTCTATCTGTTCCGGGCGTACATATTCACGGCAGTGTCGTTTAAGCGAGTTCAACAAACTGTCGGCTTGAAGTCGGTGGTTACGATAGTACAGATAGTCCGCTTTGTTCCAATTTACCACACCCTCACCCAATGTGGCGAGCCCCGTAATACGGCGATGAGCCGTGTTGATACCACGACGTACAAGGTTTATGTTTGCCGTCTCTGCCTCAATTTCGCGCATCCGCTGCCGTTCATATATCAAAATGGCGGCCATGCTACCGATGACCGCCATAAGTATGGCATAGCCGAAAAATATTTTATATCGCAGCGACACTGTTTGTTGATGAAAAATATAATTGGTTAACTAAATATCAATATCACAGGATAGTGATCCCCACCCATCATATGATATCTTAGTACACATGTTCTTAGCTGTAATCTGCTATCGATAAGGAAATAATCTAATTCTCGACCTGAAAAATGTGTTGGCATACCACAACAAGCAAAATTAGCACTATTTCCCGGCCTACTCCTGGTACCTGTGGTCATTATTCTTAAATATTCTGATAATTCGCTTGGCGTTGAATTCATATCTCCGCCAATGATGAAAGGAGATACTGCATGACGTACTAAATCTCTTATATCTCCTACAGCACCAGACCCAGATTCGCAATGAAGGGTATAAATGTTACATCCATTATAATTTAAACAAATTGCAGATCGGCCTGTTCCTGATATCAGATAATGTATTGATGCTACAAAATTCAAATCCGCAATGATACAAGTATTACATCTACAATTATAAGCACCTGCATGTTCTACCACAACATAGTGGTATCTACCACTATGTTGTGCAGGCAGTATGAAATTACCACATTCTTGTATCATAACGACATTACATTGTTCTGTTGTTAATAGATGATTCAATATATTTAATTTAATAGCATCATTAAGAGGATTTCCTTGGGAATTCCATGTACAAATTTTCATATGGCTGTTTTTAGATGTTTGATGCATTTATTATGTTTTCATAATAATTATTATCAAATTTGAACGGGACTTTATCCATCCCGTTCTATATGTTTATACTCTATTTACTGCTTTCTGTATTTATAGGCTCGATACAGGAAGCCATTATATCCATCAGTTTTGACAGACCTTCGGTCTGTGGTTGCTGGCTGGCCGAAACATGTATCTGGTATTTTGCCGTTTGGTTGGTCATGCGGGTGTTCTCGCGGGCGGTCGTGACTTTGCCGCTGATTTCCGCATTTATAAACCAATGTTTTGCAGAAGCTTTTGCCTCTACTTCTGCGTTGGTAGTGCTTTTTACGTTTGATGTATCGGTAACCTCCATCTGGAAATCGACATCCACGCGATCTATGAGCAGGGAAGGAATAGGCACCAATCCTATAAACGGAGCCTTGACACTTTGTGACATTGTTGTCATTTTTCCATCCTGCTGTATCGGTCTTTCGACATCGAATTCCAATATACGCGCTTTATTGCCGCTTTTACCATCAAATGCAATTTGCTGGTAGAAATTCCATGCTGTCGCTGCCAATTCCTGTTGTGCTTCGGCTGCTGCAATAAGTGGAGCTGCAATAAGTTCCCGCATGGGAAGCCCCTTGAATTTGTCAGTCACGTTTGAATCTGCTTTAAGAACTGGAGAAGTTTCTCTGTTTTGAGTCTCTTCCAATGCAGCGGAGATAATTTCTTTCGCCTGTCCGCTTACATTTTCATTCAAGTTTTCCGCATTTTCTTGTTGCCCTTGGTTCTTTATTTCTTCTGCCATAACATTTGAATTTTAAAATTGTTAGATATTTTTTACAAAATCGTCAATAATTCGGGAAATGCTCTCCGGAGTCTCCTGAACCTTAAAATTGACGCAAACCTCCATGACATCATCCGCATCCGGTTTTATGTTGCTCATCTGCATCTGGAGATTGGCTCTGTGCGGACTGGATAACAGCAAGTTGTTTTCCGGGATCTGTGATTCCACGCTTCCGACCTTCGCCTTGAACTTTATCTGCACATTATCCATTGCAAGATAATGATGGGATATCAAGGCTATAAGTGGAATATCAATAGTCTTGTCTCCAACCATGATTTTTTTCGATTGGAACGTATTTGCGTTATTTGCATTTGTTCCTTCAAAAAGTCTGGTCAGATTTTGTATCTGATGATTCTGTAATGTATCTTGTGCACAGTTTACGGCGTACTGCAAACCATTCATAATATCAGAGAATGAATTGGTTTGAACACTGTCCGGCTCATCGTCATTATTTTTCTTGCCTCTGTGAAAAAGTCCCATGTTTTTTATTTAATTACTTGATTTGTTGTCTTTAATGAGCACCAATCTTGACAATGTCCGGCTTACAGCTTCCATATTTACACTGGAGTCTATATTATTATTGACAATGCCTTGATGCCAAAACCAATATGGTGGATTCTCCGTGTGTTCCATCACGTCCTCCTTTTTTTATTGGGGTTATACTTCGGTTAATGTTTGTTGCGGGCGGAACTTTTCCGCCCGCAACGGTTTACAACTTCCTCAAGGTAGGCAATGCTCCGTTAAGTTCGTAACGCCACTCTGAGCCTGCGTTCTGCAAGGCGGTGTTCATGGCATCAACGGCGTTCTTCCAGGTAACGCCAGTGCCGTCCACCTTCGTGGCTTTGGTGCTTTTCTTATTGTAGCCGATACCTTGTTCATGATTGTTCTTCCAATAGCAGGCGGTCACGGTGGTGTAGTTATTTCCCAAAAAGCCGCCGATATGTACATAGCCAGTGCTACTACCCGTACTGGTTACGTTGCCCGTGGCATAGCAGGCAAGGAGGCTGCTTCCTGCGTTCATTCCCACCAGACCGCCGCCAGCGATATTCTTTACGGGGTCTATTTCTATGATCACGTTGCCCGTGGCATAGCAAGCGGTCAGGGTGGCACTCGAATTCGTCTGACCTGCCACGCCGCCAACATCGACCATTCCCTTCACTGTGGCAGAGGAACTGCATCCGGTGATGGAACCGCCTATTTGAACACCCACCACACCGCCGACATACACCGTGCCGCTGACGCTGCCCGACACCGAGCAGTTTTCAATGGTGCCCCAGCTAGTTCCTACCACGCCGCCAATACTGCCGCCATATATTTGATTGCTTGTTATCTGTATGCCCTCCATCACCACGTTCTTCACCGTACCAGCTTTACTGAGCCAGCCGAACAGACCCGCATATTCGTCATTTGTCGTAAAGGTCAGCCCCGTGATGGTATGGCCGCCACCGTCGAAGGTGCCGGAGTAAAAGTTGCGGGTGCTTGTGCTTATCGGCGTCCAGTCTTTGCCTGTGAGGTCAATGTCGGCGGTGAGGGTAATGTTAATGTCGGTCTTACCTCCGTTCACTAATTTGGCTATATTCATCAGACCATCGGCGGAGGTCACGGTGTAGCTGCCGTCGCTCTCTATGGTGTAGCCCAGGTCTTTTGCCGCAGCGAGGGAGACGGTGTAGGTATATTCACCGCCCGCCTGCCAGTCGGTAGCATTCTTCATCTTATAAACGAAGGTTTTGCCGTTGGTGAAGGTGCAGGTAATGAAGGCCGTGCCAGCTGCCACACTTTGCGGGGCGACGATGGCGGTGTAGGTGTTGCTACCCTTGTCATACGGGACGATTATATCCGGGTTGTCGCCTTCAGTGGAGAGTCCCGTCAGCTGCACGGATGCCAGCCCCTCGGTGTAGTCCGTCAGAACGATGGCCACCCGCGCCGTGCGGTGGGTGAAGCGGAGCGTGGGGCTACCGTAGGTCACCGTCTGTCCGTTGGCTACGATGAGGTCGCTGCCCTCAAAGTCTTTCTGGGCACTTTGGTTGGCTTTTACCTTTACCGCAGGTGGGGTTGTCTCGCCCTCGGTGTAGGGCCACCACGCTGTGACGGTGATGTCTTTGTGGTTGGTCCAGTAGTACGGGTCGGTGGAGGTCAGCGTGGCGCTGGTGGGGTCGGCGGTGGAGGGCGTCACGTCGTACGTCTTCACCATGCCGTCCATCAGGACTGCCACGCTCTGCACACCCGTCCAATTGCCATCCGCGGGGGCACGGGTACCGGCGATGGCTGTCGCGGCGGGATTCAGCCCCGTGGCGGTGAAGACGATGGGGGTGCCTTCCGCCCCTTCCGGTAGGAAGCCCGCTTCGTCCTGCGTGCAGGCGGCAAGGCCGAGCAGCAGGGCTATGGCTGCGAATATATGGATGGTTGTTCGTTTCATGATGCGTGTTGTTTAGGGTTCGTTATTGTTTCTTTTCAGTACGGGCAGACCGCCGGTGCCGAGTGTCCACTGGTAGTCGTTGCCGGTGAGGGCGGTGTTCATGCCGTCGACGGCTGTCTGCCATTTCACGGTCGCGCCGTCTACCTTCGTGGCAACTACCGTTCCTCCTTCATTACGGAGTACTCCTTGCTCGGCATTGCCTCCCCAATAACAGGAAGTTATATTCTTGTAGTTGAAACGCACTATAGTTCCACAGCCAGCCTCATCTTTCAATGTGCCGTTGAACCAGCAAGCGATGATATCGCCATAATTTGCATTGGCTATACCACCACTATGTACAGTAAGTTTTCCCGTCACAGAGCAGGCAATGATTTGGCCATGATTTCGGTCCACCATTCCAGCAGCTCCTCCACTACTGCCATCCAGATTCACATCTATGAGTTGTAGGTTCTTTATCACTCCACTTTGATTTAAAAAAAGAAAAAGTCCAAACCTCGCTGCTGAAAAGTTTAATCCCGTAATGCTGTGTCCCTGCCCATTAAAGACGCCGGAGTAGCCTGGCCATGTGTCTAAACGTGTCCATTCCCTACCCGTCAGGTCGATGTCGGCGGTGAGGGTGCAATTTATCGATTCATCTTTTTGTATGGCTTTGTTCCATGCCAGTAGGCCGTCGGCGTTATAGACCGTGTAGGTATTGGTGTTGCTGTCGTAGATGTAGCCCAAATCCTCTGCCTCGCCGCTCTCGCCGCCGCCGTCAACCCAGCTGCCGATGGTGCAACCCTCTAACGTCAAGCCGGTGGCGTTCACCTTAACGGTATATTTATAGCGGCTGCCCGCTTCTAATACGACATTGTTCTGCGGACGGAAGTAGAAGGTGCCGCCGCCGAGTTCCACCTTGACGAACGGTTTGCCTGCCGCAACGGTCTGCGGGGCGGTCAGTGCCTCGTAGGTGTTGCCGCTTGCGTTGTAGGTCTTGATGGCGGTCGGGTTGCCGTTATCGGCGGACAGGCTCACGAGGCTCACCGTGGCACCGGCGACGCTCGTGAATCCCGTGCCGGGCTTCAGTTCGATTGTCACGCGTGCCGTGCGGTGGGTAAATTCAAGTTTCGGGTTGTTAAATTCCACCTTCCGATTCTCAGCAGAGATGAAGTCGCTGTTCTGGAAGTCAGCCAATTTGCTTTGGTCTTCGGCCACCTTCACGGCAGGCATCTGTGTGATGTCGGCATTGTTGAAGGGCCACCATGCCGATACGGTAATCGGGTCGCGGCTGGTCCAGTAGTACGGGTCGTTCTCGCGTGAAAGCGTGGCACTCTTGAAATCGGTAGAAGCCGTTACGGTGTATTCCTTTACCGCATCGCCCATCTTGAGTGCCACGGAAGTGACGCCCTGCCAGTCGCCGTCCACAGCGGCACGGGTGGAAGGGGCTGCCAGCGGCGTTGCTTCTACGGACAATCCGGTGGCACGGATGACGACGGGGTATTCACCTTCGGGCAGACGGTTATCGCCAGCAAGTTCGTCCTGCGTGCAGGCGGCGAGGGCGAACAGCAGCGCGGTGGCTGCGAATATATGGATGGTTGTTCGTTTCATGATGCGTGTTGTTTAGGGGTTGTTATTGTTTCTTTTCAGTACGGGCAGGCCGTCGGTGCCGAGTGTCCACCGGTAGTCGTTGCCGGTGAGGGCGGGGTTCATGCCGTCGACGGCTGTCTGCCATTTCACGGTCGCACCGTCCACCTTCGTGGCATCTACCGTTCCTCCATGATTACGGAATACTCCTTGCCCGGCATTGCCTCCCCAATAACAGGAAGTTATAATACTGTAGTTATAACGCACTATAGCTCCAGATTCATACTCTTTCAATGTGCCGTCGAACCAGCAAGCGGTGATACTGCCATAATTTAAATCGGCTATACCACAAGTTCTACCATATGCAGAAATTTTTCCCGTCACAGAGCAGGCAATGATTTGACCCTCATTTTGCTCCACTATTCCAGCTGCTGATCCACTACTGCCATACAGATTCACATCTATGAGTTGTAGGTTCTTTATCACACCACGTACATTTAATAACCCAAAAAGTTCAGTAGTCGCTGCTGAAAAGTTTAATCCCGTAATGCGGTGTCCCTGCCCATTAAAGACGCCGGAGTAGCCAGGCCATGTGCCTATCCGTGTCCAATCCTTACCCGTTAGGTCGATGTCGGCGGTGAGGGTGCAATTTATCGATTCGTCTTTTTGTGCGGCTTCGTTCCATGCCAGCAGGCCGTCAGCGTTATAGACCGTGTAACTGCCGTCGTTCTGTATAGAATAGCCCAAATCCTCAGCCTCACCGCTCTCGCCGCCGCCGTCAGCCCAGTCACCGATAGTGCAACCCTCTAACGTCAGGCCGGTGGCGTTCACCTTAACGGTATATTTATAGCGGTTGCCCGCTGCCAGCACAACGTTGTTCTGCGGGCGGAAGTAGAAGGTGCCGCTGCCGAGTTCCACCCGGATGAACGACTTGCCTGCCGCAACGGTCTGCGGGGCGGTCAGTGCCTCGTAGGTGTTGCCGCTTGCGTTGTAGGTCTTGATGGCGGTCGGGTTGCCGTTATCGGCGGACAGGCTCACGAGGCTCACCGTGGCACCGGCGACGCTCGTGAATCCCGTGCCGGGCTTCAGTTCGATTGTCACGCGTGCCGTGCGGTGGGTAAATCCAAGTGTCGGGTCGTCAAATTTCACCGTCTGGTTTTCGGCGGAGATGAAGTCGCTGTTCTGGAAGTCAGCCAATTTGCTCTGGTCTTCGGCCACCTTCACGGCAGGCATCTGGGTGATGTCGGCATTGTCGAAGGGCCACCATGCCGATACGGTAATCGGGTTGCGGCTGGTCCAGTAGTACGGGTCGTTCTCGCGTGAGAGCGTGGCTTTCGTATTGTCAGCGGAGTTAGGCGTTACGGTGTATTCCTTTACCGCATCGCCCATCTTGAGTGCCACGGAAGTGACGCCCTGCCAGTCGCCGTCCACGGTGGCACGGGTTGATGGGGCTGCCTGCGGCGTTGCCTCTACGGACAGTCCGGTGGCACGGATGAATACGGGGTATTCACCTTCGGGCAGACGGTTATCGCCTGCCAGTTCGTCCAGCGTGCAGGCGGCGAGGGCGAACAGCAGCGCGAGGACTGCGGGGATAAATAATCTATGTCTCATAATTCTTCATTCTTAATTATTAATGTCTTACAGGTCAGCACCCTCTTCTCCGCCGTCTATATCGTTCCACTTTGCAATGGTGGCTTCGCTGACTTCAAGGACTTTGTTGCGTACCTTGACGGTATAGGTATAGTTGTTGCCCGCCTGCAGTGCGCCTTCGGGCACGGTGAGTGTGGCATGATATTCCTGACTTTTGTAATTCACAACCAACGGCAGGGATGCAGCTGTCTGCGGGAAGAGGATGACCGATGACGTGAGGTTGCCGTCTGCCAGATCCATGGCCAGTTCTCCGGTCTGTGCCCCGTTGTCTGCGGTGGCAATACCGTCGGCCGTGTTGAATGTACCGGTGAGTATCAATCCGTCCAGCGTGTAACGTTCAGGCTTGACCACGCTGAAATCCACGCCGTCGCCCGCCTCGAAGGTAAGGGTTATCCGGCTCATGCGGTGGTGGAAGGAGTTGTCTTCACCGCCTTTGCCGGTTTTGTCGGTGAAGCTCACTACCGGGCTGTTTTTGTCTCCCGTGGCTCCTGAAGCAAAGAGGAAGTCGATGGCAGGCTGGTTCTGCTGCGCCGTGACATCGGTCGTGGCTGCGAGGATGCCTCCCGCCGCGTTGTACGGATAGTAGGCGCGGAAAGTATGGGTCTTTGTATCTTCGATATAGATGACCTTTTCTTCTGCCTCAAATTTCCCGTTTTTCAGGATGAAAGGCACGTTGCCGTACTAGGTATCGTTGCCGATGTCGGTGATGCCGATACGGTCGCCGTTGTCCCAGGTGGTTCCGCTGGCGCGGGTGGCGGGGGCGATGTCGGCGGTAAACTGGGCGGCCACGGGGTCACCGTTCAGGTTCTCGTTGTCGTTGTTGCAGGCTGCCAGTGCGAGGGCGAGCGTCGCAAGTGCAAAAAATCTTGTCTTCATTATATCTGTCATTTTATTAGTTACAAATCGGCATTTACATCATCACCTTTCACTTCTTCCCAGCCGTTGATTTCGGTTCCGTCCACTTCCATGCCTTCGGGAGTCTCAACCAGCGTTCCGCCGAGGGTCAGCGATTCGCCCTTTCCGGTGTTGAACTCCTTGAGGGCTTCCGTAAGGTCGCTTTTCAGCGTGGTGGGGGTCGGGTTGCCGTCAGCATAGCGGATTTCACCCGTCAGCAGTTGTTCCGTGCCGGTCACACCCAGCAGCCGCACCGTGGCTTTCCACTTGCCGGCATCGTCACCTTCGGTAATCTTGGTGAAGGGCAGCACGACGTTCGAAGCGGCTCCGTAGGTATCGGTAGCGAAGTCGAGTGTTCCGGCTGCACCCGTCAGATGGGCAACAATCTCCGTGATGCGTCCGGCGGCATCACCAGTAGGTTCGACGACAAGCGTCAGTTCGCGTACCTGCTGCTTCATTGCGGCGGTCAGCGGATAGTCCTTGTCTTTCTCGATGGTCACCTGTTCCGTATAGGTGAAGAACCATCCCGGGGCATTGTTCACAAAGGCATCCGTGCCTGCCCGGGTTCCCGTGGCTGCGGCAATGGTGGCTGTGGTGCTGTTCACCGTGATTCCTTCAGCCGGGTTCCACACCGCAAGGGTGTAGCTGCCCGGAGCAAACAGATGGTCGGGGGTATGGGTGGCGGAAGTCTCCGTACCCGTATAGTCACCCATGGTGACCGTCCATGTGGCAGGTATGTCGATACCCTCACCGCGGGCCGACCAGTCGGCTGTCACCGCAATCTTCCCGTAGTCGGGATGCGGCGTGTCATAAAGCGTGTCCTTCACGCAGGAAGAGAGCAGCACGGCGGCTG
>CAMDJC010000005.1:0-100330 GCA_945900015.1 uncultured Odoribacter sp. | reverse complement strand
AACGGTATATACTATATAAAGAACGGAATCCACAGATAAAGCAAATCCTCCCATGCGCTACCGAACATGGGAGGATTCTGAAACTATATATATTATATATAGGCACAGAAAAATCGAATAACGCAAAAAAGCCCTTCAAATATAAATGTTGTAAAGATGATTTTGTATATTTGTGGCTCATAGAAAAAGAGAGTAATTAAATTATGGCACAAAGTCCTTCCATACCTAAGGGTACCAGAGATTATTCACCAGATATCATGGTGAAACGCAATTATATATTCGATACAATTAAAAGTGTATTCAAATTATATGGCTATATGCCGTTAGAAACACCTGCCATGGAAAACCTATCAACCCTGATGGGCAAATATGGAGAAGAAGGTGATAAATTGTTATTTAAAATATTAAATTCCGGCGATTTCATTGGCAATGTTCCAGAAAATGAATTACTGGAGCGCAATAGTATTCGCTTAACAAATAAAATATCAGAGAAAGGATTGCGCTATGACTTAACAGTACCATTTGCTCGTTTTGTCGTGCAACATCAGAGCGAACTGACCTTTCCCTTCAAACGCTATCAGATACAACCGGTGTGGCGCGCCGATCGTCCACAAAAAGGACGCTACCGCGAATTTTACCAATGTGACGTAGATGTAGTGGGCAGTAATTCTCTATTACATGAAGTAGAACTGATTCAAATGGTAGATGAAGTATACCGTCGTCTGAAAATCAATGTACGTTTACTCATCAATAACCGTAAAATCCTTGCCGGTATTGCCGAAACCATCGGTTATCCTGACAAACTAATAGACATCACTGTCGCAATTGACAAAATGGACAAAATTGGTTTGGAAAATGTCAATGCAGAATTAAAAGAGAAAGGAATTTGCGACGAGGCTATAGAAAAATTACAACCGATTTTAAATCTTGAAGGTAATAATCTTGAGAAATTAGAACAACTACGCACAGTATTAAGAGAGAGCGAAGTAGGATTAAAAGGTATTGAAGAATTAGCCACAGTATTCAATTATCTGGATGACTTGCAAATTGAGACAGAAATCAAATTGGATTTGACACTGGCTCGTGGTTTGAGTTATTACACCGGCGCCATTTTCGAGGTAAAAGCATTGGACGCACAAATCGGTAGCATTACCGGAGGCGGTCGATATGATGACCTAACCGGTATTTTTGGTCTAAAAAACATGTCGGGAGTCGGTATTTCATTTGGAGCAGACCGCATTTTCGATGTAATGCAACAATTAGACCTATTCCCTAAAGACAATACGACCACTACCCAAATACTATTTGTCAATTTCGGAGAAAAAGAGGAAAAGTATTGTCTACCTTTATTAAAACAACTGCGCACAGCTGGAATTAATACTGAAATCTACCCTGAAGCCGCCAAAATGAAGAAGCAGATGGGATATGCTGATAAAAAGGGAATTCCTTATGTTGCTCTGGTTGGCGAGACTGAAATGCAAGAAGGCATCTTGTCACTCAAAGACATGACGAGTGGAGAACAAACAAACCTACGCATAGAAGAAGTGATAGCAAAGCTGAATAATAAAAAATAAGAATATGCAAATATACAGAAAAGAACTGCGGCCACTGAAAAGCCATGGCTACGATTCACGATGTCCTTGAAACGAAGCATTATACTTTTGCAAAAACGTAATATTAAAATAACTAATCAACCAAATAAACTAATATCAAATAACAATAAAATTATGGTACATTATATATCACCCGCTCCGCTAACGTTTGAAATCATTGACGATATCCTGCATAAGGATTACACATTGGCATTGTCAGAAGAGAGCAAAAAGTTAATCAACGACTGCAAAGCTTATTTGGATCACAAAATTGAGACTTCTGAAAAACCATTGTACGGAATCACAACAGGATTCGGATCGCTGTGTAAAATCAGCATTTCAAAAGAAGATTTAAGCCAATTGCAGGCAAACTTAGTCATGTCGCACGCATGTAGTTTAGGAGATCCCATCCACCAAGACATCATCCGTCTCATGCTGTTGCTGAAAGCTCACGCTTTATCATTAGGAAAATCAGGAGTACAGTTGGCAACAGTAGAGCGCATCATTGAAATGTTCAACAACAATGTATTGCCTGTTGTGCGTGAATTGGGTTCATTGGGAGCATCCGGCGACCTTGCCCCGCTTGCCAATCTGTTTCTACCGTTAATCAATGAAGGCGAAGTATGGTATGAAGGCAAAATTTGCGATGCCAAAGAAATCAATGCCAAATTCGGTTGGGAACCCATCTCATTAGGAGCCAAGGAAGGACTTGCTTTATTGAACGGAACACAGTTCATGAGTTCGCATGCAGTATATGCGTTATTAAAAGCATTCAAAATTTCCAAATATGCTGATATCATCGGCGCTCTTTCATTGGAAGCATACGACGGACGTATAGACCCGTTCTTCCCACAAATTCAGGAAGCGCGTCCTCATCCGGGACAGATTGAGACAGCCCGCAATATCAGAGCATTACTAGAAGGTTCTGAGTTCCAGCAGAAAGAAAAAACAAGAGTACAAGATCCCTATTCATTCCGCTGCATGCCCCAAGTACACGGAGCCAGCAAAGACAGTATCATGTATGTGGCAACTGTTGTAGAACGTGAAATCAATTCAGTTACCGACAACCCAACTATCTTCATGGATGACGACCTGATTGTATCAGGAGGAAATTTCCACGGACAGCCATTGGCATTAGTATTGGATTTTCTGAGCATTGCTCTGGCTGAATTGGGAAGTATTTCTGAACGCCGTACCTATCGTCTGATTTCTGGCGATAGAGGCAACATACCAGAATTCCTCGTAGCCAATCCGGGACTGAACTCTGGATTTATGATTCCGCAATATGCCGCTGCAGCTATTGTCAGCAAAAACAAACAATTGTGTACACCCTGCTCCATTGACTCAATTCCTTCTTCCAACGAACAGGAAGACCATGTAAGTATGGGTGGTAACGCTGCTACAAAAACTGTAAAAGTGGCAGAAAACGTTGAACGCATCTTAGCCATTGAACTGATGAATGCAGCTCAGGCTATCGATTTACAGCGCCCAACAAAAACATCTCCCTATCTGGAAAGCTTCCTGAAGGAATTCCGCACAGTTGTCCCGTTCAACGATGTTGACCGCGTAATGTACAAAGACATTGATGCAGCAACAGATTTCCTACGCTACGGAGATTTTGAAGCAAATATCAAAGCTTAAAATAGATTTACATATAGATTTAAAAATGTGCGCCTATGTGCGCACATTTTTTTGAAAAATTTTCTCTTTCTGTTTGGCATGCATAAAAATAGTATTACATTTGCAGTGTACTAATACCCTAATACACTATTAACACATTGCCATTATGTTACAATTAAAAGAAATCACATTCGGCTATAACAGAAAGAAACAAAATGTATTGCAACATTTTTCACTTTCTTTCCAGTCAGGAGCAGTCTATGGTCTGCTCGGAAAAAACGGAGCAGGCAAATCAACACTACTTTATCTAATGAGCGGTCTGCTCACACCTCGTAAAGGACAGGCTTTATTTAAAGGACAGAACATCCGCCTAAGAAAACCGGCTGTATTACAAGAACTATTTATAGTACCGGAAGAATTTAATTTACCCAACATTTCCATGACAGACTACGTAAAACTAAACAGTCCTTTTTACCCAAGATTCAGCCAAGAGGACATGAAAAACTACCTGCAATGCTTCGGAATGGAATCCGGCCTAAACTTAGGCTCACTTTCAATGGGACAAAAGAAAAAGGTATTCATGAGTTTTGCCTTAGCCACCAACACTTCCGTACTTTTAATGGACGAACCGACCAATGGTCTAGACATACCCGGAAAGAGCCAATTCCGCAAATTCATAGCCTCAGGCATGTCAGACGATAAAACCATCATCATCTCCACCCACCAGGTGAGAGACATAGACAAGGTGCTAGACCACGTAGTCATCATGGACGAGAGCAAAGTGCTTCTAGACCAATCTCTGACAGAAATAAGCAAAACACTGTTATTCATCGAAAGCGACGACCGGAATCTGCTGGACAAAGCCATCTACACCCTTCCCTCCGTGCAAAGCAATTGGCTGTTATTGCCCAACGAGCAAAAAGAAGATACCGAAATAAACCTTGAGTTGCTTTTCGGTGCCACCACGACACACCCCGATAAAATCGCAACAATGTTTCACACTCAAATATCAGAATAATGACACAGAATACTATTTTTAATCTATCCAGATTCAAAAATCTACTACTCAAAGAGTTGAAAGAAAACAAAAAAAGTCTGCTACTCCGCTGGCTTATGCTATATGGATTCCTGACCATTACTTTTTTGCTGGCAGCCCTTCAATATTATCCGACATCACAAAATGAATATAATGTTTGGGCATTAGAAATGGCTGCCTTCATTGGTATTCTGTTTGTAACAGGATGTGCAAGCGCCTCGCTGATGATGGAACATATAAACACTAAAACCAAACGCATATCAACACTGATACTCCCTGCTTCCTCTTTTGAAAAATTCATAGTCCGCTGGCTGATATTTGTAGTATTCTTCCTCATGTTCTACTGGATAGCATTTTATCTGGCAGACTGGACTCGTATGGCTATCTACAGTGCGGCATATCCCGAAAATACACTGATATCACCTCTGCCTTTATCGGATTTTCTATGGAACCCAGGCAGTGAATATTGCTATTTCAAAGCCAGGAAACTAACCTTGCTTGCCTTTTCAGGCTATCTGGCAATACAATCATTCTTTGTATTAGGCAGCTGTATTTGGCCTAAAAATTCATTCATCAAGACTTTTGCAGCACTCTTCCTGCTATTCGGAGTTTACTTCTATTTCGCATTTTTATCGGCAGAACAATATTTGTCCAACAAATATATATCAGACCCGTTCCCAAATTTGGTAAACGAAGGCAACCAAGAACTTGTCGGTATATGCATATTAAGCGGTATCGTATTGTTCAACTGGATTTTAGCATATTTCCGTTTTAAAGAATCTGAAATTATTCAACGCTGGTAAAACATGAACTTCAAAGATAACAAAGCCATCTTTTTACAAATTGCCGACCGTATCTGCGACGATATTCTATTAGGAAACTTCATAGAAGAAAGCCGCATACCTTCTGTCCGGGAATATGCTGCCCTGGTCGAAGTGAATGCCAACACCGTAATGCGCTCATTTGACTATTTACAATCAAAAGATGTAATTTACAATAAGCGAGGTATCGGATATTTCGTATCGCCGGGCGCACGAAGCCGAATACAGTCCCTACGCAAAGCGCTATTTCTAAACGAAGAAGCAGACTATTTTTTCAAACAACTCTATACCTTAGCCATATCTAAGGAAGAACTTTTAAAAATGTACCAAGAATACCTTGATAAACAACCATAATATGAAAAAGACAACTTACATCATGATAAGCATGCTGGCGGCAGGATTCATTGCCATCAGTAGCTATATAGCATACTTACACGCACATAGTGTTGATTACAAAGAAAACATCATAACCGTAGAAGGAGCATATTTCAATGAAAAACTACCCGACTGCAAGGTGGTAAAACTAATTCAGCCATCTATTTCCTGTATAGACAACAATAATTCAAGCTATATCAGCGGATTTTCGTTTCTATCGTCTAAATTGACTGTCACAAGCAGCCAATCGGAAGAGGGTTTCCTCTCTCTGGCAGAAGGCTGGAAACAATATCTTGTCAAACAGATTGTGGACGATACGCTTATCCTGCATTTCAACATTTCTGAGAATATTCTAAAACAACATCGTCAAATCCCTTATTCACAAATATTAGTCCGCACTTCTCCGATATCCTTATTTCTATCCCCCAAGACTGAAACTATACACTTCAAGCTAAACGGACTGCCTACCTATATACAAAATATTCAAAGAGATTCCATGACCATCAATGCTAAAAACAACATCAACATAAAGAACTGCCACTTCGGCAAATTAGACGCTCAAATTTATGGTATAAAAATGGACAGTACCGAAATACAAGACCTTTATATGGACTTGGATATCGTTTCATATACAAATACAAAAAACAGCCACATCCACACAGCACATCTGACAGGCCGCCGACAATTCTATCACCCTATACAAGTCGACAAATATGACCGTATCGAATGGACTCCGCTGACCCCCCAAGCTGAAATCACAATAGAATTAAAAGGGGCGGCAAGCATTGAGAAGAAAAATAAAGAGAAGTAATCACATTATTTCCCACATTATTTTCAAAAAATATTTCATATCTTTATGGAAATTATCTCCTGCTTGCATCATATAGGTGATAATCATTCGCTATGTCGAAGAAAAAAACCTAAAGCTATGAAACTATATTGCCTTCTATCCGCCCTACTGCTCGTCACCGTTTGTGCAGTATCTGCACAAACCAGACAGCAGGACAGCCTCATCAGGCTCTACAATAAATATCCGAAAATTGCCCTCCAAAAAGCCGACAGCCTCTACAAAATCGGTGTCAAAAAACGCAACAACGCAGCGATACTGGAAGCTCTGATTCTAAAGACTACCTTCACCCTTAAAAAGAATTATGACCAATATCCTCAACAGATACAATATTTGGAGAGAATCATACAGAAGGAGAAAGACGTAGTCATGCGGTCATTGCTCCACTCATATGTGGGAGAATTATACCACCAATACTATTTGCGCAACGCATACGAAATCAACCAGCGTACTGTACTAGAGGACGAAGTTCCGGCAGACATGAATACATGGAGTAAAAAACAATTTGACGACAAAACTAACGAACACCTCCTTGCCTCTGTGGCACCAATAAAAAAGCTGCAAACGACTCCGGCAAACATTTATGACGCCATCCTTATCAAAGGAGCTGCCTCAGACACCTTGCAACCTACGCTATATGACTTTCTGTGTCACAGACTTTTTCAATTAGCTCCTAATATTTCCGATCAACAAAAAGAGTATCGGACACTTTTAAAAGATTTATACTGCAACATCAACACATTCATTGCCTATCCTCTACCATACAATGGAGACTACCGACTCAAAGTGTGGCAGCAACTGCTCACATTTCGCCTTCACCAAAGAGAAAAAGCACCATCGGCACTATTATGGGCAGATTTGGAACGCCTCCGACAGATAAACTCATTCCAATATGGCATCGAATATGATACACTCTATCTCCAAAGCCTGGAAAGAATGCAGCAGGAATATGCAGGACAACCTCTAGTCTTAGAAATATATGCAGAATACATCAAGCTACTTTACGATCTGTCCTCCACCAAGCCCATCCAAGAACGGAACGAAATATGGCGAAAAGTCTATGCCATCTGCGAAGAATGTATTCAAAAATACGGTACGAATCCCCGAATTGGGATGATTGAGCATATACAGAACAAATTGAAGACAGAAGACGGCAACTTCAGCTATCCCCTAGAAATCTATCCTGGCGAAGCATTCAACATGCAGCTAAGATACAAATATCTCGAACAGTTGCAAATAGAAATCTTCAAACTTCCTGACAGTACTCTACACAAAAGCACGATGTACCCTATCACCGAGGTCCCATTAGAAGGACGCTTATTCCGGACCTTGACTTTCAATCTGAAAAAAAGCATATCCATCCAAGACACGACCCTCCGTATAGAAGGACTACCGGGAGGAATATACGCCGTCAAAACACCTGAAAACAGAGAGTACAACTTATTGATATCCACCTCATTTTTTGTACGAAAGACCAGAGAAAACGGCAGCATCCTATTCCAAATATTAGATGCCAAGAGCGGCTTTCCCATACCCAATGCCCACGTAACATTCTACACGCATGAAAATAAAAAATTCAGACAAATCGACAGTCAGACAACGAATAAGGAGGGTATCGTACAATACAAAACAGCAGAGTATACAGATATCTACTACTGCGTTACCAACCAAGACAACCCAAGCGGTTACCTTTTCTCTGCATACGGTAATCGCGGCATAGACGATGCAACCAGCCAATCATACACCCGACTGATTACCGATCGTTCGGTCTACCGCCCGGGTGAAACCATCTACTTCAAAGGCTACACCTGGACATCCACAACGGATACCATCCATGCAAATCCAAGGAGCACCCAACAAATATCATTCAGAGATCACAACGATAGAGAAATCAGTCATCAAAACTTTGTCAGCAATCAATTCGGGTCTTTTACAGGTTCGTTCATAATACCCACTAACCTCATGAACGGCACATACCAACTATACACTCCCGACGGGAAATGCAGTATTCAAGTCTGTGATTACAAACGTCCGGAATTCGAAATAATACTCGAAAAGCCCCAACAACGAATTAACTTTGGGGATACAGTCCGAATCAAAGGCAAAGCATGCTGCTATTCCGGTATCCTATTTGCTAACCAGGCAATCCGCTACCAAGTGGACAGACTAAACTATATCACCGATGATGTCAGAAATGCCACTCAACAGAACGAAACATTCACTGACGCTGACGGCGAATTTGAGATACAATTCACTGCACAAGGAACGCCCACTTCACCATGTGAATTCTACAACATTAAGGCAACCATGACAGACAGTAAAGGAGAAACACAAGAATCAAAACTCGGAGTCATCGCCTACAATAACAAACCGGCACCAAGCCTATGGATTCCATGGCGAATCAATAAAACATTGCCAGTACCCTTTATCATCGATTTATACCAATTTCCGCAAGATACGGCACAAGAGGTATACTACCGTCTGGAGAAGTTTGTCCCCCACACAATCCCGAACCAAAAAATCGACACCACCGTCGAAAAAATAATCACGGAAGGAAAACTGTCTATCGTGAACCAAGATTCCATTATATTGCCGTTACAAAATCAACCCTCTGGCGTATATCGCTTTACAGCAGTATGCAAGGGCATGAAAAAAGAGCAATTATTCCATCTCTATTCACCAAAAGACAAGCAGCCTCCAATAGCGACCTATGATTGGCTAGTGAAAGAAAAAACCATCTGTCAAGACGGTGAAAAAGCACGTATATTATACGGTAGCCTGCACGACAGTCTCTACATACAATATGAAGTGGTTATCAACAATAAAACCGTCTTAAGAGACCACGTCATTACCAACCATGAAATCACAACTATCGAGATTCCCTATCTAAAAGAATATCCCGGTATAATACATCTTCGTCTCCAGCATTTAAAAAACCAAAATTATACCGAACACTGCATCGAATTAAAGCGTAGACATATATTGCCACACCTGAAAATCGAGACAAGCACATTCCGTGACCATCTGACACCCGGAAGAGAAGAAGAGTGGCAATTAAAAATCACCAACCACGGAAAAACAGCCTTTGCAGAAGTACTTGCCATGATGTATGACGCATCGTTAGACAAACTGAATACACATAATGTACAGTTCAGACCAGAACATCTGCACATATCCGAACCATCTTATTGCCAGGAAAATTATCCTTCATTCTACCGACAAAGACACGACTTTTATGGAAGCACGCCTATTCCGAAGATTCCCAAATTTTCATTCAACTTTCTGAATCTGTACAACATCATATATGAATTACCCTACGAGCCCATTAGAACAAGACGCTACAACAGTGGCCATACAAAAATGTATAATTCCACTACAACAAGAAAAACTATACCAAGGATAGAAGCTATGACAAACATAAATCCTGACATACCTTTACAACTCCGCAAAAACCTACAACCAACAGCCTTCTTCTATCCGCAATTGCAGACAGACTCTGCCGGAACGGTAAACATCCGATTCACAGTCCCTGATGCCCTGACCCGTTGGAGATTCATTGCACTTGCCACCACGCAGGATATGGGGGCGGCACAAATTGAACGGTATATCATCACCAGCAAGCCACTGATGGTACGTCCCAACCTACCACGGTTTATGCGCAGCGGAGACCAGGCAGAAATACGAACAATCGTCAGCAACCTATCCGACTCGATACAACGGGGAATCGTCACGCTCGAACTTCTGATTCCAGGAACGGAAGAGGTCGTCGTCAGAAGAGAGGTACCGTTCCAGATAGCGGCAAAACAGAACAGCAGTGCCTGCTTCCAATTTGAAGTCCCCGGGCAGCACCACCTTCTAGTGTGCCGCATCATCGCAAGAGGTACGGACTTCAACGACGGAGAACAGCACTATCTCCCGATACTCGCAAACGAAGTGCTGGTAAACACGACACAACCGATATTCCTCAACACAGCAGGCAAACATACCTTCTCACTGAAGGAGAAAAGCGCCGGTAACCGGAATTACCGGCTCACGCTCGAAATGACTGCCAACCCGATATGGTATGCCGTGCAGGCTCTGCCCAAATTGCAGCAAGCGGCACATGAAAATGCCACAGACATCGTGGCTGCCTACTACGTAAATGCCATCGCTTCCCGCATCGCCCAAGCCAATCCGGCTATCATAAATGCCATCCGGCAATGGGAAAAGGAAAATCAGACGGATACCGCCTCACCCCTATCTAAAAATCCGGAACTGAAATCCATTCTGGCAGAAGCTACCCCATGGACTATAGAGGCACAAAGCCAAACGGAACGCATACAGAGTCTGTCTGAGCTATTCGATAAAAACCGATTGGACTATCTGCAAAAAGAAGCCTTGAAAAAACTGGCAGATCTGCAAACGACAGAGGGTGGCTGGAGCTGGTTCAAAGGAATGTCGGCAAACAGTTTCACTACAATGAATGTATTAGTTGCTATGAAACGGGTATCAACTAATGCCCAACGACCACTCAACGAGCAAGAAAAAACAATGCAGATAAAAGCCATACGATTCCTCGACAAAGAAATCTTTCGGACACCCAAAGCACGATACGGATACATTTCTCACGAAATGATTTTATATCTTTATGTACGCAGTCAGTATAACAACATTCCTATAGGGAAAGCATCATATGCATATAACGACTTAGTACAAATGGCCATACAGAAATGGATACATTTCTCATTCTATGAAAAAGCCCTGTTCGCCATGACCCTCCAACGGCTTGGACACAAAGAGGAGGCAACAAAAATCATAGAATCGCTCCGGCAATATGCCACGGTGACACCGGAATACGGCATGTATTGGTCTAATAACCAGAACAAGATATTCCGTTATTCTGCTATCCAGACACAAACTGCCATCCTCGAAGCCTTTGAGGAAATTAACGGTCATACCCGAGAGACAGAGCAGATGCAACAATGGCTACTCCGCCAAAAAGAAACTCAGGACTGGGGCTCCGTACCTTCGACAGTAGATGCAATACACGCTCTGCTACTCGGCAGCAACACCACATTGACCTCAAAGGATGCCGTCAACATAAAAATAGGTTCTCATACCCTCTCAACGGCAAATGCCAATAACATCCCTAGCTATCTGAAAGTGTCCTATCCTGCACAGGAAATCTCACCGAACATGCTGAAAGTGGAGATTGAAAAGCAGAGCTCGACTCCCAGTTGGGGAGGCATCTATTTGCAAAAATTCCAACGGCTGGACGAAATAGGAACACAGGGAATCATCCTGAAGGTCGATAAAAAACTCTATATCGAAAAAACGAATGAAAAGGGTGACAAAAAGCTCTTTGCCTTAGAGGGACAGCCTCTGAAGACCGGAGACAAAGTGATTGTACGTCTCATCCTCTCGCTGAAGCAGGACATGGAATTCCTACATCTGAAAGACCTGAGAGCAGCCTGTCTGGAGCCAACAGAACAACTGTCTGGCTATGAATATAGAGGCGGGATGTCGTACTACAAAGAGGTGAAAGATAGCAACACCAATTTCTTCTTTGATTTTCTACCACGCGGTACTCATATCATTGAGTATGCATTCTGGATCAACCAAAGCGGAAGCTATCAGGACGGCGTCGCCAATCTGCAATGTATTTATGCCCCTGCATACAATGCTTACAGCAACTCTACAACAATAACAGTCCATTAATAAAAAAAACATAAGACCATGAAACCGTATTATATTCTAATCATGCTTGCGCTTTTTGTCGGTTTTTCCGTATCTGCACAAACCAGACAGCAAGACAGCCTAATTGACTACTACAACAAATTTCCAGAAACTGCCATCAAAAAAGCAGATAGTCTCTACAAAATCGGAGTCAAAAAACGAGATAATGTCAAGATTTTAGAAGCCCTGATTCTAAAAACCACCTTCACATTAAAAAAAGATTACGATCAATATCAGCAACAAATACAATACTTAGAGGGAATTATCCGAAAGGAGAAAGACGTAGCCATGCGCTCACTACTTCATTCATACGTGGGAGAACTATACAAACAATTTTACCAGAACAATTCATGGGAAATTGACGAACGGACAGAATTGGCTGACGAGGTTCCAGAAGATATGAACACGTGGAGCAAAAAGCAGTTTGACAATAAAATCCGGGAACATCTCAAAGCATCCGTCGCTCCGCAAAAAGAGTTGCAAACCACCCCTATTGACATCTACGATGCCATCCTCATCAGGGGTACAGCCTCGGACACCTTGCAGCCTACGCTATATGACTTTTTGTGTCACCGATTTTTTTGCTTGTTCGCCAGCAGGCGTCCAGCACCTGATGACAAACAGACATGCCTGCCAGAACTATATGGTAGTGCAGAGACATTCGCAGCCTATCCGCTACCGGACGACTGCGACCCGGCCCTCAAAGTGTGTCAGCAACTACTTGCTTTCCGTCTGCAACAGAGAGAGATAGCTCCGGCAGCACTAGTGTGGGCTGACCTGGAGCGCATCCGCAGAGTTAATATGCTCGGCCTAACATCCGAAAGCGAAAAACTGTATATACAGAGGCTGAAAAAAATGATGCAGGAGTATGCAGAAGAACCCACCGTCGTTGAAGTCGTTGCAGATTATGCTATCCATCTTTATAACAAATCCTCCATAAAAAAGCCTCAAGAGAAAAAAGAGATATACAACCACATATATGACATCTGCGAAAAAGCGATACAGAAATTTAATATGAGTCCACGCATAGGACGCTTAGAAAAAATGGTCAATAGATTGAAAAGGAGAACTGCAAACATCCAATTCCCTGAAGAGGTGTATCCGGGAGAAGATTTTGCCATCCGGTTGTTCTACAAAAACGTCCGACAAATTAAGTTGGAAATCATCAAACTCCCCAACAACATACTGCACGAGTACTATTCGGGATACTACACCGGTAGCACCAAAATCGGCACACTACATAAAGAACTCACACTCAATTTAAATGAAGAACTTATCAATCAAGACTCCACTATCCATATCAAAGGTCTGCCGGCTGGAATATATGCAGTCGGCATAAAAGGCAAGGATCTGCTCAACAAGCCATACAAAATCCTTACATCCACATCACTATTCGGTCAAATCCAAAAGTTCGGCAATCAATTCGATCTACAGGTACTAGATGTCAATAGCGGTTTTCCCGCAACCAACACAGACATAGTATTCTACAAATTCGAAGATTCACATTTCCAGTACGTCCATAATGCAGTCACAGACCAGAAGGGGTTTGTACACTACCAAAAAGAAAGAGACCAAGTATTATACTATCGGATTATCAATCCAGAGAATCCTGGCGGATACGTATTCAGAATCTCAAAATCATATTCCCGTCCTATTCAGACCTGTGAATCCACCACCCAACTGATTACCGACCGATACATTTACCGACCTGGCGAAACCGTATACTTCAAAGGCTACAACTGGAACGCCACAAGAGATAACCTTACAGCCAACGAAAACAAAAAACACGAAATCATACTTAAAGATGCCAACCAAAAAGAAATCAGCAAGATATACAGAATCAGCAACACATTCGGCACATTCTCTGGTTCGTTTGTCATCCCTAACGACGCAATGAACGGGACCTACTGCATAGAAACACAAAACAATTACAGCTACATTAAGGTAGCCGAATACAAACGTCCGGAATTCGAGATAAGATTTGAAAGTCCCAAACAACACTACCGCGACGGAGACACCATATGCATCCTAGGAAAAGTTGTCAGCTATTCAGGAGTCAACCTCACCGATGAGCCAGTACACTACTCCATAAACGGTATTGGCGAAGTACGTCATTTTTTGAAAAAGATTGTCACCGATGGTACAACGATTACCAATTCATCCGGAGAATTCGAGATAAAATTCGTGGTCCCTCATATCATGTCAGAGAATGTCAGTCCAAGGATACGAAGATATTACAACATCACAGCAAATCTGACAGACAGCAAAGGAGAGACGCAAGAGAGCCGTACCATTATCACCGTATACGGAGACACAGCAAAACCAATGCTCGAAATTCCCAAGATTATTGACAAAACATTACCTGCAGTATTCGGAATCGACCTCTCCGACTACCCTCCCAACGAGCCACAGGAGATACATTACCGGCTGGAAAAACTCGTTGAACAAACTGTGCCAGACGCAAAAATAGATTCCACAGTCGAAAAAAAAGTAGCAGAAGGGAAAAAAGTCATGCAGCAACACGACTCCATCACGTTGCAGCTACAAAAGATGTCATCGGGAGCCTATCTATTCACAGCAGAATGCAACGGTATAAAAGAGCAACGAGTGTTCCTCCTTTACTCTTCTCAAGACAAACGACCTCCCATTGCAACCTATAACTGGATGATTGAAGAAAAAACCGTATGCCACAACGGCGAAAAGGCACGAATACTATTCGGAAGCTCACTGGAGAATGTTTGCGTACACTACCAGGTATTTTCAAATAATCAGAACGTATCGAACAAACAGATTATCTTGAACAACGAAATCAAGAGCATAGAAATACCATATCTGAAAGAATATGCCAATGAAATCACCCTATACATCTATTGCATAAAAAACAAACGCTACATACAACACATCATTCCGCTAAAACGGAAACGGGAACTGCCTAAACTGAAAATTGAGACGACGATATTCCGAGACAAACTCACACCAAGCAAGCAGGAAGAGTGGCAATTGAAAATCACCAACCACGGAAAGGCAGCCATTGCAGAGGTGCTTGCCATGATGTATGATGCCTCACTGGACAAATTTGCCTCCCATCATTTTCAGGTTGAACCCCAATTACTGGACCCATTAAGCATTCCAATATTCGACAAGCCAACGTGGAGATTTGAGCGACAATCCATAGAGACATACGGTAAGAGAGAGAAATACACTAATCCCTATACCTCTGCATACACATTCAACAAACTGAATCTATACACCCCGCCACGCAGCAGAAACCTATTATACCTGACAAGCAGTAGGACTCCAGAATACGAGGAAGATATTGTTTACTCGATGTCGTTTTACGATGCAGATATGGGAAGCAGCATGGAAACAGAAGAAAAACTGACAGCGGTCCCGTCCCTTTCAGAGCCGGTGCAACTCCGCAAAAACTTGCAACCGACAGCCTTCTTCTATCCGCAATTGCAGACAGACTCTACCGGAATGGTAAACATCCGATTCACGGTTCCTGATGCCTTGACCCGCTGGAAATTCATTGCACTTGCCACCACACAGGATATGGGGGCAGCAAAGATTGAACGGTATATCACCACCAGCAAACCGCTGATGGTGCGTCCCAACATGCCGCGATTCATGCGCAGCGGAGACCAAGCAGAAATTCGGACAATTGTCAGTAACCTATCCGACTCGCTGCAGCAAGGCACCGTCTCGTTCGAACTATTGATTCCCGGCACTGACGAGGTTGTTGTCAGCAGAGAGACTCCGTTCAAGATTGCTGCCAAACAGAACGGCAATGCTTGCTTCCAATTCAAAGTTCCTGAGCAGTATCACCTTTTAGTGTGCCGCATCATTGCAAAAGGTACGGACTTCAATGACGGAGAACAGCACTACATCCCCATATTATCCAATGAGGTCCTGGTTAACACAACCCAACCAATATTCCTCAACACTGCAGGCAAACATACCTTCTCTCTGAAGGAGAAAAGTGCCGGCAGCCGCAATTACCGGCTCACACTCGAAATGACAGCCAACCCGATATGGTATGTAGTCCAGGCTCTACCCAAATTACAGCAGCCAGCACATGAAAATGCAACTGATATCATAGCAGCCTATTATGTCAATGCCATTGCATCTTGCATAGCCAACGCCAATCCAGCTATCATAAATGCCATCTTGCAATGGAAAAAAGACAATTCACAAGATGTCGTCTCCCCCTTATATAAAAATCCGGAACTAAAATCTATTCTGGCAGAGGCAACACCTTGGGCAATCGAAGCACAAAACGAAACAGAACGCATGCAAAGCCTATCAGAACTATTTGACGAAAACCGACTAGAGTATCTACAAAAAGAAGCACTGAAAAAACTAGCAGAATTGCAAACTACAGAAGGTGGATGGTGTTGGTTCAAAAACATGCCTGCCAATAGATTTATTACATTGAATATTCTGACTGCCATGCAACGCATTACTCTCTATGCCCAAAAACAATCAAATGAACAAGAAAAAAGAATGCAATTTAAAGCTATCCAATATCTTGACAAAGAAGTGATAAAAGAATACAAGAAAAATAGTAAACACATATCATATGAACAAATCCTGTATCTATATGTGCGCAGCTTGTACAACGACATTCCTCTCGGAGATGCACTAGAAGCTCATAAACACCTCATGCAACTTGCTATTAGACAATGGGGGCGCTCTTCATTTTATGAAAAAGCCCTGCTAGCAACCATATTCCAACGTCATGGTTTCAAAGAGCAGGCTCAAAAAATAATAGAGTCGTTGCGACAATATGCAATTGTCACACCAGAATATGGCATGTATTGGCCAAACAACCAAAATATTGTATTCTATAATTCGGCAATTCAAACACATACAGCCATTTTGGAAGCTTTTGAAGAAATCAATGGCCATACACTAGAAATAGATCAAATGCAACAATGGCTACTTCGCCAAAAAGAAGTGCAAAACTGGGGGGCTATACCTTCAACAGTAGATGCTATACATGCCTTATTACTTGGTGAAAATTCAACTTTAACAGCAAAAGATGTGGTCAATATAAAAATAGGGACACATTCACTTTCCACAGCAAATACCAATAATACTCCAGGTTACTTGAAAGTATCATATTCAGCTAATGAAATCTCTCCCCATATGCTCAAAGCCGAAGTTGAAAAACATAATTCGTCACCTAGTTGGGGAGGCATTTACTTACAAAAATTCCAAAAGTTGGAAACCATAAAGGCACAAAAAACTATTCTTACAATCGATAAAAAACTATACATAGAAAACATCAATGCCAATGGCAAAAAAGAATTAATTTCAACAAACGGACGCACTTTAAAAATAGGAGAAAAAATAATTGTTCGTCTCAACCTGTCTCTTACACAGGACATGCAATATCTACACTTAAAAGATCTGAGAGCAGCCTGCCTTGAGCCTACAGAACAACTATCTGGATACGAGTATAAAAATGGCATATCTTATTACAAAGAAGTAAAAGATGCCTGTACCAATTTCTTTTTCGACTTCTTACCTCGCGGTAATTATGTCATAGAATACTCTGCCTTGATAAATCAAAGTGGAATCTATCAGGACGGAATTGCAAGTATGCAAAGCATTTATGCTCCTATTTACAATACATATAGCAATTCAAATACAATTATTGTCAACGAATAAACAACAATGGTTCTTATCTGATCAAAAAGGGAGCAGAAAAAAAACTCTGCTCCCTTTTTATACAATTTCTTCAGAAAAGAAATCACTCTTCTATAACCAAACGAAAGCCAGATCCATGAACATTTTCAATTCTAATATTCTGATCATCTTTAAAATATTTTCTCAATTTTGTCACATAGACATCCATACTTCGAGCCGTAAAGTAATCATTTGTCCCCCATATTTCAGTCAAAGCCTTTTCGCGAGGCAACAAACCATCACGATAGTTATAAAGTAGCTCCAATAATTTAGCTTCCTTAGGTGTTAATTTTATCTGCTCGTCATTTTTTGAAATGATACGCAACTCTGTATTGAATTCATAAGCTCCTATATTTATAAACTTAGATCTTTGTTCAACCTCTTCGTGTTTACTACGACTAAGAATTGCTTTTATTTTTAAAATCAAAACTTCAGAATCAAACGGCTTTATAATATAATCATCAGCACCTATCTCATACCCCAACTTCATATCTTCCTTCATACTTTTTGCCGTGATATAGACAAAAGGCACAGCTGTATCTAATTCTCGAATTTTTTTACCTAAAGTAAATCCATCCATTTCAGGCATCATTACATCTAGTAGACAAATATCATATTTATCCTTTTTGAAAGCTTCCAATCCTTCATTACCATTAACACATAAGGTCACATCATAATCTGATAGTTCCAAATAAGACTTAAGTACAGAACCGAAACAAGGATCATCTTCCACTAATAAAATTTTCTGTGCCATATATTTTTTATTTTAATTCTATAATTCTATTTCTACCAATGTTCCTTTATTTTTTTTAGAGGACAACCTAACAGTACCTCCATGCAACTCTACAACTGATTTTACATAACTTAACCCCAAACCGAACCCCTTTACATTATGAACATTTCCACTAGGCACTCTATAAAAACGCTTGAAAACCTTTTTCTGTGCATCTTTGGAAATACCAATACCATGATCCTGTACTCCTATTAGCAAATGTCCATTTTTCACTTGAGTATATACTTTTATGTTTGGAACTCCTCCAGAATATTTAATTGCATTATCTATCAAGTTACATACAACATTCATCATATGTACTTCATCAACCTTACTGATTAATTCACCATCCACTAAATGACAATCCAACGAACCACCAGCATCCTGCACCAACAACATAAAATGTCCCACTGCTTCACGAACAAGTTTATTTACATCAGCATCAACCAAATTCATCTGCAATTCTTTACGATCAAGCTTTGCTTGTTGCAAAATTCGCTCCACATACTTATTCATACGATTATTTTCACTTTTTATCATCGCATTAAATTTAAGTATTTGTTCTCTGTCATTCAGAACTTTATCTTTAGTCAATGCAGAAGTTGCCAACGATATTGTTGCTATGGGAGTTTTAAATTCGTGTGTCATGTTATTGATAAAATCATTCTTTATAACAGATAACTTTTGCTGTCGCATGATAATAACAATAGTGACAATAAATACACATAACAATCCAAAAATACAAAATCCTGAAGACAGAAATAACCAACCCATATTTTCGAGCAAAACAGGCTGCACAGATTCAAAACGCACCCCCAAATAATAACCTTTCTTAACTAAATCCTGCTGGAATAAATCTACATAATATAAATTTTCCGTTCGACCTGCTTTCACGTTATCTAAAACATTCTGCTTAGTCATAATCTCATAGGTAAAGGGAAGATTAATATTATAAGCTCGAAAATTATTAACTAGCATCCCCGCCAAATCTATATTAGCCAATCTCTGCGAAACGGATACATTCTCAGGATCTTTTTCCTTTACTAAACGCATCATGAACTCCTGCATTTTCTGACTAAAACGCACATAAAAATCTGTACCTGAAGTAGAATCTTGCTGGGGCAGCTCCATTGATCGAATCGTTTGCATAATAAATTCTTGGTCTACTATTTTCCCTGTCCCAGAATGCACCAATGGAATTGCAGGATTACTCAGATAAGACCGCCCACTACTCAAACGATTTAAGTCATTATTCAAAAAATTGACAAGATTATCAGCATACCAACCAATATTCGTTCCAGTACCTTGTTGGGCAACAATCATATCATTATAACTTTTTATTTCTCCCAACTGCTGACTCATTTCGCGCCGGTATTTGATATAATTAATTTCATCTATGCGCCCAACAACTTTATTCAGCACATCATAAACTTGTGACGTGAATTTATTCTCTCGCTCCTTGATAGCATATTTTATCCACAGCCACTGCACAACAACTACTGCAGTAAAAGCTGCAACCATGATAACCAACAGTGTATGCAATATCAATTTTTTGATCATAGTAAAAGATATAGTAGCGGTAAAAATAATATTATTTACAAAAAAATCAAAATATCACTCTATCCAAAATTGGATACTAAAAAGGGGTACCCCCAGGTACCCCCTAAAAACAACTAAGTAATAAAAACGGGAAAACAAAACCATTTGCATGGTTTTTTCTTTATTGCATTTTTTCAGCAACAGTCTTATACAAATTGCTCTCTTTATTAGGAACATTGATTAATTTAAACAAACGTTTCTGCAAATCAGTACTATCCTGCAACTCATCTTGCAACAAGAAAAGAGATAATTCCTGAGTTGGATTAGCTTCAATCAAATTCTTCACATAATTCGCACGAGCACGAATATAGCGCTGACGTTGTAATTGAAAAACACCCAACATCACCTCATCATTTGCATTACGTTTTTCTTTATTCATCAATTTCTGAATATTTTTATCAATTGGCTCTATAGGTCCTTCATATTTTTCAGCAAACATCTTTTTCAACTTATTGTATTCTTTGTCTAATCCAGACCCCTTTACCTCTATTTGATCTGCAAATTTAGCTTTTCCTTGAATCCAAATCTGATCTTTAGAGTCAATAATTGTTGTCAATGTATTTTTACCAGCGATATCGATCCACACACGCGCAGGGATTTGTAATTGTTCTGTTTCCAAATCAATTTTACCATCTGTTACTTCTTGCTGTGCCAGCACTACCATTCCCTGTTGTCCAGGCATTTCAGCCAACAACTTTACAGTTCCCACTAAATCTTTCACATCTCCACGAACCTTCACTTTGTTGGAGTTACATGCACTCATAATCAGTGCAATAGCTGCGATTAATAAATAAATCTTTTTCATCTTTTATTATCTTTGTTTCCATTTTCGTATTTACCACAAAGATACAAAAAAACTACATCGCACAATGGTTTTTTGAGAATTGTTTAGGCAATTAGAGTTTTTTATATAAACCTCATTTTAAACTCCTAAAGCTTCCAAGTATTGAATAATTTGCCCAGATGGACGAGGAGCATTAGAAGTGATTATCTTTCCATCAGGTGCAATCAAAATAAAACGCGGCACACTTATTATCATATAATCTCTGCTAAAATCACTAGCAGCATCTACCAATGTATGCACACCAGCAAAAGGATGGTGATTAAGGTAATCCTTCCATTTATCAATATTAGCAGGACCATCGATTGCTATTGTCAAGAATTTAATATTACGATTACTATACTTTTTTTGAAGCAACTCCAAATAAGGTAATTCTGATTTACATGGAACGCACCAAGTCGCCCACACCGTGATATATAAATAAGAGCCTTTAAAATCATCTAAAGAAACATTATTGCCACAGCGATTGACAACAGTAAAATCTGGAGCCTCCTTACCTGCTCTAATTCGTTCCCACAATGCTATCATATCTTCCATATAGGCTATTTTACTCTTATCGGTACACTCTTTTCTAAAAACTGATAATAAATAATCAGCTCCATCCAAACCATTATTTTCCCAAATATGTCGATAAATAATTTCAGTAAGCAAAAAATTCTTTATGGCAGGATTCGTTATTTTTGACAATACATAATCTGCAATACCATCTGAATAGTTTTCGTCAATACCGCCTCTTGTTCCCTGCAGATATATATAGCTCAACAAAAAAGAGCGGTAATCCTTAGCACCAAACAAAGCATCATTATTCAAGGAAAAAGAAGACATAAAATCAACAAAAACAGGTCCGGGACGATATGCACTATCAGCTTTCATTTTCCGCCTATAAATTGGATAAAACGAAACTCTTTCAGCGATCGAATAGCGTATTCTTTCCTTCTCTAAAAGCGTAAATGATTCATCAAAATTTTTTGCTTCCAAGAGTTTCGTTTTTTCATCTATAAGATCCTTCATTTTACCCACGAACTCTTCTTCTTCCAAAGTATAATAGTCTTTATCAAAAAATACAGCAACCTCTTGCTCCTTCAAATAGCTATTTATACCACCTAAACTACCCCTAAAATACAATGAACCAGAAAAATTCAATGCATTCATATAAATTTCCAAATTCTCTCCTGGGGACAAGTATAAATTCAAAGAATTGTGCAACATAGTAACATATCCGCTATGCTCCATGTGAATTATTCCTGTAAAGAAATTATTTTCATCCAAAGGGAAAGTGTAAATGCTGTCGTCTACCCAAATACTTACAATAGAATCCCCATTTTCTACCCGCCCACTAATCTGTACGGTATTATCACGAGAACAAGAGAAAAACAATCCTATTAATAATACAAAAGTAACCAATTCTTTCATTTATTTCCTCCAATTATAATAATCTGAAACACAACGGCTAGCAAATGTAGATGATAATAAAGAAAAGATGAGTTAAAGAAAAGCTAAATATACAAGAATATGAATATAAAACATTTACAAAAGAAGGCTGCAGTTAAAAACTACAGCCTCCATCAATTAGACTATTATTTACCTAATACAAACGTATTATTTATTTGACAATTGCCTGAAAATCTGCATTTCCAAACAATTTAACAAATTCCATATCAGTTGCAGCCAACTTCTTCAATTCTGCATTTTTTGCACAAGCTGCTTTTAAATTTGAAAGAACAGCATTAGTATCATTATTACGTGCAGCAATAACAGCCTTCAAATAAGGAACCATTGCGTTATCAGAAGTATTTGCGTTCAATTTTTTAGCAGCTTCGCTAGTATTTCCTGCCAACAAGTTAGCCAAAGCAGCATTTACACAATTGCACTGACCAAACAACTGAACAGCAGTATTATAATCACCCTTCATAATCGCAATAATACCTTTGTTATAATTTACTTCATCACCAGCACCTGTAGCAGCACCAAACAACACCTCAGCGTCATTGATGTTTCCATTTTTTAACTCAACAGCACCCAAGTTATTTTTAACAACTTTATTGTTTGCTGACAACTCATCTGCTTTCTGGAAATTAGTTTTAGCTTCAGCTACTTTACCCATCTCAAACAAAATCATACCTGCATCATTGAAACCTCTCCAATCATTAGAGAACTGTTTTTTAGCAGTTTCATAAATAGCTAATTTATCTGCATTATTTTCAAACAATGTTGCAGAATAAAGCAATTCTTCTACATTCAATTCAGATGGATTAGATTTTGCCAATTCACGTAACTCATCGTCTGACTTACCAATACGATCAGCATTAACGATAAATTTAGAACGTCTCAATTTAGGAAGAATTTGATCAGCAACTACAGTGAATGCTGAAGAAATATTTTTAATTTCTCTCTCTCTTACTTCTGGATCTGAATGCATAGCCAATACACGAAGAATTAATTCTTTGTCACGAATATTAGATTCTTCCATTGCTTTCTTGAAACCTTCCCAGTCTTCAGCTACTACATATTTTTTGAAGAAATCCAAATCTTTATATTCCTCAACTTTGTTTTTCTTCATATTATTTTTTACAAATTTATCTGCAGCTCCCTCACGATTACCTGCTAATTTTTCGTTCAAATCAAGAGGACCATCAGGAGATGCGTAAGACTGAATCATGATGTTTTTCAACTCCATATCTTCAGCAGCTTTTGCATCTTTAATAAATTTCTCCATAGCTTTGATTTCTTCTGACTTCATTTCTTTAGAACGAATCTGAGAAGAGTTAATCAAATAATAGATTGCAGCTTCCTGCTCTTCTTTAGTTATACGTTCAAATTTATCAGCACCAATAGCAATCGACGGATTATTGTTTACCAATGTTGCAGTTGCCAATACACCATCAGCGATTTTGTTTGATTCATATTCTACAGTCTTAGAACCTTTAGAACCAACAAATCTCACATACAAACCAGAAGAACGCATACCTTCTTCAAACGGAACTACTCCACTATAAGAAACAGCCTTACCTTCTACATATGGCACAACTTCATTATTTCCCTGAACTTTTTCACCCTGGAATGTTTTAGCTTCGTAAGCCTTCTCTCCACCATTGGCAAATTTCAGCACAGGAGTAGCAACCAAAGTTACTTTCTTATTAAAATATTTAGCAGGGATAGTTGCATCAATCTTTACTCCAACCTGTCCTCCTCTAGCTTCCAATATTTCAGGAGTCACTTTATAGGCAATATTTTTCTCCATTTTTTTCATCTTATTCAATGAAGCACAAGATGAAACAACAAAACCTGCCAAAGTCAACACTGCGACAGTTCTAAATGTCTTTTTCATAATCACATCAATTTATTTTAATACTAATTTAATTGCTCGTTACGCAAAGCAAATATATACAAAAAATATAATACTACATAACTAACAATAGGAAAATAAAAAAATTAATCCACATTCAATTTATGCAAAATCAATTTCTTTGCTTTTTCTATTGCACGATCAATTCCATTTGGATCTGAGCCTCCCGCTGTTGCAAAAAAAGGTTGTCCCCCTCCACCTCCTTTAATTTCTTGTGCAGCCTCTTTCACTATTTGCCCTGCATGCAAGCCAAATTCTTCTACCAAACCATTACTTATCATCACCGTCAAAGAAGGCTTACCTCCCACGACACCACCTGTAACAAAAACAATCTTATCAAATTCACCCTTTAATTGGAATGCAATATCCTTAGCTTGTGCTGCCGGGATTGACAATGGAGTTACAATAACATTTACATCGTTATTATACACTTGCTTCTGATTTTTCAAACGTTCCTTCATCAAACGAAGACTTTCTTTGGCAAACTTCTCAGTTTCCTTCTTCAAACCTTCATTTTCTTCAACGAGCAAACGAACAGACTCTAGTAAATTCTTATTATTTTTAAATAACTTCTCTATCTCCCGTATACTAGTATAGGTATTATTAATAAATTCTTCTGCTTTATCTGCCGTTATAGCCTCAATACGACGCACTCCTGCCGACACAGAACTTTCTGATAAAATCTTAAAGAAACCAATCTGACCTGTTGCAGCGACATGTGTACCGCCACACAACTCTATTGAATCTCCATACTTTATCACACGCACCAAATCCCCATATTTTTCCCCAAAAATAGCTATAGCGCCCATTTCCTGAGCCTTAGCTATTGGAATGGAACGAAACTCTTGCAAAGGAATATTCTTACGAATCAAACGATTAACTATCGCAGCCACTTCGGCCAATTCTTCTTCTGTAACTTTTTGAAAATGAGAAAAGTCAAAACGCAAATGCTCATCACTCACATATGATCCCTTCTGCTCGACATGAGAACCCAACACTTTACGCAACGCATAATCCAACAAGTGAGTAGCCGTATGATTATTCGCTGTCAAAACACGTTTCTCTTCATCAACCTTTGCAACAAACGTCTGAGTAACATCTTCCGGAAGTTTTTCAACGATATGGATAGTCAGACCATTTTCCTTTTTGGTATCAACAATCGCAACAGTCTCATTTTCTCCTATCAATACACCACGATCTCCTACTTGACCACCACCCTCACCATAGAACGGAGTAATATTGAAAACCAAATGATACATCACTTTATTCTTAGTCACAACCTTTCTATACCGAGCTATCTTTACCTCAACCTCCAAATAATCATATCCAACAAACTTTTGTTCATCATCTCCAAGCAGTTCGATCCAATCATCGGTGTCCACAGACGCAGCAGAACGAGAACGTGCTTTTTGCGCCTCCATTTCAGCCTGAAACTCCCGACGATTTACAACCAATCCCTGCTCTCGCAAAATAAGTTCTGTCAAATCTAAAGGGAAGCCATAGGTATCATATAACTCAAAAGCAACGTTTCCCGGTATTGTCACAAAATTATCAGCTTTTGTCTTAGCTATAATTCGATCTAAAAGTTTAATACCCTTATCCAAGGTGCGTAAGAAAGCATTTTCCTCTTCTCTAATCACTTTTTCAATCAATCCTTGTTGAGAGACCAACTCCGGATAGTGCGCACCCATCACCTCCAACAACACAGGCACCAAACGATACATAAATGCATCTTTCTGATTCAAATAGGTATAAGCATAACGGACTGCTCTTCTTAAAATACGACGAATCACATACCCCGCTTTTACATTAGAAGGCAATTGTCCGTCTGTAATAGAAAATGCTATTGTACGCAAATGGTCAGCAATCACTCTCATGGCAACGTCTGATTCAGACGACGCCCCATATTTGACTCCACTCAAATGGGCTATCTCATCAATAATAGGAGTAAATACATCTGTATCATAGTTCGATGTTTTACCTTGAACCGCCATACATAAACGTTCAAATCCCATTCCAGTATCCACATGGTGATTAGGCAAATTTTCCAAAGAGCCATCTGCTTTCCGGTTATATTGCATAAATACCAAATTCCATATTTCAATCACCAAAGGATTATCCTTATTCACCAATTCTCGTCCAGACTTCAAAGCCCGCTCTGCATCAGGACGTAAATCTATATGGATTTCCGAACAAGGACCACAAGGACCCATATCACCCATCTCCCAGAAATTATCCTTTTTATTACCAAGCAAGATTCTGTCTTCAGGCAAATAATTCATCCAAATTTTCTTAGCCTCTGAATCCTCATTCAATCCATCATCCTGACAGCCTTCAAATACAGTTGCATACAATCTATTTTTATCCAACTTCATTACTTCCGTCAAAAATTCCCAAGCATAAGCAATCGCATTTTCTTTAAAATAATCCCCAAACGACCAATTCCCCAACATTTCGAACATAGTATGATGGTAAGTATCGTGTCCCACCTCTTCCAAATCATTATGCTTGCCTGACACGCGAAGACATTTCTGAGAATCCGCGACACGACGGCTTTTGGGACTGATATTCCCCAGAATAATATCCTTAAACTGATTCATACCCGCATTGGTAAACATCAATGTGGGATCGTCCTTAACCACCATAGGTGCCGAAGGAACAATTGCATGTCCCTTACTTTCAAAATAATCCAGAAACTTCTGTCTAATCTCTGCTGACTTCATAATATTTAACGTATAAACTTTTGACCTCTAAGGCAAACTAAAATATAGAGTTGCAAAATTAAATTATTTCTTTAACTTTGCATCAAAAATATCAATTTTATCCGGGAAATGTCAAAAACAGGTTATCGTTTTAATCCAGAAACTTTGTCATATGACAAAATTCGCATCACCAACAAAAGAAAATTGTGGTCCTGGATTGTTAAATTTTTTCAAAGTCTCTCATTAGCCATTGTCATATTCTTCATTGTTACCTCCATAATTGATTCCCCAAAAGAAAAGGCTCTCAAACGAGAAAAAGAAGAATTACTTGCGCAATATAATCTATTGGATAATCAAATAAACAGACTAGATAAGGTTCTAAAAGATCTGGAAAACCGAGATGATAATATTTATCGTGTAATATTTGAAACCGAGCCCATTGATGCTTCCATTCGACGCGCAGGCACAGGAGGTAGCAACAAATATGAGGATATTAAAAACATGGATAATGCCGAACTCATAATTAATACTAGCAAAAAACTAGATGAACTAGCAAAAGCCATGTACATCCAAAGCCGTTCTTATGACGAAATAGAGCACTTAGCCAAAAATAAAATGGATATGTTAGCCTCCATTCCCGCTATTCTCCCTGTGTCTCTAAGCAACAAGGCTGTACGTTTTTCCTCATCATTCGGATATCGCATCCACCCAATATACAAAACAGTAAAATTACATGCCGGGATGGATTTCTCTGGCCCGATAGGTACCCCCATATATGCGACCGGTAATGGTAAAATCACTTCAGCTTCCACGCATAAAGGCTATGGGAAATGCATTGAAATAGATCATGGTTTCAAATACAAAACTGTTTATGCCCATTTAGACAAATACAATGTTAGAGTTGGACAAAAAGTAAAAAGAGGTGATATTATCGGTTATATGGGTAACACAGGACGTTCAACTGGTCCTCACATTCACTATGAAGTGAAAAAAAACAATGTACCTGTTGATCCGATCAACTATTATTTCAACGATCTCACGGCAGAAGAATATGACAAACTAGTACTGGAAGCCAACAACAATGGACAAACAATGGACTAACCACACAACACTCACATGGAACAAGAAAAACAAATATTAAAAGTATATTACTCTATTGGCGAAGTAGCTGATATGTTTGGAGTAAATCCATCTCTTATCCGATTTTGGGAGAAGGAATTTGACATTATCAAACCACACAAAAACAAAAAAGGGAATCGTCAATTCACCAAAGCAGATATTGATAATTTTCATTTGATATATCACCTGGTAAAAGAAAAAGGAATGACTCTAAAGGGAGCTCAAATGAAGTTACAAAAAAACAAAGAAGAAACAGAGCAAACATTTGAAGTCATTAAGCGCCTTAAAAATATCCGCGAAGAATTAATATCCATAAAAGACCAACTTTCATAATCATCAGAAAACTTACCCAACTATGCTAGTAAAAGATATAACAACCATCATAGAAGAGTTTGCTCCCCTGTCTCTCCAAGAAAGCTACGACAATGCCGGTCTTCTTTGTGGTGATCCCAACAATAGTGTATCCTCAATCCTTCTCACAACAGACATAACCGAGGAAGTGCTTGACGAAGCAATTTCAGAAGGCCATAATCTAATCATCTCACACCACCCGCTTATGTTGCAAGGAATTAAAAATCTGCGTGCCGACAGTTATGTGCAGCGCTGTATAATAAAAGCCATACGCAACAATCTAAATCTCTATTCTGCGCATACGAATTTAGATGCTGTAATGCTAGGTGTAAGCGGACGAATGGCAGATAAATTACAGCTCACAGAGAGAGAGATTCTACAACCTGCCGGCAAACTATACAGCCTTGCGTTTTACACACCTATCGCCAACGCAGATAAAGTACGTCAAGCTGTTTTAGATTGTGGAGCTGGACACATTGGGCGATATAGTCATTGCTCGTATAATAGTATCGGCAACGGAACGTTCCAAGCACTTGAGGGTGCACGCCCATATGTAGGAAACATCAATCAATTACATACAGAAAAAGAAATAAAAACAGAAATTACAGTTCCGGACTATCTACTACACCGTAGTATAGAAGCTCTAAAAAAAGCTCACCCTTATGAAGAACCTGTTTGGAATGTTGTATGCATTAACAACACAAACCCAATCACAGGATACGGAATTATAGGCATGCTCTCTCAGCCAGTAAAAAGCCACGACTTTCTGCAACAAGTAAAAAATATCTTCAAGTGCAATACTATCCGCCACACAGCACTCTGCACACCGACCATTCAGCGCGTTGCTGTTTGCGGTGGATCAGGAGCTTTCCTTACAAAAACAGCAATTAACAGAAAAGCAGATATTTACATCACAGGAGACTACAAATATCATGATTTTTTCAATGCTGAGAATAAAATCATCATAGCAGATATCGGACACTATGAAAGCGAACAATACACAAAAGAGATTTTTTATGAGCTACTTATAAAAAAAATATCTAACTTTGCAGTTCAGTTTTCAAAGGTCTGTACAAATCCCGTCCATTACCTTTAAGCAGACAGGATGCCTAAAAGACCTAAAACTTGTAACCTGTTAACTTGTAACGAATTTTATATGGCAACGAACAACAATGACAAACTGCAAGAACTTTCTGTCGAAGAAAAATTGCAGCACCTTTACGAACTACAGCGCATTGATACTGAAATAGACAAAATCAGAACGCTGCGAGGTGAGCTTCCATTGGAAGTTCAAGACTTGGAAGATGAAATCGCCGGTCTTGAGACTCGTTTGGAAAACCTAAAAAATGAAATCAGCGAAGCTGACAAAAACGTATCCGCAAAAAAACAGGAAATTGCAAAATCAGAAGAACTGATTAAAAAATACTCAGAACAGCTTGATAACGTACGTAACAACCGTGAGTACGATGCTTTAACAAAAGAAGTTGAATTCCAGAAACTAGAAATTGAATTGCAAAACAAACGCATCCGCGAATCTCAAAAGATTAAAGCAGAAAAAGAAGTTAATCTGGAAATTTCGAGTAAACAATACGAGGAGAAAAAAGCAGATCTAGAAGCAAAAAAAGCTGAATTAGATGACATTATAGCAGAAACACACAAAGACGAAGAAGAGCTGATAAAAAAATCAGAAGAATTATCTGCCAGCATAGAAGAACGTCTTTTAACTGCATATCGTAAAATCCGCTCCAACGCACGTAATGGTTTAGCTGTTGTTACAGTAGACCGCGATGCTTGTGGAGGTTGTTTTAACAAAATTCCGCCTCAGCGCCAATTAGACATCCGTTCTCGCAAAAAAATCATTGTTTGCGAATACTGCGGTCGTATCCTTATTGACAAATACATCTGCGACTATGATGGTAGTATGCAGAAAGCAGACCTTGAACTGGCAATGGAGGCACAGAAAAAGAAGAGTAGAAGAATCAAAAGATCTGAAGATTAAAAAGAAAGCTGCTACGGCAGCTTTTTTAGAATGTATCAATATATAAAAAGTATGATTGCTGCAAATTACAATCCCAAAGAAAGCGAAGAGAAATGGTATAAATACTGGATGAACCATCATTTGTTCCATTCAGAAGTGGATAACAGCAGAGAACCTTACTGCATTGTCATTCCACCTCCCAACGTCACCGGAGTGCTCCACATGGGACACATGCTCAACAACACAATACAGGATGCCTTAGTACGTCGTGCCCGTCTGCAGGGAAAAAATGCCTGCTGGGTACCAGGGACAGACCATGCCTCCATCGCAACGGAAGCCAAAGTTGTAGCAAAACTCCAAAGTGAGGGCATAAAAAAAACAGACCTTTCACGCGAAGATTTTTTAAAACATGCGTGGGATTGGACACATACACATGGAGGCATTATCCTTAAACAATTAAAACGCCTTGGCGCCTCCTGCGACTGGGAGCGTACGGCCTTCACGATGGATGAAAAGCGTAGTGAAAGCGTGCTCAAAGTATTTGTTGACTTATTCAACAAAGGTCTCATCTATCGTGGCGTACGCATGGTTAATTGGGATCCACAAGCCTTGACTGCACTTTCTGACGAGGAAGTCGTTTATAAAGAAGAACACAGTAAACTATATTATCTCCGCTATCGCATAGAAGGTGAAGATGGTTATGCCATTGTTGCTACTACACGCCCAGAAACAATCATGGGAGATACAGCCATGTGTATCAACCCCAAAGACCCCAAGAATCAACATCTGCGTGGCAAAAAAGTTATTGTGCCTTTAGTAAACCGCGTCATTCCCGTCATTGAAGACGAATATGTAGACATAGAATTTGGTACCGGTTGCTTAAAAGTGACACCGGCGCACGATGTCAACGACTATATGTTAGGAGAGAAATACAATTTACCCTCCATCGACATATTCAACGATAACGGCACCATCAGTGAAGCGGCAAAATTATACGTAGGCATGGATCGTTTTGACGTACGTAAGCAGATTGAGCAGGATCTACAAGCTGCCGGTCTGTTAGAGAAAGTTGAACCCTATACTAACAATGTAGGTTTTTCCGAGCGTACAAACGTGCCTATTGAGCCTAAACTATCGATGCAATGGTTCCTTAAAATGGAGCATTTGGCAAAAATTGCCTTGACACCGGTAATGGAAGATGACATTCGTTTCTTCCCATCAAAATTTAAAAATACATACCGCCATTGGATGGAGAACATCAAAGATTGGTGTATCAGCCGTCAATTATGGTGGGGACACCGAATTCCGGCTTGGTATCTTCCGGAAGGTGGATACGTTGTGGCCAACAATGAAACCGAAGCCTTACAGCTAGCTCGTGAAAAAAGCGGTAATAAAGACTTACAGTTAGCTGATTTACGTCAAGATGAAGATTGTCTTGATACTTGGTTCTCTTCTTGGTTATGGCCAATATCTCTGTTTGACGGAATCAACAATCCCGGAAACCCAGAAATAAACTACTATTACCCCACCAATGATTTAGTAACCGGTCCGGATATTATCTTCTTTTGGGTAGCCCGCATGATTATGGCCGGCTATGAATATCAAGGTAAAATGCCATTTAAAAATGTCTACTTCACAGGTATTGTACGCGACAAGCTAGGACGCAAAATGTCAAAATCATTAGGAAATTCTCCTGACCCACTTGATTTGATTGACAAATATGGTGCTGACGGAGTACGTGTCGGAATGTTACTTTGTGCCCCTGCCGGAGGAGACCTCTTATTTGACGAAAGTCTTCCGGAACAAGGGCGTAACTTTACCACCAAAATGTGGAATGCCTTCAAGTTAGTTAAATCTTGGGAGATTGCAGACATTGAACAACCGGAACATTCACGCCTTGCCTTAGCTTGGTTCAACAATCTGCTAAATAAAGTAACAGAAACATTAAATACCCAATTCGATCAATATCGCATATCAGAAGCTCTAATGACCATTTACACAACCTTCCGTGATGAATTCTCATCTTGGCTGCTGGAAATGATCAAGCCAGCTTACGGCCAACCTATAGACCGTCAGAGCTATGAGCAGACTGTATGTATATTCGAGCAATTATTACAACTGCTTCACCCGTTCATGCCATTTATTACTGAAGATATTTGGCAAGCTCTTCGGACACGCAAAGATGGTGAAAGCATCATGATTTCAATCATGCCCCAACCTGCCGAATACGATGAGAACCTACTTTCTCGATTTGAAGCTGTAAAAAATGTCATTGTAGGAATCCGCAACATCCGGAAACAAGACAATGTACCTTTTAAAGATGCACTAGAACTGAAAGTAAAAGTTAGTGAGCGATATCCCGCAAGCTTTGCTAGCATCATCTGCAAAATGGGTAATATTTCAACTATCGAAACTGTAACAGAAGCAGTAAAAGGAGCCCGCAGTTTCATTGCCGATACCGTAGAATATTTCATTCCGGCATCTGGTCAGGTCGACACCGTAGAATTGCGCGCCAAATTAGAAGAAGATTTAAAATACACCCAAGGCTTTTTAGCTTCAGTCATGAAAAAACTCAGCAACGAGAAGTTTGTTAATGGGGCTCCAGCCCAAGTTGTTGCTAACGAACGCAAAAAGCAAGCCGATGCAGAAGCTAAGATTGCTGCAATCGAAGCACAATTGAAAGAGCTGTAAAACATTGAAGTGTAATAGTCAGTACTTATCCTGGCTATTACACTCTTTTAAATGTCTTCCATAGAAAACACTTTCCATCAATAGCTGACAGAAAAACATATCTAGCCATAGCATAATGAACCATACGCCCCTATTAGCAAAATATAGAACGTTTTTTCTTTATCATATACAAGTTTATGTTCAGCTAACATTCTTTCAACACTATCGTAGCAAAAGGGGATAATATCATAATGCTATCCACAAAACCATAAAGTAGCTCCTTAGCATTCCCGAATATTTTATTCATATGAATATACGTAGATTCGCAGTCAATCTATCGACCAAATTGACACCACCAAACTGCAAGCCAAATAGAAGAAAACTTAAAATACTCCTTTTGATAATAAAAGAATCCCGCTTAAAAGCGGGATTCTTCATCTTGAGAAATTTATTGAGCCAAAACCTTTTGCACACATTTTTCCAACTCTTCCCCTCTCAAGCCTTCACCTACAATTCGATTATTCTCATCCAATACAAACAACATTGGAACACCATGAATCTGGTAAACATCCGTGACTATGCTATTCCAACCTTTCAAATCAGACATATGCAACCAAGACAATCCATCAGCTTCAATAGCTTTACGCCAAGCATCAACTTTGACATCTAACGAAACACCTATAATCTCCAAACCTTTCGATTTATATTTTTCATAGACTTTCTTGACATTCGGATTTTCAGCTCTACACGGGCCACACCACGAAGCCCAAAAATCAATGATTTTCGCTTTAGCTTTCACTCCATAAATAGAAAGAGGTTTTCCATCCGGTGTCTTCATTTGCAAATCAGGAGCAATACCACCAACAATAAGCGCAGCTATCTTCTCTGCATAAGGTTTCACATAACATCCTGGAATTGTTGCTTTAGCCTTTTTTCCCAACAAATCATATTTCTTTGACAAATTCTTTTTCTCCATCAAACGATCCTTCCGCCATGCAAGCAAACTAGCACTCACAATATTATCATTTGCCTTCAAAAATTCATCTTCCGCTTCATCATAAAGGTCTTCATATTGCATTAATAAACCTTTTATCTGCAATATTCCAAAATAATCATCCTTACCATATGATTTCTCATATTCTTTACGTATGGAATCACGTTCATGCTGCAACATAAGCTCTTTTTTTCTAAATTCATTGCGAAGCTCCTGCATTTTACCTCCACCTAACACTTCATACGACCTAGGCTGCTTAACATCTGCTCTCACGTCATAATCTCCTTTCTCCAGAAAAACAGGAAAACGCAAACGTGTATTGACAGCGCAAATCTCAGCCGCAGTAGGCTGCTTTACCTTTCCAGTAAAACAAAACTTCCCATCTGCAGTAAGTGAATTTCCTAAAGTATCATATTTGCCAGTAACATCTTGCACAAGCAATAAAATACGCCCACCATGATTTTTTATCTCTCCATTGATTTTAAACTGACCGAATACCTGTAGTCCTATAAGTAGCAACCCTACCAATATCACTAAATTTTTCATACCCTATTTTTTAATTTATTTTTTTCTCTCTTTATAAACAATATCCACAATTTTCCCCAACTTCTTAAACTCTTTTTTCTTAACCAAATCACCCATTAAATTTGGGACATCATACAAACGCATAATTCCACATTCATTCTCTGCTGTGTCCAGATCATGTGTACCTACAACCAATTGATAATTACGAGCTCGTTCCCAATCTTCATAGGCTTCCCAAGCAACAAAAGGATTAAATCTAAGCACCTTTATACTTTCTCCTGGAAAATCCAACACTTTTTTTGCTGGAGTATCAGGATGCCCCATATCAAATTGATAAACTGTTTGCCCATCGGAATAAAACAAATAAGGAAGAGAGTGATGACAAGCAAACATAGTTGCCTTATCTAAACCTGTTCCAGTTACCTTCCCATAATATTCCTGAACATTATATTCTTCATACTCACCTTCTTCCCACCAATTTTCCGGTTCTTCATAATGTGCTCTCAATTTCATCCCACAAAAGAAAAATTCTTGTGTCACGGTATTTTTTAATATAGCATAAATTAATCCGGATTTTGTTGACTCCATGTGTACAAGATCACAGCCTGTCTTTACTGGAAATTTCTGTTCTCCTGAGAAAGTCATAACTGAAGGGTATGTAGAATTATTTCTAATCACCAAAAATTGCTGGTGGGTTTCGTCATACAGCACTGCAGGAGCGCACCCATAGCCACCATTACTATAATTATCATCAAAACTTACACCAACAAAAGGTGCGGCTTTAAAATCAATTTTACCATCAATTTTATTAATCGGATATTCAAAAACACTACCAAAAACAGACTTATCAATACCATAAACATCTTGTTTGTCATCAACAACTACCCAACGGTCATTCACAGAAAACATTGACAAATTTGCAGCAACTAAATGAACCGCATCTGGAGTAATACCAAATCGCCACTTCAAACTATTATCTTCACCGGCCCGTAAATCTTCTGGATCCATCACGTAAGTATCTTTATCTGTCACTAACATAGGAAATACTTCTCTCACATCATAATTATATATCAAACGCTGCGGAAATCCAGGCTTAAATGATTCATTCTCCCAAATATTATGAGCTATTAAGTCTTCATCTTCACTTGAATTAAACACAATATCCATGCGAGACTCTCCATTTTCTTCACACAATACCATCCAACCTTCACTAGTCATGGATTTCACTCGCAAATAAAAAGGTGTCGCCCAACAAACGCCAGTTTCTTTATCAGTTACATTAAAAAAACATGAATAGTCTCCTGGTTTTAATGTCAACAATATATCAATACGGCGTTCTGTTGATAGTACTAAACTATCAGCCTTTTCTATATCTTCGAAATCTACACCTTTAGGTATTGCTTTCCATTCGTACTCATAATCAGCCTCATTAAAATCCTTTAAGGTCGATTCTATCACAGGGTCAAATGTAAGGTTATCAACGAAAGAAACTTTAGTATACAACTTCCCTTGCTCCAAACCTTCTGCAATTGCCAATTCATTTATTTCATGGTAGACATAATTACCCTTATCCTCTGCGCATGCCCCTAATAATAGCACACTCAACAATATTAATATGTATCTAAATTTCATAACATCAAACATTTAATCATTTAACCTTTAGAAGCCTCGCCCATTTCCATTGGTTTATCATCCTCGTCTATTTGAGGATGATCCTGCAACCAGCGATGCATATATTTTCCTACAAACTTCAAATATCCTTCAGTCAACTTTGTATCCACAAAATCTTCCCGATCGATACCCATCACATCACATATCAATGCTGATTTTTTCTGAGACCAAACTCCGAAATATTTTATACCATACAAATTCCACCATGCCGGCATCGGAAAATTCTCATTCATGACAATCACACGCTGGTAATCGATATTCCGCATTTTAAAATTCACGCTATCAATTGGGACAGAGGCTTCACGACTATAAATAAACTGAAGTTCTGGATTTTCAATCAATTTCACCACAAAACGCTTCGGATGTTTTACTAAATCCTCCGTACGCAATAACTCTATATCAATAAAAGCCTCAGCTTGATTGGCAGGAATTACATACTCAGTATCAAACGCTTTAAAGTCAACGCCTTCGATTGCGGATAAAGTATCTGTGTCCGAATACACTTCAATATTAAATTTACGGTCATAATCAGCAGTATTGCCATACAGACAGACCTTTAATTGAATAGACTGATTTTTTACATCCGAATTTTTCAACCCCCATGCCACCCTTAGCGTATCAGAAAACAATCCTCCATCTGCAAAATAAATCCCACTATCACCTTCGTAGGTGTCAATCTCTTTTTCGCATGACACACAACCGACCAATATCAATAATAAAAACAATAAATTCTTCATAATAAATACATTTTAGTTATACTGACTTTCTGCATCAGGAATCGGAAGCACATAATTTGACAATTTCACAGACACCGTACCATACTGGTCTGTAGCAGATTGCATTTCTGTTTTTTTATTGCGTTTATACCAAAAGAACAACTGTCCTTCTCCATAAAACTCTTTTTTCCACTCCTTCTCCAAATAGTAATCAACATCCCGTTCACGAACATTCGCCAAATTACGATGATTTCTAAAGGTATTGAAATATCCAAGACGTGTCGGTCCGTCTGTTGAAGTCTCTGCAGCAATCATATACATTTCACTAATTCGAATCATCGGTATCATTTGATTGTACAGAGAATCTGTACCTTGGAATTTATTAAACACGCGATAAGTCGTGCCAGAAATCTCCACGGTTCCATTAAGAGAACTTGAATAGCGATAATCTGTTTTATCAGACTCAAATACATAGTCAACGACATCTCCACGCGGTGCCAACAAAGAATTAAGTTTCAAATTAGAACCATCAAACAACGAGGTATATAATGTATTTCTGTCCAAATTTTGCAAGGCAAACATAATTTCGGTAGAAAACACACAATCAGCACTTTTTGAATTATTCAATTTCATCGGAGTAATCCATGGGAATTTTTCCTCCTGTATTTTAATAACAGATTCTGCATAATAAAGTGCTCTCTCATTATTACCCATATACAAATAAGCACGAGCCAACAAACCTTGCACTGCATAATAATTTAATCGCAAATTTCTATCCTGCAAAAAGACATCTTTAGAGTTTCCCTTCACTCCAAACTCTATAATCGGATCATTTACCAACAATTGCTCTGCTTCCAATAAATCTGCTATAACCATATTCATAAAATCATTTGCAGCATAAGAAGGAGCTACATCAAACTGAAATTCTTTATAATAAGGAATTGAGATTGCCGTTGAATCTTCTGCATATACAGGACCAAACAAACGGAACAAATCAAAATGCAGTAATGCTCTCAATGCCAAAGCCTCACCTTTAACTAAATTATAATACTCTCCGACAAGTACGTCACGATGCTGCTCAACATTTTTCAGAATAAGATTAGTATTGGCTATCAATTTGTAAGCTGTACCCCAAATACTTGTTGATTTACCCCTGCCTGCAGAACCATTATATGAAAACTCCATCAACTCTTTATTACTCTTATTTTCATCTCCAACAGCATACCGCTGAGCTAAAATTTCTATAAATTCACAAGAAAGATTTTTTCCATACAAATCAGGATTATTTAATTCAATGTAAACTCCATTCAAAGCTTTTTTAAATCCCACCAAGTCAGAAAAATTATTCTCTTCTGAAATTCGATCGCTTGGTTTTATATCTAGCCAATTTGAACAGGAAAAATTAATTCCTACCAAAAGGCATACAAAAATTATTAAATACTTTTTCATACACAATCCAATTTAAAAATTAACAGAAATGGACATTGAAACACTCCTTGCAAATGGATAACTAATTCCTCGCTCATCTTTAATAGTTGAAAATCGGCAAATATCATTCATATAGGCACTTACCGTTAATCCAGAAAATCTAATACGCTCCATCCATCTTTGTGGAAACTCGTAAGCTAAACGCACAGATTCAATAGCAATATAGTTATTATCTTGTACGAATCGCGAAGATATTGGAGTTATATCTGTCTGAGAAATGCCCTTAAATTTAGCTTTGTCACCAGGTTTTTGCCAACGATCATACAATGCTCGTTTATCTTGATTCTGCGACAATCCGGTTGCTGAAATATTCTCTACTTTTTCATATAGCGTGTTATTGAATTTTTGTCCTCCCAAACTATAACGAATGTGCAAATTCAAAGAAAATCCTTTCCAATATAATGAATTACTCCAAACGCCTTCTACATCTGGATTCGTATTACCTACTACCACCTCATTATCATAATTATGCTGGAAGGTCGGCTTACCATCTTTTGTCAAGAATATCTCCTTACCGGTTGCCGGGTCAATACCTGCTGAACGTACAGCCCACAATGCCGTAGGACTTCCTCCATCATAATAACGAGTCAAATTCTTTGATATATTTTCTTTGTTATATTGATTTAATTTTCTACCAATCTTATCATAATACGTTTTAACATTTCTGAAAGAAAGGCTCATTGTCCAATTTATACGTTCTTGCGGGCGGTAAATGATTGCATAGCGAACTGTTCCATTGACACCTTTGTTCACCTGTTTACCGATATTGCTAAGACGTGATGACATTCCGACAGACGATGGAATTCCGATAGAAGCCAATAATGGATCAGTATTCTTATGGAAATAATCAAAATTAATATGGAAACGACTCCAGATACTTAAATCGAAACCTACGTTAATATCTCTTGTTTTCTGCCACTGCAAATCCGGATCTCCAAAAGTACTAACTAACAATCCTGTTCCGAAATTATTCTGCATCCAATTATTATACTGATAGGTTGTGATTGTATTATACGAACCAAAATTCTGGTTACCAGGATTACCAATAGATGTACGAACTTTCAACATATCGAATACATCTGTATTATCCTTAATAAAATCTTCATTATGAATATTCCAAGCTACCCCCACGGCCCATGTCGTAGTAAACTTTTTATTAGAGCCGAATACTGAAGTACCGTCCATTCTAACGTTCGCATCCAACAAATATTTATTCTTATAAGAATAACCTCCATTAAAATAAAAGTTCGCAGAACGATTTTTAGAGTCGCCATAGGAAGGTTTTCCATTATCAGGGTACTCATTAGAAAAACCAGGAGTCGTAAAATTCCCTTCTGGAAAACCAACAGCAGAGAATCCTTTGGAAATACTCTTTCTCTCACTGATTGATACTCCCAATACTGCATTAATCTGGTGTGCATCATTAAATATTTGCCCATAAGTCAAAGTCAAATCACCATCATAAGAAAACTCATCTTCTCTCATATCATTATAAGAACCTTTCTTCAACAATTCAACTTGGTCGAATTCCGTCGCGTCAGGAGAAGTGAATTTTTCAGAATCAGATGTTTGTTTGGAAACACCAAAACGACCTCTTACATACAAATAATCAAATGGACGATATTCCAAATTAAAGTTATTACGAACACCAAACATTTCACTTCTATCGTAACTATTCAATGCTGCATTCCACAATGGATTACCAACAATCTCTGAAGCATCTGTAGCACTATATTCATTATCCTTATATTCTAACCATTTTTCGACAGCACCATCAGCAGTCCTTTTAGGATAGTATGGATTTGCATGTGCATACTCTGAAAAAGGAACAACAGGATTATCATGCTTCGTAACATCCACACTTAGTTTATTCGAAAATGTCAACTTTCCGACACGATACAACAAGTCTAGATTTCCACTAAAAATATCACGAGTTGAAGATTTCATTACACCTTGGATTTTGTTATAGCTACCTCCAAATCCATAACGAAACTGCTCATTACCTCCTTCTACATAGAGATTATGACGCTGATTAAAACCTGTACGAATAGGCTCTGAAAGCCAATATGTATCCACACCTCTCAATACATTACCCAACAATTTATTATAGCGAACTTCTTTCAATTCTTGATTATCCGCAATATTCGATTTAAAATTTCCAGCCAAACGCTCAAATTCCAACTTTTCTGCAGCATTCATCAAATTATAATCAGTCAAATCTGCAAAAGATATCTCAAAACTACCATTATATGATAAACGCAATCTACCACCTTGAGGGACCTTAGTTTCAACAACAACCACGCCATTTGCAGCCTTAGCACCATAAATTGCTGTTGAAGCAGCATCCTTCAAAATAGTCACTGATGCAATTCTATCCATACTCAAATCCATGATAGTACGTAAAGTTGTTTCAAAACCATCCAAAATAAACAAAGGCTGGTTCGGGTCTTCTCCAAATTGCTCCTTTAATCCAACGATACTACTTTTACCTCGAATTTCCAAATCCGGTAATCGGTTAGGGTCAGAACCAAATTCATTACTTTCCAATACAGCAAAAGCAGGGTCCAACACCTTCAAACTCTGAATTAGGTTCTGATTTCCTACACTCTTCAATTCCTCTGCTTTATAAGTTTGGGAAGATCCTGTAAAACTCTCCTTTTTTCGAGTATATACACCTGTAACAACAACCTCATCCATTTTTGACGATTCAGTTTCCAACAACACCTCTAATTGTTCTCGCTTACCTACCGTCACTTCGACAGTCTCATAACCAATAAAAGAAACTTCTAAAGCAATTAAGTTATCAGCAACTGTCAACTCAAATTTACCATCCATATTAGTCGCTGTTCCTACCGATGTACCTTTTATTTTAATCGTTGCTCCAGGCAATGGATCTCCTGTCGATTTATCTCTTACAATACCTTTTATTGTCCTAGATTTAATCTTTTGGTCATCCAATCTAGCAGACTCGCCACGAACAATAATAACTTCATCTCGAAATTCAAACCCTAAGTTTTTTCCCTTTAACAAATCATGCAAAAAGTCTTTCAAAGCCACCATTTTTGCATTAACATCTACAGTACCCTTATTTTGTACCAAATCATAATTGTACAAAAAATCATAGCCGGTTTGCTTCGTAATTTCATTAAAAACTTTTACCAAAGATGCATCCTTCATCTTTAAGCTAACTAGTCCATTTTGAGAATAGACTTCGGCAGAAACAGAAAGCGCCCCTAATACTAGCAAACAAAACAAATAATTCATACGCAAAAACAATTTACGCAACCATATTCTTTCTCTTGATATGGCATTCTTTAATAATCTTTTTTTCATATATTTGTATTGATATAATTAAACGTTGCCTCAAAGGCTTGTCGGCTTATATGAGGCATCACTTCTCAACCGGAAATACCTCCCTATTTCCGGTTTTTTCTAATACTTACAATTATTGTCCGCTCTTTAATTTCAAAATCTACATCATTAGTTAGTTTTATCATGGTTAATAAATTATCAATATCCTCATATCTTTTCACCCGTCCTGAAAAACGCATTTTTTTTGCTACAGGAGCTGCAAACATCACATGAATATCATACCAACGCTCCAGGGTTTCCATAATTTCTTCCAAGGGTTGCTTGTCAAAAGCATAATATCCATCCTTCCAAGATGTATAAAGATTCGTATTCACTTTTTGCACTTCAATCTCGGCTACACCTTTTTTGCAGACAGCCTGTTCTGCCGGAGTCAAAATACAACCCACTCCCTCTTCATTCACTACCTGCACAGAACCATTTACCAATGTTGTCAACACCTCATCCCCACCTTGTACTGCTGCAATATTAAACTCAGTTCCCAATGCCGTCACATCCACTCCATTCACACATACAACAAACGGACGTTTGGAATCTTTTGCGATATCAAAATAAGCCTCTCCTTTCAGAAAGATTCTACGCTCATCATCTCTAAAGGCAATCGGAAAACGCAACTCCGTCTCAGCATTTAACCAAACATTCGTGCCATCTTCCAATTTCAACTGATACTCGCCACCACGCGGAATTGTCAAGGTATTATATTCTAACTCTTTTTCTCCAATCCTCTTTACGCCTGCCTTATATTCAAGCACATTTCCCACATTGCGAATTCTGCTGCTATCCTTGCTTACAAATTGCCCTTCCTCTTGCAAATCCAACTTTTCGCCGGAAGCCAATGTCAACATTGCCTTCGGAGAGCCGGGAACAATCTGCGATTCTACAAGCTCTACTTTCACAGCCTGCTCATCATCTTTTTCAGTCAACAACAACGCACCTATTCCAACAGCCAACACAACAACTGCTGCATACCCCCAACGTACAATCTGCCGGCGAAGCTTTATCATTTTACCTGCTTTTCTTCTTGCACAATTATCCTCCCAAGCATTTTCAACATTTATACTACTTTTAAAACCGCCTTTATTATCTGTATAAAAAATCTGCAACCTGGTGTATTCATCTCGGTTCTGCTGATTCTCATCCAACCAAGCTTGCAACACACTTATCTCTTCTGGCGATAATTCTTCGCCATGAATTGAAGCAGCTATAATTTCCCAAATTCTATTTTCCATTCCCACTAATTTTGGTTTTCTATTATAATGACACCAAATTCAAAAAATAATGTGACAAAAAAATGAGCAAAATGAGCTAGAAAAATAAATAATTTGCATATATCTATTTTTTTTGCGAACATTGCAACAGAGTTGTATACACCAAAAGATGAAAGAAGAGCAAATTATTCTAAAAGGATTGCAGCAAGGAAGTGAACAAGCATACAAAGACTTGTTTACAGCCTATTTCTCAGACTTGGTGCTTTATGCAAATCACTATATAAAAGATCAAGCAGCAGCAGAAGATATCGTCCAGGATTTTTTTATCACCTTGTGGTTTGAAAAAAAATTTTTCAATATTGAAAGTGGCTTAGAAGGTTATCTCTATCGCTCCCTACACAATACATGCCTGAACCATCTGCGCAATGAACAAAGGAAACAAGAAAAGCTTCTGCACATGCCAATGGAAAAAAACTCTTTCCCAACTCTAACAATTGAATTGGAAGATAAGGAACGAGAATACAAACAACTATACCAAGCTCTACATAAACTCCCGGAACAATGCAAACAAGTGTTCACCCTCTGCTGTCTACAAGATATGAAATACCAGGAAGCCGCCGACTATTTGGGTATCTCTATCAATACCGTACGCACCCAAATGGGAAGAGCTTACAAAATCCTACGCAATTCGTTGGATAGCAAAGCATTTCTTAATCTACTATTCTTGAGTTTCTTAAAATAGGTATTGGCTCAATTACCATTTTCTCAAAAATAAACTACCTTTGCACAAATAAATAACAAAAATGAAACTGGTCATATTAACAGGAGCCGGCATGAGTGCGGAAAGCGGCATCAAGACTTTCCGCGACAGCGATGGTCTTTGGGAAAACTACCGCATTGAAGATGTATGTACGCCCGAAGCGCTAGCAAGCAACCCGGAGTTTGTGAATAAGTTTTACAACGAACGTCGCAAACAATTGTATGAAGCACAGCCCAATCCCGGACACAAAGGGTTGGCAGAGTTAGAGCAATATTTCGATGTGCAAATTATCACACAAAATATCGACGACCTACACGAGCGTGCAGGGAGCCACCATGTATTACATCTGCACGGAGAATTAAAAAAAGTACGTAGCAGCCGGAATCCCGATGCAATCTACGACTTGGACGGCTGGGAACTCAAACCAGGCACCCGTTGCGAAGACGGCTCATTATTACGGCCACATGTCGTATTTTTCGGAGAATCAGTACCCAATATCCAGCCGGCAACAGAAATAGTAAAACAAGCAGATATTTTTGTCATTATCGGGACCTCGCTTGTTGTCTATCCGGCTGCCAGCCTGCTGCATTATGCCCCGGACAATATCCCTGTATTTGTCATTGACCCCAACATCCCTGCAGAAGCACGTCGACGCGGCTTTCACCTTATAGAAAAAGGAGCGTCTGCCGGAGTTGAAGAACTAAAAAAACTATTATTATGGCAAGAGGTAAAAAACCATTATTAGAGAACGTAAAAATTGAAAAGATTGCCGCAGAAGGCAAATCCATCGCATATATTGATGACAAAGTATTGTTTGTGCCTAATACGGTGCCGGGAGACGTTGTAGATGTTCAGGTAACACGGAAAAGGAAAAGCTTCATGGAAGGCTTTGTTACACAAGTACGACAATTGTCCGACTTGCGCACCACACCGGCCTGCTCTCATTTCGGTATATGCGGAGGCTGTAAATGGCAGAATTTACCATACGAAAAACAGCTGGCATTCAAACAGCAGGAAATCATTGACAATTTACAACGAATCGGCAAGGTCGAATTACATGGTATCCGCCCCATTATCGGTTCGGCTCAACAGCTTTATTACCGTAACAAACTGGAATTCACCTTTTCGAGCAAACGCTTTTTGACCCGCGAAGAAATCGGCTCTGATGCAGATATCGAAAGGACACCAGCTCTCGGTTTTCACGTTCCGGGTCTATTTGACAAAGTGGTTGATATTGACCATTGCTATCTACAAGGCGAACCTTCAAATGAGATTCGCAACTTTATCAAGACACATGCCTTAAAAGAAGGATTGAGTTTTTACAATATCCGCGAACAAAACGGTTTCTTACGAACATTAATCATCCGAACCGCTTCAACCGGAGAAATCATGGTAACCATCGCGTTCGGACACGAAGACGTTACAGCCCGCGAAAGATTACTAAATTCTCTAGTGGAAAAATTTCCACAAATCACCTCGTTAATGTATGTAATCAACGAAAAACTGAATGATACATTAACAGACCAGGATATTATATGCTATTACGGACGTGACCATATTTTTGAACAGATGGAAGATCTGAAATTCAAAATCGGTCCCAAATCTTTCTACCAAACGAATTCTGAACAAGCATATAATCTATATAGCCAAACCCGAACACTAGCTGGCCTGACAGGAAATGAAATCGTATATGACCTATATACCGGCACAGGAACCATTGCCAACTTTGTCGCACGTAACGCAGCCAAGGTCATCGGAGTGGAATATGTACCGGAAGCCATCGAAGATGCCTGTGTCAACTCATCCATCAATGGCATTACAAATACGGTATTTTATGCAGGAGATATGAAAGACGTACTGAATGCGGAGTTTATTGAACGGCACGGACGTCCTGATATCATCATTACAGACCCTCCTCGCGCCGGTATGCATCCGGATGTTGTTCAGACAATCTTAAATGCAGCACCCAAGCGTATTGTATACGTCAGTTGTAATTCAGCCACTCAAGCACGAGATTTGCAACTTCTTGACGTTGCTTACAAAGTGTGTGCCGTACAGCCAGTGGATATGTTTCCACACACACACCATGTTGAAAATATTGTATTATTGGAAATGAAATATAGAGAAAGGCGGCATTGATAATGCCGCCTTTCTCTATATTTCCATGCATACTACTGAGCTGTAGATGCAGCCTTTTCTAATTTAAAGCCCAACAACAATCCGTCATAATTACTAATCAATCCCTCCACGGTTGCCCCAGCAGAACTCACCTTAGAGGCCATACGAGTTAATGCTGTCAACACTGACATCAACTTATCTGCATTGAAAAGCAGGCTCATCGATGTTCCTGTCACTGCGACCTGAGCAGTCTGGGTAACACCTAAACGACTTGTCATGGTAATTGTCTTGGTCTCCGGATTAAATGAATATGTACCTTGAGTAGTTCTTTTTTTCATTGTAAAAGTATAAGTACTGTCCGCATTGAAGGTATAGCTGCAAGCATCCATCCCCAATTTTTTAAACACCTTGTCTAATTCTTCTTCTACCTTCCCTGCAATAGCCTCACCTCCGGCTTTAGCCAACAACTGATCTGCTTTTAAGCTACAATCCGGACTCACATAATTCCAAGTCCCTATCAATGACCGGCTTGTTGTCAACTTATCACCAATAACATTTTTTGCTACATTACCTAATAATGATTTCCAATCCTGCGACATAGCATTCATCGAAAACACACAACTAAAAAATACGAATAACAAAATACATTTCTTCAACATAACTTCACTAATTAAGGATTTCACGCAAAATTAATAAAGAATCCTACAAAACATAACAAAAACCCCTTGGAATATATCCCAAGGGCTCTGATGCTTTTCCTGCAAATATCATATTGGAAATTAATAGCAAGATAAATCATAAAAATCATTATCTTTCCGACTTTCCGGCAATTGGTTCAAACCATTTGATACAGACTTAACAGTCCACGGAGCAATTGTAAATAATCCACTATCACTCTTCTGCTCTACGTCTGTTGAATTCTTTTTATACTCCTTCCAAAGTAATTTTACGGGAACCGATGTTGCATTGTCTGACAAAATAGAGGTCAAATCAAAAGAAACATTTCCGGCATTCCATACATAATTCTGCCCCCATACACTCTCCCCCGCTGCCGGTTGGTCTTTGTATGCATTATGACGCAATGTCAAATACACGGTATCATTATGGGATTGTACGTCATCCATAACTACATTTATAAAATGCTTTTCCTGTGAATTCTTTTTCACCGGCACAGCAAATTCAACATTCAAATACTTTCCACCAAACCATGCACCAACAACAGTAATCGGATCGTTACCAATACTATCTTGACGATGAGCCTCGTTAGCTGCAATAAAAGATTGTTTTACCGGTTGTTTGGTCAAAACATCCTGATAACCATAAAGACGGACATAATAATTCATATAACCTTCCAACCCTTCAGCATCCCGTACACTCTCGATAATAGAATATCTCACATACATACGGGTGCCCTCTTTAAAATCCTTGCCTTCAATTTTCAATCCCTCTACTGCAATCAATCTGCTACCGTCATCCCTGCGAATAGCCCAACCACCAACTTTATCCCCCTCAATTTTCTCCAGGCTACCATAGCTCATCCAAGTATCACCATTCACCACATAATACTCATCATCATCATTATCACATGCCGTAAAAAAAACTGCCATAAGAGACAATAACACAAACATTCTCAAAATTCCTGTTTTCATCGTTGTTTTCATTTTAAATTACATTGATAAGATGAAAGTTTCCGCACAAAGTTGCGTCAAAAATGATGCATATAACATATTTTTGCAAAAAAAACGCAAACATGCTACAGAATATTCTTTTAGTCGGTTTAGGCTCCATGGCAGGAGGAGTAGCCCGGTATCTCTTATCGATGTGGATTAAACAAATATTGCCCTCACTCTTTCCATGGGGAACATTTATTGTCAACATGTCCGGCTGTCTGATTATCGGACTACTCAGCGGATGGCTTTCCAGTCAACCATTACTTCCAATTCACCACAGATTGCTTTTTATTATAGGTTTTTGTGGCAGCTTTACGACATTTTCCACCTTTACAATGGATAATTTAAACCTGTTAACAACCAAAACCTATGGATTATTTTTCTTAAACACCAGCGCCAGTATTGTCTTAGGATTACTATGTACTGCCATCGGTTTTTGGCTGACACGACGTTAATATCAAAACATTTGTTAATTTTGTATCTGACAGTAAATGCTGGCACTTTAGTTGCTACTATAAAATAAAACTAATAATAACATAATGGACTTTGAACTGATTGATAAAACAGCTGACACACAATTTAAAGAACTTGAACGAAGAATCTGGCGTTTACAAAGCGGAGGAACAATTGATAGCCTTAAAACAATAGGAGCTGAAACCAGCCATCAAATTGGAGCTAGCTTTGTTTCGTTGAAACAATTAGCAACACGCTACACTCCCAATGAACAATTGGCTAAACTACTATGGAATACAGGAAAACGCGAACAACAAATCGTAGCTTGTTTTCTTTTACCCACGGACATAAATAAAGAAAAAATTACGCAATTGTTTCATAATTGTTTAAATATGGAAGTTGCAGGTTATCTCGGTTCTGTTTATCTATACAAACATCCTCACTTAGTGGAGCTAGCCGAGGAACTTCTTAGCTCAGGACTTGCCTTGCAACAAGTAGCAAGTCTTACCGCATTGGCAAAACATCTCATTATAAACAAAAAAAACAGTCTTTTCAGCAAGGAATACTTTGCTGAAATTCTTAACAGAGAATATAATGACAAATTTGTACGGCTAACTGCCGAACGCTATCGTTTTAATATCTAATTAATGTTAAACGCAAGCTATTAAATACGACAAAGCTATTTTAATCTGAAATCTTTGCTACCTTTGTCAGTATAATTACAGAAAAAAAGTATTAATAGATAATTTCATAAATTTACTACTATGTCAAAATTAGATTTAAGCAAGTATGGTATTACGGATGTAAAAGAAATTCTTCACAATCCATCTTACGATGTATTATATGCTGATGAGACCCAAGCTGGTCTGGAAGGCTACGAAAAAGGTCAAGTTACAGAATTAGGTGCAGTGAACGTAATGACAGGTATTTATACCGGACGCTCTCCTAAAGACAAATTCTTCGTAATGAACGAGGCAAGCAAGGATACCGTATGGTGGACATCTGACGAATACAAAAACGACAACAAACCTTGTACCGAAGAAGCATGGGCAGACTTAAAAGCAAAAGCGGTAAAAGAATTAAGCGGTAAACGTCTGTATGTTGTCGACACATTCTGCGGTGCAAATGCTGCTACACGCTTGAAAGTTCGCTTTATCATGGAAGTTGCATGGCAGGCTCACTTTGTAACCAACATGTTTATCCGCCCAACAGCTGAAGAGTTAGCAAACTATGGAGAACCCGATTTCGTATCATTCAACGCAGCTAAAGCAAAAGTTGACAACTACAAAGAATTGGGATTAAACTCAGAGACAGCAACTGTATTCAACTTAAAAACCAACGAACAGGTAATCCTGAATACTTGGTATGGCGGTGAAATGAAAAAAGGTATTTTCTCCATCATGAACTACCTGAATCCGTTGCGCGGCATTGCCTCTATGCACTGTTCTGCCAACACTAATATGGAAGGTACAGACTCTGCCATTTTCTTCGGATTGTCAGGAACCGGTAAAACAACATTATCAACTGACCCGAAACGTAAGTTGATTGGTGACGACGAACATGGTTGGGATGACGAAGGTGTGTTCAACTATGAAGGTGGTTGCTACGCAAAAGTTATCAACTTGGACAAAGAAAGCGAACCGGATATCTATAATGCCATCAAACGCGATGCTTTATTAGAGAATGTAACAGTTGATGCAAATGGTAAAATTGATTTTACAGATAAGAGCGTAACCGAAAATACCCGTGTTTCTTATCCTATTTACCATATTGAAAACATTGTAAAACCTATTTCTAAAGGACCGCATGCTCACCAAGTAATCTTCTTGTCAGCAGACGCATTTGGAGTATTGCCTCCAGTATCTATTTTAACTCCTGAGCAAGCTCAATATTACTTCTTGTCCGGATTTACTGCAAAATTAGCAGGAACAGAACGTGGTATCACAGAGCCTACACCGACCTTCTCTGCTTGTTTCGGAGCAGCATTCTTAAGTTTGCACCCGACAAAATATGCAGAAGAATTGGTTAAGAAAATGGAGAAAGTAGGTGCTAAAGCTTACTTGGTTAATACCGGTTGGAACGGAACAGGAAAACGTATTTCTATTAAAGATACACGTGGTATCATTGATGCCATCCTGGATGGTTCTATTGATAAAGCACCGACCAAAAACATTCCTTTCTTCGATTTCAAAGTTCCAACAGAATTACCGGGAGTTGATCCGAAGATTCTTGACCCACGCGACACTTATGATTGCGCTTGCAAATGGGAAGAGAAAGCAAAAGATTTGGCAGGCCGTTTCATCAAGAACTTCGACAAGTTTACAGGAAACGAAGCTGGCAAAGCATTGGTTGAAGCAGGACCGAAACTCTAATTATAAAACCTTCCGAATAATCGGAAGGTTTTTTTGTGCAATAATAAATCCGAGTAGATTTCTACTCGGATTTATTTATTATACTAAAAGAATTACTATCCAAAGTATCCTTTCATTATACCCCGTTTGCTGTTACGCACAAACAGTATAATTTCATCACGCTCTTTCGATGCCGGCATTTCTGCTTCTATTCTTTCTATAGCATCAGAGAAATTCAAACCAGACTGGTAAAGGATACGATAAATATCCTGAATTTCATTGATTTTCTCGTTAGAGAACTCACGACGGCGCAAACCAATAGAATTTACACCTGCATAAGACAAAGGAAGGCGTCCTGCTTTTACATAGGGAGGAACATCTTTACCAATAAGCGATCCACCCTGAATCATGGCATGTTTACCGATATGCACAAACTGGTGTACTGCAGTCATACCTCCTAGAATAGCAAAATCCTCAACAACAACCTCTCCTGCTAACTGGCATGCATTTGTGATGATGCAATTATTACCAATCGAACAGTCATGAGCAATATGTGCATACGCCATAATCAAACAGTTGCTACCAACTTCTGTTATTCCTCTCGCAGCTGTACCTCTATTCACAGTGGCACATTCACGAATAGTCGTATTATCACCAATCTTAACAATTGATTTCTCACCTCTAAATTTCAAATCCTGTGGCACAGCGGAAATCACCGCTCCTGGAAAAATCTTACAATTTTTACCAATATGTGCACCTTCCATAATAGTTACATTCGATCCAATGCGCGTACCTTCCTCAATCACCACATTTTTATCAATCGTTACAAAAGGTTCAATCACTACATTATCAGCAATTTGCGCTTCCGGATGAACATAGGCTAACGGTTGTTTCATTCGTTTTTTATTTAATGAATAACTAAGTGTGTCTGAATAAATTCAGTTTGCAAATATAAGTATTAGTTTTTTGTTTTTGCGACTTGAGCCATAAATTCTCCTTCGCATACTAATTTTTTACCTACATAGGCATATCCTTTCATCTGAACAATACCACGTTTGATAGGTGCTGTCGTAACCAGTTTAAATACCAAAGTATCTCCAGGAACAACTTTATTACGGAATTTCACGCCATCAATCTTCATGAAGTAGGTAGAATAATTCTCCGGATCAGGAACACTATTCAAAACCAAAATACCTCCACATTGCGACATTGCTTCTACCATTAAGACACCAGGCATCACCGGTTCTTCAGGGAAGTGTCCAACAAAATGAGGCTCATTCATTGTAACATTTTTACATCCGATAACCATGTTGTCTGTCAATCGGAAAATCTTATCAACTAACAAGAATGGAGGACGGTGCGGAAGCAATGAACGGATTTTATTAATATCCATCAATGGAGATTCTGTTATAACGTCCAAATCTGCAGGATAAGCATCTTCACGTTCTTCGGCTACAATTTCCTTGTAAAGCATTTTCACCATAGAAGCATTAGCCTTATGTCCCGGACGTTCTGCAATTACACGTCCTTTTATAAAACGTCCACACAATGCAAGATCTCCTATTACATCCAACATTTTGTGACGGGCAGGCTCATTATCAAAATACAATTCAAGATTATTGAGGATGCCCTCTTTCACCTGAATATTATCATAACCGAACAACTTAGCTAAATGATCTATTTCACTCTGCTCCATTTTGCGATCGACAATGACTATAGCATTGCTCAAATCCCCACCTTTAATCAATCCACTAGCCAACAAAGCCTCAGCATCACGCAAAAATACAAAAGTACGAGAAGGGGCTACTTCTTTGGCGAAATCCGTCTGACCTTCAACATAAGATGCATACTGCATTGTAAGATAAGGTGAATCATACGCAACGACTGTATTTACGGCATATTCAGAATCCGGAACCACTGTTATACGGGTTTTTCCATCTTCACTGCAGAATTCCATCCGTTTTTTTACTGTAAAATAGCGACGTTCAGCCTCTTGTTCCTGTAATCCTATTTTTTCTATCGCTTCGATATAATAACGGGCACTTCCATCCAATATCGGGAATTCATCGCCATTCAATTCAATACGGCAATTATCAATACCGCAACCATACAACGCTGCCATTGCATGCTCCAGAGTCATCACCCGTGCCCCATCTTTCTGTAGGCAACTGGCACGATCTGCAAATTCAACATATTTTGCTAAAGCCGGAATCTCCGGAGCTCCTTCCAAATCGGTACGTACAATTACATAACCTGTGTTCACCTCTGCCGGTTTGAATACTGCACATACTTCTTTTCCTGTATGCAGTCCCTTTCCGCTCAAAGTAAACTCACCATTCAGTGTCTTCTGTTTTACTGTCATTATTGTTTTGCCTTTATTGTTTGTATTTCTTTTTCCAAATCACGCAACTGTCCGTATAATTCCGGTAATTTACGGAATAACACATAACATTTACGATATTTTCCCACCTCAAAGGCAGGAGCTCCCATAAACACAGAACCCGCAGCAATATCATTGGATACCCCACTCTGTGCTGCCAACATGGTATGATCTTCGATTTTCAAATGACCGGCAATTCCTACCTGACCTCCAAACATACAATGAGCGCCTACTTTTGTTGTTCCCGCAACACCACATTGAGCTGCCATTACGGTATTTTCACCTACCACCACATTGTGTGCAATCTGCACCAAATTATCCAATTTCACTCCTTTCTGAATTCGAGTAGAACCCATTGTTGCACGGTCGATACAAGTATTTCCACCGATTTCCACGTAATCTTCTATAACGACATTACCGACCTGTGCCACTTTATTATAATCCTCTCCTGCGGGAGCAAATCCAAAGCCATCAGCTCCAATCACTGTACCGGCATGAATGGTGCAATTATTGCCAATAACACAACCGTAATACACCTTTACTCCTGCGTATAACGTTGTGTTATCCCCTATCCTCACACCTTCGCCAATATATACTTGGGGATAAATTTTTACATTATTGCCAATTTTAGCCCCTTTACCAATATAGGCAAAGGCTCCAATATAGGGATTTTCACCCATCTGCACTCCATCAGCTATGAATGAAGGCTGCTCAATGCCTTGCGGTTTGGGTTTTATCATCTCTTCGTACATCCGCAACAAAGCAGCAATCGCCTCGTAGGCAGAGGGTACACGAATCATCGTACACGGCACAGGCTGTGACGGCACAAAACTATTATTTACTAACACTACTGATGCACCTGTAGTGTAAATATAATGCTCATATTTCGGATTAGCCAAGAAAGCCAATGTTTCCGGCTTTCCTTCTTCAATCTTGGAAACGTTTCTTACCAGCACCTCTCCATCTCCCTCTACCGTACCTTGTAAAAGTGCTGCAATATCTTTTGCTTTAAATTCCATGGTATCAAAAATTTCGGCAAATTTAAACTTTTTATTTTGAAACATGAAAATATTACGAAGATGTTTCGGTTTTCTTCCAAAGAAAACGAAGGTGTCTCTAATCAAGACACCTTCATTAGAAATGGTAAAACCCATTCCAAGCTTTAGTTTAGCCCACAAAACACTCACATTAAAAACAATCGGTTAAACCCTACTGCTTAACGATTCAAAATTACCATATTATTTTTACCAAACATTATACTTTTTGGTATTTTTATCTATTAATTTCATCTATTTCCGACACCATCGAATCACCCCTAACGCTTCGGAGCTTCACCCACACCTATAACAGGACCGCTAATCTTTTGAAGCCAACAATCTTCCAGAAGTTCTTTTCTAACAACAATATAAGAACTATCCCGAAGATTCAGTCTTATTTCATAATCCGTGCCGGTTTTCAATTTTTCATTGTCATCCCGTGTTATCCAAGTCATATATTCATAAATATTTTCAGACACTCTCACATCTGCACCGCATGGCACACCCAGACATAGAGTATCACCACTCATATATCGGGTCCTCATCAAACGCCGATTCCCATCTCCCAAAGGTATAGATACATGCAATTCTAATATTTCATGCACATTTTTCCCGGGTATCCGAATAAACACAGAATCTTTATAAAAATCTCTCCAACCGGCTGCACGCTTATCCGAATTGTTACAAGATGCCATAGCAATTACAGCCCAGAAACAAATAATCACTTGACTAACTTTCATAACTCATTAATTAAAATCCTTTACAACTTAAAAAAATCACGATTCGACCTCATCTACATTTACACAACCAATATTACGAAAAATAAATTAAAAAACAAACACTTACACACAAATTCAACATCCCAATTCACATTTCCCTTGCTCCGAACCCTCTTCCCTCCCTATCAAATATATGTTATCTATATATCAAATATAAGATAAATATAAGACAAAGATAACAATCTGTTATCTTTGATATATACTTGTCAAGTGTTTGAGTTAAAAATACAGGAGACTTTAGCAAAAGGAAAAAGGTAACAATCCTTTTCCAATACATGACATCGTAAAGCCTGCAGACAGCCCCCACAGAATGTTTGCAAATGAAATTGTAGAATTGGCATATTTTCCGTACATTTGACTGCGAATATAAAAATGAAAATACCAAGATATGGCAACAATAAAATCATCAGAATTAATAACCAATCCGGATGGAAGTATTTTTCACCTCCATCTGCATCCGGAAGATTTGGCAAACGACATCATTCTCGTCGGTGACCCGGGACGGGTTGAAATGATTGCATCACATTTTGACACAATAGAGTTGAAGAAAAGCAATCGAGAATTTTGCACCATCACCGGTAGTTACAAAGGCCATCGCATTTCTGTCGTATCAACCGGGATCGGTCCCGACAATATTGACATTGTCGTTAACGAGCTTGATGCTCTTGCAAATATTGACTTAAAAACAAAAGAAATACGTTCTGAACACCGTAAACTGAATCTGGTGCGTATCGGAACGTCAGGGTCTGTTCAAGCAGACATACCGGTTGACTCATTCGTTATTTCTGAAAAAAGCATCGGATGCGATGGAGTGCTCCGTTTTTATGCAAACAATGAAAACATATGCGACGAAAAATTTGAAGATGCCTTCATCGAACACTGTCAATGGACTCCACAAGCTGCACGTCCTTATGTTGTAACTTCTGCTCCTGAATTAGTAGCACGCCTACACGATAGCCAACATACTTTCAAAGGAGTAACATTAACTGCTGTCGGTTTCTATGGGCCACAAGGACGTGTACTACGTCTTCCGCTAGCCATGCCGAATATCAATGACCGAATCACAGCTTTCCGCTACAATGAGTATAAAGTGACCAACTATGAAATGGAAAGTGCCGCCATCACAGGACTCGCCAACCTGTTAGGTCACCATGCAGCAACAATATGCCTGATAATCGCCAACCGCATGACCGGAGATGCCTCGTCAGATTATCACGGATATATGAAAAAACTTGTCAGCTACGTATTAGAAAGACTATCAACAAACACAACATTATAAAGCCAAATACTATAAAAAATGATACAAAGAATACAATCCATTTTTCTATTATGCACAGCCATCATTGCCGGCTTGATGTTTTTCATGCCTGCAGCTACCATTGTCGTTCCCGGAGAAGGAGTATATGAATTTTACTCCAGTTCCGTTAAAATGCTAGGTAATCAACCGGAGCATTATATGGCAACAAATTGGACATCTCTAATACTAAACATTTTGATAATTGCATTGGCAATTGTAACCATTTTTGCCCGCAAGCCTAAAGAGAAAAGCGTAAAACCGAATCTGCTGTTACAACTTCGTCTATGCTTTGTAAACATTGTATTCATGTTGGGCATGATTATTTTAATGTGGTTACAAATAAGAAGTGTTGCCAATGACATTCAGGCAGAATGGAATGTAAATACAGGTTTTATTTTCCCGGTTGTAGGAATTGTCCTGACGTGGCTGGCTATTAGGGGAATTATAAAAGATATCACCTTGTTAAAGTCATACGACCGTGTGCGTTAAAAACATAGAGAAACAACATGAAATATTTTATAAACTAACTTAAGAAATTATGCGTAAAATCTATTTGATCTTGGCTATGCTGACTATTGCCGGAATAGCAAAAGTAACAGCATGTACCAACTTCCTCTTGACAAGAGGAGCCACAAAAGACGGCTCTACCATGGTAACTTATTCTGCCGACTCACACGTTCTGTACGGAGAGTTGTATCATTGGCCTGCCGGCACTTGGCCTGCTGGTACGATGATGGATATCTATGAGTGGGATACCGGCAAATATATGGGCAAAATTGCACAGGCAGCACAAACCTATAATGTTGTCGGCAATATGAACGAGCACCAATTGGCTATTGGAGAAACCACTTTTGGAGGCCGCCCGGAATTGGAAAAACAGTCAGGTGCAATCATGGACTATGGCAGCCTTATTTACACAACACTTCAACGCGCAAAAACTGCCAGAGAAGCAATTGTTGTAATGACAGACCTGGTTGCACAATACGGATATGCCAGCTCTGGAGAATCATTTTCTATTATTGACCCAAACGAAGTATGGATTCTTGAAATGATCGGTAAAGGAGAAGGAGAAAAAGGAGCCGTGTGGGTTGCCCGCATGGTACCGGACGGATATGTTTGTGCACACGCGAACCAAGCTCGTATCACAACATTCCCGATGAGCGGAAAAACATCCATTTCTTCAGACAAAATGAAGAAAATTTATGATAAAGAAGTAACCACAGTATATTCCAAAGACGTAATTGCTTTTGCAAAACAAAAAGGATTCTACCCACAGGATGGTAAAAACGCTGATTTCAGTTTTTCAGACACTTATGCTCCTGTAGATTTCAGTGGTGCTCGTGCATGCGAAATTCGTGTGTGGGCATTTTTCAATGCTGTAAATCCAGACATGGCTCAATATTGGGATTATGCCAAAGGAAAAATAGAACGTGATGCCAAAGGCTATGCAACCAATCGAATGCCATTGTGGGTGAAACCAAGCCACAAATTGGATGTACTAGAAGTAATGGACTTCATGCGCGATCATTTAGAAGGTACAGAACTGGATATGAGCAAAGATCCGGGAGCAGGTCCCTATGAATGTCCGTACCGCTGGCGTCCTATGGGCTATACCGTAGATGGTAAAGAATATGTACACGAGCGAGCTACAGCTACCCAACAAACCGGATTCACCTTTGTAGCACAATGCCGCAGTTGGTTGCCCAACGCTGTTGGTGGAATCATCTGGTTTGGTGTTGATGATGCAGCAAGTACTGTATATTTTCCCATGTATAGCTGCTCAACCCGAGTGCCACATTCTTTCGCAGAAGGCAATGGCAGCATGATGGAGTTTACGAACGAAGCTGCATTCTGGGTATTCAACCAGGTAACAAATCTTGCATATACACGTTACAATGCTATCCATCCGGAAATACGCGCAAAACAAAAAGCATTAGAAACTCAGTATGTGGAATATGTAAAATTAATTGATGCCGGAGCAGCCGATATGTACACAAAAGATCCGGAAGGCACTGTGAAGTTCTTGACAGACTTCTCTTGCAACACCGGTGACCGTCTGACAGCAGACTGGAGGAATTTCTATGGCTATCTATTCTGCCGCTTCATGGATGGCAATATAAAAACTGCTGTACCGGGAGAAAAGAATCCGAAAGTTGAACAACCGGCTCTACCGGAATGGTATTTGCGCACCATTATCGAAAAAGCCGGAGACAAATTACAAGTAATTAAATAACCACTTATAAAGCAAATTAATTATGGCAACAGTAACTTTAGCAGGAAATGCCTTCAATGTAAATGGGGAATTCCTAAAAGCAGGTGCACAAGCTCCTGATTTCACTTTAGTAAAAAGCGATTTGAGCGAACTGTCTTTGAGCAGCTTAAAGGGAAAGAAAGTTGTATTAAACATTTTCCCAAGCTTAGACACTGCAGTATGTGCAACTTCTGTAAGAAAGTTCAACGAAATGGCAGCAAAATTGAACAACACTGTCGTATTGGCTATTTCGAAGGACCTTCCTTTTGCACACGGACGTTTTTGCACAACTGAAGGCATTGAAAATGTAATTGCATTGTCAGCATTCCGTAACACCACCTTTGGAGAAAATTACGGTGTTGCATTAGCAGAAGGACCTTTAGCAGGCTTATTTGCTCGCGCCGTTGTCGTATTGGATGAAAACGGTAAAGTAATCTATTCACAATTAGTACCGGAAATCACCACTGAACCGGATTACGAAAGTGCCTTGGCTGCAATCTAAAGTTTATGGTAAATATTCATTTTGAATATTTTTCATTGCTGCGAATAAATTGCCGCGCACATGAGGCGACAAAGCCTCCATCTGATCTATAATCGATGCAATTGCATGACGATTTGTGGCTTGCTCGTAAGGGCAAGCCTTTTTTTGTTGCTTGAAATTTCTAAATTTCGCATATTGTATTGTCTCTTTATTAGTGACATAAATTAACGGCCGTATCAAAGTGAAAGTATTGTCGAACATGGCTAATCGCGGAGGCATGCTCGCAATCGTACCATTAAACATCATACTCATCAACAAACTTTCAATGGCATCATCCCGATGATGTCCAAGAGCCAGTTTATTACAATGCTGCTCCTTGGCAATCTCAAAGAGCATCTTGCGTCGATTCCAAGAACAAACGAAACAAGCAGGCTTACCGGATTCTTCCCTTACCGTGGCACATATTGTCCGCGATATCAACGGCACCCCCAACTTATCACAAAAAGCAGCGATATATTCTGCATCCACTTCATAAGCCACATTTTCCACAGCAATATGAGCTGCCACGACGGAATAACTCTGCTTAGGATCCCGTGCCCTAAGAGCTAGAACTTCCAATAAAGCCAACGAGTCTTTTCCTCCAGATACGCCCACCAAAATTCGATCACCCGGTTCTATCAGATTATAATCATATATTGCCTTACCGGTTTTCCTGAAAAATTCACGCATAAACAGCTTTTCCTGCTTCTTGTCGTCCATAGTAACTATTTTATTTAAGGAGGGCAAATGTAATCATTTTTCACGCTGAAACACACGAATTTCAGATGTAACATTTTTGTAATATTTCTGTAACAACCAAATAACAAGAGGTCTGTAATATTGCAAAGTGAAATTATAATGCAAATAAAGATGAACAAATTATTAATTTTAGTATTGGCAATCTGCCTCGCAGCATGTGGAGACTCAAAAAAGAAAAACGCTCAAGGTGCAAGTGATATAACCCTTGCAGCAGCAGGAGCTACATTCCCTCTTCCCTATTATAACCTAGCATTCAAAAACTATAAAGATTCTACTGGAGTGTCTATCACTTATGGGGGCATTGGTAGCGGTGGCGGAATCCGCAGTTTAAAAGACAAAATTGTAGACTTTGGCGGAAGCGATGCTTATTTAAGTGATGCAGAATTAGCTGAAATGCCAGCAGAAGTGGTCCATATACCAACATGTATGGGAGCGGTCGTATTGGCTTATAATCTACCGGAAGTAAAAGAATTAAAATTAACTCCGGACATTGTTGCCGATATCTTCTTAGGCAAAATCACCCGTTGGAATGATAGTCGTCTACAAGCAGTGAATGAAGGCATTACTCTTCCGGACAAGGCCGTTAACCCTGTATATCGCTCTGATGGTAGTGGAACAACCTTTGTATTCAGTGACTACCTGACAAAAATAAGCACAGAATGGAGTGAGAAAGTCGGTACCGGTAAATCATTAAAATGGCCGACAGGCTTAGCTGCAAAAGGAAATCCTGGAGTTGCCGGAACAATCAGTCAGACTCCGGGTGCCATCGGCTATATTGGTTCTGAATACGCCTTTGCTTTACAGATACCGACGGCAAAACTACAAAATCGTAGCGGTAATTTTATTACCCCTTCAACAGAGAGTATTTCCGCTGCTGCCAACGAAATCCCAGCAGACACACGGACTATGATAACCAATCCAGAAGCTGCTGATGCTTATCCTATCAGTTGCTTCACCTGGATCATCCTCTACAAAGAACAGGCATATGGAGAACGGACTGAAAAACAAGCCGAGGCAACTATCCAATTATTGAACTGGATGACCGACCCACAGGCTCAAGAATTAACAACACACGTCCATTATTCTCCCCTGCCAGCCTCAGCTGTGACAAATGCAAAAAACCTACTGAAAAGCATCACCTATAAAGGGCAAAACATTTTAAAATAAGACTATACAATATCGCTTTAAGCATCTATTGTCATGCGTGATTTTATATTCAAACGGCTATTGTTTCTCTGTTCGCTACTCGTATTATTGATATGCGGAGGCATGGTATTCTCACTTATAAATGGTGCGATACCAGCCTTTGAAACCTTTGGTTTCTTCAGCTTTATCAGTTCTCCTGAATGGGATCCGACAGCGGGCAGTGAACACTATGGAGCTCTATCGTTCATCGTCGGGACCGTCATGACATCCTTCTTGGCTCTACTTATCTGCATTCCGTTTTCTTTGCCGGTAGCCCTCTTCACTGGCGAATATTTCCGCGGAACCCGTGCAGCCACCATCATCGGCTCCGTCATAGACCTATTAGCCGGAATCCCTTCCATCGTTTATGGTTTATGGGGGTTCTATACCTTGCGCCCCATTTTGATAGACATGAATCTATCTGAACAAGGATTTGGAATTTTAACCTCCTCCATTGTATTGGCAATCATGATAATTCCTTATGCCGCTTCTCTTAGCTCAGAATTCATCTCTATGGTTCCTAAAGAACTGAAAGAAGGAGCTTACAGTTTAGGAGGCACTCGGCTGGATGTTGTCCGCAGGGTCATATTCCCCGTATCAGGATCAGGAATATTTGCCAGCTACATACTAGCCTTAGGGCGTGCCTTGGGAGAAACGATGGCTGTGACTATGCTAATAGGAAACACCAACAACCTGCCACATTCCTTAACAGCAACAGGTAACACTATGGCAAGTGTCATCGCCAATCAATTCGGCGAAGCAGATGGCCTAAAATTAAGTTCTTTGATTGCTATCGGTTTACTATTATTTCTGATTACAGCAGTCATTAACTTCATCGGTAAGATGATTATGAAAAAACTGAGTTAAAGTATGAATTACAGAATATTAAAAGACAGAATTTTCTTTTGGACGATTTGCGTTCTATCCTCAATGACTGCTATTCCATTAATTGTAATTATTTGGGAAGTTGTCAAGAAAGGATACAGACAAATCAATCTCAGTTTCTTTTCAGAAACAGCCCCCAGCACTCTGGATGCCATGTTGGCCAAAAGCACAGGAGAGCTCATCCCCGGAGGTATTGCCAATGGCATTGCCGGTACATTATTAATGGTGATTATCGCAGCCATTATTGCCATTCCTGTCGGCATTATGGGCGGCATTTATTTAGCAGAGAAACCGAAAGCAACATTCTCTCATATAGCCCGCTTTCTGACAGATTTATTACAAGGCACCCCTTCCATTGTAATTGGAATCATTGCCTATGCATGGATTGTAAAACCATTGGGCAGTTACTCCGCACTGGCAGGTAGTGTTGCTCTAGCCATAATGATGCTTCCTTTAATCATACGTTCAACTGAAGAAACACTGAAAATGCTACCCGGAAGCCTAAAAGAAGCAGGCCTTGCCCTTGGGGCCTCCTACACTAGTGTTGTACTAAAAATATTAGTTCCATCAGCATTCGGAGGTCTATTTACCGGTATTTTACTAGCTATTTCTCGTGTTATGGGAGAGACAGCACCGCTGATGCTTACAGCTTTGGGTAGCACAGTTGTAAATTGGGATGTTACTCATCCGACCAGCGCTGTCCCACTACTGATTTGGGAATTCTATAACGATCCTAATTTAATTGACATGATATGGAGCTCATCGCTATTTTTATTAATGCTGATTCTAGTATTAAACATCATTGCTAAAAAGATTGCTCAAAAATGGAGAATCGGATAATAGACAACAATAAATGACAGACGTTACCATTTGAATTATGATAGAAAATCCAATACTACAACTAAAAGACGTTTGCATCTCTTACACCCCTGGAAAAAACGCAGTTAATGGAGTGAATGCAAAAATCGAAAAAAACAATATCACGGCTATCATGGGTCCTTCAGGCTGCGGCAAAAGCACTTTACTTCGAGCCATCAACCGTATGCATGAACTATACCCGGATATTCAAATCACAGGTGAAATTCTATTGGACAATCAAAACATCTTAAAAATGAATCCAATGGAAGTCAGACGAATGGCAGGAATGGTATTTCAACGCCCTAATCCATTCCCCACAATGAGCATCTACGACAACGTCATCGCAGGATATAAATTGAACGGTATCCGTTTATCAAAAAAAGAAAAAGATGAAATTGTTGAGACATGTCTAACCAATGTCGGTCTTTGGAACGAAGTAAAAGACTCTCTTTATAAAAAAGGAACCTTCCTTTCAGGTGGACAACAACAACGCTTATGCATAGCCCGCGCCTTAGCTCTCAAACCGGAAGTCCTGTTAATGGATGAACCAACCTCAGCTCTAGATCCCATTGCAACCAATCGGATTGAAGAACTATTACTTGAATTAAAAAAAGAATTTACGATTGTGATTGTCACGCACAATATGTCTCAAGCCGCACGAATCTCTGATTATTCCATGTTCATGTATTTAGGAGAATTAATAGAGTACGACCAGACACAAACAATGTTTACTACCCCCAAAGACAAGCGCACAGAAGAATATCTGACAGGACAATTCGGATAACAAAAAAAATAATTCAAAAAATAATACATTATGAGTGGATTACAAGAAAAAATGCTCAGCAGAATAACCGCCGACTTTCAAGTATTGGCCAAAGTTGTTCTCCGGCAACAAGAAAATATAAAACAACTACTAGAAAACAACAAGGACAATGCCTTATATACTGAAATCAATAACGATGAACACATTATTGACAGTCTGGAAGTAAAGATTCGAAACGAAGTGATTAATACGATTGTGCTCTACAGTCCTCGAGCCACAAATCTAAGGATGATCATTTCCTATTACGACATGACTGCTTATCTTGAACGAATTGGAGACTTGATACTTAACATTGCTAAATACTTACTAAAAGTAGATCTACAAGGGGAAGTTTTCGAGATTTATAAACCAAAATTCTTAAAAATGCTCGCTTTGACAGGAAATATGACACAAAATGCTATATTTGCTTTCACATGTGCAGATATACAACTGGCAAGAGAAACCATTGAAATGGACCACCAAGTAGACCAACTGCACCATGCTATCTGTGACAGTCTACGTTCGCAATATTCAGAAAGAACTCTGACAGCCCAAAACATGACAGATATTCTTTCTGTGAACGGAATGTCATATAACATGGAACGTATAGGAGACAATGCCACCAACATTGCAGAAGCAGCCATTTATTTGGTTGAAGGTAAAAACATCAAGCACTGGGACAACCCCAATAAAGATGAGGTTCTGGAAGCCGGCAGTGAAGGATAACAAATTAATAAATGTTCTAAGACCTATTAAAATTCAAATCCATGGATAAAAATAAAATCTTGGTAGTAGACGACGAAGAGGACTTGTGCGAAATTCTCCAATTCAACCTGGAAAGTGAAGGTTTTATAGTGGATATAGCCAATTCGGCGGAAGAAGCTTTAAAAATTCTTCGGGACGATCATGAGTTAATATTATTAGATGTCATGATGGAAGGCATGTCAGGCTTCAAAATGGCTGAAAAAGTCAGAAAAGAACTCCACCGTAATATTCCGATTATCTTTCTTACAGCTAAAGATACGGAAAATGATATGTTGACCGGATTCAGCATAGGAGGAGATGACTATATTTCCAAACCATTCTCCATCAAAGAGGTCACCGCCCGTGTCAAAGCTGTTTTAAAACGTGTCGGCAGTCAAGATATTCCAGAACAAAAAAATACCATAGAAATCGGAGATTTGACTATAGACCTTAATGGTAAAAATGTATTTTTAAAAGAAAAGCCTATTCTATTAACCAAAAAAGAACTTGAAATTCTTACTATGCTAGCCAAAGCTCCCAATCGTATTTTTTCAAGAGAAGATATCCTCGGCAAAGTATGGCAAGAAGACGGATATGTACTTGAACGTACCGTCGATGTACACATCACCCGCCTTCGTAAAAAATTAGGAGACTTTGGCAAGCATATCGCCAACCGTTCAGGATATGGTTATTGTTTAGAAAGCTAAATCTGTTTCATTATGCACCTGACTTATAAAAAAAAGATATTTCTCTATTTTTTGCTGGTATTTTCAATCTTCACCATCATCATTGTTGCTGTACAACAAAATAGAGAAAAAACATACAAAGCTGACAGCTTTAAAACAGGCATGGAAGCTTATTCCAAAGTTATTGCAGGGTATATTCAATATCACCAGCTTTTAACTAGTGGACACATTGACTCCCTCAACTATGTACTTCCTCTTTTACCCAAAGAACTACGCGTCACAATCATCGACCGAGATGGCTGCGTACTATTTGACAACGATGTAGATAGTATACACGAAGTGGAAAACCATCTTGATAGACCTGAAATTGTCAAATCACTTAGTAACGGTAATGGATCCAATATTCGCCAATCAGCCACTACTGGAGCGAATTATTTCTACTATGCCCGCTTTTTCTCTCCCTATTTTGTCCGTGTTGCCATGCCATACGACAGCAGTGTACAAAATATACTAAAAGCCGATGATATATTCACTTATTTCATCCTACTGCTATTTTTCTCAGCATTAGTTTCCTTGCTATACCTGGCAGACCGATTTGGGAAAGCAGTCAGCGGCTTGAATGATTTCATACAATCTGCAGAAAATCAAGTTCCTGATTACGACCAAATAAAGTTTCCAGAGACAGAATTGGGCGAAATAGGTAACAAAATCATTGCCAACTATAAAATGTTGGAAGAAAATAAAAACCAACTGAAGATGGAAAAAGAAAAAATCATTCGCCACTTCCATCATTCAGACGAAGGAATCTGTATTTTCGCTGCTGACAATAAAAAGATATATGCCAATACGCACTTTATCCAATATCTGAATACCATCAGCGACGAACCAATTTTTGATGTCGATTCTATATTTTCTCTTCCAGAATTCAAAGAAGTGAAAATATTTTTACAAAACAATACGCCTGTCAATCCGCAAGGCAACAGCATCCCAATTTGGCAAGGAAAAATCAGCAAAAACGGCAAACATTTTGCAGTGAAATTACTGATATTTAATGACAACAGCTATGAAATATTACTTAATAACATCTCCTCATCTGAAAAAAACCGCCTACTAAAACAAGAGATGACCAACAACATAGCACATGAATTAAAAACACCAGTCAGTAGTATCAGAGGTTACATCGAAACCATTTTAGAGCAAAGCAATTTGACTCCTGACAAACAAAAATTCTTTTTAGAACGAGCTTACACTCAAGTATTACGCCTTTCCGACCTTATCCGAGATGTAGCGCTAATCACTAAAACAGAAGAGGCTTCAGAATTGTTCACCAAAGAAAATATCAACATTTATGACACAGTCAACGAGGTGACAACTGACTTGGAAGTTCCTTTAAAACATGCCGGAATCATTTTAGAAAACTGTGTTTCGTCAAAAGTAGAAATCGAAGGTAATCATACATTGCTCTATTCTATATTCCGAAATCTGATTGACAACACCATCAGCTATGCCGGAGACAATGTAACTATCCACATAGAAACCTACACAGAAGACAGTGAATACTACTATTTTTCCTACTATGACACAGGACGAGGGATAGAAGAGGAACATCTTACACGCATTTTCGATCGATTCTATCGGGTCAACCCAGGACGAAGTCGAAAAAATGGAGGTTCTGGCCTTGGATTATCTATTGTCAAAAATGCCATCCTTTTTCACAAAGGGCAAATCTCAGCAAAAAACCGGAAAGACGGAGGATTGGAATTTATCTTCTCCCTACGAAAAAAATTATATTAAAGACATTTATTGACAGTTGGTTAATGTATCTAAAAACATTAACCAACTTTTATTTTATTCACACAGAAAAAACGCAACCTTTTTTGTATTATTGCATCTAGATTAATGGAAGTAACAAGTAATAAAAATGGAAAAAAAATTCAGTTTCACCTTTATCAGCGCCGCTTTATTCATCTTGGGAATAATTACGTTGAATGCTTGCAATAATGACAAAGAGGATGTTTATGAAGGTTATGGAATGATCAAGTGCGAAAATGGTTCACAATATTCTATTATTTTAGATGATGGACATACTATTATCCCTCAAGAAGGTTTTACCCAATTGGAACGCTTTCGAGACAGCACAAGAGTACAATCGATATTTACGATTTTAAACGAAACTCCTTCATGCAGCCAAGTCAACCTCATCACACTAGATACAATTCTCACAAAAGATGTTCTGCCTTATTTACCCAACACTGATAGTGCCGGACATGCACCGGTAATGCTTACAAATGCCTGGTTAGCACATGGCTTTCTAAACTTTGAATTTGCATTTGTAGGAGACACCAAACGACATATGGTCAATCTATTACAACGCTCAGCAAAAGATGAGCTATTGGAATTCGAATTCCGCCACAACGATTTTGATGACGAACGAACCAAAACAATGCTAGGAATCGTGTCATTTCGTCTACATCCTATTCTCACAAAAATCGAAAAAAACACAAAAATCATCATTCGATACAATGATACAGATAGCACCACCAAAATTATCGAATTGATTTACAATATAAAATAAAATATTTTCATAAAAAACAGCGATTTTATTTTGCTGCTATTATAAAAAATCATACCTTTGCAATCGCAAAAGAAAAAAGAATAGTTCTTTAAAGCATGGGCAGTTACCAGAGTGGCCAAATGGGGCTGACTGTAACTCAGCTGGCGTAGCCTTCGGTGGTTCGAATCCATCACTGCCCACTCAACTATTTGCGGAAATAGCTCAGTCGATAGAGCACTAGCCTTCCAAGCTGGGGGTCGCGGGTTTGAGTCCCGTTTTCCGCTCACAAAAGCACCTATCAAGGTGCTTTTTTTATTTACAGTCTCGCCTAATTCTATTTTGAACAATTCTCTAAATTCACTATCTTTGTCAATTCATGCAAAATCCTATTATATGAAAAGACATTTCAAACTACGTTACTTGTGGTTATTGCCTTTATTATTATGTAGTAATATTCCACCTCCAGAACCAATCTTTCCCATACCGACACCTGCACAAATTGCATGGCATAAACTTGAAACCTATGCTTTTGTTCATTTTGGATTAAACACCTTTAATGACTTGGAATGGGGCTATGGATTTACCCCAGCATCCACATTTAATCCTACCGACTTGGATTGCGAGCAGTGGGTGCAAACGATCAAAGCCGCAGGTTTAAAAGGTGTAATTTTAACAGCTAAACATCACGATGGTTTTTGCCTATGGCCCACCAAAACAACAGACTATAGTGTAAAAAACTCTCCTTGGAAAAACGGCAAGGGAGATATGGTTAAAGAACTATCCGATGCCTGCAAGCGACACGGATTAAAGTTCGGTCTCTACCTTTCCCCTTGGGATCGGAATTGTGTACATTACGGCACTCCTAAATACGTTGAGAAATTCCATGCACAAATGCACGAACTGGTAACCAACTATGGCCCTCTTTTCGAATATTGGTTTGATGGAGCCAACGGCGGCAACGGCTGGTATGGAGGAAAAGAAGGTGTCCGCTCGATAGATGCAAAAACATATTACCAATATGAAAGAGCACGGGATACCATCAAAGCACACCACCCTGATATCATCATTTTTGGCGGAACTGTTCCTGATATCCGCTGGATCGGAAACGAAGAAGGACGCGCCGGAGCGACTCAATGGAGTATCTTTACGCCAGAGCCCAATACTCCTAATTACCGCCATAGCGTATGGGGAGATGAAAACGGAGACATGTGGCTCGGTGGAGAATGTGACGTCTCTATTCGGCCAGGATGGTTTTACCATCCCAGAGAAGATCACCAACTGAAATCTTTGGCTAGAATGGTTGAACTATATTATCAAAGCGTTGGACACAATGCTAACTTATTGTTGAATTTTCCCATAGCACTTAACGGTAAGATCAGTCCAGCAGATTCAACACGCGCCATTGAATGGTATCATACAATACAAAATTCATTCAAAGACAATCTCTTAAAAGATTGCCATGTAGAAGCTTCCCAAACTAGAAGCAATGAATACAAAGCAGAATTCGTGACAGACAATAATTGGGATAGTTATTGGGCTACACCCGATGACATTCCAGGAGGATCTCTCACATTCACCCTAAAGCAACCAACAACACTAAACCGCCTAATCTTACAAGAATACATTCCTTTAGGACAACGGGTCAGAACATTTGATATCGAAGTTGAACACAACGGCCAATGGTTCCCGATAAAAAGCGTAGACTCTACCACAACAATCGGCTATAAACGCATTGTCCGCTTTCAAACTGTAAATGCTGAAAAAATCCGTATCAATTTCACTGATTCACGAGGTCCTTTATGCATAAATAACGTAGAAGCTTATTTGGCTCCAGCCCTAGTAACAGAGCCCCGTATCATCCGCAACGATAATAATATAGTCACCATCCGCCGAGGAGACCATGGAGCAGTAATCCACTATACTACAGATGGTACAGAACCATCCTTATCATCTCCGATCTACAAGGAACCCTTTTCTTTTGCATATAAAGGAACTGTCAAAGCCATGTCATACGACCCGATAACAGAAAAAAGCAGCCCTGTTACCACAGAAACTTTTGACATTCCTGCAACAGCCTATCAAATCATTTATCCTGAAAGCGAAAAAGCACGAGCAATATTGGACGGCAACGGATATAGCGCTATCTATCTTCCCCGTGATAAACAGGAATTGGTAATACGTCTAGATAAAAAACGTTCTTTATCCGGTTTTCGCTACACTCCCAACCAACAAAGAGATGCAGGAGGCTATATTTCCTACTACCAATTATATATAGATGGAAAATTCATCACAGAAGGAGAATTCTCTAACATCAAAGCTAATCCGATAGAACAAATCATCCGCTTTCCTGCCATCAGCGGCCAGGAAATACGCTTTGTTGCGCTATCCATTGCAGACCTACGTACACAAGCCGGAATTGGAGAATTTTCAGTCATCACCGAAGAATAACCATAAAAAAAGAGCAGCCATGTAACCATAGCTGCCCTTTTCAAATATCTGAAAAATCAAATAGCCTTCAAAAGGTTTACCATTTCCACAGCAGTAGTCATTGCATCAAAACCTTTATTTCCAGCCTTTGTACCAGCTCTTTCCACTGCCTGTTCAATAGAATCCGTCGTCAATATACCGAAAATCACAGGCACTCCGGTCTGCAGACTCACATTGGCAATTCCTTTGGTAGCCTCATTAGCCACCATATCAAAATGAGGTGTTGCTCCACGAATCACAGCACCCAAACAAACAACAGCGTCATATTTTCCACTTTCAGCCATTTTCTTTGCTACAAGAGGCACTTCAAATGCTCCCGGCACCCAAGCTACATCAATATTACTGTCATCACCTCCATGACGCAAGAATGAGTCAATAGCTCCTCCCAACAGTTTAGACGTAATAAACTCATTAAAACGAGCTGCAACAATACCTACCCGCTGTCCTTCAGCCAATAATTTACCTTCCAGTTTATTCATAATTTCTTATCTTATTTATTCAATTTATCTTGTTCCTTTTTAATCTCTTCTCCAGAACGAACATGCAAAATATGTCCCATCTTTTTATACTTAGTGTACATATAGAACTCATTTTTCTCATTGCAAGTCATCTCTATTGGCTCCCTACCAACGACCTCTAGTCCAAAGCCATCCAGCCCTTTAATTTTCAATGGGTTATTAGTCATAAGAATCATCTTCTTCACACCTAAATCAGCTAAAATTTCAGCACCCGTACCATATTCTCTCAAATCCGCCTTAAACCCAAGAGCCAGATTCGCCTCCACAGTATCCATGCCGCCATCCTGCAAATGGTATGCCTTCAATTTATTTATCAAGCCAATACCTCTACCTTCTTGACGCATATATAATAACACTCCACGTCCAGCCTTTTCGATCCGACGTAAAGCCTCTGCCAATTGTTCTCCACAATCACAACGCAAAGATCCAAAAGCATCACCAGTCAAACACTCTGAATGCACACGACACAATACCGGCTCGCCATTAGCAATATCGCCCTTTACAAGAGCCACATGATGCTCTCCTGTAATTTTATTCACATATCCGTAAGCCTTGAACGTACCATATTTTGTTGGCATCTCAGCCTCTGTCACACGCTCAACCAAAATCTCCGTACGGCGGCGATAATTAATCAAATCGGCAATTGTTATCATCTTCATGCCATATTTCCGGGCAAATTCCTGCAACTCCGGAGTACGCATCATCGTCCCGTCCTCACGCATAATTTCACAACACAAACCACATTCTTTCAAATGAGCAATACGCATTAAATCAACAGTAGCCTCTGTGTGTCCCATACGTTCCAATACTCCTCCGCTCTTCGCCTCTAAGGGAAACATATGTCCCGGACGACGGAAATCGGTAGGTTTCGCACCATCTTCTACACACTTCATCGCAGTTACCGAACGCTCCAGTGCTGAAATACCGGTAGTTGTTGAAATATGGTCGATAGAAACAGTAAATGCAGTACAATGGTTATCCGTATTATTCGTCACCATCTGCTCCAACCCTAACTTAGAAGTCAACTCCCGGCTCATCGGCATACAAATCAACCCCTTGGCATAAGAAGCCATAAAATTAACATTCTCAAGTGTCGCATGCTCTGCTGCACATATCAAATCGCCTTCATTCTCCCGGTCCGGATCATCCACTGCAATAATCATCTTGCCGGCACGCAAATCGGCAATAGCCTCCTCTATCGTACTAAACTTAAAATCTTCCATTTCTATTATTTTTTTACATTTTACTTTTTCTATCTTTAAAAACCATTTGCCTGCAAAAATTCAAGGCTCAATCCTCCTTCAGGCTTATGAGCACCTAACAATTTTTCGACATACTTGGCTATCATATCATTCTCTAAATTAACGACAGCACCTACTTGCTTGGATATCAGAGTTGTTTCCTCCTGCGTATGAGGAATGATTGACACTTTAAATACCGATCTGTCCACATATGCCACAGTCAAACTCACTCCATCAATCGTAATCGATCCTTTTTCTATGATGTAGTGCAATATATCAGACGAAGCAGATACAGTCAACCAAATGGCATTGTCATCCCGTTTTTTGTCAATAATTTTCCCGACACCATCCACATGCCCAGCCACCAAATGTCCTCCCAAACGACTGTTCAGACACAAAGCCCTCTCAAGATTCACCCGATCACCAGGCTTCAAAATCCCCAAACTAGAACGATGCATTGTCTCCGGCATCACATCTGCCGAAAATTGATTGCTCCCCAATTTTGTTACAGTCAGACAAACTCCATTCGTTGCAATACTATCCCCCACACGGGTACCCTCCAAAACCTTTATTGCCTCAATTTCAAGTTCAACACTCTTACTTCCCCGACGTATCGCCTTTATCTTACCTATTTCTTCTATAATTCCAGTAAACATATCATCTTTCGATTAACCCATGAATCAATACATCCTTTCCTACCATTTCCACCTCCACATTTTTCAACTCTACAGCCTCCGACATCCGCGCAAACCCCTGTCCCTCTACCGGAGTTTTAGCCTCCTTTCCTCCCACTAACTTAGGAGCGACAAAAGCATATACCTCATCGATCAAACCATTACGTAAAAATGTCTCGTTCAGTTGACCTCCTCCCTCCAAAAAAATGGAGTCGATACCCATTCCACCCAACTTCGACAGCATATCTACGCAATCCACATGCCCATTCTGTTCTCTACACAACAACGTTTCCACACCACATGCCGACAGCATCTGTAACTTATCCGGATCGGCAGTTGCAATATGTGCCACAATCGTCCGATAAGTGACAGCTGTTGTCACCAACTTGCTATCCATTCCGACACGAGCTCCGCTATCTACAACAATCCGCACAGGTTGGCGAACCTCTCCTTCCAATCGGCAATTCAATATCGGATTGTCTGCAACAACAGTCCCAGACCCCACCATAATCCCCATATATGTTCGACGCATCTCCTGCACTCTCATACGTGCCGGCTCGCCTGTCACCCATTTTGAATCACCAGAATACGCAGCTATCTTACCATCCAATGTCATAGCACTCTTCATCACCACCCAAGGCATCCGATTTTGAATGTATTTCAAAAACACCCGATTCTGAGCCTTCAATTCTTCACTACAAACACCAACTTCCACATCAATGCCAGCCTCCCGCAAAATGCCAATCCCCTTTCCTGCCACCAACGGATTTGGATCTGTCAACCCGACAACGACTCTTGCAATCCCATGTTCAACAACAGCTTCTGTACAAGGGGGCGTTTGCCCATAATGGCAACAAGGCTCCAAGGTCACATACATTGTAGCCCCAACAGTATCCTCTTGACAATTTTTGAAAGCATTGCGCTCGGCATGCAAACCGCCATAACGTTCATGCCATCCTTCAGCAATAATCCGTCCGTCACGTACAATCACGGCTCCTACCAGCGGATTAGGATTCACCCATCCCGTCCCTCTCGCAGCCAATTTCATTGCGTAGCGCATAAAATATATGTCTTGTTCTGTCACCATAATAAAAATGCCCTGAATCTCTTCAGGGCATATATACAAAGACGTAGCATTTACCAAGCCAATGCAACATTTCTTCTACCATCCGGACTGTCACCGTCGGTATCGGAATTTCACCGATTCAGTCCCCATAAGGGAGTCGCGGACTATCACCGCCGGTAGGGATTTACACCCTGCCCTGAAGAAATATTATTCAAATACACTGCAAAAATAAAGTTTATTTCGGAAAAACAAAATGCTCACACTTATTTTGCTCTATAATTTAATATATTCACATGATATATAAAGTCCTTGCCATATCTCTTATTAGAACGCGGGCGCGGATTATCATCATATACTCCCACATGCTCAATATCGACACGCTTAATCACATCCTCATCCAATACCTCTTCTATAGGCTCATGTGTAAGCAACACCATTGGAGAATGCTCTTTTAATGATGTCGTATCCATTTCTATCGGACGAATTTTCCTATGTGCCGCATATACTAATTCTATACGCAACGGCTCGCCGGCATCGTGATAAAAAGGAAGATCGTGCAATATTTCAATCTCTCGGACCGAAGCTATACTTTTCATTTCCGGATTATTAATAATACTTTTAAGACTAGGGAACAATATCACTTCTGACACCATAAAAAGTATTGCCACAGCATACACCAAATATTGTATTCTCAATCGCAAACCAGCCCAAATCAACACAAGAGCCACGACAAAACAAGTACAAGTCATTATAAGCCACAGTCCAAAAGTCATTTTCCCCACACTTAACATAAATACCCAACCAAAAATCGGTAAAAGCATCACAGCTATCACTACAAGCCAAACATTAAGACGAAATATCAAACAATCTGCCCTTTCCACAGCACCACTAACAAAATATTTTTTCCACCAATCAAGCAGATATCCCATCAACATACTGGCAGGAATGAGCAATGGGAAAACATATCTCATCTTCTTTTCTGGCAACAGAGACAACAGAACAAGTGCTACCAACATCCACAACAACGGCAACAAATACCATTTATTTTGCCTTAATTGCCTTTTCCAAACAGGCAAAACTATAGCCGTAAGCAATAAAACAATCCATACTCCCGATTCTAAAAAGAACTTCCAATAATAATACCATGGACGTACATTATAACTAATCCAGGCTGTCGATTCCTTTTCCACGACCTCAGCCAGCTCATTCGGATATGACAAATGAATAAAGACAAACCACCATCCCCCCACCACCAATGCAGTCATGCACGTTACACTTATAACAGTCCAACAAATCTTAATCCTCTCCCTAAAAACAAGAGCAAACACTATAACAAATGGCAATAAGAGAACATAAACAGACACCGGACCTTTACTCATCAAAAAAAGCCCCACCAATATACCGGCCATTATACCATGTTTCCATTTTCTATCAATCTCCGTCATTGCCGCTGCCAAGTGATATATTCCCCCCATCATAAATGCATGACAATAGACATCCCACGAGGCCGTTCGCCCCATCAGAATCACATTATAGCAAGTACACAAAATCAGCGTAGATACAAAGGGATCTATTCCTAAAAATCTTTTTACAAAACGATAGAAATAGAATACCAAAAGAAGGGCTGCCAAACCCGCCAGTCCACGCTGCAAGCCTAAACCATCAGGAGCAACCAGCACAGCCATTGCAGTAATCCAAGTCGGCAAGGGTGGCTTTTCAAACCTCAATTCACCATTCATCGTTGGTACAACCCAATTACCGTCATAAACCATCTCACGGGCAGTAACGATATTCCTGGATTCCATTATATCCGGTACCAATACAGAATTGTTCACGAAAAATGTCACCAAACAAAACACAAACAAAACCATCCATCTAACATGATTCATCACAAATTTGTATGTCATACCCAAATATAATTTACAAATATATAGCCTATACTGCAATATTCGCAAAATTTATCAACACCTACAAATAAATTGTTTGTAAATTAACCCGAATCAATATACTGATATCAAAACTCTCTGAAATTAAAAATCGACCTTTTGCGTATATTCTCATAAAAATGTTATACTTTTGAGGTCAGAATACCAATAAACTTACAGTTATGTACGGAAAATTTCAAGATTTCTTAAAAACTGAAATTCAGTCTATCAAAGATGCCGGCTTATATAAGACCGAGCGACTGATTGCTACTCCACAGGGAGCAGAAATTAAATTAACTACAGGCGAAACTGTATTGAACTTTTGTGCAAACAACTATTTAGGTCTTTCTTCTCATCCGAGAGTAATCGAAGGCGCCAAGAAAGCATTGGATGCACGTGGCTACGGAATGTCATCTGTACGCTTCATCTGCGGCACCCAGGACATTCACAAAGAATTGGAAGCTAAGATTTCTAAATTCTTCGGCACAGAAGACACTATATTATATGCAGCATGCTTTGATGCCAACGGTGGTGTTTTCGAACCATTGTTCAGCCAGGAAGATGCCATCATCTCTGACGAATTAAACCATGCTTCTATCATTGATGGTGTACGTCTTTGTAAAGCTGTTCGCTACAGATACAAACATGCCAACATGGAAGATCTGGAAGAACAGTTGAAAATTTCACAAGCACAGCGTTTCCGTATCATCGTAACCGATGGAGTATTCTCAATGGACGGTGATATCGCTCGCCTGAAAGAAATCTGCGACTTGGCAGACAAATACAATGCTCTGGTAATGGTTGACGATAGCCATGCTGCCGGATTCATCGGCGAGACAGGACGTGGCTCAGCTGAATACAACGGTGTAATGGACCGCATCGACATCTTTACCGGAACTCTTGGAAAAGCTCTGGGTGGAGCCATGGGCGGTTACACAACCGGTAAAAAAGAGATTATCGAAATGTTGCGTCAACGTTCAAGACCTTATTTGTTCTCTAACTCTTTGTCTCCGGCTATTTGCGGAGCTTCAATTGCTGTTTTCGACATGTTGATGGAAAGCACCGAGCTGCGTGACCGTGTTATGGACAACGCTGTATATTTCCGTGGCAAATTGAAAGAAGCAGGTTTTGATATCAAACCGTCTGAATCAGCTATTGCAGCCTTGATGCTTTATGATGCAGTATTGTCACAACAATTTGCAGCTGAATTGCAGAAAGAAAATATTTATGTAACCGGTTTCTATTATCCGGTTGTACCGAAAGGACAGGCTCGTATCCGCATCCAGTTGTCTGCTGCTCACACCCGCGAACAGTTAGACCGTGCTATTGCAGCCTTCATCAAGATTGGTAAAAAATTGAACGTTATAAAATAATCGTCCGATATCAATCATACCGACTGCCCCAGGAGCTCTGCTTTCCGGGGCAGTTTTTTTATATTCCGAATATTTTACCTATCCATATACCAATTATCCCTCTCCAACATTATAGATTCATTAAAGATAAATCCATCTCAAAATCATATCAAAGATAACAAGAGCTTATATTTGATATATATTTAAGATATAGTTGTCTTATATTTGACATATAAATAAGAGGGAGGGGAGCAAGAGAAATGCAAAAGAGGAACAAAAGAAAAAACAATATACATTGAAGAGTTTCCAGTCTATTTAGAAAACTTTTTAGAGAGCCGAATTTAGAACTTGATTACTATATTTTTGAAAAGAGAAAACATTATAAAATAAAAAAAGACGCTGTATTTCAGCGTCTTTAACTCTTGGATATGTCTTTTTTTTGTGCCCAGGACAAGACTCGAACTTGCACAGCCTTTCGACCACTACCACCTCAAAGTAGCGTGTATACCAATTTCACCACCTGGGCAAATCCAATCTTGCAATGAAGAACTTTAAATGTGCCCAAGATAGGACTCGAACCTACACGGCCGTGAAGCCACTAGTACCTGAAACTAGCGTGTATACCAATTTCACCACTTGGGCATCCACTCTTTGTTGTCCCACTAGGATTCGAACCTAGACTGACAGAACCAAAACCTGCTGTGCTGCCATTACACAATGGGACAAGGTGGATGTGTCGTTATTGACGGGTGCAAAGATACGAGCATTTTTTTAATCTGCAAAAAAATCGAAGAAAAATTGGGTAAAATAATTATTTTCGTGTTTTATTCGCCATATATGCGTATATTTGGCAGCATTTTACGCAATTTGAAACAGGAAAATTATCCTTATTATGAATATGTACACTATAAAAGACCATCCAAATCTAAGCTTTAAGCTCATTAACCGTGTAACCGGATGGGTTGCATTCGTTATTGCCAGCCTTACGTATATCCTCACGGCTGAACCGACAGCCAGCCTATGGGATTGCGGCGAATTCATAACAACATCTGTCGGATTGCAAGTGGGACACCCTCCCGGAGCACCCTTGTTTATGATTATTTCCCGGCTGTTTGCCATTTTTGCTCCCTCGGCGGATACGCAGGCTCTGATGATTAATTACATGTCGGGATTGTGTTCAGGATTTACTATCTTGTTCCTGTTTTGGTCCATCACCCACTTGGCTCGGAAGATTGTCGTAAAAGATGGCGAAGAGATGACTTTAGGACAAATGTTTGCCATTTTAGGAGCCTCTTTAATCGGATCATTGACTTATGCATTCACCGACACCTTTTGGTTTTCGGCCGTTGAAGGCGAGGTTTATGCCATGTCATCGCTATTTACAGCCATCGTATTTTGGGCCATTTTGAAATGGGAGAATGTCGCATTCGAACCGTATGCCAACCGCTGGTTGGTGTTTATCGCCTACTTGGTTGGGCTCTCCATCGGAGTACACTTGCTGAACTTGCTGGCTATACCGGCTATCGTATTTGTTTACTATTTCAAGAAATACAAACCGACTCCAAGAGGTATTGTCAAAACCGGATTGTTATCTCTGGTGATTCTTGGCTTTGTCAACTTCATGCTGATTCCTGGCGTCATCAAAATAGCAGGCTGGTTTGAATTGGTATTTGTCAATGGCATGGGTTTGCCATTCAACACCGGAGTTGTCGTATATGTACTGCTTATTATCGGTGCATTAACTTGGGGTATTCGCTATACATTGAAAAAAGGAATGCCGATATGGAATACCATCCTCACTTGTTTTATGGTCATCTTAATTGGTTATTCGTCTTATTCAATGGTTGTTATCCGCTCATTAAGCGATCCTCCTATTGACGAGAATAGTCCGGATAATGTTTTCTCACTATTATCCTATATTAACCGCGAACAGTATGGAGACTCTCCGCTGCTGTATGGTCAGTACTATAACGCTCCAATTGTATCTTATAAAGACGGAGAACCTATCTACTACCAAAACAAAGAAACCGGTGTATATGATGTAATAGGACATAAGCAAAAACTAGAATATGACAAGCGCTTCTGCGGCATTTTCCCGCGAATGCACAGCAGTTCACGTCCTTATTACCCTCAACAATATCAGGCTTGGGGAGGCAAAAACAACGGACCGACCTATACGGTAAACGGTGAATCAATCACCCGTCCCAGTTTTGGAAATAACTTGCAATATTTCTTCAACTACCAGTTGGGACACATGTATTGGCGCTATTTTATGTGGAACTTCTCCGGCCGGCAGAATGATATTCAAGGGAATGGAGAAATTACCCACGGAAACTGGATTACCGGTATCAAATTCCTTGATGAAATCCGCCTCGGAAATCAAGATGAACTGCCGGATACACTGAAGTCTGAAAAAGGGTATAATAAATATTATATGCTTCCCTTTATTTTAGGTCTGTTAGGCATGTTCTATCAGTATCGCAAAGGACGCACAGGCAAACAGGACTTCTCCATTGTCATGATGCTCTTTGTCCTAACAGGTATTGCCATCATTGTCTACCTGAACCAACCTCCGATGGAACCACGCGAACGGGACTATGCCTATGCAGGTTCGTTCTATGCCTTTTCTATCTGGATTGGCTTGGGAGTGCTTTCCATTTGGGAATTCCTCAATTCAAAACTGAAGAAAGCCAATACAGCCCAGACAGCTGTTGCAGTGACAATCGTATGCCTTTTTGCGGTTCCGGTGAACATGGCTGCACAAAACTGGGATGACCACAGTCGTGCCGGACGTTACGCAACTGTCGCTCATGCAAAGAATTATTTGAATTCATGTGCCCCCAATGCCATACTTTTTACCTACGGAGACAATGACACATTCCCCTTGTGGTATGCCCAGGAAGTGGAGGGGTATCGTCGGGATGTAAGAATCGTGAATTTAAGTCTGTTGCTTGGCTCTTGGTATATCGATCAATTAAAACGTCAGGCTTACGAAACTCCTGCTGTACCCATTTCATTCAAACGAAACCAATATCGCGAAGGTATCAGAGACCAAGTGGCCATTGTCGAACATTATAAACAGGCCACACTGAAAGAGGTAATGGAATTTGTTGCCAGTGATTTACCACAAACCAAACTGACAGGATATTCCGAGCCTATCGATTATATACCGACACGTAGATTGATTATTCCGGTAGATTCAGCTAAAGTGGTGGCAAATGGAATCGTCAAACCAGAAAATGCCAATAAAATTTTGAAAGAACTGCCACTTGATTTAAAAGGCAACTTCTTAAACAAATCACAATTAATGGTACTGGATATCATCGCCAATGCCAACTGGGAACGTCCGATCTACTTTGGTGTAGGTATGGGCACAGAGGCTTATCTCGGCTTGGAAAAATATTTCCAGTTGGAAGGCGCAGCGTATCGTCTGGTTCCTCTTGAAACAAAAGATGCAGGCTTCATGGATTATGGTCGGATTGACTCGGATATTCTCTATGACAACTTAATGAATAAGTTCGAATGGGGAAATATCAAAGATCCAAAAGTAAACATCGATTATTTCCACGACAATACAATTGCCGTCATGAAATATCGTAATACATTCCTGCGCCTTGCGGAACAATTACATGCCGAAGGCAAGCCTGAAAAAGCAATTGCAGTTTTGGACAAATGTATGGAAGAGCTCCCTATCACTCAAGTACCGGTAGACAATACCCTACTGAATTACATTCCATTGTATTACAAATTGGGAGCTACGGAAAAAGCAAATCATCTGCTGTTGGAATTGGCAGAAAACAACTACCAAATGTTGAGATACACCAATTCTCTGTCACCTAAATTTGCAAATACAGCAGGAATACAGCAGGAAGAAAACATCAGCATGCGTGTCATCCAGATGCTGTTTGAAATTGCTATGGGAGCCGGACAAAAAGAGTTGGCACACAAGATAAAAAACAAAGTAGAAAGTATTTATAATCCGGCATTATTGCGCACGGCCCAGCCTCAATCGGCTGCCGTGCCCGCTGATTCCGGGAGATAAATGATTAATTTTAACAACAAATACCAGTATATGATTACAATAGATCAACTGAAGTCAGTTGAAGAACGCGGTGGCGCTCTGAGGAGGTATCTTTGACATCGACCGCAAAAAGATAGAATTAGAAGAGATAGAAATGCGGACTCAGGCACCGGATTTTTGGAGCGACGCAAAAAATGCAGAGAAGGTGATGAAAAAGGTCCGCGAGTTAAAAGGCTGGATTGAAGGTTGTGAAGCTGTCACTCGCTCTGTGGAAGATTTAAATGTATTGTTTGAATTCGCCAAAGAAGGCGAAGCCACAGAAGAAGAAGTCGATGCTCACTATGCAGAAACAATTGAGCTGGTAGAGAATCTGGAGCTTAAGAATATGCTTCAAGGCGAAGCCGACCAAATGAGTTGTGTATTAAAAATCAACTCAGGAGCTGGAGGTACAGAAAGTCAGGATTGGGCATCCATGCTGATGCGAATGTATATGCGCTGGGCAGAAGCTCATGGGTATAAACTAACAGTAAGCAACCTACAAGAAGGGGATGAAGCCGGCATCAAGACCGTGACCATGCAGCTAGAAGGAGATTTCGCATATGGATATCTTAAAGGCGAAAATGGAGTACACCGATTAGTAAGAGTTTCCCCATTCAATGCCCAAGGTAAGCGAATGACTTCATTTGCCTCTGTATTTGTCACACCATTGGTAGACGACTCAATCGAAATTGCCATAAATCAGGCAGATATCAGTTGGGACACATTCCGTTCAGGAGGCGCCGGAGGTCAGAACGTAAACAAGGTGGAAACCGGAGTCCGTCTGCGATACAATTACAAAGATCCGGATACCGGAGAAGTCCGTGAAATATTGATCGAAAACACAGAAACCCGCTCGCAATTGGACAATCGTGAAAATGCTCTCCGTTTGCTGCGCTCCATGCTTTATGATATGGAATTACAACGCCGTATGGCAGAACAGCAAAAAATTGAAAGCAACAAGAAAAAAATAGAGTGGGGCTCTCAAATACGCAGTTATGTATTTGACGACCGCCGGGTTAAAGACCACCGAACCAATTACCAAACTTCGGATGTAGGAGGCGTTATGGATGGGAAAATCGATGCTTTTATCAAAGCATATTTGATGGAATTCGGAGCTCAAGAATAAAATAAACGAAGTAGCTTAAAGCTACTTCGTTTATTTTTTACACATGTCTGCAAAATATTGATGAAAAGCAGAATTCTCTGTCAATTCTGGATGGAAAGAAGTTGCCAGCATATTACCTTCACGTGCTGCAATAATGTTATCATCCACACGACATAAAACTTCTACATTACCTCTTACTTCCGTTATATAAGGAGCACGGATAAAAACCAGCGGCACCGGATCCTCACTAACCTCAGGAATCTTAACATCTACTTTGAAGCTATCAATCTGTGTTCCATAAGCATTCCTTTTCACAGCTATATCCATCACACCTAGATGACATACAGAATCATTTACCAGTTCTTTAGCAAGCAAAATCATGCCTGCACACGTACCCCATACAGGCAATCCTTCCAATATCCTTTGCCGCAAAGGTTCCATCATCCCAGTACGATTCAATAATTTACCCATAGTAGTGCTCTCTCCTCCCGGCAATATAATACCATCCAGTTCTGACAACTGCTCAGGATAGCGCACAACCACTGGTTCATGCCCTATAGCTGCAATATGTTGCTGATGTTCAACAAATGCTCCTTGAAATCCCAATATTCCAATTTTCATTATATTCATTTTAAGTTTAAAAAAAGAGTGCCGAAGCACTCTCTTTTTTATTACCATCCTCTTTCTGCGTATTTGTTTTCAAGAGTTTTGATTTCCAGTCCGGACATCGCTTCTCCCAAGTTTTCAGACAACTCTGCCAATTTAACCGGGTCATTATAGTAAGTCACAGCCTGAACAATTGCTTTAGCACGTTTTTCAGGATCACCAGACTTGAAGATTCCAGAACCTACAAACACACCTTCAGAACCCAACTGCATCATCAAAGCAGCGTCAGCAGGAGTTGCGATACCACCTGCAGCAAAGTTCACAACCGGCAATTTCCCGTTTTCATGCACATATTTTACTAATTCAAACGGTGCGCAGAATTCTTTTGCCAAGCTCATCAATTCTTCCGGTCCAGCATTTTTAACACGGCGCATATCATCATTAATCTGACGCATGTGTGTCACTGCCTCAACCACATTACCAGTTCCTGCCTCACCTTTTGTACGAATCATAGCCGCACCTTCACCAATTCTACGCAATGCTTCACCCAAATTACGAGCGCCACAAACAAAAGGAACTTTAAAAGCAGTTTTATCAACATGATACATTTCGTCTGCAGGAGTCAACACTTCACTTTCATCGATAAAATCAATACCGATAGCTTCCAAAATCTGAGCTTCTACAAAATGACCAATTCTTACTTTTGCCATTACAGGAATGGATACTGCCTTCTGTATTGCTTTAATCATCTGAGGATCAGACATACGAGCAACACCACCATCACGGCGGATGTCTGCCGGTACACGCTCCAGTGCCATTACAGCACATGCACCTGCAGCCTCTGCAATTTTTGCCTGCTCTGCATTCGTTACATCCATAATAACTCCGCCCTTAAGCATTTGGGCCAGATTCTTGTTTAATTCATATTTTCCCATGATATAGTAAAATTTTAACTTAAAAGTTTATTAAACATTACGATTAAATCACTCAAATCCAAATACAATATTTTTAGAATATTCTTCTCCAGGTTTCAATAACGTGGAAGGGAATTCCAAATGATTGGGCGAGTCAGGAAAGTATTGCGCCTCTAAAGCCACCCCTGCATAAGGACCATAATTCCGTCCTTTTTTTGCACCCTGTATATTCAGATAGCGACCAGTATAAATCTGCAATCCGGGATAATCTGAACATACATACATTTTTATCCCTGTCTCCTTACTTGCCAATTCTGCCATTCTTTTCATTTTTCCTGGCTGATTGAAAACGAAACAATCATCCAATCCTCCCTGATTATCTATTACGTGGCAAAGAGCTCTAGGGTTTGTAAAATCATAATCCCCCTCTGCCAATACGAACGAACCATCCGGTATCAAATCATTTGTCTTTAAAAATTGATTTGTATACAATTTCAACAAATGAGACTTAATATCCTGACATTCGGGATTCAAATTAAAATAAGGATGATGTGTCAAGTTCACATAACAATTCTTATCTGTTGTCGCATGATAATGTATTTTCAACTCCCTGTCATCCACCGCAAACGTTATCTTAACATTCAAATTTCCAGGATATTCCTCTTCTCCATCCGGACTACAATAGCCCAAAGTAAGACTTTTCCCATCATAAGTGACAACATCCCATAACTTTTTATCAAAGCCACAGATACCTCCATGCAAATGATTCGCACCATTATTTACAGCCAATTGATATTTCACCCCATCAAGAAGAAATACTCCACCAGCGATTCTATTGGCATAGCGTCCAATTCCTGATCCTAAATAAGCTCCCGATGCAGCATATTCTGATGTCATATAATCCTCTGCATTCTCCATCCCCAACAACACATCAATGAGATTGCCATTTTTATCCGGAACGAACATCCGAATTATCGTAGCTCCCCACCTAGAAATATGAACCTCTAGATATTTGCTTTTTAACTTGTATATTTCAGTCTTTTCCAACGTATACTTAAATATTATCACTTTTCTATCTACCAATTATTACATTTCGTAAGTAATAATGGTATCCTCGCCATTGCCAAGAATTGCTTGCAAAGATATTCATTAAAACATAGAAACAAAGAGAAACAACTAAGAATAAAAAAATATCATTACTTTTGCGTATTATATAAACAATTACACACAAACAATAAAATATGGACATAAAAGAACTTGACAACAGATTTCGAGCTATTTACCAAAAACAAGCCGAACATGCTTTTTTTGCTCCAGGACGAGTTAATTTAATCGGAGAGCATACTGATTACAATGGAGGACTTGTATTTCCTTGTGCACTCAGTTTTGGCACCTATCTTCTAATTTCTCCCCGAGAAGACGAACAAACATGCTTTCATAGCTTGAATTTTGATTTTTCAGTCACTATTAATGCAAACGCTTTCGTAGACAAACCTACAGAATGGATCAAATATCCCTTAGGAGTGATGAAGGAATTTGCAGACCGAGGCTTCAACCCTTGGGGATATGATGTTTTATATTATGGCAACATCCCTAATGGGGCTGGACTTTCCTCATCCGCATCCATAGAAGTCGTCACGGCAGTCATGCTAAACGAAATGACAGGAGCCGGTTTGGATATGGTGGAACTAGTAAAGATGTCCCAACATGCGGAAAACGATTACGTAGGTATGAATTGCGGAATCATGGATCAGTTTGCTGTCGGTATGGGGAAAGCCAACCATGCAATTGCTCTTGATTGTGCAACATTGAAGTACGAATATGTGCCTCTTATTATGGAAGGATACAAGTTGGTCATTGCAAATACTAATAAAAAAAGAGGATTGACAGATTCAAAATACAATGAACGACGTAGTGAGTGCGAAGAGGCTGTATCAACTATTTCAAAAATACACCCTATTGAATTTTTATGCGAACTGGGCATGGATGAATTCAATCAATACAGCCATTTACTTACAAACAACACCATACTTCGTCGCGCTCGACATGCTGTCAGTGAACACCAACGTGTAATGCATGCTATTCAAGCTCTCAAAGAGGGAGAATTGAATAAATTCGGACAGTTGATGAACGAATCGCACAAATCACTGAAGGAAGATTATGAGGTTACAGGTATTGAGCTCGACACATTAGCAGAAGAAGGGCAATGTTTAGCGGGGGTACTAGGTTCCCGCATGACAGGAGCCGGATTTGGAGGTTGCACCGTGACTTTAATTGCAGAAGACAAAGTTAATAGCTATATAGAAAAAATCAGTCAACTATACAAAACTAAAACAAATCTTGAAGCAACCTTCTATATTGCAGATATAGGTAATGGAGCTTGTAAAATTTATTAATAAACAATTCCAAATATTATCATGAATCCAAGTTTTCATTTCATAGACTTTGCGATCCTCGGTGTGTATGCATTATTACTTATAGGAATCGGGCTATGGGTTTCCCGCACCAAAAAGGGACAAACAAAAACAGCAGAAGATTATTTTCTTGCCAGTAAAGCACTTCCCTGGTGGGCTATCGGCTCTTCATTAATCGCAGCCAATATCTCAGCAGAACAATTTATTGGAATGTCCGGTTCTGGTTTTGCCGGAGGATTAGCTATTGCTTCCTATGAATTCATGGCCGCACTGACTTTGATTATCGTCGGAAAATTCTTTTTACCCATTTTTATAAAACAAGGTATCTATACCATACCTGAATTTGTTGAGAGACGATTTTCCACAAACTTAAAAACTATACTTGCTGTTTTCTGGATTGCACTTTTCATCTTTGTAAACTTAACGTCAGTGCTTTTTCTTGGTGGTAAAGCAATTGACACCATAATCGGAGTTGGAGACGGAAGCATGGTCATTCCGGCCATTATAGCATTAGCTCTATTTGCTGCCGCCTACTCTCTCTATGGCGGACTTTCAGCTGTAGCCTGGACAGATATTATACAAGTAGCCTTATTAGTCATCGGCGGACTAATAACAACACTTATCGCCTTGCACTACGTAACTCCAGAAGGAGGTATTATAAATGGTATTTCTCATGTTGCAGATGTTGCTGGAAACAAATTTGACATGATCTTATCACGAGATCACAAAGAATACAACAACTTACCAGGAATTTATGTCCTAGTGGGAGGACTTTGGGTTGCTAATCTATACTATTGGGGATTCAACCAATATATCATCCAGCGCACCTTAGCTGCCAAATCTTTAAAAGAAGCTCAAAGAGGTATTGCCTTTGCTGCCTTTTTAAAAATGCTCATCCCATTTATTGTTGCTGTTCCAGGAATTGTTGCATGGGTTATGTATTCAGAGAACCTTCACGATGCACAAAAAGCTTTCCAAATTACCGGTTCAACCGCACTAAATAACGACAATGCTTATCCATGGCTAATCAGTACTTTCATTCCTGTTGGTTTAAAAGGCTTAGTGTTGGCAGCGTTGGCAGCAGCCATTGTTTCATCACTGGCCTCTATGCTTAATTCTACGTCAACAATCTTTACAATGGATATTTACAAGCCCTACATCAACAAGCAGGCTTCACAGACTCAATTAGTCAATATTGGACGTATCACAGCAGCAGTGGCTTTAATTGTTGCGGTATTATTAGCTCCACTTTTAGGAGGAATTGACCAAATGTTCCAATACATTCAAGAATACACCGGTCTTGTAAGTCCTGGTATTTTAGCCGTATTCATCATGGGACTATTCTGGAAGAAAGCGACCAACAAAGGAGCAATCTGGGGCGTATTGTTATCTATCCCGATTGCACTTGTGTTCAAGGTGCTACCACTAGAAATGCCATTTATGGACCAAATGTTCTACACCTGTCTTATCTCCATGGCTATCATTTTCATGATTAGCTTGAGTACCTGCCCTACAGATGACGATCCTAAAGCAATAGCATTGACTGCCGACATGTTTAAGACAGATAAAGTCTTTAACATTTGTGCCTATATTATTTGCATTTTATTAGCCGTAATCTATGTTGTGTTTTTTTAATTAGAAAATCAGATAGAATAAACAAAGCGACTTCAAAAGAAGTCGCTTTGTTTATAGATAAGCTTTAAGCCACACTGTATTTTTTAATCCCTTTAATTTTTTCAGAGCCTTCGTTTTAACTTGGCGCACCCTTTCTGCAGTAAGACCTAATTCTCGTCCAATTTCCTCTAAAGACATTGGATTATAATCATCTAAACCATAATACATCTCCAATATCATAGCTTCTCTTTCAGACAACACAACAAACGAACGTTTCAAATCTTTTCGGAGAGAATCTTGATTAACGAAAGTTTCCGGCGTCTGTACATTGGACTCTATCGGCACATAGACATCCCCCAAAGCAACAGCATCCTCATCTTGGGTTAACGGAGCATCCATTGAAATCGGTTTGGAAGATATTTTCATATACTCTTTAACCTCCAAAGGCGACATATCCATTTGTGCAGCCAATTCTTCCGCCGTCGGTTCACGCTGATATTCCTGTTCCAAAGCACCGACACAGCGTGTTAATTTATTTATCATATTGATTTTATTCAAAGGCAACCGAATCAGGCGGGCATTCTCAGCAATAGCTTGGAGAATTGATTGACGAATCCACCATACCGCATAAGAGATAAATTTAAACCCTTTAGTTTCATCATAAGATTCAACCGCTTTCAATAGGCCTAAATTTCCTTCATTAATTAAATCACCTAATGTCAATCCATAATTCTGATATTGCTTTGCAACTGATACAACGAATCGTAAATTGCAAATGATTAACCTTTTGCGAGCCTCTATATCTCCATGATGAGCTTTTTGTGCAAGCTCTACCTCCTCTTCTGGAGTCAAAACGTTAATTTTACCTATCTCCTGAAGATATTTATCAATAGAATAGGACTCACGCCCTGTTATCTGTTTAGTTATCTTTAGTTGTCTCATATTGTAGGTTAAGGCGGTTAAAGCTAATAAATGAATTCTACAAAAACAAACATTTCCAATTATTTGTACTCTGCCTAACAATACGCTTTTAATCATTCTAAGTTGCAAACTGCTAACAAAAAAAGACCCTAATTGTTTGGAGGCACCAAAAAAAATGCATACTTTTGCAGCTCAAAAGTGAAAATAACGATAAAATATAATTGACAATGAAACGGACATTTCAACCCTCAAACACAAAAAGAAGAAACAAGCACGGGTTCAGAGAAAGAATGGCTACAGCTGGCGGTAGAGCAGTATTAGCAAGAAGAAGAGCTAAAGGCAGAAAAAAATTAACTGTATCTGACGAGCACAGACACAAAGCATAATTCTTTTATGAGGATATTAAAAGCTGCCTTTTAGGGGCAGCTTTTTTTAATAAAACTCAAGCAAATAATAATGGCAAAATTAGAAGGTAAGAATATTAATAGTTTCGAAGAATTATTGGCGATTGCCGGTCCCAACTTTAACATTCTAGAAGAGGAAATCGACATTGAAATACAAAAAAAATTTATTGCAATGTCTGAAGAAATCAAACAACGCCATAATTTTGCAATTTTACAACAAAAATATCTGCATGATAACAGCCCACTTTTTGATGAGACAATTGCTGATGATGCTAAAAAAGAGATATTAGTGATTTTGTCTTACCTCCCAGAACCAAGTGCTTATCGTGCTATAGAATTATTCTCAAAATTAGATACTCCACTAAAAAAGTGGGCAATTGTTTCACTCCAACAATCGCGTATTTTATTACAGTCGAGTTTATTAGATGATCCTGGAATCTTCATTTCCACCGGTCTAGGAGGTCAAGGTTCTTTACTACGCTTTTTTATCGTCCTCCTTCATGCTACCCCCCAAGGCTTGGAAGAATACCAGAAAAATCTGATGAAAAAAGAAATCCAATTAGCCATCACCAAAGCACAAGGCATTGTTGAGGAGATTGAATATACACCGGCATACACAACCTTATTGCTTCTATTACCACTACAGATTGACTTACCTACAGTTTTGAATGGCATCATTCAAGAATGTAATCAGTATGGACATTTTTTACGAAATAATCTACTTATTACTAACGTCAAAAGAATTCCGAATGAAGAGATTGAACATATAATCAAGAATACATCTCCCAAAGACTAGTTATTTTAAATAGTAAATCTTATTTGCAAAAGCATATCATATTTCTTATTACCCGTTATACGCATCAATCCGGAACCTATTGAATCCTGACCTGAATAAATTGTAATTCCTGATTTAAAATAACAAGTCAAACCCTTTATCGGCTTCCACGCTAGGTTAATATAACTCCGCCATCCCTCCTTCATGAATGAAGGGAAAGAGTAAGCATACAAAGCATTATTTTCAAATGCATATAATCTGGATTGGTATGAATCTGTATTAAACCAAGCAACCCTGCACTGCATTTTAAATTTCTCTTTAATATCTTGATATATTATATCTTGATAAACCATAATACCTTTCTCTTTATTCATGGCCTTTTTATAAAACAACATACTAGCTCTTGTACGACATTCCCATCGTTCGTGCCAATGACAAGCCAATTGGTAACGAATCTCATGCTTGCACCGTAATGCTGGAATTCCTCCAGACAAATCTTCCGGACGTACTTCTCGCTTATAGCGTAAAGAATGCTCACATATTGAATGGGCATAAACAAGACTTCCCAATAATTCCCAACCCCAATCTCCTTGTGCAATCATATAGCGGGCACTAAAAAAACGAAACCAGTCATAATATAAACTCAGCTTTAAGCCTTTCAACAAGTCAACATCCAAACCACAATACACCCCTTCTTCATTAGAAGTATTACTGAATTCACCAAAACCTGCAGCATAATGTGAAATATAGCGTTTCCCATAATATCTATACAACAAACAACCTGCAACAGCCCCTTTTCCTATACGCATACCATTCACTGTTGCTATGGCTCCTCTATCACACACGGCAGTCTCTCCAAACAAATAAATTCCCCTTATTGCTGTTTTATAGTCTACACTAAACATCCAACGGTTCATGCCATCATCTGCGTATTGCTGATAAATCTGTTCCCCAGATAGCAATCCTGGTCTAAAATTATAAAACAATGTATTCAACCCGACTTTAAATGCAGAGGTATTCCAATGGTATGAGACTCCAGAAGCAAGAGTTTTCAATGCTCGTTTTTTCGCACATTCATTATCATTTCTATGATATCCGGACTCACATAAAGATACTTTTACATACTCCTCGTGTTCTATCGTATCCAGAGGAGTCAAAGTACCATCGTTTTTTTTATACGAAAAAAATACATCCAATGTCATGTTACTTTTAGGAGCAAAAGAAAAAGCCACCCCCCGCATAAACTTATTTTCATCAGTAGAGGTATTCAAGATAAAACCTTTACCGGATTTTTCATTGCCAACGGCAACTCCAGACTTCCCCATAGAAAAACCACCCCAAGCAACCAGCCCCTGCCCCCATTGCAATTTATAATCTCCAACAACAACCTGCCGCAACCAACGCTTACCTGCATAGGCCAAGTACATAGATAAGAAATCAAATCCTATTTTCTGATGACGGGTAAAATAACCTTCTCCAGGATCATTTTCCAATACAATTCCTCCCTGAACTTGCTGATTATAGATATATTTATATTTAAACAACGTCCCAAGGGGAGGACCATAAAATCGATTTTTTACCTTTACATTATAATCTTTTTCATTTTCATATAAATAAGGAGCGTACCTTTTATAGCCTTCTGCTAAGGGAAGAGCCGTCTTCACCCTAGCCAATATTTCATGTCTAGTACGTATACTTTCTGAAAAGGAATTACCACGACTACAGTCTAAAGCAATAAAAGACGAAATATTTTCCAAATCCCTCTGGCCAAAGCCAGGAACTAACAACAATTCATGAATATCCCGAAACTCTCCATGCTTCTGTCTGAATTTCAATAATTCGTCAATCTGACTATCAGATAAGAAAAAAAGCATTTTCAACGAATCGAATCCTGCAGTATTCAAATCAATGGGATATTTCGATAAATACAAAAGGGTATTCAACATATCCTCATATCCATCCTCTGTACTTTCAATATTATTACTCTCCAACAAACGCTCCACATCCGATATATTTTGAGCAAAACATTGAAAACTGACAAACAGAAGAAAGAACAATAAGCGCAAACTATTCATTTTCATCACTAGCACAAAAATAGCAAGCAGATAAATTTACAAAATAATTCACAAAGGTTCCCTATAAAAAATCTCCGGAAGCAACAACACACTTCCGGAGTTTATTTAAACTAGTTCAATTCAATTTGTTTTAAAATCGTATTTTACTTGAGACAAATCTCTATTCGCATCGACAATCTTTTTCTTCAACGATTCTTTAAAATCAACCATCTTCACTTTTAAAGCAGCATCGCCTACAGCTAAAATCTGTACAGCTAAAATCCCCGCATTCATAGCTCCATTAATAGCAACAGTTGCAACAGGTATACCAGGAGGCATTTGTGCAATTGCAAGCAAAGCATCCATTCCGCTCAACGAAGAATTTATTGGTACGCCAATTACAGGGACTGGTGTCATAGCTGCAATAACTCCAGGTAAATGCGCAGCCATTCCTGCTCCTGCAATAATAACTTCAATACCGCGCTCTGCAGCATTTTTAGCAAAATCTTCCACTTCAGCCGGAGTTCGGTGTGCAGATAAAGCATTCATCTCAAAAGGAATACCCATATCGTTCAACACTTTTGCGGCCTTCTCCATCACAGGCAAGTCAGAAGTGCTTCCCATAATAATACTTACTCTTGGATTCATCTATTAATATTTTTAGTCATTCTATTTATATACATATATATGGTACAAAAATAAATATAATCCGGCTTTACACCCCATATATCTGCTAAAAATATTACTTTTGTCTTATAATTAAACACAAAGTCTCCACGACAATGAAAAATATTACTTTACTAGACAAAGAGTTTCGTCCATTAATCGAAGCAGAAAAAATCGACTTGGCAATTAGCAATATGGCAGCTAGCATGAATAAAGATTTAGACGGCGAAGCTCCATTGTTTTTAAGCATCTTGAACGGATCATTTATGTTCACGTCTGATCTTATTAAACAAATAACTATACCCGGAACACAAATCAGTTTTATAAAAGTTGCCTCTTATAGCGGAACCAATTCAACTGGCGAAGTAAAAGAATTGATTGGATTAAAAGAGGATATACAAGGACGCACAGTTGTTATTCTTGAAGATATCATTGATTCTGGACGTTCGATGACACATTTGTTAGAATATTTACGTAATAAAAATCCACGAAAAGTTGTAGTGGCAACACTTTTCCATAAACCGAAAGCTGCCATTTTTAAGGTACCCATTGACTATGTCGGTATTACTCTTGAAAATGATTTCATTGTTGGCCGAGGACTTGATTACGAAGGATTGGGTCGTAATTTCCCTGATCTTTATATATTGAACTCCTAATTGTTCAAAATATCACATAAATAATATAATAATAAATAATATAGAATTATGGCTTCTACGAATTTTGTTGATTATGTAAAAACTTTCTGTCGCAGTGGCGCAGGAGGACGCGGATCAGCACACCTTCATCGTGACAAACGCACCATGAAAGGAGGACCTGATGGAGGAGACGGAGGACGTGGCGGACATGTTATTATCCGTGGAAACCGAAATTACTGGACATTAATACATTTAAAATACCAACGCCACGTATTTGCCGGAGACGGAGGTAATGGCAGTGAAAATCGGAGCACTGGAGCAGACGGAGAAGATGTTACCATAGAGGTTCCACTAGGAACTGTCGCCCGCGATGCTGAAACGGGAGAAACCATTTGTGAAATCACTGCTGATGGAGAAACATTTATCCTTGTAAGAGGTGGACGGGGAGGATTAGGCAACTGGAATTTCAAATCACCAACCAATCAGACACCTCGCTTTGCACAACCTGGAGAACCACGCATTGAACGTACTGTTATTCTTGAATTAAAGGTATTAGCTGATGTTGGATTAGTTGGTTTTCCAAATGCCGGAAAATCGACACTATTATCGGTAGTCTCTGCTGCAAAACCAGAAATAGCCAACTATCCATTTACAACGCTCGTTCCTAATTTGGGCATTGTAAACTATCGAGATGGGCGTTCCTTTGTTATGGCTGATATTCCAGGAATAATTGAGGGAGCCAGCCAAGGTAAAGGTTTAGGAATACGTTTTCTAAGACACATCGAACGCAATTCCGTACTACTCTTTTTAGTTCCATCTGATAGCGAAAATATTCACCAAGAATACAATATTCTATTGAATGAATTAAAACAATACAATCCGGAATTACTAGATAAAAAAAGAATTTTAGCTATTTCCAAATGTGACTATGCCGACAAAGAACTAATGGCTGAAATGGAAAACGATTTACCTGATATTCCTTATGTGTTTATATCATCTGTAGCAGGAACCGGCATAACAGAACTCAAAGATATTCTTTGGAAAGTATTAAATGAATAATAAAAACGGGGAATTTGAAACTCCCCGTTTTTTGTATCTCATTGAATAAAAAGACTACCATTTGATAACTCTAGGAATACTTTCCCTTCATACTTCTCATTACCAACAAACTTTGTTCCTATCGTTATGTTACGCTCAGATGTTGGGCGTTCATCAAGCACCCATCCCTGAGGCAAATTAATTTTTAAAGATTTATTGTGCTTCACTTCCAATTGGTAGCCTGCATTATTCGCAAAAGACAATCCTACTTTTGTAAATGAGCCCTTTAAGCAAAGCTCAGAAAATAAAGATTGTATATTCCGAATATTCATCTCTCCCATTTTCATTTCCATATCAAGGAAATTGGCTAAATCTTGCATCTCATATTTTGTAAAAGAAGAACTTCCAGTCAAATCCTCAATATCACCCAATTTAATAGTTCCACCGGAAGAACGGATATTTAGTTTATCAATCGATGCCAAATCTCCAGAACATGAGTTAGTCGTCAAACGAACATCTTCCCCTTCGCCCAATATAATAGAACAATCTTTAAAATCGCCCGTCATTGTCTCTACCTGTTCAACATTAAAACTACCTTTTGACTGTTTGATATAAAATTCTCCTCCCTTCAAGGTGGCTGCTTTAAAATCACCATTTTGCACATCAACATTTAATACTCCCTCAAAGTTTCCCAAAAAAACTGCACCATTAGAATTGATTATGCGCAATTTTACTCCTTTAGGTAAAGATACTCTATAATCGACCTTAACTGTAAGTCCAGACATAAACTGCTTAAATGCCATATCTTTACCATATGAGGTCTTTAAATCAAGGTAATTTCCCGTACGAGTTTCCAACACTTGGATCAAATCCATAGTTTCATCAGCTTTGGCTGCAGATTTCGCGGTCACCTTCATATTAGCATAAACATGAATCTCATCCCCACTTGTCTGCACAACTTCAATCTTCCCATAATTATTTGTCAATACAACCTCCTCTATTCCCGTTTTAGGAAAACGTTTTTCATACTCCTTTTGACACTCTTGTGCATTCAACTCTGTAAATACTGCCAACAGGCAACACATTAAGATAAAAATCGACCTCATAAAATAATAGTTTATAACTTACTCAAAACCTATTTTTTCCTCTTCTTCCATTTGCTTATATCTGACAGACAAATATGCTATCATTTTACTAAAAGATTCCATAGCAGTAGCCGTTTCTGGATTGATTTCCTTCTTCTGCAAACGAAGCAATAAATTTCCATAAAGTCCATTCATTGCTAATTCTACATCTGAAATTTCATTACCAGCCTCCGCTTTACGACGAAATTCCACTAAATTACCGGCTGCCATTGTCACTAGTTGTTGATAGCGTTGATCATGTGCTTTATGCAACAAAAAAAAGTGCAATTCTGTCAGCTCATCCATTGTATTCTTTAATGCCTGAATATGTCCATTTTTCTCAACTTTCTCTTTTTTCATGATAGCAATTAAATTATCATACCAATCATGAATTTCGCAAGTAGTATGTTCATCAACTTGAAAACCAGAAACAATATAGCGATCTACCAGTTCTATATTCAAGTTTAATGCCCGTAACATATCCTCAATCTGCCACATATATAAAATATACTCGGCAATATTAGTCTTTTTTTTGGCGCGCGCAATTAACACGTTTGTTGTTTTTTAAATAAAAAAATTAAAAGTCTTCATCATCTCCAGACTTCAGCCTGTCTATCATTCTTCTGTCTTTCTTCGTTGGACGCCCTAATCCCCTTGGACGATATTCAAAGCCATAAGCCTTTACAGCATTCAACAAAGCTAATGTCTCTGGAGGCGTTACATCTTCAACAAAATCAACAGCCAACTGAGCAGACATTCGTTTTATAGTAAGCTGCTTTACCAAATAATGTCTTTCTATTGGCGGAACTCTGACCTTCACAACCTCCCCTCCTTTCAATTCACGAGAAGGCTTTACATGCACATCTCCGATTGACACATGTCCCTTATTACACTCCTCTGCAGCCAGAGAACGTGTTTTAAATATTCTGACAGCCCAAAGCCACTTGTCAATTCTCACCTTTTCTTCCGCCATATTCTCTCAGAATTACTTTTTATTAGTATTATAAGTATTCATTGTTCTTGCTATACCCTGCAGAACAAAACTAGTGATGATTTCTCCTCCTCGTTTCAATAGCTCTGGCAACGCCTCTTGTTCAGCAGCATCCCAAGTTCCTAATACATAATCAACCTGCTGTCCCTTCAGAAAATCATTTCCAATACCATAACGCAAACGAGCATATCCTGTAGTATTCAAAAGGGCATTAATGTTTTTTAAACCATTATGTCCACCATCACTCCCTTGTCCACGCAATCGAAGAGTACCAAAGGGCAAAGCCAAGTCGTCCACAATTATCAATAAATCCTCAAGGACTATTTTCTCTTTCTGCATCCAATAACTCACCGCTTTGCCACTCAAGTTCATATACGTATTGGGTTTTAATAAAATTAAAGTCCTTCCTTTAATCTTCACCTCACATACTGCTCCATAACGCTTATCTTCAAAAATAGCATTGGACGCCTTAGCAAAGGCGTCCAACACACTAAATCCGATATTATGTCGCGTATCCTGGTATTCCGGGCCGATATTACCTAACCCTACAATAAGATACTTCATAAATTCTCAATTATTTTGCTTCCTGAGCAGCAGCACGAGCAGCACGAGTCAACTTAATCTGCGCTATTACTACTTCTTTCGCATTTACAATTTCAAAGTTATCAAACGACAAATCTTTAACTTTCACTGATTTACCCAAACCTAAGTTTGTAACATCAATGTCGATTTCACCCGGTAAGTTTGCAGGAATAGCTCTTACTTTCAGTTTTCTAACAACCAATGACAATTTACCACCGGCTTGAACACCTTCTGCAAATCCATGCAATTTAACAGGAACTTCCATTACAACAGGTTTATCTTCAGCAATCTGATAGAAATCCATATGCAACACACGATCGCTAACCGGATGGAATTGAATTTCACGCATAACAGCTTCATAAGCAGTTCCGTTGATTGTCAATTTCACGATATACACAATCGGAGTGTACAACAATTTCTGCAAATCTTTCTCTACAACTGCAAAATGTACATTTTCTTTTCCACCATAAAGGACACAAGGTACTTTACCTTCTGCACGCAGAGCATTAGTTGCTTTTTTTCCTAAATCAGTTCTTAATTCTCCCTGTAATTCAAAAACTTGCATATCAAATTCTTTTTTGTGCTACTCAAAAACAAGCTTTAACTCCGGGGATCTAAGCCAACTTGTTTTCCCATCACACGATTATAAATATTCCCCGTAATTTGGGTCACAAAGATAACAATTATATTTCGAAAATCACTCACAACAAAATATATTTTAAATACATGCATCATTTACTCTATATTTAGAAAGAAAATCTCTGAAAAAGTTTTTTCTTTCAAATATTGGTTATATTTTTGTCGCATTATTAATCAATAAAACTATAAACAATGGCTTACGTAATATCTGATGACTGTATCGCTTGCGGTTCATGCGAAGGAGAATGCCCAGTAGGTGCAATTTCTATGGGTGCTGAACACTATGAAATCGATGCTAATGCTTGTACTGAATGCGGAACTTGTGCTGCACAATGCCCGGTTGAAGCTATCAAACAGGCTTAAGATAATAGCATGCAAAAAAAATTAAACGGGGTTAGAGACCCCGTTTTTTATTTTTATCCTATACTTCCTCAATTTTTCCGCAGATAACAGACATAGTTTATAAATCATTTCTATATTTGCCACTATAGATAAATGACTATATGTCTGAAGCACGTAATACCATATTAAAACAATTATATTGCAGACTCAAGCATGAATTATGCGCATATGCCAAACGCTACTGCCCTCATGACGCAGAAGATATGGTACATCAAGCATTTGTAAACTGCTATGACCATCTTAAAGCAAATGAATCAGAAGCATCTCAACGGTCATATCTATATAATACAGTTAAAAATCTATGTTTAAACTTTCTACGCAACCAAAAACCTGTATACACTGAAGTAACTACTGAAGTTTATTCGCAAATGACTATCGTTGATACCCATGATTATATATACGAATATATTGACCAATTACCACTCCAAGAACGCAAAATATTAACGCTAACCCTTCAAGGCTACTCGATTGAAGATATTTCCAACAAACTTAATATGAATCTTAACACAGTAAAATACTATAAAAAAGAGGCCTATGCTAAAATTAGAAACGCTCTAAATAATGATTTATAAGCCCCTCTTCGTACTTATTTACCACTAACCACCACCTTATCCATCTTTACATCATGCACTTCTGTCGGCACATTTTCAATAAATTGGAAATCAAAACACACCCCTATTTTATAAGCATTCGTCTGTTTCAGAATCTTGTCATAGTAGCCTTTACCGCGTCCCAAACGATTACCATAAGCATCAAAGGCAACTCCAGGAACTAATATAACATCTATCTTATCCAAATCTTCAAAAAGTGCTCCTACAGGTTCCGGTATTGCATATCCTTCTCCTGGTTCGAGCTTCTCTTCTCCATCAAAATAACGAATATCCAGCTCATTCCCCCGTACACAAGGCAACAAAAATGTCTTTTTATCTGCCCAACGGGTCACAAAGTCATGAGTAAACACTTCATCGTCCATTGACCAATAAGCCAAAACAATTGCAGCCTCTAAAAATCGTTTATCGTTCTCTATCTGATTCCAAACAGAAACAGACATCCGCTTCTTTTCATCTAAAGAATACTGTTTCTTCAATTCTCGGATTCCTCTACGAATTTCTTTCTTATCCATAGTACTTATATCATTAAATTTGTAAGCACAATTGTACAGTTCACGGTTATTTTCTATATTTTTGTTTTGCAAAGATAAGCTAAATAGAAAATTTCAACATAAAAGAATAGAAAATTATGAGAATAGCTATACCTCAAATAAATTATAAAGCAGGAGATGTGGCTTCAAACACAGCAAAAATAATCGCAGCCATTCGAAAAGCTCAAAATGAAAAAGCAGAACTCACAATTTTTCCCGAATTAGCCATTTGTGGAGCAATTCCTCAAGATTGGCTGGAAAGAGAAGATTTTATCAACACTTGCCGGCTAGCGATAGAAAAAATCGCTCTTGAATGTACTACAATAGCTGCAATTATCGGTGGACCGAATTTGGATACAACCAACGGTATCATGTACAACTCTGCTTACTTTATTCAAAATGGAGAAGTCGTTGACGGAGTTCATAAAAATATATTAAGCGACTACGACGTATTCAACGAAAGCCGCTATTTCATAGCTGGTGAGGATAATTCCACAATCAGATATAAAAATCAGAACATCCGCATTATTTTTGATGAATACGAATCCGAATTCATCGATAAAAACGATAGTTTTGTTGTCATGATGGGCATGACACCTTTTACCATTGAGAGCAGAGCTGATCGTCACCATATCCTTTCAACGCTCGCTCAAAAATATAGCAAAAACATAATTGCAGTAAATCATTTCGGAGGATATACCTCCGTACTATTCGACGGTAACTGTACTGCTTATAATTATAAAGGCAAATTAGTTGCGCAACTAAAAGAATTTGACGAAGACTTTCAAATCATCGATACGAACAAATTAGGATCCTTACCTACAATACCATTTCATCAAAAAGAAAAGATAGCACTTATACATGAAGCACTATGTTTTGGAATCAAAGATTATTTTGGAAAACATGGCTTCAAGAAAGCTATTCTGGGACTTTCTGGAGGTATAGATTCTGCAGTTGTTGCAGCTCTAGCTGCAGAAGCACTGGGGGCTGACAATGTAATGGGATTGTTAATGCCTTCCCGCTACTCTACTGATCATTCAATATCAGATGCTGAAGCCTTAGCACAAAACCTACAAATTCCATATGCAACGATCGCAATCAAAGACATCTATGATCAGTATCTAAACGCACTTCAGCCATTGTTCAAAGACCAACCATTCAACGTAGCAGAAGAAAATCTTCAAGCAAGAACACGCGGAATGTTAGTCATGGCCATGTCAAATAAATATGGATACATTGCGCTAAACACGTCTAACAAAAGCGAAGCATCCGTAGGCTACGGTACTTTATACGGAGATCTATGCGGCTCACTTGGTTCATTAGGTGATGTATATAAAACAGAAGTGTACGAATTGGCAAATTATATCAACCGAGAACGAGAAATCATACCAGAAAACACCATCACAAAAGCTCCCTCCGCAGAACTACGTCCTGATCAAAAAGATCAAGACTCTCTTCCAGAATACAAACAACTAGACGCCATTTTAAAACTATATATTGAAGAAAATGCATCAAGCGAGAGTATCATCAAACAGGGATATCCCAAAGAAATTGTCGATAAAGTAATCAGCATGGTTCAACGTAATGACTACAAACGAGCACAATGCCCCCCTATTATAAAAATATCAAAAAAAGCATTTGGAAGCGGTAGAAAATTTCCATTCTAACATATATAACCCCCAAAGGAGATGCATGCATATGACACATCTCTTTGGGGGTTTATCGCCACACAAATCTGTTCATATTCTTCAAGTTACAATTTCATGAAAACTTCTATAAAACTACTACTATAGCACAAAAAAAGAGAGAGTCACGTTATAGTAACTCTCTCTTGAAATTCGGCGCCA
>CAMDJC010000004.1:0-101429 GCA_945900015.1 uncultured Odoribacter sp. | reverse complement strand
TCGGAACAGTCCGGCTTTTTCTTATCCATTGCCCGTTCTCGTGCGAGTTTTATCCAATCTGTTGATAGTCAAATAAAACCTACCTGATTACAACAAATATAGTGAAAGGTTGGAGCAAAAAAAATATAATGGCAGAGTCGTGGTCTTTATGAGGATATAAATTAATTTTGCGGTCTATTAAACCATATACAAACATTGAAATGAAAAAGATATTTTATTGCCTTATGGTAGGGGTGCTGCTTTGGGGGTGTAAGCAGGATGAAGGTACGGTATTGCGCTTGGAAACTTCGTTAGGGGATGTCCGGTTGCGTCTTTATGATGAGACCGTATTGCATCGTGAAAATATTTTGAAACTTGTGCGTAACGGGTTTTATAATGGTTTGCTGTTTCATCGGGTTATTCAGGATTTTATGATTCAAACGGGAGACCCGGATTCTCGCATGGCACAGACGGGTACGTTTCTTGGCGACAAAGATGCCGGTTATACCTTGAAAGCTGAAATTTTGCCTCAGTATTTTCATAAAAAAGGGGCTTTGGCAGCAGCGCGTGAAGGGGATGAGGTTAATCCTGAACGTAATTCAAGCGGATCGCATTTTTATATAGTGAAAGGAAAAGTCTATACGCAGGAAGAATTGACAGAACTGGTCGAAAAAATTAATCATCGGCGTTTTACAGCGTTGTTAAATACGATAAAAGCTTCTAAGGCAGAGGAGATTGCCCAGTGTCGTTTGAGAGGTGATTCTTTAGCTTTTGAAAGATTAAAAGATATAGATGCTGAAATTTTGCAAACAGCACGGCATCAGTTTGCCGCTGATAAATTGACGCTTTCTCCGGAGCAGGGAAAGATATATACAACAATCGGGGGTACACCTCATTTGGATGGAGCTTATACTGTTTTTGGGGAAGTTATAGAAGGATTGGATGTGGTGGATAAAATATCGGCTGTGCCTGTTGACAAGAACGCTCGGCCATTGGAAAATGTGGTGATTGATAAAATTGTTATCGAATAGAAATAACCGGGCTTAAAGTCCGGTTATTTTTTTTATCTCATTTAATTTGTTCAAAGCTTCCAAAGGGGTGAGGCTGTTAATGTCTAGTCCTGCAATTTCCTCACGGATTTGAGTTAGAATTGGGTCGTCCAATTGGAAAAAGCTGAGTTGCAAACCTTCCCGGGCTTCTGCAATATGCTCAACATTTTTGTGCAGATGGTCATTCTTGTCTTTGCTGTCTTCCAGTTGCTTTAATATGTCATCAGCCCGTTTGACAACGGATTGGGGAAGTCCTGCCATTTTACCTACCTGAATACCGAAAGAATGGTTGGAACCGCCTCTCACTAATTTACGCAAAAAAATCACTTTGTTGCCAACTTCTTTGACCGAAACATTGTAGTTTTTGATTTTCTTGAAGGAGCGTTCCATTTCGTTCAGTTCGTGATAGTGCGTGGCAAACAGTGTCTTGGCATGGTATTTCGGATGTTCATGCAGGTATTCGACAATGGCCCAGGCGATGGAAATACCGTCATAGGTAGAGGTGCCTCTTCCCAATTCGTCAAACAGTACCAGGCAACGGTCTGAAATGTTGTTTAGAATGTTGGCGGCTTCATTCATTTCAACCATGAATGTGGATTCTCCTTGAGAGATATTGTCTGAAGCTCCGACACGGGTGAATATTCTGTCTATATAGCCGATATTAGCAGCTTCTGCCGGAACAAAACAGCCGGCTTGAGCCATTATCACGATGAGGGCTGTTTGGCGCAGCAGGGCTGATTTACCAGCCATATTCGGTCCGGTGATAATGATAATTTGTTGTTTCTCCTTATCAAGATAAACACTGTTGGAAATATATTCTTCTCCGGGAGGCAATTGTTTTTCAATGACCGGATGTCGTCCTTCCCGGATATCAATGATATCCGAATCGTCCACTTGAGGGCGGTGGTAATTATTGGCTTTGGACACTTCTGCAAAAGCGACCAGCGTATCGATGGCTGACAGGATTTTGGCATCTGCCTGAAGTGGCCGTATGTATTCTGCAGCCTCTGACAGCAGGGTGTTGTATAATTCTGTTTCGATGGCAAGAATTCGGTCTTCAGCACCTAATATCTTGTCTTCATATTCTTTCAACTCCGGAGTTATATAACGTTCGCCGTTTACAAGAGTTTGTTTGCGAATCCAGGTAGCCGGTGCTTTGTCTTTATGGGTTTTGGTGACCTCGATATAATAGCCAAATACATTGTTGAATCCTATTTTCAGAGAAGGAATGCCGGTTGCTTCGCTTTCCCGTTGTTGGATTTCCAACAGTTTTTCTTTTCCATGGGAAGAAATGTTGCGAAGTTCGTCCAATTCTGCGTGTACACCTTCTGCAATGACGTTTCCCTTTGCTACCTGTTGGGGGGCGTTTTCTTGTATTTGGCGGTTGATTTTTTCATATAATGGCAGGCATGGGTCAAGTTTATCTGCAAGTTCCTGCAGTATTTTCACACCTGATTGTATGCACATTTCTTTTAAGGGAGGAATGTTGGCCAAAGCTGTTTTCAGTTGGTTCATCTCTCGCGGAGAAATGCGTCCTACACCAATTTTTGAGGTCAGTCGTTCCAGGTCTCCGATATGTTCTAACGACTCTTCTGTTTCTATCCGTTCTTTTTCATGCCGGATGAAATAGTCTACAATATCCAGGCGTCGGTTGATTTCTTCCGGCGATTTCAACGGCATACTGATCCATCGTCTGAGGGTTCTGCTCCCCATGGGGGTGGTGGTTTTGTCCAGAATATCCACCAGAGAGCATCCTCCTTCAAAAGTGGAATTTAGCAATTCAAGATTGCGTAAAGTAAATCTGTCCAACAATACATGATGGGATTCGTCAATTCGAGATATGGTCGTCAGATGCGAAATCATATCATGCTTTGTCATTTCAAGATAGTGCAGTATGGCTCCGGAAGCTGGAATAGCGCTGTTCATACGTTCGATTCCGAAACCTTTGAGAGAGGAGACCTCAAAATGTTTTATTAATCGTTCTGTGGCAGAATCCTTGTCAAAAAACCACTCTTCAATGGGATAGATATAGAATTTATTACCAAAAAGTTCGTGGAATTTTGCTTCTTGTCCTTTGGGATAAATCACTTCTTTAGGCTGGAAACTGTTTAATAACTTGTCGATAGTGGCATGAGTACCTTCAGTCGTTAGGAATTCGCCTGTAGATAGATCTAAAAGCGCTAAGCCTATGTCTGCTTTATTGAAAAATACCGATGCAAGGAAGATGTTGCATTTGGTGTCCGAAGAATATTCATTATATGAAACTCCGGGTGTCACCAGCTCAATGACTCCCCGTTTTACCAGGAACTTTGTTTTTTTAGGGTCTTCCAATTGTTCGCAGATGGCAACCCGCTGTCCGGCTCTGACCAATTTGGGCAGATAATTGTCTATGGCATGAAAAGGGAATCCTGCCAGTTCTACGCTACCGGGATTTCCTGATGAACGTTTTGTGAGAGTGATTCCTAAAATTCTCGAAGTGGTAATGGCATCTTCTCCAAAAGTCTCATAGAAATCGCCCATTCGGTAAAGCAGCAGTGCGTCAGGATATTTTGCCTTCATCGCATAATACTGTTTCATTAACGGGGTTTCGCCGCCATCTTTCTTTGCCATAAACTTTTGTATTTATATTGTTTTTAAATAGAGATTTCAAAGATAAATATTTTTGCCAAGAAAAGTTTAAAACCTCACGAACATTGTGTAATTTTGTCCTCAATATTATAGGGAATTGGTTGGAATGAAAATAAAATAATAGAGATAATGGAGCAGATAGCAGAAACTTTAGCAACGTATAATGGGACAAATCTGGACGAACGTATACAGTTTGATTTGGACAGCATTGTCGAACGAGAAGCCAAACAGGCATATTGTGTTGAAGGTTTGGAATTTTGTGCATCCTGCATGGATTACACGACTCTGAAGTTGACAGATACGGACGAATCGGTACGGGCTTTTGTTGTGGAGATGTTGAAAAAATTGAAGAAGTACGAACTCAAGCCGGTTGCTGCAGTATGTGTTTATCCGCAATTTGCAGCTATTGTACGTGAAGAGTTGCGTTCAACAGATATACAGACAGCTGTTGTTGCCGGTAACTTCCCAACTTCTCAGAGTTTTCTTGAAATAAAACTGGCAGAGATAAAGATGGCTGTCGAAGCTGGAGCACAGGAAGTGGATGTTGTTATCTCTGTGGGTGATATGCTGGAAAAGAATTATGAAAAAGTATATCATGATTTAAAGGCAAAACGTGAGGCTTGTAAAGACGTATTGATGAAGGTGATTTTGGAAACAGGAGAATTAAAGGATTTCGAAATGATTTTCAATGCTTCGTTAATAGCAGCTTATGCTGGAGCTGATTTTATCAAGACGTCTACAGGTAAGGTCCCGGTAAATGCAACACCGGAATCCGTATATGTTATGTGTGAAGCCATCCGTCAGTTTTATGCCCAAACAGGTAAAAAAGTAGGTTTGAAGGTTGCCGGAGGAGTATCTAAGGCTCAGAATGCAATTCGTTATTTGGCAATTGTCAATCATATGCTGGGTCAAGAATGGCTGAACTCATCTCTTTTCCGTATTGGAGCATCTCAATTGATGGAGGATGTTGTGAAAGAAATTAAAGCGTTGCAAGGACAACAGTAAAATATAGGGGTGAAAGCCGGATTATAGGGGTGTAATCCGGCAATTTTGACTTCCTGCTGACAAATGTCTGCGGGAAGTTTTTTATTTTCTAATTGTGGAGATTTTGTTATGCCAGACCGTTTTCGATTTCGAGTTTGTCTTCATCGATATCTTCTTCTTCATCATAGATTTGCAGCAATGGTTCAGCTTTGAAGTTGCGTTGTGTGATACTGTGAGCCATGGTGAGCAACAGAGAAGGAAGCAATATCAAATTGGCAAGCATAGCTCCGAAAAGTGTAATACTTGTAAGCAATCCCAATGCAAAGGTACCACCAAAGCTTGATAGACAGAATATTCCGAATCCGAAGAATAGGATGATGGAAGTATATATCATGCTCTGTCCGGTTTCTTTCAAGGCAAGGACTACGGAACGGGCCATGTCCCATCCGGTAGCCTGAAGTTCCTGGCGATATTTGGCTAAATAGTGGATGGTGTTGTCCACCGAGATACCGAAAGCTACGCTGAATACAAGTATGGTAGATGCCTTAATCGGTATGCCGGCATATCCCATGATGGCTGCTGTGATAATCTGCGGGATAACATTAGGTACTAAAGCGATAAGCACCATTCGTTTACTCTTGAACATCCATGCCATAAAACTTGCAATTAGCACGATGGCAAGCGCAAGTGAGGAGAATAGATTGGAAATCAAATATTGATTTCCTTTAAAGAAAATGATACTGGAACCTGTTACAGTAACATCGTATTTGTCGGACGGGAATATCTTGTCAATGGTTTTGTAGAGGGAATCCTCTTTGGCTGCCATTTTCTTGGTGCCGATATCCTTGACACGGAAACTTAAACGAGCCTTTTGCATGGCTGTATCTACAAATGATTTAGCCATATCACTTGCACCTTCTGTGGATTCGGCAACGTACTTCATGATGAAGTTTTTGGTCATATTGGTCGGTAGCTTGTAATAAGATGCCTTGCCATTGTAGTATGCCTGATTGGCAAATTTGGCTGCTTCTACTACAGAGAGAGCTTTTGAAAGGTCGGGGTCAGAAGAAAGTTCTTTGTCCAGGCGATCGAGTTTCTCCAAGTTGTTTAATTGGAAAACGCGGTTGGGTTTGCCGAAGTCAATTGTGATTTCAAGTGGCATGAGACCATCAAAGTTTTCTTCGAAGAAAGCTAAATCTTGTCGGATTGGATCTGTTTCTTTTAAATCATCAACCATATATCCTGTTGTCTTCATCTGGGTGATTCCGATAATACCGGCAACGACTAAAGCTGCAGCGATATAATATGCAGTGTGTCTTCGACTGGTGACAATGTATATCAGCTTGTCAATCAATTTGTTGATAAACGGATTGTTGAGATGTTTGGTCTGTTTGGCTTCCGGTGCCGGTAGAAAGCTGAATATTGTAGGTATCAGTATCAAGCAGATAAAGAATACGCAGGCAATACTAAGGAATGCCACCCAACCGAAATCGACGAGTATTTGGCTGGAGGTAATCGTGAAGGTGGCAAAACCGGCTGCCGTGGTCAGATTTGATAATAGCGAGGCATTACCCACTTTTTGTACCATGCGTTGCAATGCTTTGATTTTATTACCATGGCGCATGTATTCCGCATGATATTTGTTAATCATGTAGACACAATTAGGGATACCGATTACAATCAGCAAAGGGGGGAGCATCGCTGTCAGCAATGTGATTTTAACACTGAGAATCGCCATGATTCCTAAGGCCCAGATGACGCTGATGCCGATGATGCCGACGCTGAATCCGACTATGCGGAACGATCGGAAGAAAAGATATAGAATGATGGCGGTAATCAACAGTGACAAGGCGATGAACATGTACATTTCACCTTTTATGTTTTCGGCGTTGATAACTCGGATATAAGGCATGCCGGAATAGTGCATGTGTACGGAATGCTTGTCGGTGAAGCGGTTGGTGATTTTGAGAATGTCATCCACCAATTGTACTCGCTTGGGAGAATTCATCACCTCTGCAGAGACAGTGACCATCATGCCATAAGTGTTTGTCTCTTTATTAAGCAATAATCCGTCGTAGAATGGCAGATTTTCTGCGATAAAAGCCAAGCTGTCCAGTTCTGCTTTATCACCAATTCGATGAGGGAAGATGGGGCGAACCTCAAATTTGCGTAATTCCGTATTTTTATGGAGATTAAACGTGTGGGTAATATCCATCAAGGCGGTTACACCCTTGAGAGCCTTGATGGAGTCGCCCATGGCAATCCAATCGTTTAATTTGTCAAGTTTGTAAAAATCATTATCCTGTACTGCAAATACCATGACATTCCCTTCTTGTCCGAAGGTCTCGCGGAAACGGGTATAATCCATATAGGCGCTGTCGGTCTTGGGTAATAAATCAGCGCTTTCGTATGACATTTGAATCTTCCGTGCTTGAAATCCCATAAAGGCCGTGCACAATAGGACGGCTATAATAAAAGCTATCCTGTAACGTAATATAAGCCCTGCAGTCTTAGTCCACATTATATTTAATTTTTTCGAAATTACAAAGTTAGAAAGAATCCCTTTAAGGTGTCTGGATTTTAGGATTGTTTTTGTGTCTTTTTTTATCTCTATTTGTTTTTTTACTGAAATTATCTTCCATGGCTTGAGTTAGATCCACCCCGGTTTGATTGGCAAGGCAGGTGAGAACCCATAAGACGTCAGCCATTTCGTCTGCCAGGTTTTCTCTTTCTCCTTCTTTAAAGGATTGCTCACCGTATTTACGAGCCATAACACGAGCTAATTCACCAACTTCTTCCATTAATATGGCTGTGTTGGTCAGTTCGTTAAAATAGCGGACTCCGTATTCTTTAATCCATTGGTCAACGCGGGCTTGTAATTCTTGCAGTTCCATAATAGATGATATTAAATACGATTTTTGGAGTCAATAATAATGGTTACGGGGCCGTCGTTGAGCAGTTCTACTTTCATGTCTGCTCCGAATACTCCGGTTTTTACACTTTTCCCAAGAGTGGAGGAAAGTGTTTTTACAAATTGTTCATAAAGGGGAATGGATATATCCGGTTTAGCGGCATCAATGTAAGATGGACGATTCCCTTTTTTTGTGCGGGCCATAAGCGTAAATTGGCTGACTGCCAGAATATCACCTCCGGATTCAAGGATGGAGCGGTTCATTACTCCGTCATTGTCATCAAATATACGGAGGTTGCAAATTTTGGTAGAGAGCCATTCAATATCTTCATTTGTATCATCGGCTTGTATGCCTACTAAAATCATCATACCTTCTTGTATGGAGGAATATAGTTGGTTGTCAATGGTTACACTTGCATGCTGGACACGTTGTATTACAACTTTCATGGTAAAAACAAATTATTTTAAGGGTTTGGATTGATTTTACAAAAATAGGAAAAGTAATTGACATCAATTATTCGTATGTCTGAATTAATTTATTATTTTTGCACCATGCATGATGGCTGAGTAGTTCAATGGATAGAACGGAAGTTTCCTAAACTTTAGATTCGGGTTCGATTCCCGGCTCGGCTACTATTTATATTTCCAGCTTATTTAATTTGTGGTAATGTCTCTGATTGGTGAATTTGCAACCAATTTGCAACCGAATAAGTTTTTGTCTTGTCTGCAATTTTATATTTTTGTCTTTATTTGAATTCAAAATATCACTGAAAATGAGAATTATAATTTTGCTTTTTTGTGTTTTTATTTTTGGGTGTAAACAAACAAGCAAATTATAATACCGTAAATGTAGTGGAATCGGGTGATAATTTCCTATTTTTGTATGAAACTATAAATTACGATTATGGAAAACTTTATTTTTCAAAACCCTACTAAATTGATTTTTGGGAAAGGGATGATTGCTCAGTTGGCAAAGGAAATTCCGGCAGGAAAACGCGTGATGGTGACTTTCGGTGGAGGAAGTGTGAAGAAAAATGGTGTATATGATCAGGTGAAGGAGGCTTTGAAAGCTTTTGAGGTTGTTGAATTTTGGGGAATTGAATCAAATCCGAAAGTGGAGACTTTGCGTGAAGCTATCAAATTGGGAAAAGAGAAACAAGTGGATTTTCTGTTGGCAGTGGGAGGAGGAAGTGTGATTGATGGCACAAAATTAATTGCTGCCGGTTTGTTATATGATGGAGATGCTTGGGATTTGGTTTTGAAGGGGGTAAGCAAGCATGCTGTACCTTTAGCTACTGTGTTGACTCTTCCGGCTACAGGTTCGGAGATGAATAATGGAGCTGTGATTTCGAGAAAAGAAACAGCTGAGAAATTTGCATTTTATTCTTTTAATCCAGTGTTTTCTATTCTTGATCCGACGGTGACATTTACTTTGCCGAAATGGCAGGTGGCTTGTGGTATTGCTGATACTTTTGTACACGTCATGGAGCAATATATGACTCGTCCGGGACAGTCTCGTTTGATGGATCGCTGGGCTGAAGGAGTAATCCAGTCGTTGGTTGAAATAGCGCCATCCATCATGGAAAATCAGGAGGATTATGATAAAATGGCTGATTTTATGCTTTGTGCTACGATGGGATTGAATCACTTTATTGCAATGGGGGTATGTGAAGACTGGGCTACTCATATGATAGGACATGAATTGACTGCGTTGCATGGCTTGACTCATGGAGCTACGTTGGCAATTGTATTGCCTGGCTTGTGGCGTACGTTGAAACAGAAAAAAATGGCTAAACTGGTACAGCTTGGTGAACGTGTATGGGGTATTCAGGATGGGTCGGATGAAGAACGTGCTGATCGGACAATAGAAAAGACGGAGGCATTTTTCCGTAGTTTAGGGCTGCCTACTCGACTGGGAGATGCGCAGATAGGTGATGATACAATTATTGAAATTGAACGTCGTTTTATAGAGAGGAAAGTAGGCTTCGGTGAAGATGGTGATGTAACTGCCGAGATTGCTCGTCGGATCCTTGAAAACTGCAAATAGTAATTATTTCTTAAAATAGAGCGTATCGTTCTGTTTTTACGCTTCTTTTGTTAATTTAGCACCTTGCTTAAATTAACAAAAGAAGCTATGTATACAATAGAAGAGTTACGCAACTGCATTAAGGCAGAGTTAGACAAACAGGAATATGTAGAAGAACCTGTTTCTTTGTTCGAACCTATCAAATACATTATGGAGGATGGTGGCAAAAGGCTGCGTCCGGTGTTGGCTTTACTTGCTTACAATCTTTATCGGGATGATGTGGAGAAAATTTTGAAATCAGTGATAGGTATTGAGATTTTCCATAATTATACGTTATTGCATGATGATGTGATGGATGATGCAGAATTACGTCGTGGACGTCAGACAGTGCATAAGAAGTGGAACAGTAATGTTGCTATTTTAAGTGGAGATGCTGCTGCAATTACAGCTTATAGAATGATTGAATCGGTGGATGACGAGTATTTGCGTCGTGTTATTGATGGATTTAATCAAGTGGCGATGGATGTTTGTAAAGGTCAGCAGTATGATATGGAATTTGAAACTCGTGATGATGTGACAGAACAGGAGTATATTGATATGATTTATCTGAAAACTTCTGTATTGATTGCAGGTAGTATCCGTCATGGAGCTTTGGTGGCAGGAGCTCCGGAACATGAGTATAATGCTTTATATGACTTCGGTGGGTATCTGGGATTGGTATTTCAATTGCAGGATGATTATTTGGATGTGTACGGTGATGTTGCAGAATTTGGGAAAAAAATCGGTGGCGATATTTTAAGCAATAAGAAAACTTATATGTTAATCAAGGCATTGGAGTTGGCCAGTCCAGAAGATAAAGCATTGCTGAAGGAATGGATTGCTAAAAAAGAGTTTGATCCACAAGAGAAAATTAAGGCTGTAACAGAAATATATAATCGTACAGGAATCAAAGAGGTGGTAATGTCTAAAATAGATAGCTACATGGCAAAGAGTCGTGAAGCTTTGGCTATGGTGGATGTACCAGAGGAACGGAAGGTATATTTCCGCGAGATGGTGGATTACATTGGCGGTCGAAAAAAATAAACAATACTGAAATAGATTGATTATGGAAGATAATGCAAAACAACGGCTGTTGGACGTTCGCTATTTGCGTATGGCTCGAATTTGGGCAGAAAATTCATATTGTAAACGGCGACAAGTGGGAGCGTTGATAGTGAAGGATAAATCTATTATTTCTGATGGATATAACGGTACTCCTTCTGGCTTCGAGAATATATGTGAAGATGAGCAGGAACGTACGAAACCTTATGTTTTGCATGCAGAGGCAAATGCGATTACAAAAGTGGCGAAATCAAGTAATAGCAGTGATGGTGCTACTTTATATGTAACAGCTTCTCCTTGTATTGAGTGTGCTAAATTGATTATCCAATCGGGTATTAGACGGGTGGTTTATTCAGAGCTATACCGTTGTAGTGATGGAATTGAATTATTGAAAAAAGCCGGTGTGAAAGTTGATTTTATAGAAATAGAAAAGTAAAAAATATGTATAATAATAAGTTCAGAGCGATTCTTTTCCCGGTGATATTGGCTGTAGCCGTTGTGTTGGGAATGTTGATTAATGCTGCCATGAGCAGGCAAAAAGTACAGATTCCGGTAGGGAAAAATGCCATCACTCCGATGCAGGGAGGGAAGTTGGACCTTATTTTGAACATGATTAACTATTCATATGTTGATACGGTTGATATTCATAAAATAGAGGAAAATGCAATTCCTCATATTTTAAGTGATTTGGATCCACATACTGTGTATATTCCGGCAAAAGATATGCAGCGGGTGAATGAGGAGATGGTGGGAAATTTTGGTGGTATAGGAGTGCAGTTTTATAAGTATTTAGATACGGTGACTGTCGTGAAGGTGGTGCCTGGAGGGCCGGCAGAAAAAGCAGGATTGAAGGATGGTGACCGTATTGTGCGAGTAAATGATTCGTTGGTGGCCGGATGTAATATGGAAACCGATGCTATTATGAAGTTGATGAGGGGAGAAGTAGGAACTGATGTGACGTTAACATTGGCTCGCAGGGGAGAAGATAAGCCATTCAAGAAACGTGTAGTAAGGGGAAATATTCCAATTAAGAGTGTTGCTGTTGCTTATATGGTAGATGATACAACGGGCTTAGTGAAGGTAAACACTTTTGGAATGAATACTTATAACGAATTTATGCAATCATTGGAAAAATTATCGGCGCAAGGAATGAAGAAAGTGATTGTTGACTTGCGGGATAATGAGGGGGGAATTTTGCCTATAGCAATACAGATGATTAATGAATTTTTGCCTGAGGGTAGATTGATTCTATATACACAGGGGAAGGCTGCTCCTCGTATGGATTATAATTCTAATGGAAAGGGGCAATATAAAGAATTGCCTTTGGAGGTTTTGATAAATGATTTTAGTGCCTCTGCTAGTGAAATTTTTGCTGGAGCTATTCAAGATAACGATAGGGGAATGATTGTTGGAAGACGTTCATTTGGTAAGGGGTTGGTGCAGGAGCAGCGGATATTGCCAGATGGTTCTGCTTTACGGTTGACTGTCGCTCGCTATTATATTCCTTCTGGCCGTTCTATTCAGAAGCCTTATGACCAAGGGAAAGAGAAATATTACAGCGATATTTATGAGCGGATTATGCATGGAGAGTTTTTGCAAAAGGATAGTATTCATTTTGATGAAAACTTAAAATTCAAGACAGTAGGTGGACGCACCGTTTATGGTGGTGGTGGTGTAATGCCGGATGTTTTTGTTCCGAATGATACCAGTGGATATTCTGATTATTTAGTGGAAGTGAGTCGTAAAAAACAGTTGCTTTATGAATATACATTTGAATTTATGGATAAACATCGTCCAGAAATGAAAGGTATCAAGAATTATAAGCAACTACTAAAATATTTAGAGCAATTTGATTTGGTGGATGAAATGGCTGACTATGCGGCTCGTCATGGAGTGAAACGGGACTCCAAGGGTATTCGAGCTTCTCGGACAATATTAGAAACAACTATCAAAGCATTTATTGGTAGACATGTGTTGGATGATGAGGGCTTTTTCCCGATTTATTATATGGATGATATAACAATAAAAAAAGCTCTTGAGGTATAATGGGAAAAAGAAGAAAAAAAAACAAGACTCAGAGTGGGTTTAAAATATTTTTATATCTAGTAATAGTAGCTTTACTTTTTGGGGTAGGCTACTATTATTATAATGATATAGAATATTTAGGGAAGACAGTTGTTGAACAGGTAAAATCTGTTGATAATACTTCTGCTGACGAGATAAATATGACAGATTGTCTGCCGCAGGGAGACTGTGATATTGTTCGGCATAAATATTATGTATTGGGCTATAGTGAGGAGCATGAGCAGGCGGTTTGGGTGTATTATACTCCTTGTATTGGAAAAGGAAATGGAAAAGCTTCAAGAACAAATGATTTCAGAGAAGATCCTGTAGTGGAAACCGGTAGCGCAGATCCGATAGATTATAAGCGAAGCGGTTATGATCGGGGCCATTTATGTCCTGCGGGAGATATGACTTTATCGCAAGAGGCGATGAGTGAAACATTTTTTATGTCGAATATGTCACCTCAGGTGCCAAGCTTTAATCGTGGAATCTGGAAGAAATTAGAAGAACAAGTTCGTATATGGGGTGCTCGAGAGGTGATTTGGGTTGTTACTGGGCCTGTTTTTAAAGATGTGAAGGGTGAAATAGGGGTAAATAAAGTAACTGTGCCAGGGTATTATTATAAAGTAGTTTATTCGCCTTCTAGAAAAGAGATGATAGGATTTATTATGCCAAATGCTCAAAGTAAAAAATCAATTGTAGATTATGTTGTATCGGTTGATTCTGTAGAAGTATTTACCGGTCTTGATTTCTTCCCTCAATTGCCGGATGCATTGGAAGATTGTCTAGAGGCTGCTTCTAATATAAAAAGATGGTAAATTAGAGAAGATAAATGGGTGAACAGGTATATAAGTTTCATTTTGCTCCTTTGCAGGGGTATTCAGACCATATTTTTCGAAATGCTTTTGAGAAATATTTTGGTGGTATAGATGTTTATTATACACCTTTTATTAGAATAGAGAAAGGTGATTTTCGTAAACGCGATTTGCGGGATATTGGTCCGGAGTTTAATCATGGTTTAGAATTAGTGCCGCAGATTTTGCCGGGTACGCACGATGAATTTTGTCGTTTGGTAGAGATGTTATGTGATAGAGGATATTGTAGGGTAGATGTGAATTTAGGTTGTCCGTTTCCTTTGGTTGCAGGTAAGAAGAAAGGTGCAGGAATGTTGCCTTATCCAGAGTTGGTAGAAGAAATATTATGTGCGATGAAAGAGTTCTCGGATATACAGTTTTCATTGAAAATGAGATTAGGGTGGGAGGATGTGAAAGAGAGTCTGTTATTGGTGGACATAATTAATTGCTTTCCGTTGGAACATATAACGTTGCATGCCCGTACGGGAAGACAACAATATAAAGGTAGTGTCCAACTTGATGCTTTTGCAGCATTTTATGAATTAGTAAAACATCCTTTATTCTATAATGGAGATATATTGACCATTGAGGATATAAAGCGAATTTTGGGTATGTTTCCTGCTTTAAAAGGCATTGCTATTGGGAGAGGTTTACTTGCAGATCCATGGCTAGTTGCAGCGTATAAGCAATTGAATATCGGTGATGAAAAGAAGCATAAGGAAGTTTTGGCTCTTTTTCATTATGAATTGTTTTCTGCCTATGCTGCCGTTTTACAAGGAAATGCTCAGCTGTTAAGTAAGATGAAGTCTTTTTGGGAATATTTTTTACCGACAACAGATCGAAAATTATTGAAGATGATAAAGAAATCTAATCGTATATCTCAGTACAATGAGGCTGTGAAATTGATTTTCGGGAGATGAAGAAGATATTGTATATAACGGTTGGAGTTATTTCTGTTGTATTGGGAATTATTGGGATTTTTGTTCCAGGACTGCCAACAACACCTTTTTTGCTGTTGAGTTCTTGGTTGTTTTACAAAAGTTCTAAGAGCATGCATGATTGGTTACATCGTTCTTATTTAGGAAGGTATATTCGTCGTTACGAAACGCAAGAAGGAGCGAGTATATTATCAAAAGTGATATCTTTGGTGTGCATGTGGATTATGATATCAATTTCTGCATTCTGTTTTTTTGAGCATCCCCATGCCCGTATCGTGTTAATGATACTTGGATGTATTGGAAGTTATTGTGTATTGTTTGTGGTTCCTACCGCATCTAAAAAGAAAAAACGGCTTTAAAGCCGTTTTTCTATTAAATAACAACGTTGATAATTTTCTTTGGGACGATAATCATTTTGCGGATTTCTTTGCCATCTAGCCATTTTTTTGCATCTGGTGAAGCTTTGACAGCAGTCTCTATCTCTGCATTGGTTGCTGTTAGAGGCATAGAGAGTTTGAAACGGACTTTACCATTGAATGATACCGGATATTCGAAGTTATCTTCTGTAAGATATTTTTCTTCCCATTTAGGAAAGGTTGCAGTGGTAATGCTATTGGTATGTCCTAATAAATGCCATACTTCTTCTGCAATGTGTGGAGCATAAGGAGCAATGGCTATTACTAGAGGTTCGAGAATAGCCCGTTTGTTACATTTTAAAGCACCTAATTCATTAACACAAATCATGAAAGCCGGAATAGAAGTATTGAATGAGAAGTTTTCAATATCAAATTCTATTTTCTTTAGTGTTTTATGTAATATTTTCAGTTCCTCTTTTGTGGGAGTTTCTTCGCTGACTGCAAAGTTTTCTCCTTGAAGATAAAGACGCCAAAATTTACGAAGGAATTTATAAACACCGTCTATACCCTGGGTATCCCAAGGTTTGTGAGCCTCAAGAGGCCCAAGGAACATTTCATATAGGCGTAAGGTGTCAGCACCGAATTGTGCTATGATATCATCTGGATTGACAACATTGAACATCGATTTTGACATCTTTTCAATAGCCCAGCCACAGATATATTTGCCGTCTTCCAAGATGAATTCTGCATTTGCAAATTCAGGCATCCAGTGTTTGAAGGCTTCAAGGTCTAGAATGTCGTTGTGTACAATATTTACATCGACATGAATTTCTGTCGTTTCATATTGTTTTTTTAAGCCGGCAGATACGTATTTGTTGGTACCTACAATGCGATATACAAAATTAGAGCGTCCTTGAATCATCCCTTGGTTGATAAGTTTTTTAAAGGGCTCAGATTCGCATACGACACCTAAATCATATAAGAACATATTCCAAAAACGAGAATAAATCAAGTGTCCGGTTGCATGTTCGGCTCCGCCTAAATATAAATCTACATTACGCCAATATTGGTTGGCTTCTTTGCCTACAAGTGTTTTATCATTATGAGGGTCCATGTAACGTAAGTAATAGGCAGAGGAACCGGCAAAGCCTGGCATGGTATTCAACTCAATCGGGAAACCTTCTTTTGTTGTCCAGTTTTTTGCACGTCCCAGTGGAGGTTCTCCGCTTTCAGTCGGTAGATATTTGTCAATTTCTGGTAATTCTAATGGAAGTTTAGATTCGTCCATCATGTAAGGCATTCCCTCTTTGTAATATACCGGGAACGGCTCTCCCCAATAGCGTTGGCGGCTGAATATAGCATCGCGAAGGCGATAGTTGATTTTGCTTTTTCCGATACCTCGCTTTTCAACTTCTTCAGCTATAAAACGGATAGCTTCTTTTACATCCATTCCATTAATGGCTCGGCTATTGATCATCTTTCCTTCTTTCGCATCGTAAGAGCTTTCGCTTAAATCAATCGGTTGCCCATTGTCTATTACAGGAATGATGGGTAAATTGAATTTACGTGCAAAAGCATAGTCTCGGCTGTCGTGAGCAGGTACTGCCATGATTGCTCCGGTGCCATAACCGGCCAGGACATACTCACTAATCCATACGGGTATAGCTTCGTTTGTGAATGGATTGATTGCATAGGATCCGGAAAAAACTCCTGTGACTGTTTTTACTTCGCTTTGGCGTTCGCGTTCTGTTCGCTTTGCAACATAATCTAAATACTCATTGACAGCATTTTCCTGTTGTGGAGTTGTAAGTTGTTTGACATATTCACTTTCTGGTGCCAATACCATAAAACTTACACCATAGATGGTGTCAGGGCGAGTGGTGAATATTTTAAGTTGAATATCAGAATCTTTTACATTGAAAGTAACATCGGCTCCTTGTGAACGTCCAATCCAATTACGTTGTATGTCTTTTAATGATTCTGACCAGTCAACAGAGTTCAACCCATCAAGTAGACGTTGGGCGTAAGCAGAAACGCGAAGCGACCATTGGCGCATGTTTTTCTGAACAACGGGGTAGCCTCCACGAACAGACAGCCCGTCTTTGACTTCATCATTTGCTAATACTGTGCCTAATTGTGGACACCAATTTACCATCGTGTCTGCCAGATAGGCAATACGGTAGTTTAATAGTATATTTTGTTGCTTTTGTTCGCTCATGGCCTTCCATTCTGCAGCTGTGAAAGTTGGAGTTTCAGAACAAGCGGCATTAATGTGGGCATTGCCTTCAGCTGTAAAAGTTGTAACCAATTGCTCTATAGGTTCTGCTTTTTGAGTGTCCTTGTTAAACCAATGGTTGAACATTTGGATAAAAGCCCATTGCGTCCATTTGTAATATTGTGGATTGCAGGTACGAACTTCTCGACTCCAATCGTAAGAAAAACCGATTTTATCTAGTTGTTCTCGGTAACGAGCAATATTTTTTTCAGTTGTGATAGCGGGATGTTGTCCTGTTTGGATGGCATATTGTTCTGCAGGCAATCCATAAGCATCGTATCCCATAGGGTGGAGGACATTAAAACCTTTTAAACGCTTGTATCTGGAGTAGATATCTGATGCAATATATCCTAGTGGATGTCCTACGTGTAATCCGGCTCCGGAAGGGTACGGGAACATGTCCAGAACATAAAATTTGGGTTTTGAGGAATCCACCTCTACTTTATACGTTTGGTTTTCTCGCCAATAGTTTTGCCACTTTTGTTCTATTTCCTTGAAGTTGTATTCCATATTGTATTACTTTGTATTACTACTGTTAGGATATATTTTATTGAAAAGGTTTATAAAGATAAAAAATATTAGTTGACAAAGATATGAATTTTGTTGATGTTATATAGCGAATAGAATGAATTTAAGATAATTTCGCAGTATAGTTGTAGTTGCAGAATGAACAATATTATCTTTGTAAAAATTAAATATCATAAATGAAGTAATATGACGACAGGGTTAATTGCAATAATATTATTAGCCTATTTTGGTTTGTTGATAATTGTCAGTTTTTTCACTGGACGAAAATCTGATAGCGAAACATTTTTTACTGGTAATAGGGCATCTCCATGGTATTTGGTGGCTTTTGGGATGATTGGAGCTTCACTTTCCGGGGTAACTTTTATTTCTATACCGGGCGAAGTAGGAAATAGTGCATGGACTTATCTTCCTGTGGTATTAGGAAATTGCGTGGGATACATTGTGATAGCAATGCTCTTATTGCCTTTGTTTTATCGCCTTAATTTGATTTCTATTTATTCGTGGTTAGGTACACGATTAGGGGAAAGTGCTCGTTTAACCGGTTCGTTTTTCTTTATTTTGTCTCAGCTGGTAGGAGCTTCATTCCGTTTGTTTTTGGTCGTTGGAGTATTGCAATTAGTTTTGTTTGATTCATTGGGAATACCCTTTGCAGCGACTGTTTTTATAACAATTGGATTAGTATGGATATATACATTCCGAGGAGGAATCAAGACCATTGTGTGGACGGATGCTTTGCAGACAGTGTTTATGTTGATTTCTGTTATATTGACAATTGTGATTGTTTGTCGAGAACTTGACTTGAATGTCGGGTCTATGATAGCGATGGTACACGGAAGCGAGTTGTCTAGTATCTTTGATTTTGATTGGCATTCGGAACATAATTCGATAAAACAGTTTATCGCTGGAATAGCTATTACAGTAGCTTTGAATGGATTGGACCAAAATATGATGCAGAAAAATTTGACATGTAAATCCGTGCAAGCATGCCAGATAAATATGTTTTCTTTTTCTGGAATGTTTTTGTTAGCTAATATTTTATTTTTGACATTAGGTGTTTTATTATATAGTTATGCTGCTTGTAATGGTATTAAATTACCTTCAAAAACAGATGATGTATTTGCTTTTTTGACATTGAATTATTTTGGGTTGGCAGCAGGAATTTTTTTCCTATTAGGAATTACAGCTGCGGCTTATTCATCAGTGGACTCTTCGTTGACAGCTTTGACGACTTCTTTTTCAATTGATTTTTTAAAATTAGATCCTAAAGATAGCGGGCAGCGCGACAAGCGTGTTTGGGTTCATGTATTTTTTTCGTTATTGATGTGTTTGGTTATAGTCCTTTTTCGGGAATTAAATGATAGTAGTGTTATAAATACGTTGTTTAAGGCTGTTGGATATACTTATGGACCTATATTGGCTTTATTTGCATTTGGAATGTTGACGAGGTATAATGTTGAGCAGCGTTGGGTGCCATTGGTTTGTATCTTGTCTCCGATTTTATCATATGTTATTAATTGTAATTCTGAAGAATGGTTGTGGGGGTATCATTTTGGTTTTGAAATTCTTTTGTTGAATGCTTTTATATGTTTTGTTGGGCTGTTTTTTGTGCGTGTTAAAGGGAAAAGCGTGGTAGGGATAAGTTAAGTTGTATTGTGTAATCAAATATAAATTTTCATTATGAGAACTATTATTATTTTATTGTCTTTGTTGGTTGTAGGATTGCTAACATCTTGCCAACAGAAGAAAAATAAAGCAGCCTTGACTGATCAAAAAGTAGAAATTGCAAAACCTTCGTCGGAAAAAACTGTAGAGACCATTTCTGAATTAGAAAAAACAGAGAAATCTGTAAAACAAATGAATTATTATGTAGTAGCTGGTTGTTTTGAATTTAAAGAGAATGCAGAACGATTGAATCAATTGCTGATATCAAAGGGTTTTAAATCACAGATATTGCCATTTTATAATTTAAATATGGTGACATATAGTGGCTATGAAACACGGGAAGAAGCTCAAGCTGCTTTAAATCAAATGGTCTTACAGCCTGGCAAGGAAATGCTTTGGGTGTACCCATTGAAGTAGTCTAATATATCAGCTTATGGTGCTTATATCGAAATAAGTCTGTGTAAAATATTTTGCAAAAAAGATGAGCTAAGCTTATAAATCAAGCTTGGCTCATCTAGTATAAAGTAACACCTTTTATAAAATAAAGTGTTCACTGATAGATCTGTGTTCTACGACATTGCGGATGGTCTCTGCAAACAAATCTGCTACAGAAATGACACGTATTTTCGAACATTCCTGACGCTGCGGAATCGAGTCTGTGAATACAACTTCGTCCAAGGCAGATTTTTCAATGTTCTCGTAAGCTTTTCCTGAAAGTACGGCATGTGTTGCTACTGCACGCACACTCTTGGCTCCTTTTTCTTTCAAAATATCTGCAGCCTTACAAATGGTGCCGGCGGTGTCAATCATATCATCTACAATGACAATATTTTTATCACGGACATCACCGATTACTTTCATATCAGCCACTTCGTTTGGTCTTTCGCGAGTTTTGTGACAGATAATCAAGCCGCTATCAAAGAATTTAGCCCACGAATTAGCACGTTTTGAACCACCGATATCGGGGGAAGCAATAGCCAGATTTTCCAATTTCAGAGAGCGGATGTAAGGAGCCAAAACGGTTGAGCCATAAAGATGGTCTACCGGAATGTCAAAGAATCCCTGAATTTGGTCTGCATGCAAGTCCATGGTCATGATGCGGTCAACGCCGGCAGCATGCAGAAGGTTTGCTACTAATTTTGCACCGATGGCTACACGTGGACGGTCTTTTCGGTCCTGACGGGCAAAGCCAAAATAAGGAATTACTGCGATTACTTTGTATGCTGATGCACGTTTTGCTGCATCAATCATCATCAGCAATTCCATGAGGTTGTCACTGGGCGGGAAAGTCGATTGTACAATGAAGACATGATCACCACGAACTGTTTCATCGTAGGAAGTCGCAAATTCTCCGTCACTAAAATGCATAAAGGTCTTTTGTCCGAGTTCCAGATTCAATGAATCAGAAATCTTTTCAGCAATGTATTTGCTGTTTTCCCCGGAAAAAATCTTAACTTCGGAAAGATTTGACATAATTTAGCCGTTTCAAATAGTTATGTATATAGTCCTTTCTGTCGACAAAAGTAAGGAATTAATTGTGAATAGAGAATTGAAATTTGAAATTTCTTCGATTTGGCAGCTTTTTGTTGATTTGCTTTTTATTTTTGACTATTTCCTTTTATCTTTATACCGTTTCAATTGTATCTATATTAATTTTAAACCAAATTATAAAACAGAATCTATGATAACGATAGAGCAGTACTTGGAAGAAAATAAAGAACGTTTTCTGAATGAGTTGTTTGAATTGATCCGTATCCCTTCGATATCTTCGCAGGCTGAGCACAAACCGGATATGTATAAATGTGCAGAAAAATGGAAATCATTGCTGTTGGCGGCAGGTGCTGACCGTGCTGAGGTATATGAAACTGCAGGCAATCCTGTTACTTATGGTGAGAAAATCATTGATCCGGCTTTACCTACCGTTTTAGTGTACGGCCATATGGATGTAATGCCTGTTGATCCGATTGACTTGTGGCACACAGATCCTTTTGAACCTGTTATAAAAGACGGTAAAATTTGGGCACGTGGAGCTGATGATGATAAAGGACAGTCTTTTATGCATGCCAAGGCATTTGAATATATGGTAGCTACCGGTACTTTGAGGTGTAATGTGAAATTTATGCTCGAAGGAGAGGAAGAAATCGGTTCTCCGAGCCTTCCTGAATTTTGCCGCAAATACAAGGATATGCTAAAAGCAGATATTATCCTGGTTTCTGATACAAGCATGATTGCTCATGACACTCCTTCTATTACAACAGGTTTGCGTGGTTTGGCTTATTGGGAAGTGGAAATGACCGGTCCGAATGCAGACTTGCACTCTGGTATATTTGGCGGTGCCGTAGCCAATCCAATCAATGTATTGTGCAAGATGATTGCCGATATGATTGATGAGCATGGACATATTACAATACCGGGATTTTATGATGACGTCTTGGAAGTAAGCGCAGAAGAAAGAGCTAAAATGGCTAAAGCTCCGTTTGACTTGGATGCTTATCAGAAATCTTTGGGAATAAAAGCAGTGCATGGAGAAGAGGGCTTTTCTACAAATGAACGTACCGGAATACGTCCTACCTTTGATGTTTGCGGTATTTGGGGAGGATATACAGGAGAAGGAGCAAAAACAGTATTGCCATCAGTTGCACATGCAAAAATCAGCAGTCGTTTGGTTCCCAATCAGAAACACGATAAGATAGCAAAGATGTTCAAAGAATATTTTGAGTCGATTGCTCCTGAATATGTGAAATTGAAAGTTGAATATCTGCACGGGGGTCCGTCTTATGTGTGCCCGATAGACTTGCCGGCTTACAAGGCTGCGGAAAAAGCATACGAAGAAGTATATGGTAAACAACCGGTGCCTGTACGTTCCGGTGGAAGTATTCCAATCATTGCAACGTTTGAAGAAGTGTTAGGTATCAAATCTATTTTGATGGGCTTTGGCTTAGGTTCTGATGCAATCCACTCTCCGAATGAAAATTATCCGTTGGAACAATTCTTTAACGGTATTCGTACAATTCCGAAATTCTATAAGTATTTTACTGAGAAATAAGCAAAATACAGACAATTTGAATAATGAGGTTTGGAAGTTTTTCTTTCAAACCTCTTTTTATAATGTAGTGTAAACAAAGAAGCGAGTACTCTGCTTGGCTGTTGGGATATGGATATGTTCCTTAATTGTCTGTACTCGGGGACCGGTTAGAGTTATTTCGATTTGATTTTCAGCAGAATTTAATGGAACGCGGGCATAGGAAATAAGATAAGGCAATGTTTGCCAGTTGCGGGTATCTGCTTTTTCAGTGAGAGCGTTGGCAATGTTGACGGCAAAACCTAGCCATTCATTCTTTTTGGAAGCCATTTGTTTTATTCCTTGTTTGATGGCAACCCTTAATAATGAGGTTGATAATTCTCGTAACATGCGATCGTTCAGTGTTTTGAAAGCTATTTGATTGATGTCTTCTGCTTTTTGCAACGGATAGTTGATGCCGTTATATTCGATGACTCCGCGGGTAAATTGCAGTGGACGTTCTTGATATTTGGGAAATACGACACGTACAATATTCACATCTGCCAATGAATTGCGGTCGGAGTCGGTATATCCGTTTCCCCAAAAGAAGGGTAGGGCAAGTCCTAATTCCTGATTTTGGAATACAATTCCTCCGACACCTTTATCGATTTTGGTAAAGGTAAGCCCCCATTCGGTTTTGACCGGTCCAAGCCCATTTAACCAAAACATAACCAACTCCCCGTCTTGTGATGATGGTTGTGGTGTGTATTTTTGGTGGAATTCTTTTTCATATAGGGCCAATTCATTGGTAAATCCCAGTTTGTGCGCTGTACGCAGTAAATCCTGCTTTAATTGTTCCGGAGCTGTCAGACCGAAATTTTTGGCATAGTCGCTTTGGTAAATATTGTAGGCATTTCGATAAGCGATGAAAGCATCGTTCGTGTTGCCTGAGGCATCATAAATCAAACCCATTAAAAGATGGGCAAATGCATCTTGTTGATACCGGTTTTTATGGTCCGGATATTTATCGTTTAATTGTTGAAGTCGGATATTGATTTTGCGGGCTTCTACAAGAGCGTCTTCCATGTTATTCATCCGGAGATAATTCATAGCTTTGTAGACATTAATCATAATGACTTCAAAATCTTCCGGTCGATAGGGGCGAACTTCAGGATTTGAGACGAGAGCTGTTGTTTCCAGCAGGGCATTCCGTCTTTGTTCTTCTGTTAATAGCTCTGCCGTTTCAAAAGCTTTATTGCTTTCTTCTGTCTGCCCCAGCATGAAATTGACATATCCCAGATTAAGGAAATAAAGAATTTTATTTTTGTCGCGCGATTGCTTCTTGTCTTTATGTAAAATTTTCCCCGCTTGCTCAAAATTTCCCATACTTACAGCTTGTTGGAATGCTGCATTCCGTTGGTGCCAGGTGGCACATCCGGAAAGTAGGAAGAAAGCTGTACATAAAACACCAAGTAGCAATCGCATGGCAGGTAAATATAATTATATTATTAGAAAGCTCGGTCGCTGACCTGTTTTTTGATTTTCTTGTCTCCCATCCACACGACTTCGTCGGTTTCAAGATTGGTGAGTTCCAAATCTATCTGATAATATACGACTTTATTTTTCTTATATGCATCAACGATGCTGTTGATTGTACCTTGCAGCATGAAATCGGCTCCCAGTTCCAGACCCCATTTTTTTGCAGTCTCTGCAGAGGTATATCCCTGATTTTGTTGTTCGCGCTCTACTCGTAATTCCTGACGTTTTTCACCGGCTTGAACTAAACGGACACTGCCGTTTTTGATGATGGCTTTCTCGATGTCTTTGATGAAAGTTTCTGAGCTGATGTGTTCGTGACTTTTGTTGGTTACGGTGCCTACAACTACTACCGGGCGTTTGTTGGCATGTTGGCTTTCATATATTGGCAGCCAGCGGGCTGTCAGTAGATCGCTGATCATTTCTGCCGACACCAATTGCGAATCAGTGTCATTCCAGCGTCCGCTAAGGTCGACAACTTCATTTGAGTTGATTCGTGATACTTTGCGGTTGGCACATCCGCTTAATACTGTGGCTAATACAAATGCCAGCATGATGGTATAAATACTCTTTTTCATGATATTCTTGTTTTATGTTATATTATTCTTTTTCAATCAAATCCTGTGCCATACGTTGGTATGTCCTTCCAATAATGATGCCGCTTTGTGAACGAATGCCGGCCATATACTCTTTTAAAGGCGACAAACTTATCATCACTTTTTTATATTCGCTCGAAGCATGTAATAGGTGGATGGTTCCATTGTACAGGATTGCAATTCCCAAATGGGATGTATCCAATCCGGCAATATTAGTGGTAATCAGGATGATATCTCCTGCTTTGATTTTAGAATATACTTTGTCGATATCTGATTTCGGTATGTAATAATGGGTTCGTTTGTTGATGGAATCCTCCATGTTTTTGATTTTTGTCAAAAGTTGGGGATTATTCTTTAATGCAGGATAAAGCTCATGGTGTCCTGACATAAAGTTGATTTCCTTCGTGTGTTTTATACCGCCTAAGTCAGCAGTAATATCCTTCAGCAATAGATTTTGCTGCATCTCATATAGCCAGTCGGATGAATAGTGTAATCGAGAGGTAAAGTCTTCGATTATACCGTCCCGATAACGGATTTTTTGTAGATTTTTTTTGAATGCATCTTCAGATGAAGAGGTATATTCAGGTAGAAATGCAAGTGCCAACACATTCTCAACAAATGTAACACAATCCAATTCCCGGAGATTGACAATGAGCTTTTCCCCATCGGCAGTATTCAGCGTGTTACTTTTGTAAGGAGTGTCAAGGAAAAAGCGGGCGATGGAAGAAATCCGTTCACCTGCCTCTTGTTCCTTTAAATGATTTGTTTGTGCATAATGCCAAAATTTCTGCAACACCAGTCTGTCCGCCTCGGAAATGACACAAGAATCGCACGAGGAGAAAAGACTTGTCAGTAGTATCAACCATATATTGCAGATAAAGGCCATAATATGTGTTTGTTATGATTATTTTAAAATATCCATTAACTTTTCCAGTCTGGGAGCCATGATGATTTCGGTGCGTCGGTTGCGGGCTCGTCCTGCTGCAGTATCATTATTATCGACAGGCATGTATTCTCCTCGTCCGGACGGTACGATCTGCAAAGGGTTGACTCCATATTCCTTGGTCAGAATGCGGACAACAGATGTAGCACGTACGACACTTAAATCCCAATTGTCTTTGAATTGAACGGTTTTAATCGGTTGGGTATCCGTATGTCCTTCAATTAAAATATCGATATCGGTCTGTTTTTTCAATACTTCTGCTAATTTTCCCAAGGCTGTTTTTCCTTGTTTGTTGACCGTAGCACTTCCGGATTGGAACAGCAGTTTATTTGACATGGCAACATAGACCTTGCCGTTTTTTTGAGTAACGCTCAATTCATCGCTGCTAAATCCAAGAAGAGCTTCCTTGACGCTGTTTAACAAGGCATTTACTTTTTCTTTTTGGGAGTTGATTTCATTCTGCAGTTCGTTGATGGTGGCTTCGCGTTCTGTCAGTTTGTCCATTTTTTCCTTTAGCAATACATTCAACTTTTCTTGCGCAGAAAGATTGGTGTAAAGCGACTGACGATACTCTTTGAGGGATTTTCCCATACGTGTTGTGTCTTGTTGTAGATTGCTAATCTGTTTTTGAAGGCGTTCGTTGTCTTCTTGTGAGCGAGCCAGGTCTTTTTCCAGTGCTCTTTCACGGCTGAGAGCTGCCAGACGTCCATTTTCTGCTATAGTAAATTTGTTTTTGCTGACACAAGAAGATACAAGTGTCAGTATGCAAACGGCATAAACGATAGTTTTCATACGAATGTTTTTATTTGATATTTGAAATACAAACTTAGCAGAAAAGAACGGTAAAACGAAAAAAATGTAAGGATAAATTGTATAATCGGCTTTGCTGTTATTCTCCTTTGACCTGTTCTTATTTTGCTCTTACTTCCCTTTTACTCTCATCCGTAGCTGGCGGCAATCTCCTCCGTTGCATCTTCCTTCTCGTTCGGATGAGCTTCGGGGGAATTTCGGAGGAGGAACGGGGAAAGGTGAGATATAAGTGAGACATCGGTGAGACATGCGTAAAAGGTCAAAGGGAGAGCTTTCGGAGTCCCTTTTCGGAGAATTGAAATTGTTTTATTCTGTCAATACAAATCAATCTATTTTGCATTATTTGATAATAGTTTTTTGAATAGTAATCGTTTGGCAATATATGAAATGACGCAAGAGAGTATAGGGGTGGGTATACACCATAACAGCATAATAATTCCGACAAATTCATTGTTGGTAATGTATGTCCCTACATCGGGAGGTATATTTGCGGGGCGTTCGCCGGTATCATTCCAATTCCATACAAAGCAGAACAGTCCCAAAGAAAGGATAGCCGTTGTAATCAGAAACAGGTATTCTGCCAATTTCCACCACTGGTTGCCTTTATATAACTTCCACGCTATGATGCCACCGACAAGGAATAAAATATAAAACACAACGACCATTAAATGGAGGAAAATAAGATGATTGATCCACATGATGACAATGCACATCGTGGTAGATGCCAATATGATTGCTTCAAATATCCAAAATCGTTTATCGCTCAGTTGCATTTTATTCTTGTTCTTTTTGGCAATACCGTTTAAGGCATATGTTTAACAAGTTGCAAATCTCTTTCCCTTTCATTGTCAAGTTGTGAGCAGGAATATTTTCTATAGCCCCAGTTACCTTGAAATTATAGTTTATCAGGTTCTGCTTAAAATCGGAAGATTCTTTTACTTTATGTATCAACGGGGTATTTTTATAATCAATGGCTATCATTTTAGAGGAATAGAGACTGATAAGCCGAAAATTTCTCACATCAGTAAAATAAAGGTTATAATAACTCCCTTTGCACTGTTTGTATAATTCAAGTCTGTCTTCATGAATTATTAAAAATGGAATATGACGAATTCTGTTGTATAGAGTCGTGGTGGTAAGAAATAATCCGCCCCCGCCGAAGAAAATGGCAGAGCACCAACCTCCTAGAATTTTTGTTACTAAATTACAATAATAATCTCTTATAATCATACATCCGCCCACGGCAAAAGCGAAGCAGCCAATAGCTAAAAACATATTTTTCCATAGGCTTTGGTAGATTTTTATTTCTTTTTTAGTTGATTCATTATCAGTTGGTCTCATGGTTTTAAGTGTTTATTTCCCAATCTTCTCAGTCGAAGATAGATTTCTGCAAATATATCCTGTGACGTATTCTATAGGGGTTTGTAGCTCAATATCGTTGTTTTCTACCAGCTCGGTTATTGCTTGTTCCACAACGCTCCATGTCGGAGTATTTTCATATTCTTTGTAGGGGTGTTCCATATTTTTTAGAATTAAATTCATTTATCGATTTCAATTGCATGCATTACAAATTTACAAAAAATGCCATTCATTAGTTTGTGGTGAACAGTATTTTTTGTGATTCTTTGCTTAGTTCTAATTCCATGCGATTTCTTTATCTCTAATAAGCCGTATTATACCAATAGTCAATCAGATTATGGCATGAGAATCTATCACCACCATCCACCATCAAATAATGTCTTGTGATTTGAACGTTTTTTCTTCACTTGCTGATTGATTCAGCTTCCTTACTGTTTTCTCTGAAAGTTTGTAAGAGCGGAAAAAATGTATAACTTTGTTATTTCAATAAGACTAAAAGGAGCATACTCACATTTAAAATTTATAATTATGTTATTTACAGTAAGTCCTGAAATGAATTTGAGCTTTGGTCAAGTGCTTGAAAAGTTGATTAATTTTGCAATTGATGCAGGTAAAGACATCTTGGTTGCTATCCTGATTTATGTTATCGGGCGTATCATTATCAAATATATTGGAAAATTAGTTTCCAAGATATTGGAAAAGCGCCATGTGGAAATCAGTGTGCAGACTTTTTTGAAGAGCCTTTTAAAGATTTTGTTGAATCTGATCTTGGCATTTGCCATTATTGGTAAGTTGGGAATTGAGACAACCAGTTTTGCTGCTCTGTTGGCATCTGCCGGTGTGGCAATCGGTATGGCATTGTCCGGCAATCTGTCCAATTTCGCAGGAGGATTGATAGTGTTGGTTTTCAAGCCTTTTAAGGTTGGTGATTATATTGACGGAGCCGGTGTTAGCGGAACTGTACAAGAGATACAGATTTTCCATACGATTTTGTTGACTCCGGATAATAAAGTGGTTTATGCTCCGAATGGCGCATTGAGCGGTAATGCAATCACAAACTACAGCAGAAAAGACACCCGACGGGTTGATTTTACATTTGGAGTAGAATATAATGAGGATTTTGATAAGGTAAAGGCAGTGTTGATGAGGATTATAGATGCTGACAAACGTATTTTGAAAACTCCGGAACCGATGATTGCTTTGGGTTCTTTGGGTGCAAGCAGTGTGGATATTACGGTGCGTGTTTGGGTGGCAACTCCTGATTATTGGGGTGTGTATTTTGATATGAACCAAATTGTATATGCAACCTTCAACAAAGAGGGTATCGGATTTCCTTTCCCGCAGCTTACATTGCATCAGGCTGGAAATTGATGTTTAGTTGATATTCAGATATGTAAAGTCCCTGTCGAAAATGTCGGCAGGGACTTTTTACATAGTAAACATTTTAGGGTAGATGTCTTGACAATATTTTGTTGTTATAGCTCCTGCCGTTTGAAAATATATTATATTTCGCCATATTTGGGGGGGGTAAAATATTGATATATGAAACAGATCTTGTGTGTAAATGTTATTTTATTGGTGTCTTTTGTTGTATCGATGTCTTTTGTTCCGTGTTCGGTGTGGGGACAAGATATAACAAGGTTTGAAGTCGAGGTTGCAATAGGTCCTAATTTTGGAAAGAAGAAGGTGGAAGGTTGTAATATTCGAGAAGGAATTGATATAATTTTGGAAGCGAGGTGTAATTATTCTTCCCATTTTGATTTTGGATTGCAGTTTTTAGTAGGGGCTTACGATTTGTTGTATAAAGGAAGAGGTGTTGAAGAGACTTATCGGAATATGATATTACAGCCTGTGGTTGACTATAATTTTCGTATGGGCAAACATGTCTCTTCATTTGTTGGTGGAGGATTGGGAATGGCGATTGTTGATGTTGATTTGGGGTATAATCAGTTTAATTCCATCTGTTTTACACCTCGTTTAGGGGTTGAATTATTCAAACACCTAAGGATGACACTTGATTACAGGTTGTTGAAGTGGGATTTAAGTTTTTGGAATTGCAGTGTCGGATTTGTGTTGGGGGAGGAAATAAGACTCGGAGACACCATTAGCCGTTTGTCTATTTCTTCGAGAGCAGATTGCATGATTTTTTCGACATCGCTGCCGATGATGTCGAGGTTTTCGGCTTTGAAGAGATGAGTCTCTTTGATGCCGAAGAAATTGTGGCATAAAGCACTCAAATAATCATATCCGAAATTGAGATGCACGGGTCCTCCTGCAGTCATTACATAAATCAAACGATGGGCCTTACATAACCCGACAGGGTAGCCTTCCGGCGAATATTTGAAGGTCAGGCCGGTGACAGTTACATATTCCATGTACGTTTTCAGGATTGCGGGGAAAGCCAGATCCCAATATGGAGCTGCTATAACAATTGTATCGGCGGTTGCAAACTGGCGGGCATATTTTAGCTCCGGTGCATCAAGGCTGTTTGATTGGACATGGAGAAAGCGTTGTTGGAGGATATCCCAATTATCTATGGCTGGGATTTTTTCTGCTGCAAGGTTCAGTTCTTCTATTTCTCCGTCTAGTCTCTTCAATAGATGTCTGGCAAGACGTAGGGTTCGTGATTCTTCTCTGATACATGCATTGATAAACAAAATCTTTTCCATGATTTTTGCTCCGTTTAAAATGAATCCCGAAATACTTCCCTATATTTCGGGATTCTGTATCGTATAAAATAAATCGGCTCTTATATAGCTGTTGTAAACTGTTCCAGGAAACGGATGTCGTTGTCAAAGAACAAGCGGATGTCTTTGATTCCGTATTTCAGCATGGTGATACGCTCAATACCCATGCCGAGAGCGAATCCTGTATATTTGTTTTTGTCAATACCATTCAGTTCCAATACATTGGGGTCAACCATGCCGCAACCGAGGATTTCCAACCAACCGGTGCCTTTACATACATTACAGCCTTTCCCGTGGCAAAGCGAGCAGGAAACGTCCATTTCTGCCGATGGCTCTGTAAACGGGAAATAGGACGGGCGTAAACGGATTTGAGTGTCTGCACCGAACAGTTCCTTGGCAAAATAGGTCAAGGTTTGTTTTAAGTCTGCGAAAGATACATTTTCGTCAATGTATAAGGCTTCGATTTGGTGGAAAATACAATGCGCACGTGCTGAAATGGCTTCATTGCGGAATACTCGTCCCGGAGTCACCAGACGGATGGGAGGAGTGTGGGTTTCCATATCATGAACCTGAACGGATGAGGTATGGGTACGCAACAAGATGTCCGGATGCTTTTCGATGAAAAAAGTATCCTGCATATCGCGTGCCGGATGTTCCTCGGGGAAGTTCAAGGCTGAAAAAACATGCCAGTCGTCTTCAATTTCCGGACCTTCTGAGATGGTGAATCCGAGACGGGAGAATATGTTCAGTATTTCGTTTTTGACTATTGACAGGGGATGGCGTGAACCTAAATTCACGGTATCGCCCGGCATGGTTAGATCAATGCCGGTTTTGCCATTGTCTGACGAGCACAATTGTTCTTTCAGTTCGTTTACTTTATTGAGAGCCGCTGTCTTCAGTTCGTTCAGGGCTTTGCCGATTTCTTTTTTCTGTTCGTTGGGTACATTTTTAAAGTCTTCAAACAAAGTTGTAATACTACCCTTTTTGCTCAGGTGTTTGATTCTGAACTGTTCCACTTCCTCGGGAGTGGTGGCATTAAAGCCTGCAATTTCTGTTATAAGTTGGTTTATCTGATCTAACATTGTCAATGCGTTTGATTATCAAGGTTACAAAACTAAGGCATTTAATTGAAAATTGAAAATTGCCGGTTGAAAATTAGGAAATAAAGCGCAAAAATTACTTTTTCCGGCGTAAAATATGCAAAATCATGGGATAACTCAGGCAGGCAACGACAGCTCCTGCGAAATCAGCCAGCAAATCGTATATTTCTCCGCTTCGGTTGAAAAAGTAATATTGCAGTATTTCTATCAATCCTCCGTACACAACCGTATAAATGCAGGCTATCAGATATGATTTCCAGCGGGCAAGGTGGCTGTAATAAACCAATGGGAATATCAATAATAAAGATGCAACAAAAAATAATCCACCATGTACTATTTTGTCAATATACGGAATGTTGAATCGAGGATTGGGTATAGCATCCCCCGGCAATGCGCAAAGGGTGAAAATAATCACTGTCCATAAGATGGTGATACCGATGATGGTGGTGCGCGGTGGAATATGCATGGCTATTCTTCTAAAATGCGTACTTTAATCCGGATATCCTCCAGAGGCCTGTCGCTTTTGTCTGTGGGGACTGCCGCGATTTTATCGATGATTTCAAAGCCGTCTATCACTTCGCCGAATACGGTGTATTCTTTGTCGAGATGATGTACACCGCCTTGGTTGATGTAGGCTTCTCTTTTGGCATCGTCCATGTAGATTTTGTCTGTGTTGGCATTCCATTCAAATTCAATATCAGCCTTTATTTTGTTGGCTATCTTACGGAATTCTGCCACTTTTTTCTGTTTGCGGAGTGTATCAAGGATGGCTTTTTTGTCCGGAGTGTAATATTTTTTCTGGATTGCCCTTTTAATGGGAACGTTGACCTGCTTTTCCATGATTTCCACTTCTTTAGGCGAATATTTACGGCCTTGTACAATATAGAATTGTGATATGTCGGATTCTTTGAAAAAGTTTACGCGATCCGGCTGTCGGGGCGCGGCAAGGGCTCCTTTTTTATGATAATGGTGTGGCTTGATTTCTGCATCGATTACAATTGGTTTGCCATAGCCGATTTCGCTGCCTTTAATGGCATTTCGACTGTCTGATGAGCCTCCTTGGATGACAAAATCCTTGATGACCCGATAAAACAATGTGCCGTCATAGTGTTTGGCTTTGGCCAGACGGATGAAATTATCCCGATGTTGAGGCGTGTCGTTGTATAATTTTACAGTCATGTTGCCGTAGTTCGTTTCGATGACTGCTTTTACTTCTTTTTCTTGTGCGATAGCCGAATATGTACAAAGAAGTGCGAATAATGCCAGGATGTATAGTTTCATAGTACAATTTATTACCAATGACCCAAAGATATTATTCCATTTTTTAATCTGCAAATCTTAAGATTTTAATCTTGGGCACAAAGTTTACGGATTAGATAACGTACAGGGAAATAGGAGGCAATGTATCCGATAAAAAGAACAACTGCAACGATGATTGCCAGATCGCTGAATACTAATTTTACCGGATAGGCATTGACAATATAGCTGCCGTCACCCAAAGTAATCAGTCCGAATTTTTCTTGGATAAGGCAAATGGTTGTGCCTGTAATCAGTCCGAGAAGGGTTCCGGTCAGAGTAATCAGATTTCCTTCGGTTTTAAATATGGTAATCAATTTATTTTCGGTCATGCCCAATGCTTTATAGGTGGCAAGATCTTCTTTCTTGTCAAGAATCAGCATGGAGATTGAACCGACAATGTTGAAAGAGGCAATGAGTAGGATAAATAGCAGTATCAGGAATACGGCTAACTTTTCTGATTTCATCATAGCGTAGAAAGCCTGATTAAGCTGGTACTTGTCTTTTATCTGATATGTGTCAGGCAGTTTTTGTGCCAGAGTTTCTTTGACTGTCTTTGTTTGGGTCGGGTCAGACAGGCGAATCTCTACTTTGGATAATCGTTTGTCGGTGTCGAACAATTCTTGGGCAAGTCGTAAATCGGTGATGAGGTATTGGGCATCGATATCTTGTTGGGAACTGAAATAGGCATAGGGATAGACTTGCTTGGTATTTAGTGCTGTGCTACTTGTTTTTTTGTGTGCATCGGGGTAGTAAAGCAGTATCGGAGTGTCGGAGTTGAGCGGGGCTTGCAGGTGGGCTGCAACTCCATATCCCATAATGGCTTGGAAGCCTTGGGAGGTTTGTAGCTGGAATGTTCCTTCCAAGAGGTTGGCCGTGATGCCGGAATTCTCAGCATAGTTTTTGTCCACACCTTTTACGACAACCGGTAACATGCGCTCACCATAGCGGGCCAATGCTTTTTCTTCTATTATATTGCTATAAGAGGCAATGTCCGTTTGGGAGTTGATGGTTTGATAAAAAGAAGAATCAAAATAAGCATATTTCCCGGTTGCGGGTGAAATAATCAAATCGGGAGTGAAACTGTCGGTGCTTTTCTGTAGCAATATATCCATGCCGTTAAAGACAGAAAGTACAACAATCAGCGCTGTTGTGCCGATTGCTACCCCTGTCACGCTGATGGCAGAGATAATGTTGATGGCATTTTGTTTCTTCTTGGAAAAGAGATAGCGCCGTGCTATGAAGAAAGGCAACCGCATATTTCTATTATTTCAACAATTCATCGATTTTGTCGATATAATCAAGGCTGTCGTCCACAAAAAAACGCAGTTCCGGAATGATGCGCATCTGCTTGCCGATTTTCTTGCCTAAGATGAAGCGAATGCTTTTGTTGTGTTCCTCCAGGCTGTTTAAAACACTTTCTGAGCGCTCGGAAGGGAAAATGCTGACGTAAATTTTCGCATATGAAAGGTCCGGGCTTACTCTTACGGTGGTAATTGACAGCATTGCACCCACTGCATACTCTCTACACTCTTGTTGGAACATTTCGCTTAAGTCTCTCTGTATTAGACGAGCAACTTTATTTTGTCTGATTGAATCCATGTCGTGAAAAATTATTCGTAAAATTTTTCTGCAAATGTAGTATTTTTTTCTGAAACATTTATTACATTTGCAACCGCAAACGAGATGTAGCGCAGTTGGTAGCGCGCCACGTTCGGGACGTGGAGGCCGCTGGTTCAAGTCCAGTCATCTCGACAAAATAAAAAAACGCATCATTTTTATGGTGCGTTTTTTTATTTTAGCTGTTTATACAGCTAAAGTTAAGCTGAATTTACTTCCTCGACCTATTTCGCTTTCAATGGTCAGTTTGCCGCCATGAGCTTCGACAAAGTCTCGTGATATAGATAAACCGAGTCCGCTGCCTTGTACTTTAGTGCCGGGAACGCGGAAATAAGGTTCAAAAATACTGTCATGATATCGGGCATCAATACCTTTACCAAAATCTTTGACATATAATTCAATGTGTTTTTCGTCTTTTTGTTTGGCTCCGATAATGACGCGACTATATTCTGGGGAATAGCGTATGGCATTGCTGAGTAAGTTTGTTAATACCCAGGCAATTTTTTCACTGTCAACAAAAAGTTTGCTGATTTTATCTTCTGGATATTCAACTTCAATTTGAATACCGAATTTTTCGGCTTGTACCCGGTTGGCTTTGAGAGCGTATTCGATGAGTTCTATAGGTTTGGTAATTTTGGGCTTTATTTGCAGTTTACCGCTTTCTACTTGAGTCATGTTTAGTAATTCTCCTGTAATATTCAATAGGCGTTCACTGTTTTCCTTAATACTTTGCGAGAGTTCTTCTTGTTCGGTATTTAAAGAGCCTACTCGTTTGTCTTCTAACAATTGGAGACTCATAAGTATGGCAGAGATAGGAGTTTTTAATTCATGAGAAATGGTGGAAATAAAAGTTGTTTTGGCCGTGTCCAATTCTTTAAATTCTGTAATATTTTTAAGCATGATGACATAGCCTTTCTGTTTTGAGGTATTGTTGTGGTTGTTAGTTTGGGTGATAGGCATGTATTTAATCTGAAAGTAACTCTCTTTGTTGTCTGCATATATTTTTAGAGGTTCGTCTTTCTTTTTATTTTCTGTTTTTTGCAGGGAAGGAAGTTCACGGATCAGACGTCGTAGCAAGTCGTTGCGTAATGCAATCTCTTGTGCGGGTTTCATCCAGATATCTTCGCGTTGTACGTTTAATATGTTTAATGCTTCGTCATTGATGAAAAGGATGGTCATATTGTTATCTAATCCGATAATGGGTTCCTTTACACTATTGATAATGGTTTCCATATAGTTTTTGGCAGCCATAATTTGTGAAAGGGTGCTTGAATGATAGTCGGATAATCTTTGGGCCATTCGGTTGAAGTTTTTAGACACTTCTTGAAATTCATGCTCTTCCAAATACAGCCTTTGGGTGTAATTGTGGTTTGCAATTTCTTGAATGCCTTTTATGATTTCTTGGATGGGTTTATTGATAGAGGAGGGGAGTAGAGAGAGCATAAGTATACCTATGCTGATACAGATACCTCCTACAATAGAAATCCATAAAAGAGCCCGTTGTAGTCCAGACTCTGCAGCAGGACTAGTGGGTTCGGTTTCTGTCAAAATTTGCAGATTGACAATAGAAAGGGAAACAAGCAGTACAATCATGGCGACTAGAAGACCTATGCCTAATGTCAGTTTCGTTTTTATATTCATGGCGTTTTTTTTTACTGGGGAAATATAATCAATTTTACATTCATTTTAGAAAGGGCGCGGAGAAAACGGCGATAACGTGGAAAAATGTAAAATAAATATCTGTATTTTAATCTAGGTTGTCCGATGCAGACTGACGTAATTTGACGTTCTCGACAAGTACCGACAATGCTTTTTAAGATATTGTTGGAAGAGACTTGTAGTAGTTCACCACCTAATTCTGTCACTAGTTTGAAGTGATTAAGCAGATGGCGTTGTGTAGAGAGATTGATTCTGTCTGGATTTTCTGCAGGGGTTTGTACATATAAGGCAAGAAATTCCGTGTCATAACGGGAGGCTAACCGGGCTGTGCGGCGTATTAGGTGGCGTGGAGTGTTTTCATTGCTGCTGATACACACTAAAAAGCGTTCCCGAAGTACTGTCTTATCGTTCGGTACTATTTCCATATTTACTTTTTTCTCAACGCGGAGGGCAACTTCTTTCAGTGCTAATTCCCTTAGTTGAAGAATATTTTCTGTTTTAAAGAAATTATGGAGTGCGGTTTGTATTTTTTCTGTTTTGTAAATTTTACCGCTTTTTAGACGGTTGATGAGTTCTTCGGCAGTTAGGTCTATATTGACCACTTCATCGGCTTCTTCCAAAACTTTGTCCGGAATGCGTTCTTTGACTTCAATACCGGCAATACCTTTGATTTCTTCGTTTAGACTTTCGATATGCTGGATGTTGACTGCTGATACGACGTTGATGCCAGCATTAAGTAGTTCCATGACATCTTGCCAGCGCTTGGAATTGCGACTGCCATCTACGTTGGTGTGAGCTAATTCGTCTACAATAACTAATTCTGGGCGAATTTGCAAGATGGTATCTAAATCCATTTCTTCTAATTCTTTCCCTTTATAGAAAATTTTTTTTCGGGGGATAACAGGTAACCCATCTAATAAGGCTTCAGTACCTGTTCGACCGTGGGTTTCTACATATCCTATTTGCACGTCAATCCCGTTTTCCAGCATCTCATGTGCTTCTTGGAGCATTCGAAAAGTTTTACCTACACCGGCTATCATGCCGATGTAGATTTTGAAAACGCCTCTTTGAGAACGTTTGATGAGTTCTAGGAAATGTTGTGCGCTTGCTTCTCGCTTATTCATTGGTATGTTATTGTTGTTTATTATTTTTCCTTGGCTTCTTCTAAAGCAACATTTAGTTTTAATACATTGATTTTTGCGGGTCCGAAAAGTCCACATAGGGGCTTTTCGATGTTTTTTTCTACGATAGCTTTTACTTCATCTTCTTGCATTCTGCGAGCTTGGGCTACCCGTTTGATTTGTACGTAAGCACAGGCTGGAGTAATATGGGGATCTAAACCGGAAGCACTAGCAGTTACCATTTCAGCAGGTACTTCATTTCTTTTTAAATAAGGGTGATGTACTAAAAAAGTATCTATGCGAGCATTGACTTCGGCCAGATATTCTTCATTGGCAGGGCCTTTGTTGCTACCAGCAGAACTGGATGCATCATATCCGTCGCCGGCACAAGAGGGACGTCCCCAAAAGTAAATATCTTTGGTAAACTCCTGACCTATTTGATTGGCACCAACTATTTTACCATGGAGGGTGATAGTTTCTGCATTACCATTTTTGCCTGGTGCTGCAAATTGGGCAAAAATCCAAAGAACAAGTATATAGCATACGGTCAATACAACACAGAATGTAAGTGTAAGACGGATGGATTTTATTAAATTTTTCATGATTATATTTGATTTTGAATGAGTATTAAAAGAATAGTCCAATGAATAAATCAATTAGTTTGATTCCGATGAACGGAGCAATTAGACCGCCAACACCATAGATTAATAAGTTGCGGCGCAGCAAAGCACTGGCTCCTATGGGCTTATAGGCTACACCTTTTAGTGCCAATGGAATTAGAATCGGAATGATGAGGGCGTTGAATATGATGGCTGAAAGAATTGCACTTTCCGGACTATGCAACCCCATGATGTTCAATGCGCTAAGTTGAGGAACGGAAACCATAAACAACGCCGGTATGATGGCGAAATATTTAGCAACGTCGTTGGCTATGGAGAAGGTGGTCAGTGTGCCACGTGTCATGAGTAATTGTTTACCTATTTCTACGATTTCAATCAGTTTGGTCGGGTCGTTATCCAAGTCAACCATATTACCTGCTTCTTTGGCTGCTTGTGTACCGCTGTTCATGGCAACGCCTACGTTAGCTTGTGCTAGAGCTGGAGCATCGTTGGTGCCATCACCCATCATGGCAACTAATTTACCGGCTGCTTGTTCTTTTTTGATGTAGTTCATCTTATCTTCCGGTTTGGCTTCTGCAATGAAATCATCTACTCCGGCTTTTTCTGTGATATATTTGGCTGTTAAAGGGTTGTCGCCTGTTACCATAACCGTTTTTACTCCCATTTTACGGAGGCGCTTGAATCGTTCTTCAATGCCGGGTTTGATGATATCTTGCAGTTCGATGATACCGGCAATTTTTTTATTTATACACACAACGAGCGGGGTTCCTCCTTTGCTACTAATGCGTTGGATCGTTTCTTCTGTTTCTTTTGGAAATTCATTGCCTGCTTCGGTGACTATGCTTCGAATAGCATCAAATGCTCCTTTGCGTATTTGAGTGCCGTCTTGCAAATCAATACCAGAACATTTGGTTTCTGCTGTGAATTTGATCATGCGTGAACCGGTTGTATTTAATGAACGTATCCGTATGCCTTGTTCATGTCCCAATTCGATGATAGATTTTCCTTCGGGGGTGGCGTCTGATACAGAAGAGAGAAGACAGGCTTCAATAAAGGTGTGTTGGTCTAATCCTTTAACCGGATAAAAGGCAGTGGCTTTTCGATTACCAATGGTGATAGTGCCGGTTTTGTCCAATAGCAATGTATCGATGTCTCCAGCCGTTTCAACGGCTTTACCGGATTTGGTAATAACATTGGCACGTAGAGCCCGATCCATACCTGCGATACCAATAGCTGAAAGTAATCCACCGATGGTGGTCGGTATTAAGCATACGAACAAGGAGATGAAAGCTGCAATGGTAATGATAGTACCGGAATAGTCGGCCATAGGTTTTAAGGTGATGCATACAACAAGAAAAACCAATGTGAATACGGCAAGCAAAATGGTCAGTGCTATTTCGTTTGGGGTTTTTTGACGGCTTGCCCCTTCTACTAAGGAAATCATTTTGTCCAAAAAACTTTCGCCTGGCTGGCTTGTTACTACGACTTTAATATGGTCGGACAACACTTTTGTACCACCTGTTACGGAACTTTTGTCACCTCCGGCTTCACGAATGACGGGTGCTGATTCTCCGGTGATGGCACTTTCGTCGATTGAGGCTAATCCTTCGATGATTTCACCGTCTGCAGGAATGATATCTCCAGCTTCACAGATGAATATATCTCCTTTTTTCAATTGTGAACTGTTGACGGTTTGTATGGTATCGTGGATGATGATTTTGGCTGGTGTTTCTTCACGAGTTTTGCGTAAACTGTCGGCTTGAGCTTTTCCTCTGGCTTCGGCAATAGCTTCGGCAAAATTGGCAAAAAGTAAGGTTACCAATAGAATGAAGAAAACTAGTAGATTGTAAGTAAAAGAACCCTGGGATGTATTGGTGGCAGAGTAAATAGTGACCAATAACATAATCAATGTAGAAACCTCTACTGTAAACATAATGGGATTTTTAACCATTACTTTAGGATTCAATTTAATGAAAGACTGTTTCAAGCTGTCGGCAATTAATTCTTTTTGAAATAGGCTGTTATTTTGATTTGTTTTCATAAACAGAAAATCTTTATGTTCTACAATTTATTTATAATTTATAGACTAAAGTGTTCGGCAATAGTGCTGAGTGCTTGTGCAGGGAAGAAGGATAAAGCGGCAATAATGAAGATGACTGCAAAGGTCATAATGGCAAAGGTGACAGTGTCTGTCTTTAGTGTGCCGGCACTTTCCGGGATGTATTTTTTCTGAGCTAACAGACCAGCAATGGCAACTTGTCCGATGATAGGTATGAATCTGCTTAATATCAATACAATTCCACAAGAAACATTCCAAAACCATGTATTATCGCCTAATCCTTCAAAGCCAGAACCATTGTTAGCAGCACAAGAGGTGAATTCGTAAAGGATTTCACTTAAGCCATGGAATCCAGGATTGTTTAGCCAGCCTCCTTCTTGTTTGACAAATTCTGGTGCATGTATATACAGATAAGCGGCTAAAGCGGTGCCAACCAAAATAACAAATGGGTGTAGCAGTGCAACGATGGAGGCAATTTTCATTTCTCGAGCTTCAACTTTGTGACACATGAATTCGGGGGTGCGTCCCACCATTAATCCACTGATAAATACAGCTATGATGATAAAAGTGAAATAGTTCATCCAGCCTACTCCGACACCGCCAAACCAAGTGTTAATTTGCATGTTTAGCATTTCTATCATGCCGGATAGTGGCATGGTTGAGTCGTGCATTCCGTTGACTGAACCATTAGAGGTGACGGTGGTGACGATGCTCCATAAGCCGGTGGCTCCTGCTCCCAAGCGGATTTCTTTTCCTTCCATAGCACCATTGTCTTGTGTTATTCCCATGGCATCAATTTTAGGATTACCACCCATTTCCTGAGAAACATTGATTCCCACTCCAATTAAAAAAGCAACTAGCATGACACCGAAGATGCTATAACCTAATTTTTTGCGATTTACATAAAAACCGAAAGCAAAGACCATTGCCATGGGAATTAGTATGATGGAGCAACATTCTATGATATTTGTCAGATAAGTTGGGTTTTCCAAGGGATGTGAAGCATTGACACCAAAATAACCACCGCCATTTGTTCCTAATTGTTTGATGGGTACGATTGCTGCTGCAGGACCTTGAGAAATTGTTTGTGTGTTGCCTTCCAATGTAGTAATTTCCATCTTACCATCAAATCCCATGGGGGTACCCTGAAGAATCAAGATGAAACCGACAATTAAAGAAAGAGGTAATAAAATACGGGTACAGCTTAGAACGAGAAAATTCCAAAAATTGCCAATTGTTTGGGTTGTTTTTTCTCCTAATGCTTTCATGATTCCAGCCATGGCTGCCATGCCTGTTGCAGCTGTGATAAATTGGAAGAGCATGATGACAAAGAGTTGGGTGAAGTAGGTTAATCCGCTTTCTCCGCTATAATGCTGCAAGTTGCAGTTTACCATGAAGCTGATGCAAGTGTTGAATGCTTGATGGGCACTTTGATTTAAGTTGTTGTCTGGATTAAGAGGAAGATAATTCTGGCAAGTTAACAGAATCATGCCCCATATAAACCATACAAAGTTAACCATTAATAGGGCTTTTAAGAATTGTTTCCAATTCATTTCTTCGTCAGGTTGAATTCCTGATAATCGGAATATGAATCGTTCCAAGGGTTTCATAAAGTCACTCCATACTTTTTGGCCTTTATAAACCTTGGCTATGTATTTGCCAAGTGGGTAGCTAAGTGCTACTACTAAAATGATTTGTGCTATTACACCTATAATTTCAGTATTCATGATTTTTTTCTTTTTTAAAATTTCTCGGGTTTAACCAAGACATACATTAAATAACCAAATAGAATCAGACAGATAATAAATAGTGCTGTATACATAATTATCTTTTTTAAATGTTTTCAAACCAATCAATGCATTTCATGAATATCCAAAAACAGGCAACTCCTAAGAGTATGCAAATTACAAATCCAATACTTAACAATTCCATTTTTTCTTGTTTTATTTGTGATACTTATTTATACTAAACTGTTTATTATATTGGCAATGGATATGCCATAATGTGTGGAATGAATGAAATGCTTTGAATGATAGTCGAATAGGATTTTTATTAATAGGGCAAAAAAAGAAGGACCTTCTCATTTTGAGAAGGTCCTTTTATCATTTTGAGATAATAGATTTAAATATGATAGGTTTCTATTTTTCGATAGAGGGTAGCTAAACCTATTTTTAAGAGTCGTGCTGCTTCTGTTTTGTTGCCATGGGTATATTGTAAAACTTTCATGATGTGCTTACGTTCGATGACAGATAATTCAAATTCGTTACTTTCATTTGTGTTTTGAAAGTGGTTGTGTTGCAATTCGACTGGTAAATCTTGCAGAGTTACTATATTGTCACATACAATGGCACTGCGCTCCATGATATTTCTGAGTTCTCGAATATTACCTTTCCATTCGGCTTGTTGCAAGGCTGTGAGTACTTCGGGGGTTATTCCGGAGATGTTTTTATTTAATTTTTTGGCAAATTGCTGGAGAAATGTTTGAGCCAATATTTCGATGTCTTCTTTACGTTCCCGTAATGGAGGAAGTTGGATTTGAAAAACTGACAACCGGAAATAGAGGTCTTCTCTAAAATTGCCTTTTTCAATCTCACTTTTCAAGTCTCGGTTGGTGGCTGCGATGATGCGGACATTTATTTTGGTGTATTTTGTATCTCCTACTTTGATGAATTCACTTGATTCCAGAACACGTAATAATTTAGCTTGTAGGCTAAATTCCATTTCTCCAATTTCGTCCAGAAAAATAGTTCCGCCATGAGCTTCTTCGAATAGTCCTTTTTTATCTTTTAAAGCACCTGTAAAGGCTCCGGCTTTGTGTCCGAATAATTCGCTTTCCAATAATTCTTTACTGAAAGCAGAACAGTTAAGTGCAATGAACGGTTTGTCTTTTCGGGGACTGGCCTGATGGATGGATTGGGCAAATACTTCTTTGCCGGTACCGGTTTCGCCTGTTAGTAAAACGCAGGCATCTGTCGCTGCCACTTTTTGAGCCATGTGTACTACTTCTTGTAAGCAAGCAGATTTTCCTGTAATAGCAGAAAAGATAAGGGTATTGGGTTGTGGTGTTATCTGTTCTGAATGATGTAGTTTCTGTTCAGTCATGGCTCTACTGACTAAGGGGATGATTTTTCGGTTGTCATCACCTTTAACAATATAGTCAAAAGCACCATTTTTAATGGCTTGTACACCATCAGGAATATTTCCGTGTGCTGTAAGTAAGATGATATTAGCTTGTGGGGCAATTTTTTTTAGTTCCGGAACCATGATGACTCCATTTCCATCAGGTAGAAAAACATCGCATAAAATGACTTGCACTTCGTGCTTTTTGAGCATCTCTAATCCGCTGGCTCTGTCTTTAGCTTGAAAAACTTCATATCCTTCAAGTTCAAGTATTCTGCTTAACAGCATTCTAATGGTCTGTTCGTCATCAATAATCAGTATTGTATCCATGGATTATTTGCCTTATAAATTCTGTACAAATTTATTGATAAATTTTGGTGATAAAAACATGTTGGAATATGAATATTAAGGTATGGTTATTGATATATGAATTTTATTATTTACAATATCGCCGTTATGATAGATGTCCAGGTGCGCATTCACGACCGCTTTGTTGTGGAATTTAAGATTGGCTATGTGGTAAGGAAGGATAAACCACGTAGTGATTTTATGATTAATACGTGGATGTTTGTGCCGAATACGTTGGATATAAATTACGACACTTACACAAAGAATCAGTTTTATCGTGATGTAAAATCGAATATTCGTTTGATTACTCCTATATATTCTTTGAAGGAGGTTGCGAATGAAGAGGCATTGCCGTTTCAGTTTTTGGAGGTGGCTGTTAATGAATTGAACGTTGAGGCTACGGCGGAGAACTTTGCGGAGGCGGAATATCAAGTGAAGATGTTTTGTTCCATCACTAAAAGTGCTTTGCGAAGAGAGGTTGACCGCGTATGGCGTTATTCTGATACTGCAAGTCGTTTGAAAGTGATTGAAGCGTATATTTTGCGGGTGGAAGGTATATTGAAAAAATATCGCAGTTTGCGTGAGTTGCTACCGGTTGACGGTGCAGGGAAGGATATACGGGTTTTTCATAGCTTTGGTGATGAATTTTTGTCTAATCAGGTAGATTTCTATACATTTAAGTTGTTGGAGAGGCTTCGGAAAAAAGATAAAGAGTGTTTTGGATTGGTGGGAGAGCGTTTGTTGAAGATTGTCCGTGATGAGGTGGTTTATCGTCGTTCCCGAGGGTTTCTGGTTGTGGAAAGGCATAGCCCCAATCGTAATCGGGCTGCTTTGTTCCGTCGAAGAATGCTGCGTCTGTATACAGAAAGTCATTTGTTTTTAAAAGCCGACCGTAAGAAGGATGGGGCGATGGTGGAACAACTTTATTTCAGTATTGCTGCGGGTATTTCAATGATTTTTGCAACTTTGATATCGTTTTCTTTTCAGCAGAAATATGGAAATTTCACAACACCGTTATTTATTGCTTTGGTGGTGAGTTATATGTTGAAAGATAGAATCAAAGAGCTGACCCGATATTATTTTGTACATCGTCTTGCTAAAAAGTATTTTGACAATAAGACAACAATCAGTATAAAGGACAAACCGATAGGGTGGATAAAAGAAGGTGTCGATTTCATTACAGAAGACCGAGTACCTGAGGAGGTGATGGCTATGCGTGACCGTTCCGATATTTTAGAGGCCAATAACCGTCAGATGGCAGAAAAAATCATTCTTTATCGTACGCTTGTCCGGATAGACGGGCAAGTGTTGGATGAGAATATTCAGTATGATGTTTCGGGAATTCACGATATACTGCGTTTCAATGTATCGTCTTTCATACTGAAAATGGAAAATCCGGAGGTGCCGTTGGCGGTTCCTAAAGAGGAAGGAGGCTATGAAATCATTAACGGTGAGCGTATTTATTATATTAATTATCTGCTGCAATTGAAAAGCAGTGAAAACGTCGATTACAAGCGTTTTCGTCTGATCTTGTCGCGCAATGGTATTGAGGGTATAGAAAAAATGTAAACATAAGGCGGTCATGTCTTTTAATTGTCAATTAATTACCTTAGTTTTGCAGAGGTTTATAATCATTATATAATCGCTATCAAAACGTAGAAATGAGAAAATGGAGTATTGAGGATTCAGCAGAACTGTATAATATCAACGGTTGGGGGCTGAGTTATTTTTCTATTAATGAAAAAGGGCATGTAGCAGTGACGCCTAAAGTAGGTGGTCCTTCAATTGATTTAAAGGAATTGATGGAAGAGTTGCAGGTGCGTGATGTGGCTGCTCCGGTACTTTTAAGATTCCCGGATATTTTGGATAACCGGATTGAGAAAATATCCAATTGTTTTGAGGCTGCTGCTCAGGAATATGGCTATAAAGCTAAGAATTTCATCATTTATCCGATAAAGGTGAATCAAATGCGTCCTGTTGTGGAGGAAATTGTCAGTCATGGCAATAAATTCAATATTGGATTGGAGGCTGGTTCGAAACCGGAATTGCATGCCGTTTTGTCAATTGACATTGATGAGGATGCAATGATCATTTGTAATGGTTATAAGGATGAAAGTTATATAGAATTGGCTCTATTGGCTCAGAAGATGGGTAAACGTATCTACTTGGTCGTAGAGAAATTGATGGAATTGAAGACCATTGCCCGGCTTGCCAAGAAAATGGGAGTTCGCCCTAATATTGGCATTCGCATCAAATTGGCTAGCTCCGGTAGCGGAAAATGGGAAGAATCCGGTGGAGATGTCAGTAAATTCGGTGTAAATTCCAGTGAGCTGTTGGATGCTTTGGAATTGTTGGAGAAGAATAAGATGGCTGATTGTCTGCAGTTGATTCATTTCCACATAGGCAGTCAGGTGACAAATATTCGTCGTATTAAAACGGCATTGAAAGAGGCTTCTCAGTTTTACGTGCAGCTGAAGCGGATGGGCTATAATATTAATTTTGTCGATATTGGTGGAGGCTTGGGGGTAGATTACGACGGGACACGTTCTGCTACATCTAATAGTATGAACTATTCTATCCAAGAGTATGTGAACGATGCTGTTTCTGCCATTGTTGATGTGTGTGAGAAAAATGAACTTCCGCAACCGAATATCATTACAGAGTCGGGACGTTCGTTGACAGCTCATCATTCTGTATTAGTATTTGAGGCTTTGGCAAGTACAAGTCTTCCGGCTTTCGATGAAGCGGAGGAAATAGATGAAAATGCCCATGAACTGGTGAAGGAATTATATGAATTGTGGGATAATCTGAATCAGCCGCGTTTGTTGGAAACTTGGCACGATGCTTTGCAGTGTCGTGAAGATGCCTTGAATCTTTTTAATTTGGGATTGATCGATTTGAATACCAGAGCACAGGTCGAACGCTTGTTCTGGTCGGTAGCTCGTGAAGTATATGAGATGGCAGATGCGACAAAACATGCACCGGATGAACTGAAGAAAATTGCGAAAATGTTGCCGGACAAGTATTTCTGCAACTTCTCTTTGTTTCAATCGTTGCCTGACTCTTGGGCTATAGATCAGATTTTCCCGATTATACCATTGTCACGCTTGAATGAACAGCCTACAAAATCGGCAACGATTCAAGATATTACTTGTGATTCGGATGGTAAGATTAATAATTTTATCTCTACGCGTAATTTCTCCTATCATTTGCCGGTGCATGAGTTGAATAATAAAGAGCCTTATTATTTCGGAGTGTTCCTTGTCGGAGCTTATCAGGAAATTTTAGGAGACTTGCATAATTTGTTCGGTGATACCAATGCTGTACATATCAAAGTGAAGAATGGCGAATATGTCATAGATAAGGTGATTGAAGGAGAAACAGTGGCTGATGTATTGGAGTATGTACAGTTTACTCCGAAACGTATGGCTCGTACCGTAGAAGTCTGGGTGATGTCTTCAGTGAAGAAGGGTATCATTTCTCCGGAGGAAGGGCGAGAGTTCTTGTCAAATTATCGTTCAGGATTGTATGGATATACTTATTTAGAGTAAGTAGAACGAAGCTATTATAATGAAAATATGCCTGACATGAGGAGCATTCCTGTATGTCAGGCATATTTTATTTAAAAGTGGCTTAAAAACATTTGGAATAGACGCGGTTCCAATAGTATGGGAAATACGAATCCGAATACGGCTCCATAAAAATGGGCATTGTGATTGATGTTGTCGCCACCTTGACGGGCCATATATTGGCAGTAGGCTAAGTATAAAACACCGAACAGTATTCCTGGAATGGGAATAACGGCGAATAACAGAATCTTATCCCAAGGGTTTAAAAAGATGGCGGCAAAAAGTACAGCAGATACAGCTCCGGAAGCCCCGATGGAGGTGTACCATTCAGCGTTCCGGTAGCGTATGATGTCGGAAATGGAAGCTGCTATCATACCGCCAAAATAAAGCGTTAGAAAAGCCCATTTGCCAAAGCCTAAATATTCGAATGCGGTTTCGATGTAGCCGCCGAATGACCAAAATGTAAACATGTTCACCAATAAATGAATCCAGTCGGCATGTACAAATCCATGGGTGATTATGCGCCACCATTCTTGATGTTGGACTACGCGATAAGGTTTTAGGGATAGGTGTTCAAATAGCTGGTATTTATTGAAGCATACTATTGAAACGGCGGCTGTGACTATAATAAGTAAATCGGTGAACATATTTTGTTATTTAAATCTACAACTTAAGAATTGGTATATGAGTTTTGCTGCCAGAAAATCCGGAGCCTTGTTACTTGCATTTGGACAAAGTTCAACTACATCCAAGCCGATAATGTTATGGCGTTCGTTGATGAGCTTCAATAAGGTCATTACATCGCGATAGCTCAATCCATCCGGTTCGGGAGTTCCTGTTGAAGGCATATAGGCCGGATCCAATACATCCAGGTCGATGGTGACGTAAACATTGTCTAGTAGTTTTTGTGATATTTCGTACATCCAAGTTGTATCACCTAATTCTTTGATCTCGTGTGCATAGAAAATGCGTTCCGGGTCAATATTATGTTTTTCTTCAATGGCTGAACTTCGGATTCCAACCTGTACGATGCTGGAGGTGATGTCTTTGCCTCTTGCCATGACACATGCATGGTTGTATGGAGATCCTTCATATTCGTCACGCATATCGGAATGGGCATCCAATTGAAGAATGGAGAAGTTGTCGTAGTGTTTTGCGACGGCACGGAAAGCTCCTACGCTGACAGAATGCTCGCCTCCAAGAAGAACCGGGAATTTTTTGTCATCCAAAATAGTATTCATGCGACGTTCTACTTCATCTGCCATGGCTTCCGGTGATGAATTTTCAGTCACAGCATCTAAAGTGGCAATACCTTTTTTGAATACTTCCGAGTCTGTCTCAATATCATAAAATTCCAAGTTGAAAGAGGCTTCCAGTAAAGCTTGAGGACCTTTATCTGCGCCTTTAATCCAAGTGCTGGTGCCATCATATGGTACCGGTAAAATAGCGATTTCTGCTGTTTCGTAATTTGTGTACTTTTCTTCGAAATCTCCGTAAAGTGTTTTCTCTGCCATGATTATTTACAATTATTTGTTTTCAACTGTTTTATTTCTTCTATTGCGGCATCTTTGTCAATTGTTTTGAGCTGTCTGCCTTGCATCAGCCATTCGCCATGTACCATGGTTGAATATATATTTTTGCTATTCATGGCATATACTATGGCGGAATATTCGTCGTATATCGGTTGCATATTGGATGCGTCTGCATGCACGAGAATCAAGTCTGCACTTTTGTTGATTTCCAAAGAGCCGGTAATATTTCCTAAACCGAGAGCTTGAGCTCCTCCTATTGTGGCCATGCGAAGAGCTGTTTTCGCATTGACGGCTTCCGGGTTGTAGTCGACGACTTTGGCTAATAAAGCGGCAAAGCGCATTTCTTCAACCATATCGAGGGAGTTGTTGCTGGCTGTTCCGTCTGTTCCGATACCTACAGTGATTCCTGCTTTCAGGCAGGAATCGATAGGTGCTATTCCACTGGATAGTTTTAAGTTGCTTTTTGGGCAATGGGCTATGGATGTTTTTGTTTTTGCCAGCAGTTCCATCTCCTTTGGATCGAGCCATACGCAGTGGGCGGCAATGACGTTTGTGTCCAGTAATCCTAAAGAGTATAGGTATTCTGCCGGTCGCATATTTGTGCGGGCTTGAATGTCTTCTACTTCTTTACTTGTTTCAGAAAGATGTATCTGCAAAATTGTATTGTGCTTGTCGGCCAGATATTTGGCTTTCTTTAATGTTTCGGCAGAGCAGGTGTAAGGAGCATGAGCACAAATGGAGGGATGTATTAAATGGTCTCCTTCCCAATTGTATATAAGTTCCTCGGATAGCGTGATGCCTGCTGTTAGGTCGCCAAAGCTCGGCGTTGGGAAATCAATTAGCGATTCTCCGACAACTCCGCGCATGCCGGCCTTATGGGCTTCTTCTGCAATGGCATTCTCAAAGAAGTACATATCATTAAAGCAGGTTGTTCCTGATTTAATCATTTCAACTAATGCCAAGCGTGTAGCAATACGTACATTTTGTTCGTTGACAAGCCGGGCTTCAGCAGGGAAAATGTGTTCGGTCAGCCAGGTATGCAACGGTAAATCATCGGCATAACCACGCAGCATGGTCATGGGTAGATGGTTGTGTGTGTTAACAAATCCGGGCAGTATGTACATGCCTTGTGCATCTGTAATTTCAGCATCCGGATCGGATAGAGTTCCGGATGTTATTTCTTTAATTTGTCCTCCTTCTATTAGTATGCTGCCGTTGGGGATAATTTCCATTCCGGCATTCATCGTAATAATGTGGGCGTTGCTGATTATTTTTTTGCTCATTATTTTACTTTTTACAAAGGTAGCTAAAACTTCTCAATTATATAGGTTGTTATCTTTCAATTAGCAAGAATTATGGATTAAAAAAAATTTTTTCTAGGTGGTATTCCATTGTAAAATTTTATATTTGTGGTGATATAGAAAAGATGCCTTTTCTTTAGAAAAAAGATATATTTTGATTAAAACAAGATGTTATGACAAAGCAAGCAAGATTTATCGGAGAATATCCGAAAGTAGGTATTCGTCCTGTTATTGATGGTCGTCAGGGTGGTGTGCGTGAGTCGTTGGAAATGCAAACGATGGATATGGCTAAAAATGTAGCCAATTTGATTAGTAGTGAATTGAAATACAGTGATGGTACTGCTGTACAATGTGTAATTGCTGACTCAACAATTGGTCGTGTGCCGGAAGCTGCTGCTTGTGCTGAGAAATTCCGTAAGGAAGGTGTTGGGGTTGTAATTTCTGTGACTCCGTGTTGGTGTTATGGTAGTGAGACAATCGACTACGATTCGCGTATGCCTCAGGCTATTTGGGGCTTTAATGGAACGGAACGTCCGGGTGCTGTGTATTTGGCAGCTGCTTTAGCTGGTCACACTCAGAAAGGTATGCCTGCTTTTGGTATTTATGGACATGACGTGCAGGATGCTGATGATAAGAGTATTCCGGAGGATGTAAAAGAAAAATTATTGCGTTTCGCAAGAGCTGGTATTGCCGTGGCAACCATGCGTGGCAAGAGTTATCTTTCTATCGGTAATGTAGCGATGGGTATTGCTGGAAGTATTGTAGATGCGGATTTTTTCCAGACTTATTTGGGAATGAGAAATGAGCAAGTCGATATGAGTGAAATTGTGCGTCGTATCGATGAAGGTATTTATGATAAAGAAGAATATGCAAAAGCATTGGCTTGGGTTGTGAAATATTGCAAGGTGAATGAGGGAACGGATTTCAATATTCCTGAAAAACGTAAAAACCGCCAGGAATTGGATGCTGATTGGGAGTATGTTGTAAAGATGTTTATGATTTTCAGAGACTTGATGTGTGGAAATGCAAAATTGAAAGAATTGGGCTTTAAAGAGGAGGCTTTGGGACATAATGCTATTTTGGGAGGTTTTCAAGGACAGCGTCAATGGACAGATCATTTCCCTAATGGTGACTTTGCAGAAGCTTTCATGAATACTTCTTTTGATTGGAATGGTATTCGTGAGCCATTTGCTTTTGCAACAGAAAATGATTCGTTGAATGGGGTTGCAATGTTGTTTGGTAAATTGTTGTCAAATACAGCTCAGATATTTGCTGATGTGCGAACCTATTGGAGTCCTGCGGCTGTAGAACGTGTAACCGGTAAAAAATTGACTGGTGCGGCGGCTAATGGTATTATCCATTTGATTAATTCTGGTGCTGCAACTTTGGATGGAAGTGGTGAACAAAGCTGTAATGGAGAACCGGCAATGAAGCCTTTCTGGGAAATTACCGAGGAAGAGACTGAAAAATGTCTGAAAGCTACAACTTGGTATCCTGCTAACCGAGATTATTTCCGTGGAGGAGGTTTTTCTTCTAATTTCTTATCTAAAGGAGGAATGCCTGTTACTATGATGCGTGTAAATATTGTAAAAGGTTTGGGACCTGTATTACAATTGGCAGAGGGATATACCGTTGAGATAGATCCTGAAGTTCATAAGATTTTGAATGAGCGTACAGATAAAACATGGCCGACTACTTGGTTTGCTCCTCGTTTGACAGGAGTTGGAGCTTTCAAGGATGTTTATTCTGTAATGAACAATTGGGGCGCTAACCACGGTGCAATCAGTTATGGACATATCGGAGCGGATCTGATAACATTGGCTTCTATGTTGAGAATACCTGTTTGTATGCATAATGTAGCGCAGGATAAGATTTTCCGCCCAAGTGCATGGAATGCGTTTGGAATGGATCCAGAGGGTGCCGATTATAGAGCATGTCAAAACTATGGAGCTCTTTATAAATGATAATATTGTTAGATAGAGGGAGTCTGTGAAAGGAACCCTCTATTTGCTTAAAATATAAAAGATAATGGAAATTACAGAACAACAGATAGAACAGTTTTTAGCAGCTGCTCACAATGTAGGAGAACGTAGATTGACTCGTTGCAGTAGCGGTAATTTGTCTTGGCGTCTTGGTGACGTGGCTTTGGTTTCAGGAACTGGTTCTTGGGTGCCGGAGTTGCGTAAAGAGCAGATTGCTGTTTGCCGAATTGCAGACGGTGTGTCTTTAAATGGTGTGAAACCTTCAATGGAAAGTACTTTCCATTTGGGAATATTGCGAAGTAGACCGGATGTTAATGTTGTGTTGCATTGTCAAAGTATATTTGCAACAACAGTAGCTTGTATGAAAAATAAACCGACAAATTTTAATGTAACGGCTGAATTGCCTTGTCACTGTGGTAGTGAGATAGCAATGGTGCCTTATTTTAGACCAGGTTCCCCTGAATTGGCACAAGCTGTAATGGAAGCTATGAGGAATCATGATTCTGTGATTTTGGAGAAGCATGGACAGGTGTTTGTTGGTAAGGATTTTAATGACGCAATTGAAAAGGCTGAATTTTTGGAAATGGCTTGTGAGATTATTGTGCGTTCAGGTATGAGTTATACAACTTTGACCCAAGATGAAATAGATGATTTAGATAAATATATTTTGGGTAAGGTGCAGTAATACTGATAACGCTTATGAGATATATAGCAGCAGATTTTGGTGCGGGCAGTGGACGTGTAATCGTTGGGACTGTCCGCCCTGATTCAATAGAGTTAGAAGAGATTCACCGGTTCCCAAATCGACAAATTCGGTTGGGGGGTGTTGTGTATTGGGATTTTCTGGCATTGTTTGAGGAATTGAAAAACGGTTTGCGAAAAGCTTTCCGTAAGTATGATGATATTGTAAGTATCGGTGTAGATACTTGGGGGGTTGATTTCGGATTGATAGATAAACAAGGACATTTGATATCTAATCCTGTATGTTATCGAGATGCACGTACTGAGGGGATGTTGGAAAAAGCATTTAAGGTGCTTCCTAAAGAGAGGTTTTATGCTTTGACTGGGAATCAATTTATGGAGATAAATACAGCGTTTCAGTTGTATAGTATGACTCTTGCAAACGATTCCATATTGCAAATTGCTGACAAGTTGCTTTTTACACCAGATTTATTTAATTACTTTTTGACAGGCAGGGCATTGAATGAATTTTCAATTGCTTCTACATCACAACTTTTCAGTCATACGAAACATGATTGGGCTGATGAGGTTTTTGATGTATTGGGATTACCGCGTCGTCTGATGCAGAAAGTTGTTTCGGCAGGGTGTGTGATTGGAGAATTATCTGAAGATGTGGTTGCTGAAGTGGGAGGTAAAGGTGTGAAAGTCGTGGCTGTCGGTTCTCATGATACTGCAAGTGCAGTAGCATCGATTGAGGCTACGGGTGACAATTGGGCTTTTATCAGTTCTGGTACCTGGTCATTGATGGGTATTAAAGTTGATAAACCGATACTGACGGAAGAGGCCATGGAGAGTGATTTTACAAATGAAGGAACTGTTGATGGACGCATTCGCTTTTTACGTAATATTACTGGTTTGTGGTTGTTGCAGAATCTAATGAAAGAATGGGAAGAGTCTGGAGTTAAACGGACTTATGCTGAATTGATTGATGAAGCTGAACAATGTGATTTTGCTTCAGTGGTGAATGTGGATGATGCTTGTTTTAACAATCCGGATAATATGGGGGAGGCTATCCGTGTTTATTGTATGGAACATGGTTTGCAGGTGCCTGAAACACAGGGTGAATTTGTACGATGTGTCGTGCTTTCTTTGGCACACAAATATGCAGAAGTAAAACGACTGTTGGAAAAATGTGCAGGTCGCAAGATTGATACAATTTATATTGTTGGTGGTGGTTCAAGAAATCGTTTGTTGAATCATCTTACAGAGCAGTTGACTGGAGCTAAAGTGGTGTGTGGAGATGCAGAGGCTACTGCTGTGGGAAATATAAAAGTACAGGCAGCTTGTATGAATAAATTTTAGTAACGAACTTTAAATGTAAATAGATATGTCTTCAAAAGCATCTTTGGTACCAAAGAATCTGATTCTTCCCTTTATTTTAGTTACGACGTTGTTTTTTGCTTGGGGATTTGCAAATGATATTACGAATCCGATGGTTAAAGCTTTTTCTAAAATATTTAGAATGAGTGTGACTGATGGGGCTTTAGTGCAGTTGGCTTTTTATGGTGGGTATTTTGTTATGGCTTTCCCTGCAGCTCTTTTTATAAGAAAATATTCGTATAAAACTGGTATTCTTTTGGGGCTGGGACTCTATGCCTTGGGCGCATTGCTTTTTATTCCAGCCAGTATGTTAGGATATTATTATCCTTTTTTGATAGCTTATTTTATATTGACTTGTGGTTTATCTTTTTTGGAAACAAGTTCTAATCCTTATATCTTGAGTATGGGTGATGAACGGACAGCTACTCGTCGTTTAAATTTGGCACAGGCATTTAATCCGATTGGCTCATTATTGGGTATGTTTGCTGCAATGTTTTTTATTCAGTCTCGATTGAATCCGATGAGTACCGCTGAACGAGCTCAATTGTCGATTGAGGAGTTCGAGGCTGTTAAACAAGCGGATTTGCAGATATTGATTATGCCGTATGTTGTTGTCGGTTTAGCTGTATTGTTGCTTTTCTTTGTTATACGTTTTACAAAAATGCCTAAGAATGCTGATGCGGATCATTCCTTACATTTAGGACATGCATTGAAGCGAATTTTCTCTATCCCTCGTTACCGGGAAGGTGTGATTGCACAGTTTTTTTATGTGGGAGTACAGATTATGGCATGGACGTTTATCATTCAATATGGTACTCGCATTTTTGTGAATCAGGGGATGACAGAGCAGGAAGGAGAAATTCTTTCGCAGCAATATAATATTGTTGCAATGGCAATTTTCTGTGTTAGTCGTTTTATTTGTACGTTCTTGCTGAAATACGTTTCTCCTGGTAAATTGTTAATGGTGCTAGCGGTTGGGGGAGCTGTTTTGACTGCAGGGGTGATAGGATTCCAGGATGTTTATGGGTTATATTGTCTTGTGGGAGTTTCTGCTTGTATGTCGCTTATGTTCCCGACTATATATGGCATTGCCTTGCAAGGTTTGGGTGAGGATGCAAAATTTGGGGCAGCAGGACTTATTATGGCAATTTTAGGTGGTTCTATCATGCCTCCATTACAGGCTGCTATTATTGATTGTCATACAATCATGGGATTGCCTGCAGTGAATGTTTCTTTTATTTTGCCGTTTGTCTGTTTTATTGTTGTGATGATATATGGCTATAGAAGTTATACCATTCATATGAAATAGAGTGAAAAAATAAAACCGACTGAAAAAGTCGGTTTTATTTTTTTAGTCTAATTTCAAAACTGCTAAAAAGGCTTTTTGTGGTACTTCAACATTTCCGATTTGTTTCATACGTTTCTTACCGGCTTTTTGTTTTTCCAGCAGTTTTCTTTTACGCGAGATATCACCTCCATAGCATTTGGCTGTTACATCCTTTCGGACTGCTTTGATTGTTTCTCGAGCAATAACTTTAGCTCCGATAGCAGCTTGTACTGCAATATCAAATTGCTGTCGTGGTATCAAATCTTTCAGTTTTTCGCAAATGCGACGTCCGAAAGCATAAGCATTATCGAAGTGAATCAATGCTGAGAGGGCGTCAACAGATTCTCCATTTAATAGAATGTCCAATTTTACCAGATTGGCCTTGCGATAGCCGATTTGGTAATAATCGAAAGAGGCATATCCTTTGGTAATACTCTTCAATTTATCATAGAAATCAAATACAATCTCTCCTAATGGCATCTCGTAGGTAATTTCTATACGGTTTCCTGTATGGTATTGTTGGTTCAATAGGATACCTCGTTTGCCCAAGCAGAGAGTCATGATTGGACCGATATAATCGGCTGGGGTAATAATTTGTGCCCGGATAAATGGTTCTTCAATGTAATCAAGTGTGTTTGCAGATGGCATATCCGAAGGGTTGTGCATTTCATATACATTGCCTTTGGTTGTGTGTGCAATATACATTACGTTGGGTACAGTTGTAATTACGTTCATATTGAACTCTCTGTCCAAACGTTCTTGTACGATTTCCATGTGCAACATGCCTAAGAAGCCGCAACGGAATCCAAACCCCAAAGCTGCGGATGATTCCGGTTCAAAAGTGAGGGATGCATCATTGAGTTGCAACTTTTCTATAGAGGCTCGCAAATCTTCATAATCTTCAGATTCGATAGGATAAATACCTGCAAATACCATAGGTTTAACCTCTTCAAATCCGTCAATGGCTACATCACATGGTCTGTTTACATGAGTGATGGTATCTCCGACCTTTACTTCTGAAGAGGTTTTGATACCTGAGATGATATATCCGACATCTCCGGTCTTTAGTTCTGCTCGAGGTTCCGGTTTAAGACGGAGCACACCGATTTCGTCAGCTGTATATTCTTTACCGGTATTGACAAATTTTACTAAATCGCCTGTTTTCAGACTGCCATTGATAATACGGCAATAGGTGATGATTCCTCGAAATGAATTAAATTCCGAGTCGAAAATCAATGCTTGTAATGGTTGTGAAGGAGAACCTACTGGGTGGGGTACACGTTCTACAATGGCGTGGAGAATCTCTTCTACTCCTAAACCGGTTTTGCCACTGGCTTCAATGATATCATCTCGCTTGCAACCGATAAGTTCGATAATTTGGTCTTTCACCTCTTCCGGCATGGCATTTGGCATGTCCATTTTGTTTAATACAGGAATGATTTCCAAGTTGTTTTCTACTGCGAGATACAGATTAGATATGGTTTGAGCCTGTATTCCTTGCGTGGCATCGACAATTAATAAAGCGCCTTCGCAAGCTGCAATGGAGCGGGATACTTCATACGAAAAGTCAACGTGTCCCGGGGTATCTATCAGGTTGAGAATGTATTTTGTTCCCTTGTATATATAGTCCATTTGTATGGCGTGGCTTTTAATTGTGATGCCGCGTTCGCGTTCCAAATCCATGTCGTCAAGCACCTGGGCTTGCAGGTCTTTGCCGGTAACAGTGCCGGTATATTCCAATAGACGGTCGGCCAGGGTGCTTTTACCATGGTCGATATGAGCTATAATACAGAAGTTACGGATATTTTCCATGTGCAATATAATAGGATTAAATCAGGCCGTAAAGATAGTAAAATTTAGTTTGTAAAGTATTGTATGTTTTGAGTATCTTTACAGCGTTTTTAGACAAAGACTCTTTAAATCAAATGCTATGGTAAAATCAATGACCGGATTCGGCAAGACTACTGTTGAATTCAGAAATAAGAAAATCATTATTGAGATTAAAAGTTTAAATTCCAAACAGTTGGATTTGAATTTGCGTATTCCAAATCTTTATAAGGAAAAAGAAATGGAAATCAGAGGGTTGGTAAAAGAACGTCTGGATAGAGGCAAAGTGGATATGGTGATTTACTTTGATAATGCCGAGTCTGAAAAAGATGTTGTAATCAATCGTTCGGTAGTGACTCAATATTTTAACCAGATGTTGGAAATATCAGAACAGTTGGGGGTGGATACAGATAAGAGTGCTTTGTTACAGACTGTGATGCGTTTCCCTGATACGTTACAAGTGAAAGCAGAAGAATTAGATGAAGAAGAATGGACTGTTTTACATGTAGGTGTAGAGAATGCCTTAGAAGAGATGAATCGTTTCCGTCTTCAAGAAGGGGCTGCATTGATAAAAGATATTACTCATCGCATCGCTTTGATTCAGGAGTTATCTGCTCAAGTACCTGCTTTTGAAAAACGTCGAGTAGAGGTGATTCGTCAGAAATTGCAGGAAAAGATCAATGAGTGGACAGATGTAAAAAATATAGATCAAAACCGTTTGGAGCAGGAGATAATATATTATTTAGAAAAACTGGATATCACAGAAGAAAAGGTACGATTGGCCAATCATTGCAAGTATTTTTTGGAAACTGTTGAGAAAGAAGAGGCACCAGGACGGAAAATCGGTTTTATTGCACAGGAAATAGGTCGTGAAATCAATACAATGGGGTCGAAAGCGAACGATCATGATATTCAGAAATTGGTGGTGAAGATGAAGGATGAGTTGGAAAAAATCAAAGAGCAAAGTCTTAATGTATTGTAGTTTTATGAAAGGGAAAGTGATTATATTTTCAGCGCCGAGTGGTTCTGGTAAAAGTACCATTATTAACCATCTTTTGAAAAAGAATTTGGGATTGGAATTTTCCATTTCAGCAACTTGTCGTTTACCTCGGGGTGAGGAACAACATGGACGCGAATATTATTTTTTTACACAGAAAGAGTTTAAGAAACACATTGATGCTGGTGATTTTTTAGAATATGAAGAGGTTTATCCAGGTTGTTTTTATGGAACTCTATTAAGTGAAGTTGAAAGAATATGGGCAAAAGGGAATGCTGTGCTTTTTGATGTAGACGTTGTTGGTGGTGTAAATATTAAAAGAAAATTCGGAGAACAGGCATTGTCAGTTTTTGTGCAGCCGCCTTCTGTGGAGGAATTAGAAAAGCGTCTGATAGGACGTGGTACAGATGCTCCTGAGAAAATTCGTGAGCGGATAGCAAAAGCTGAATATGAAATGGCATTTGCAGAAAAGTTTGATACAATTGTTGTAAATGACGATTTGAATCAGGCATTAGAAGAAGCTGAGCATAAAGTGAGGGCATTTTTGTCATTATAAAAGCGATATATAGCATGAATCCTCTGGTCGGACTTTTTTTCGGTTCCTTTAATCCTTTGCACAACGGTCATTTTAAAATAGCCGAATATTTGTTGGATGCCGGATATTGCACTGAGGTGTGGTTTGTGGTGTCTCCTCAAAATCCGTGGAAGGTTGATAGTTCGCTATTGGACGAAAAGAAGCGTCTGGAACTGGTGACCGCGGCTATTGGCAATGACATACGCATGAAAGCCGTGGATGTAGAATTTTCTATGCCGCGGCCTTCTTATACTTATCAGACATTGAAAGTTTTGCAAGGGAATTTCCCGAATACGAGTTTTGCATTAATCATAGGTGGTGACAACTTGCTGCGTTTTCGAGAATGGCGTAATGCTGAAGATATTTTATTGCAATTCCCTATTTTGGTTTATCCGCGTCCTGGAGTAATTTTATCAGAATGTCCGGTAGGCAATGTTACGTTGGTTGATGCTCCCTTGGCAGATATTTCATCCACAGAAATTCGCCGTAAAGTGAAGATGGGCGAAGATATATCAATGGATGTTCCGGCTAATATTGTTAGTTTGGTGAAACGTTACTACTGATTTCTCCCTATATGTGATGAGTATTTTGAGGGCAATTACCTAAAATAGGTGATTGTACAGGTTGTATTTAGCCCCTATCTTTGTAATGTCAGAAATGAGAACGTTTTATTGATTAATATTTATAGTTGCAATGTCACAGGTTTTAGCCGACCTGTGACTTTTTTTATCTCTTCTTTAATAAGGACAAAAAAAGAAAACACCGGCAGGATGCGACTTGCGGATCCTTCAAATGAAAGGAATGTATCATAGGAATCATGGCCACATAATTATGTCCTTGTATACATTAATTCCACCTCCGGTGTTTTTCACAGTACAGTAAACATATATGCGCAGTCGTCTCCCTCTAAATCCACGAGAGTGCAGACATTTGCTTGTACGGCAGGTCTTCTGACTTACTTCGTTTCGGGCGCCTTCCCGTCTTGTTAAATGAAGACAGTGGCAGGAGTATTGCCCTGAAACTCTATTGAGGTTCACAGCAGCGGGGCCTGTTCAGGATTTGCACCTGATTCCCTTTTATTTCCCTTGCCGAATGACAATAGGAAAACCAGTACATGGGCAAAAGTAATCAATTAATTGAAAATTGGAAATATCCAGAAGAAAATAAAATGCAATAAAAGTTCTGCTACCTATAAATGATTAAGGGGTATGTTTCTTTCATCATTATTGGGGATTGTCGAGCCCATGCCTTCCATCTACTTTTGCAATGCTTGAAAATGATATTTTATAGATTAATAATATGAAAAAGACAAATTTATTTTTAGTGGCTTGGATGATGCTGGGAGTGGCATTTACAGCTTGTTCGGATGATGAGGAGGATGGTGGTAAATATGATGGTGCTTATACTGAAAAAACGGTAGAGGCTCATGAATATGGCGCATGGTCTTATTTTAATTTTGAGACAGGTGAGGTAAAGAAATTGGCAATTAAGAAAGAGGAAGGTGCTGTAACCGGATTGTATAAAGGGCCTTTGAAAGGGACTGGGATGTTTGCAACGATAGTTTCAATTGATGAGCAACCAATGATTATCAATCGTATTTCTGCCGACAGTGTGGAGATTATTTTGTCTGATTTGGTGATGTCTATGCCGGGGACTTCTGGAAAACCGACTCCTTTTACTGTGAAAACTCATTCTAAGGCAATCAAAGAGGGAAATGTATGGAAGTTGACAGGAACAGCAACAGATAATATAGTTGAAGATGGTAAGGGTGGTTCTATTATCTACAAGTTGACTGTTGATGGTACGATTGGTACAGCTAAAGGGGAAGCGCTTGCTTTGGAGTGTAAATTGCGTCCCGGTGCTATGCCAATGGATATTACTGCAAATTATTCGGCAACTGTAGCCAATAATTATGTATATGGTGTTGATGCAGCTGAAGAGTCGGCATTGGATTGGGATATTGCAATACATAAATATGATATCCGGACAAATAGCGGCTTGGTCAAAAAAATGACAACAACAGATTTGGATGCGGTAAATACTACAAATCTTCCTGCAGAAAGTGAAATGGTTGCAGATACGGATGGTTCTGTAATGGCTGATATGACTAATATGCAATTGGGATATGTCGGTTTTCAGGATGTGAAGTTGAATAAGGAATTAGGCGGTTGGGTGACTGCAACTCCTACAGGAACAATGCCTCCGTATACGTACACATTGAATGATAATGTATTTGTTGTGAAAGTGGATGGTAAGGTGTGGAAGATGAAATTTACAGCCTATACTTATGGAGGAAAAACAGCTGCCAAGTTTTATTATGGAGAAGTGAAATAAATAGTTACAACCCATTCTTATAATATTTATGCAGAAGATACTATGGTTTGTGTTCGTCCTGTTGGCTTTGCCTGTATGGGCGGAAGAAGAAACGGCTCCTGTTGTTGTTTGTACAATTAGGGGAGTAGTATTGGATGAAGCAGGAGCGCCCTTACCGGGTGCTTCTGTTTGGGTAAAAGGTACAACCATCGGAGCTGGAACTAATGCACAAGGCGAGTTTGCCATAGCTCTCCGTAAATTCGGCAGTCAAGTTTTGCGTATTAGCTTTGTCGGTTATAAGACACAGGAATATACGTGGAATGGTGATGAAAGTGCAGTGGTGACAATTCGGCTGCAAGAGGCTCGTAATTCCATGGATGAGGTTGTAATAACGGGTACTCGTACACCGAAACCCTTAAAAGAGTCTCCGGTATTGACTCGCGTGATTTCCCAGCGGGAAATAGAGCAGATAAATCCGATCGATTTTCAGAACTTATTGGAATTTGCTTTGCCTGGTTTGCAATTTGGTGTTGCGCATGGTTCTAATTTGCCGGAGTTGAAGTTTCAGGGAGCTGCCGGCGGATATGTATTGTTTTTAATTGACGGAGAGCGCATCGGAGGGGAAGGAGCAAATGGTAATATAGATTTTGACCGTATTGATATTGATAATATTGCCCGTATAGAGGTCGTCAAAGGAGCGATGTCTACTCTTTATGGAGCACAGGCGATGGGAGGGGTGGTCAATATCATTACAAAAAATGCAGATCGCCCGTTAACGGCGGACGTAACAGCCCGTTGGGGTAATAAAAATGAAATGAAGTACGCTGCTTCAGTCGGTACAAAATTGAGTCGTTTTTCCTCTTTAACATCAGTATCTTATCGTAAACGAGATCCTTATACAGTACAAGATGAGGAGGGACAAATTACAGAAACAAATAAGGACGGAGTAATTATTCGTGACACCGCTGATAAAAAAACATCTCAAGTGTTGGGTTATGATGCCTGGTCTGTCTGCGAGCGTTTAGGGTATTCATTTACAGATAATTTGAAAGCTGAATTAGCTGGTAGTTATTATCGTAATAATTTGCAGGACCCTTATGAAAGTGAGGGCGTTCAAAATCGGAACGAAACATTTTCATTAAATCCGAAACTGACCTATATCTTGAATACTAATCATGCTTTGACGTTGAGTTATATGCTTGATGATTATAGTAAGCATGAAATATATGCTGATGATGCTCCTGACAGGAAGACGATGGAGGATTTTACCAATAATGTACGATTGAACTATTCTGGTAAACTGAATGAAAAACATATTTTGACTGCAGGATTGGAAGTTTATACACAACGGATGAAGCACTATTGGTTTGATAAAGAGGCAAATTTGGAGTATAAGTTTCAGAATTATGTATTGTATTTACAAGAAGAATGGAAAATAGCCAAACAGTTCAGTTTGGTTGCCGGTGTTCGTACAGACTGTCATTCTGATTATGGCTTTCATGCCAGTCCGAAAATCTCTATGCTTTATCGTTTAGGTGATTTTGCTTTACGAGGTGGGTATGGTATGGGTTTTCGTTTGCCGACTTTAAAAGAGTTGTATGCCTCCTATCAAATGGGAGGTTTTGGTTTTATGATTTATGGAAATCCGGATTTAAAACCTGAAAAAAGTCATCAGGGGACATTGTCTCTTGAATATACCAAAGGGGTATTTAATGGTTCTGTATCAGGTTATTGTACAAAATATGAAAACGAGATCTATTTAGGATATTATGAAGCGGATGACGGAACCAATGCTCAGAAATATTTTAATCATGAAAGTAGTAGGAAATATGGTATTGACGTTATGGGGCAGGTACGTTTGGATTGTGGATTTACATTCAACGGTTCCTATTCTTATGTAAATCCTGATGACAAAACGGATGGTGGATATAATACCTCTGTATTTCGGCCTCACAGCTTGACATTTACAACAAATTATGCCCGGCAGTATGGAAAGGTGAAGACCTCTGTAGCCTTGAATGGGCGTTGGTCTTCCAAGGTGGATGTTTGGAGTAAAGATGAGGAGGGTGTATATACTCGCACTCCTTATTATGCCAATACTTCCATTGATTTGAATTTGTCTGCTCGTTTTCCGAGAGGGGTGCGTTTCACGCTGGGATTGGACAATTTATTGAATTTGAAAGCTAAAAATGGGGCTACGGATTCATCTGTTATTCCACAACGTGGAATAGAAGTGGTGGGTACGTTGGGTATAAATATAGCAGACCTATTTAAAATGTAAGTAATAATAAATCAATATTTATGATGAAGAAGAAAATAATAATTGCAGGTATTGTGGTTTTGGCTGTGGTGTTGGGTATATGGGGCTATAATACTTGGTTTGGAACGACGAAAGTGGCATTCGTAAATTTCCAGACAATTAATATGGGAGCAATATCCAAGGCCAATGACAATCCGAAAGTAAAAGTATATGATGTGGCGACAGATTGTCTCGGTGAGTTGGTAAATTATGATATGGTTTTTGTCAACGGTATGGGCTTGAGAATAGTAGAGGATGAACGGGCATTGATACAGAAAGCTGCAGACAAAGGAATACCTGTTTATACGACCATGGCGACAAATCCCGCTAATAATATTTGTTCTTTGGGAGAGGAGCATATTGAAAAGGTTGCGGCTTATTTGAGTGGAGGACGTAAAAACTACCGGAATCTATTGAATTATATTCGCAAGGAAATTGACAAAAAAGTAGGTTCTGTCATACAACCGGAAGAACCGGTGGAACGTCCATGGGACATCCTTTATCATGCCGGATTGGATAATCCGGATGAGGAGGTTGAATTTACATCGGTGACTGCTTATGAAGCTTTTTTGCGGGAGCATGGTTTATATAAAGACAATGCCCGTAAGATTGTCGTTACCGGTCAGATGGCAGATGCTACGGGACTGATTGCGGCTTTGGAAAAATCCGGACATAACGTGTATCCCATTTCCTCTATGAGTAATTTGCTGTCGTTTATGAAAGAAATAGGACCGGATGCTGTAATCAATATGGCACATGGTCGTTTAGGAGATGCTGTTGTTAATTTTTTGAAAGAACGTAATATTGTTTTATTTTCTCCGCTTACAATCAATTCTTTAGTCGAAGAATGGGAGGCTGATCCGATGGGGATGTCTGGCGGTTTCCTTTCACAAAGTGTCGTAACTCCTGAAATTGACGGTGCGATTCGTACATATGCGCTCTTTGCACAATATGCTGATGAGGAGGGAATGCGTCATTCTTTTGCAGTGCCAGAGCGTTTGGAAGTTTTTGTGCAGAATGTGAATAATTATCTGATGTTGAAAACTAAACCGAACAGTGAAAAGCGGATAGCAGTCTATTATTACAAAGGTCCCGGACAGAATGCTATGACTGCTGCAGGAATGGAAGTGGCTCCTTCTCTTTATAATTTGTTGCTGCGCTTGAAATCTGAAGGATATAAAGTGGAGGGATTGCCTTCGTCTGTAGAGGCATTCGAACAGATGATTATGTCTCAAGGTGCTGTATTCGGATCCTATGCAGAGGGGGCTTTTGATGCTTTTATGAAAAATGGTAATCCGGAACTGATAACAAAAGAACAATACGAATCATGGGTAAAACAGGCCTTGCGTCCGGAAAAATATGCAGAAGTGGTAGCAGCGAATGGTGAATTTCCAGGTAGTTATATGTCAACATCTGATGGTAAACTGGGTGTTGCTCGTTTGCAATTTGGCAATGTTGTGCTTTTGCCGCAAAATGCCGCAGGTTCTGGTGATAATTCATTTCAAGTGGTGCACGGGACCAATGCAGCTCCCCCTCATACTTACATCGTTTCTTATCTTTGGATGCAATATGGATTTAAAGCAGATGCATTGATTCATTTCGGTACTCATGGCAGTTTGGAGTTTACTCCTAAAAAACAGGTGGCTTTGTGTAGCAATGATTGGCCAGATCGTTTGGTGGGTGCTGTGCCTCATTTTTATATCTATTCTATTGGTAATGTAGGGGAAGGTATGATTGCTAAACGTCGTTCGTATGCCGGATTGCAAAGTTATTTGACTCCTCCTTTTATGGAAAGCAGTGTCCGTGGAATCTATCGGGACTTGATGGAGAAAGTGAAGATATATAATGCTAAGTTGGGGGCAGAGAAACCGGTAACTCAGGCTGAGCTGGACAAAGCCTCTTTGGCTGTAAAAGCTTCGACAGTTAAGATGGGTATCCATCGGGAGTTGGGATTGGATAGTGTATTGACGCGTCCTTATTCTGAAGATGAAGTTTTGCGTATTGAGAATTTTGCAGAAGAATTGGCTACTGAAAAAATTACAGGTCAATTATATACGATGGGAGTTCCCTACGAAAAAGAACGTATTGTATCTTCTGTTTATTCAATGGCAACCGAACCGATTGCCTATAGTCTGTTTGCATTGGATAAAATGCGTGGTCAGGTTGATGCAAAGGTTGTTGAACACAAATCAGTGTTTACTCAACGCTATATCGAGCCTGCTCGTAAGTTGGTCGGACGTCGTTTGTCCAATCCGCGGGAGGTTAGTGATGAGGAGATATGTCGTTTGGCTGGAATTTCTATGAAAGATTTGGCTAAAGCTCGTGAAATTGAAAAAGAGCGTAATGCGCCTAAAGGTATGATGGCCATGATGATGGCTGCGCAAAAAAAATCTGCTCCTGACATGTCCCAAATGATGTCTCGGATGGGTAAGCAGAAAAAAGAGTATACAAAAGAAGAGATAAATATGGCCTTGGCAGTGATGGAGATAGAACGGACAGTGAAAAATATAGGTCTATACAAACGACAGTTGGAGCAAAGTCCTGAAAATGAGTTGGCCAGCATGATGAATGCCTTGAGCGGCGGATATACAGCTCCTTCTCCCGGTGGAGATCCGATAGCCAATCCAAATACATTACCAACCGGGCGTAATATGTTTTCTATCAATGCAGAGGAAACACCTACGGAATCAGCATGGGAAAAAGGTGTTCAATTGGCGAAAAGTACAATTGATATGTACCGGAAAAGGCATGACGGAGCTTATCCGAAAAAAGTAAGTTACACGCTTTGGTCAGGAGAATTTATTGAAACAGGTGGAGCAACGATTGCTCAGGTGCTTTATATGTTGGGAGTAGAGCCGATTCGTGATGCTTTTGGGCGTGTTAGTGATTTGCGTTTGATTCCTTCTGCTGAATTGGGCCGTCCGCGTATAGATGTTGTTGTACAGACTTCAGGACAATTGCGCGATCTTGCAGCCTCTCGTCTGTTTTTGGTAAATCGTGCTGTAGAAATGGCTGCAGCATCTAAGGATGACCAATTTGATAATATGGTGACAGCAGGAGTTGTTGAAGCAGAGCGTGCATTGATGGAAAAGGGAATCACTCCCAAAGATGCTCGTGAAATGGCAACTTTCCGTGTATTTGGTGGTGCCAATGGTATGTATGGAACAGGTATTACGGGGATGGTAGAGGCTGGCGACCGTTGGGAAAGTGAAGAGGAAATTGCCGATACTTACTTGAATAATATGGGTGCTTATTACGGCAATGAAAAAAATTGGGAAACATTCCGACAGTATGCTTTTGAAGCAGCATTGACTCGTACGGATGTTGTTGTACAACCTCGTCAGAGTAACACCTGGGGTGCATTGAGCCTGGACCATGTGTACGAATTTATGGGAGGAATGAACCTGGCAGTCCGCAATGTCACGGGTAAAGATCCGGATGCTTACCTGAGCGACTATCGCAACCGAAACAATAACCGTATGCAGGAATTGAAAGAGGCTATAGGGGTAGAATCGCGAACCACTATTTTTAATCCCGCTTATATCAAGGAAAAAATGAAAGGTGAAGCTTCTTCAGCCAATACATTTTCTGAAATTGTCCGTAATACTTATGGTTGGAATGTAATGAAGCCTAAGGCTGTAGATAAAGAGTTGTGGGATGAGATTTATAATGTGTATGTGAAAGACAAATTCAATTTAGGGCTGAAGGAATTTTTTGAAAATCAGAATCCTGCGGCTCTTGAAGAAATGACTGCCGTTATGCTTGAAACGGTGCGTAAGGGCATGTGGAAAGCAAGTGAGCAGCAGGTGGCAGATTTAACCCAATTGCATACAGAACTGGTGAATAAGTATAAGCCATCTTGTTCGGGTTTTGTTTGTGATAATGCAAAATTGCGTGATTTCATAGCATCGAAAGTGGATGCACAGACTGCTGCTGAGTATCAAAAGAATATTTCGCAAATTCGTGAATCAGTGGCTCAAAATGACAATAAAGGTGTGGTGATGAAAAAAGAGGAGTTGAATCAGGTGGCTGAACAGCAGACTCAGCAGGTGGATAGTCTGTGGATTGCAATTGCTGTGGTACTGGTGTTGGTCGGTTTGGCGGTCTTGATGCGGAGAAGACGTAAAAACAATGCTTAACTATGGATACAATTGTTTGGATTCTGATATTTATTACTGCTTTCAATTTTTTATTGAAGCAGACTTTCTGGAGATGGAAGGCAACTTCGGTTGCCTCCATCCTTTTGGCATTGTTTATTGTATTGACTTGGGGATACGCTATTGAACAGTCGAAAACACAGATTGCCGATTGGTTGGCCAATCAGGCATTGATGTTGGATATATCGGTTGTGTTGACGGTAGAGGTGTCTTTGCAAATGGCATTTTGTCTGTTATCTGTTCATGTGACAAATATGTTTCCGGTAAGAAAAAGAATGCGGTTTGCGTATCGTCTGCTTTATTGGTTTCCGGGAGTATTGGTTTTCCCCGTATTGTTTTTCGGACTGACCCAGTTGATTTTTACATTGCCGGGAGTTGCTTTTCAAACAGTAGCTTGGGGCTTTGCAATTGCCGTATTGCTGTTGATTCCGTTAGGGCGTTGGGGATTGCGTCGGCTTTTGCCGGAAACAGATTTGCGTTTGGAATTGCTATTTCTTACCAATGCTCTTGTTGCCATTTTAGGTATTGTGGCAACAGTAAACGGCCAGACTGCCGTGAAAGGAGTGGCAACAGTTGATTGGTTGGCGCTTGCCGGATGTATCGGGATATTTATTGTCGGAGGTATACTGGGGCTGCTCCGGCAACAGTTGCGGAAGAGATAAAAAGAATGTTTACATGTAATTTTTGATTCAATAATTAATTAAATAATAAGAAGATGAATAGAATTTCTGACATCATGTTTTGGATATCAACAGGTCTGCTTGTTCCTGTTATCGTGTTATTGATAGCGTTGTTTTTCCGTTCGCTTTTATTGGTGGGAAGCTTTTTCGGACAGTATCTTGCCATTCGCAAAACCGACAAGATGCTACGAGAACAGTTAGAGGCTTTGCGTCTTGCAAATCTGGACGAATTTGACGGGAAATTGCCTGCTAACAATAAATCCTTGGTTGTGACTTATATGCGACGTATCATGGAAGCACGGGAGAGTCACGCTCAAGTGCAACGTCTTTTGGCAAATTTTGAGATAGCAGCCGATAAAGATTTGGCGACCTCTAAAACACTTACCAAATTGGGCCCGATTCTGGGGTTGATGGGAACTCTGATACCTATGGGGCCGGCTTTGGTGGGATTGTCGACAGGAGATATCGCTTCCATGGCCTATAATATGCAGGTCGCTTTTGCCACAACGGTTATTGGCTTGTTTGCCGGGGCAATAGGTTTTTTGACTCAGCAAGTGAAGCAGCGTTGGTATCTTCAGGATATGACAAACTTGGAATTTTTAGCTGAATTGATAAACGAAGAACGTAACCGGGCATGAAACGTAATTTATTGAAAAAAGAGGAAGACAGCGATCCAATCAGTGTGGTTTCAAATCTGTTTGATGTGGCAATGGTCTTTGCTGTCGCATTGATGGTGGCGCTGGTTACAAGATATAATATGACAGAGATGCTTTCCAAAGAGGATTTTACAATGGTAAAGAATCCCGGGAAAGAAAATATGGAAATCATTACTAAAGAGGGAGAAAAGATCAATCGATATACACCCTCTGAAAATCAGCAGCAATCCGGTACACGCGGAAAGAAAGTGGGGATTGCCTACGAGCTGGAAAACGGAGAAATAATCTATGTCCCGGAATAACTTCCAGACTAAAAGTGTTACATTTGGCTGTTGAATTCCATGAACAGCCAAATCACATGATAGCTTGTAAAAAAAACGAACGGAAAACAGAGGAAACTGCCTCTTTCCTTTTTGAACGGGAACGGATAAAGTTGCAACGCAGTTTTTCGGCAATGATAAAAGTGGTCGGTCCTGTATGTAATCTGGATTGCGATTATTGTTATTATCTGGAAAAAGATGCTCTTTATTCAGGTACACCCTTTACGGTGGCAGCCTTTGGAATGCGGGAGGAGATGCTAGAGAAGGTAATCCGTGATTATATATTGTCACAGCCACAGGAACACATTGAGTTTATCTGGCATGGCGGGGAACCGACTTTGTTGGGATTGGACTATTTCCGGAAAATACTTTCTTTGCAGAAAAAGTATGGGGACGGAAAGGTGATATCCAACTCCTTGCAGACGAATGGCACGCTTATCAATGATGAATGGGCAGCATTCTTGGCAGCCAACCATTTTTTGTGCGGACTTTCGATTGACGGTCCGGAGCATTTGCATAACCGTCATCGTTGTCATCCCAATGGTAAAGGATCTTGGGCTGAGGTGGTAGCCTGTGCCCGTCTTTTTCGGAAACATGGAGTGGAATTCAATACCATGTCGGTGGTAAATGCTTCGAATAGTAAAGAACCGGTTGCCGTGTATGATTTCTTGAAAGAGTTGGGTAGCCGTTTTATGCAGTTTACGCCGATTGTAGAACGCATATCGTTGGATGAAAATGCCGTATTGTCTATTGTTGACAATCGCTATGCAAAAGAGACGGCTTTGATGCAGGAAAATGTCAGTGCAGAGGCATGGGGAAATTTCCTTTGTCGTATTTTTGACCGTTGGATAAAGTCGGATGTCGGTTATTGCTATATCAATTGGTTTGACAATACCTTGGCCGCTTACATGGGCGAGCAGCCGGCACTTTGTTCGATGAGGACTTATTGTCCTTGTTCTTTGGCTATCGAGCACAATGGGGATGTTTATAGTTGTGATCATTTTGTATTTCCCGATTATCGGTTAGGTAATTTGACTGACGAGAGTTTGACAGAAATGGTCAAGAGTGATCGCCAGCTATATTTTGAGCAGTATAAACAAGATTCCTTATCCTCTCGTTGTAGGGGATGTGATTACCTTTTTGCTTGTGGAGGAGATTGTCCTAAAAATAGAATACAGATCACTCCCGAAGGAGATTCAGTATCTACGCTTTGTGGCGGTTTTAAAATGTTTTTTGAACATACCCGTCGCTATTTTGAATATATGGCCAATGAGTTAAAAAATAATCGCCCTCCAGCGAATGTGATGAAGGTAAAATTAGGATAAAATGATAATTGAATGATGAGACAAACTATATTGTTTTCAAGTATTGCTGTCGTAATGGGTAGCGTTCAAGCTGAGGCGACAAAACCTGCCAAGGTAAAGAAAAAGCCTAATGTTGTTTTTATCATAGCCGATGATTTGGGTTACGGAGATTTGAGTTGCTATGGTCAGGAAAAATTCCGGACGCCCAATATTGACCGTTTGGCGAGAGAAGGTCTGCGTTTTACGCAATGCTATTCCGGCACCACTGTCAGTGCGCCGTCGAGAGCCTGTTTGATGACAGGGTTACATTCCGGACATGCGCCGATTCGAGGCAACAAAGAGGTATTGCCTGAAGGGCAGATGTCCCTGCCTGCCGGGACAACTACGCTTTTCAGCATTTTCAAAGCGGCAGGATATTCCACCGGTTGTTTTGGTAAATGGGGATTGGGAGCTCCAGGTACAGAAGGTGACCCTAACCGTCAGGGGGTAGATGATTTTTATGGATACAATTGCCAGTTGCTGGCGCACAACTACTACGCCGACCATCTCTGGGACAATGGGCAACGGGTGGAATTGCCGGAGAATGCGGATGGAGCTTATGGTAGCTACACTCAGGATTTGATTCACGAACAGAGCTTGCAGTTTTTGGATGAAAACCGGGACCGTCCTTTTTTCCTTTTTTTGCCTTATGTATTGCCGCATGCTGAACTAATCGTTCCCGAAGACAGTATCATCCAAAAATTCCGGGGGAAATATCCGGAAGAGCCTTTTCAGGGATGTGATTCAGGTCCCTATTTCCGCAAGGGGGGATATTGTTCGCAGAAAGACCCCCATGCAACCTTTGCAGCGATGGTTTATCGTCTGGATGTCTATGTCGGACAAGTGGTCGAGCGGCTCAAATCACTGGGTTTGTACGATAATACTTTGATTGTTTTTTGTAGTGATAACGGTCCGCATCAGGAAGGTGGTGCCGATCCTGATTTTTTCAATAGCAACGGTATTTACCGGGGGTATAAGCGTGATTTGTACGAAGGCGGCATCCGAGTGCCGTTCATCGTCTCTTGGCCGGGCGTGGTCGCAGAGGGGCAGACCGATTTTCTTTGCTCATTTTGGGATATGTTGCCCACTTTTGCCGATTTAACCCGTATAAAACAGAATGGAGCTACCGATGGAGTCAGTCTGATGCCGTTATTGATCGGTAGGGGCAAGCAAAAAGAGCATCCGCATCTGTATTTCGAATTTCATGAGGGAGGAGGGCGACAGGCTGTCCGTCAGGGGGATTGGAAGTTGGTCCGTTTGGGTGTATCGCAGAGTGAAGATAAAGTTCGGACTGAATTGTACAACCTGGCTGCCGATCCGTCAGAGATTCATGATGTTGCCAAACTTTATCCGGATAAAGTAGCTGAATTAATGGCGATTATAAAATCAGAGCATAAGTCGGATATAAATTGGCCTTTATTAAAAACAGAGCGCGAACAATTGCAAAAGAATTAATCTATTTTAAAACGTTCCAATGTATAAAATGATTATATTTGCTTTATTGTCGAACACAACATTTACATTATGAACGCAAAATTTTTATTAATGGGTGCTTTAGTCGTAGCACTGGCAGGCTGCAAAGGTTCTGCAACCAAAAATTCGACTCAAGCCAAAACAACGGAGGCTGCAACCGAAGTGGCAACCAAGGCCAACGATTTCTATGGCACATATGAAGGAACGCTTCCTTGTGCGGATTGTGAAGGTATCAAAACGACCCTTACGGTGAATGCCGATTCAACCTACTATCTCAAGAGCGAATATTTGGGAGTAAAAGACGGTATTTTTGAAACAAACGGAGTTTATAATCTCCTGAATAATGATTTGTTGGAATTGATTACTCCCTCTTCAGGAGAAAAGACCTATTACAAAATTCTGGAAAATTCTGTGATGTTGTCTGATGAAAAAGGCACCATTAATGAGGGTGAACTTGCAGAATATTATGTTCTGAAAAAGAACTGATATTGTAGATATATTTTGTCAAGGATATAAAAGCCAACTGATTCCTGAACGGACGGTTGGCTTTTTTGATTTATGCTTGTTCCGTCTGTGAACATCTCCGTTCTATCTCCTACCTTCCCTCTTCTCAAACATATTTTAAATTCATGTCAAATAGTAGTCAAAGATATGGTTTTGTTATCTTTGATATATATTTGTCATATAGATGACATATTTTTGATATAAATTTAAGTGGGAGGGGGTTAGTTGTTGTGTCTTTTACTAGTGTTAAATGCTGATATGTGTATTGTTTTTTTTATTTTTATTTCGTATAATTGCATTAATATGTTAATTTAATGATGAATACCATGAAAAGAATTGCTGTTTTTTTTAAGTTTATGCTACTTGGCATGGCTTTGTTGCTAGTGTTTTACAGTTGTCATGTTGAAAATGAGACTGTGAAATCAGTGTGTACAAAGGCAGTTGTATTGGATGGTGTTGTATTGGATACTGCTTATTTGGAAATTGAAGGGGATTTGATGGATCCTCGGGTTATTTGGAAAAACTCTGAGGTTTATCAGCAAGCATACGTGAGGATGGCAAAACATTTAAGTTTTGAAAACGATAGACTTGAATGGGATTTTGAAAATGCGCAGGATGTGAATGTTTCCCCGAATATTTATGATTATGTTGTGAATTTATGGAATCGGTGTAATAATCAATTGGCAAGTGGGAAATGGATATTGGAAGTGGATGGTTTCTATTATAGAATGATACCTAAAGATGTTGTTGTTATGCCTTTGGCACCTCAAGTACTTTTGCCTGGAAATAATAAGGTAAATATGAATATTTGTATTGACTTGGTGAAAAGACCGGCAATGGGGTGGTTGGGGAATTGGATAGATTTGAAAAATTCTATAATGCGTCCTGACGGTTATGGTGGTTTGAAAATAATGGGGAGAGGAACAGGAACTGCAGGGAGGGTGTGGTCTTATTATGTGACGAATGCCAAACCGGAGGAGCCTACGCATAGGTTGAATTATATTTGTATTTTTGATTCTGATTTGAGGGGAGGAGGTTTATACGAGAGGCTTTTGAATTGTGATGGTTTCCCTCTTGTCAGTGTTATGAATTCAGATTATTTTGTTTGGCAGCCTAAATCTTGATGGTTTAAGAACAGAAGACGGCTATGTTGTTATACATTGTGTATTACAAATTAAATTTTGTTATGGATAAAATATTCGTATTTATGTGCAAAATTAGTAATTTGCTGATGGTGATGTTTTTTATATTGCTGTCGATTTCTTGTGCGACAAAGAAAAATGGAGAAGTATGTAATTGGAGTCAATTTTATAAGGATTCTGTGTTCTTGGAATTTCCAGCCGGTGATATTATGGTATTGCTCCATGAAGGTAAAGTGAATACAGAGCGTTTTGCTCAGGCTATGCGTAGAATGCAAAAAACTTGTCGCATTAGCGGTGATACTTTGAAATCGGGAATTGGGTGCGGTAGAGATGTTGGTGTATCAGAAAATATGTATCAGTATTTTTCTAGATTGACAGTCCGACAGAATCAGATGTTGTTAAAGGGAGAGAATGTGGAAATAAGGTTTAATGTGGTGGATAGTGTTTATTTGATTGTAGGAAAAAGTGTGGATGAAGTTTTTTACAAAAAAATAAATAGGTTAAACCGATGAGGAAGTACTCTATGACGTGCCGACACTCTATTCTGAATTAACCCAAGGGGATGATTTACGTTCTATTGAATTTTTATTTGTTGTATTTGTATATGATATAATATTGGCTTTGCTTTGAAGCCTCGTGAGTTATGGTTGTGTTAATTGAAAGAATCTAGATTTATGGACACGCACGCTTTTTTCTTGATAATGCGGAATGAGATGAAGTTGCAGATGCGTAGTTGGGTATTCCGTTTTTTTGTAGTCTTGTCTTTGGTGGGAATCGTTGCGTGTCAGATGTATAGGCAGGGGGGCGACGGCATGCATTGGAAAATGGTGGGGCTCCCTTGTTCCATTCCATTGGTGAATGCTTATTTGTTTTGTCTGGTCCAGTCTCTTTTTCTGATAGTCGTTATGTCGGATTTCCCTAAGCGTCTGGTCCGTTCCGGTTTGCGTGACGGGGTATTGGTTCGTCCGTTTGGGAATACGGTGTATTATTGGGGTTCGCTGGCAGGTGTTTTTCTCTCTTTTATGATTGTTTGTCTGTTGGCGATGTTTATGGAGATGTTGGTGGTGCATTCGGTCAGTCTTTCTCCTTTTCGCTTGGGATATTATCTTTTTTATCTGTTGACTTTGACGATTCCCTGTTGGGTGTTTGTCTCCGGTTTGATGGTGTTTTTAAGCCGTTATACTTTAAGGTTGATTGCTTTGCTGGCTGGGGTATTGTGGTGGCTGGGAAGCATCTGGTGGTTGCCTTATGTCAGTCATGGCACTTTTGATTTCTTTGCTGTGGGGGTGCCTAATTTGTTTTCGGATATGGTGGGTCATATAAATCTGTCGGCTTATTTGCACCATCGTTTGATTTATTTCTTTGCAGGGATTGGTTTTTTGCTGTTGGGTCTGGGGAGGCTGGGACGGATTCCCAATAGGGAAATCAGGGGCGTTTGCAGTTGGTGTGGTTTGGGTGTGCTTGTGATGGGGCTGGGGTGTCTGTTTTTGCTTGAGTATCGTTATCGGGATGACCGTATGGTGCGCCACGAGTGGAAAAATACGTTTGAACATTATTGGAACGAAACGACATGCCGTGTAAAGAATCATCGGATTCGGTTGGCTCAGCACGACAATGTTTTGGAAGTGGGCAGTGATATGACGGTTTATAATCCCGGCAGGGCTGCATTGGACAGCATTGTCCTGTTTTTGAATCCCGGACTGCATATACGTGAATTGCGTTGCGGAGCGGAAGATTTGAGCTATACGAGAAGCGGTCAGGTCGTTGTTGTGCATCGTAGTCTGCCTGCTACGGACAGTCTGGTGTTGCATTGGGAGTATGGCGGAACGGTGGACGACCGTGTCTGCGATTTGCATCTGTCCGACAAAGAGTATGAGGATGTCTTTCATGCCGATAATTTTTTCCCGACGGGTCGGCGGGGTGCGTTTGTCCACAGGGATATTTTATTGTTGACTCCTGCCTGTATGTGGTATCCGGTGGCTTTCCCGCCCGTGAATCCGTTGGGTGAAGCGTTTACGCATTGGGATTTTACATCATTCCAACTGACGGTTGCGCAACCTTCGCAGCGTTGTGTCGTTTCCCAAGGGAAATGTGTCCGACAGGGGGATTCTGTCTGTTTTTCTTCTTGCCTGTCCCCCGGGATTTCTGTTTATGCAGCGGATGTAAACAGTTATTCGATTCCTTTGCATCAGACGTTAAAACTGGATTGTTATGCAGGCAAGTGGGGAGAAATATTGAAGAATTGTTTCGGTAAGGTCAGGCGGTCGGTATTTTCCCGTTATATGAAGGAAGACGGGAAGAAGTATACCGGATATGAGCCTGAAGATTACGAGGCTGTCCTTTGGGACGAGGACGGCAATGTCCGGATTGCTTGTGTGGAAACTCCGGTGTCTTTTGTGCCTTCGGGTTACAGGGTGGAGCCTGTAGATGTAAAAGTGGAGCCGGGCATGTTTTTTTGTCCGGAATATATGTTTTTCCCATCTTATTGTACCGGTTCTTTAAGCGGGGATTTTCAGACGTATGATGATTGTTCTCTGGTATTTGATGAATTGTTTTACACGATGTTCGTTTCTATGTCAACGGTTGGCAGCCATCCGCTGCCGGGAATGGATAGGGTGGTCTCGCCGGTGGCAAGGCATGCCGCCAATCTGGTGTTTAGACTGCCACGGTATAGAATGTATTCCGGGAAATATCCTTTTATGGGAGTTGTATTTGAATTGTTGAGACGATCTTATGGGGAACCGCTGCATTTTAATTTGGAAGGTATAGCCCATGCAAATGAGGACGGGGATGAAAATGTTTATGATTATCTGATGGGTAGGACATTGGGAGAAATCTTGTCGGACAATGCTCTGGATGAGCGTTTGAAGTATGAAGCACTGTATGTGAAAGCAAAGGAGTTGTGGTCATATTTTGCGCTCGTTGTCCCGGAAGAGGAATTGGCAGCCTCTTTGGACAGTATTGCTGCGGTGGCTGTCGGGGAAGTAAGTTACGATTCGTTGATGGCAGGGTGGAACAGGCGTGGGCTGTCGGATGCGGATTCCTTGACGGATGTCTGGTATGCAACCAGACATACCCACTATTTCAAGGTAAAGGATGCGGTACGCTATTATAATGAACAGACCGGATTGTATAGATTGGAGGCTTGGGTCCGGAATATGGGAGATTGCAGAGGATTTTTTTCTGTTAATTATGGAGGTGTATTTGAACCTAAGAGTGTTCATTTTTATTTCGCACCTCATGAAGCAAAATATTTGTCATTTTGTGAAGAGGGTATAGGTTATATGTATGCTTATTTGTCTGCCAATCGTCCGATTGTCTGGAGGGGAGATAATGGACATTGTTCCCGAGAGATGGCGGAATCTTGGAAACCGGGTTTTGTTTCTCGGACGATTTCGGATGCGGAGTTTGAAAAGTCGGATGAAAATGTATGGCTTGTCGATGATACGGATGACGGATTTGAGGTGAAAAATAGTAATGAGTCATGGTTTCGGCGCAAATTTGGCAAGAAACCGGCTTATCGTGTCATCACGCGTTCCGGCAGGACCTCCGATTGGGTACCTGCGTACCATACTTCGGCTTGCGGGGATTCCATTCGCGGATATCATTGTATAGGCGGAGGAGTCGGGGAATCGACAGCGACATGGCGGGTTGCATTGCCCCGCGGATATTATGAGGTCTGGGTAAAGGTATTCAAGGATTATATCGCTACATTTCCGGGTATAAAAGCCTTCCCTTCTTCTGTTGTCAACTACTATACGGTTTGTTATGGGGATAAACAGGAAGAGATAGAATTGCCATTGGATGAAGAACTGGAGGGCCTTCCCTCAGGTTGGGTGTCTTTGGGAAAATTTGATTTTCCGGAAGGAGAAGTCCGGGTAATACTTTCCGATAAGGAGGTTAACAAGGATAAAGATGTTGCGATTATTGCGGATGCTGTGAAATTTGTCCGGTTGGAGTAGTTGCTGATGTTTTGTGTTATAATAATTTCTCGGATTGTTGGGAATGCTGGATGTTTTTCATTAGTTTTGCAAAATTAACTTTATGTATATATTGTGAATATTGCAATAAAACAGATACAACATGGCGATGAACAGGCTTTCCGAAGTTTGTTTAATGAGTACTACCAAGGGTTGTGTGTGTTTGCGTCTGCCTATTTGAAAGATGATGCGTTGTCGGCGGATGTTGTGCAGGAGGCTTTTGTGAAGTTTTGGGCTCGTCGGGGGGATTTCGATGATGCTGTTAAAATCAAGTCTTTTCTTTATACCGTTGTCAGGAACGACTGCCTGAATATCGTGCAGCGTCAGAAGATTGTGCGGGAAGATATCTCTGTGATTGAAAACAAAGGCTTTTTTCATAATAATTTGATAGAGACAGAGAGCTATCGTATTTTTTATGCAGCTGTAGAAACGCTTTCGCCTCAGGGAAAAGAGGTGATTCAATTGGCTTTGGACGGGTTGAAAAACAGTGAGATTGCCGACCGTTTGGGGATTGCCGAAAGCTCTGTCCATACACAGAAAAAGATTGCCTACAAAAAATTAAAGGAGGCTTTGAAAGACTATTATTATCTGCTTTATCTGTTCTTGGGATAATATTGAAAATCAATTGGGGCTTAATAAAATCGTCAACTAGCGACCAGTTTATGGAAGCATTAGGATTGCCGACAAGCAGAAGACAAAATCGAGGGTTGAAACTCTAAAATGCACCCCAAGTCGTAATAATTTGCCCGTACAAGGCTTATTATTATGACTTTTTTGTAATTTTACAGTTGGTTAGGGGTGGTATTAAGCCGCAAAGCATTCTATAATGTCCGATTTTCTTTAAGAATTTCGGACATTTTATTGCTACATCAAGAGTAATATCGTATCTTTGCAAGTGGAATCATTGTGGATATGAAGACAATACTGACGAAGGAAATACGAAACATCATAGACCGAAACGGGCCGAACAGGCTTTATATGGTGAGTGATTTTGCCCATCTGAATAATGACGGACTAGTTACTCGTGCGCTTTCCCGATTAGAGAAAGAGGGTGTGCTCATTCGTCTTTCTCAAGGTCTATATCTATATCCATTACGGAATAAGTTCGGTGTACTTCGTCCCTCTATAGAAGATATCGCATACGCTATAGCGGAAAAGGATAAGGCTCGTATTATACCTAGTGGATTGACAGCATTGAACAAATTGGGACTTTCCACACAGGTCACGATGAATGCAGTCTATTTGACAGATGCCACAGCAAGGGAACTTACTATCGGGAACCGTAAAATCATATTCAAGCGCAGCGCACCTCGCAATTTTGCCTACAAGACAGACTTGTTTCCACTTATAGTCGCTGCCATGAAAGAATTAGGGAAAGATAACGTGACAGATGAACAGGTTGCAATCATAAAACAAGCCATTGAAAAATATGGTAGTCCTGATGAAATCAAATACGATTACAGTATTGCCCCGCAATGGATTAAACAACGACTTGCATTATGAATTTTACTAAACTTACAAAAGAAGAACAACTTACCATTTTGGCTAATGTAGCCGAAGATAAAGGGATTGTGGACAATGCCGTAGAAAAGGACTACTGGGTCAGTATGGTGTTACGTGCCATATTTTCTTTGCCGTATGCAGCAGCTTTTGTTTTCAAGGGAGGAACAAGCCTTAGCAAAGGTTGGGGATTAATAGAACGGTTTTCAGAAGATATTGACCTTGCAATAGATCCCCAATATCTCGGATTTACAAATATTGAGACTAAAAGTCAACGGACTAAGTTGCGGAAAGACTCCAAGAAGTTCATAGATGGCTCTTTCGCGCTCGACGTTGAGACCAGATTAAAAGAGTTTGGGCTATCAGAGAGCTGTAAGGTTATAGTTCCGGAGACATCTGTCAGTGACCTTGATCCTGTGGTCCTGTTTGTCGAGTATAATTCAGTGCTACAAACGAAAATGCAATATATACCCGAACGAGTCAAAGTTGAGATAAGCTGTCGTTCACTCATGGAACCGTCAGAAGATGTGGAAATGCGTTCTATGATAGAAGATGCTTATCCAGGTGAAGAGTTCTCATTACCTATATTCACTGTTCCTACCGTAGTGCCAGGACGAACATTCCTGGAAAAGGTTTTTCTTTTGCATGAAGAGTTTAACCGTCCCAATGGCTGTACGCATATCGAACGTATCACACGACACATGTATGACATTGTAAAGATGATGGATAAACCGTTTGCTATGGAAGCAATGCAGGATGTACAATTATACGAGGACATTGTGACTCATCGTAAAAAGTTCACGGCTTGGAGTGGATTGGACTATACGAGTCATCTTCCACACACAATATCGTTCCTGCCTCCTGAAAGCATCGAAGATGTTTTGCGTGACGACTATAAGCAGATGCAAATTGGATTCATCTATGCCAATGCACCTTCTTTCGATGAGATTATGGAACGATTGAGTGAGTTGCAAAGCAGATTTAGGACATTGGTATGGAAAAATAATCGTTGACGGTGGCTCTACTCTTTTTGTTTGCAAAATTACTTTGTGTAGAGCTGTCAGGCTGTATGTTTTATATGGCTTTCAGACAGTTTTAATTGGCACTCAACTAAATCGTTGTAAATCCGTCAGTATCGTGCAGCGTCTGTGGCTAATAAAGAGCAACTATCATTGTACTATGGCATAGGTTGTTATGTCTCTAAGAACTCTCGTGAGGGCTATTGGGGCAAAGGTGCAATAGAAGCAATTAGCCGGTAACTACAAAAGGAGTTGCCCGGAATTCGTGGATTCTCGGCAACGAACATAAAGAATATGCGCTCATTCTACGAAGAGTGGTCGCCCATTATAAATCGCCAGCCAATGGCTGACAAATTTAATTGGCCGGATTTTGTTGCCATTGGTTTTAGTCACCATATTGAAATTATAACAAAGGCGAAGTCGTTAGATGCTCGTTTGTTCTATATTCACGAATCAGCCACACGGTTTTGGAATAAGTACACTTTGAGGGATTATCTTAAAGCAGATTTATACAACCATCGCGGAACACTCCCTAATAATTTCACAGCCACAATGCCTAGTACAAAACAGGCATTCTTCAATCGTGAACTAAATTCGCTTGTTGTCGTTGAGTTGAAATCAGGAAAATTTCGCTCTTCGTACTTGGGTCAGTTAAGTACATATCTGTCGGCTCTTGATAAATATGTAAAGAAACCGCACGAAAACCCTGTAATTGGCATCTTGTTATGTCGTGATATGAATCAATCATTTGTCGAGTTTGCAATTAGAGATTATGACAAGCCTATGGGTGTTGCAACTTATCGAGCAACGAAAGATATGCCCGAACGATTACGCAATGCGCTACCCGATATTGAAGAATTAAAGAAACTGCTATAATTGAAATGCAGGAGAAAGAAAATTATCATCATTCTCTTTTCGTCTGCATTTCTTTTTGTACCTTTGTGGCATCAGAGTTATCACATTGGAGCATAACAATGAAGAACTCAGAAACACGAACGGTTGCTATCTCGTTACCCAATTTTCAAGCAATCCGAATAACCGTTTAATTCTAAGATAATTGCAAATTCTGCGATTTTTTTTTCAAAAAAAAGTGGGAATTGGCTTCCCCATAAAAATGCTTTTTTGTGTTTTATTATAAACGGAGGTTGTTATAAAGAACATGAAAAAGGCATGAATACAGAAAAGGATTTTGAGATAGCGAAAAAGATTGCCCATGTATTGTCGGGAGATTGCTCTGATGAAAACAAGAGCAGTTTGGATGAATGGTTGTCTGAGTCGGAAGACAATCAAAATCTTTATGAACATATTTTAGACGGGCGCAATTGCGAAATGTATCAAAAGAAAGCGGCTGGGTTTGACAAGACGGTCGGGTGGGAAAAATTATCACAGAAATGTCATCAGAAATCTGCGGGTCGACCAATACGGATGCGTCGTCGGTTTTTGCGTTGGGTAGCAGTCATATCATTGGTTTGTGGGATGGGAGTTGCGGCGAGGTTGTATTGGGAGCAAAAAATGGAAGCCGAAAAGCAGGTGGCACAAAATGAAGTGGTGCAAGGAAGTACGCGTGCAATGTTGACTTTGGCGGATGGAAAAGTGGTGGACTTGGAAAAGACCAAGGGGGGAATCATTGAAAAGCAGTCGGCAACAAATATATATAATCAGGGTGATAATTTGATATATGAAGACAGTTTGGTGCAAACTGTCGAAGAAGTGGTTTTTAATAAGGTGACTGTTCCGCGTGGGGGTGAGTTTAAACTGACCCTTAGCGACGGGACTGTTGTTCATTTGAATGCGGAGACCGTTTTGAGCTATCCGGTTCGTTTCGTTGGAAACACTCGTGAAGTGGAATTGCACGGAGAGGCTTACTTCGAGGTTGCTAAAGATGCAGCAAAACCTTTTATCGTAAAAACTTCCCGATATAATATCGAAGTATTGGGAACACATTTTAATGTGGCGGATTACGAAAATGATGCTTTGGTGCATACGACCTTGGTTGAAGGTAAGGTGGCTGTGTCGGGTCCGGGAATCCGTCAACGGGTATTGCAGCCGAACGAGCAGTTTGTATTGGATAAGAATACCGGAAAACAGGACGTGAAAGCTGTTGATGTCAGCTATCTCGTGGCTTGGAAAGATTCTCGTTTCCGCTTCCGGGATGTCCGTTTGGAAGATATTATGCACGCTATCGAACGTTGGTATGATGTTACTGTGTTTTATGAAAATCAGGAAGTGAAAGATTATCGTTTCGGGTTCAATGTAGGACGTGACGAATCGATAGATCCTCTTTTGCGCATATTTGAAGCTAATGGAAAGGTAAAAATAGATAGAAATGGAAAAGTTTTAAGGATAAGGCGTGGTAGATAAAAAAGCAGGGATGTTGCAGCATCCCTGCCGATTGACCATTTTGCTTTGTCAAAATAATCAACATAAAAATTAAATTACAAATTTATGAAAAAATTGCGACTTATGTTTAGATGGACATTTGTATTTGTTCTGTTGGGAATGTTGCATGTTCATGCAAACGTTTACCCTCAGAACGGGCAGCAGGTTAAGCTTTCTATGAAGGAGGCCAGTCTGAAGGATGTGCTTTGGGCGATAGAAAGCCAGACTTCGTTTGTTTTTATGTATAATGAAGAAGACTTGGATAAAATCGGTAAGGTGGATGTGGATGTACAAGGGGATGATATCCGGACTATTTTGAATGCCTGCCTGAAGAACACTGACTTGACTTATGTATTGCAGGATGAGGTGATAGTATTAAAGCCGGCAATTCCTCAAAAAACAGTAAAGGAATTAGTTCTGAAAGGGAAGGTTGTCGATGAAAGAAAAGAGCCGTTGCCGGGTGTAACCATATTGGTGAAGGGTACTACCGTGGGGGCAGTGACCGATGCCAATGGGCAGTTTACTATGACTGTGCCGGAAACTGCTCACTTGGCATTGGTGTTTTCTTTTATCGGTATGGAGTCGGTAGAGGTGGCATATAAAGCTCAGAAAGAGTTTTATGTAGTGATGAAAAGTGCTAAAGAGGAGTTGGAAGAGGTGGTTGTAACGGGATATACCATGTTGAAAAAAGAAAGTTTTACCGGTAATGCCACTACTGTCAATAAAGACCAGTTGTTGAAGACAAACAACAAGAATGTGATTGCTGCTTTGCAGGCATTTGACCCTTCATTCCGTATCAAGGAAAATAAATTGTTTGGTTCAGACCCGAACTCTTTGCCAGAGTTTACGATTCGTGGAGAAGGTAGTATTGGTATGAACCGTGGTCTGGAAATGGAGAAAGCAAGACGTTCTCAGAGAACTTCTCTGAAAGATAATCCTAACTTGCCTATTTTTATAATGGATGGTTTTGAGGTGTCTGTGCAGAAAGTGTATGATATGGATATCAATCGGATTGAAAGTATGACTATATTGAAGGATGCTGCTGCGACGGCTTTATATGGCTCCCGTGCTGCGAATGGAGTGGTTGTCGTTACTACCGTTGCGCCTAAGCCTGGAGAATTGCGGGTGATGTACAATTTTAATGCGGGGGTTGAACTGCCGGATTTGTCTGATTATAACTTGTGTGATGCTTGGGAAAAAGTTGAAGTAGAACGTTTGTCTGGTAAATATATAGCAGAAAGTGGAGATCCTGGTTCTCAATTAGAAAAAGATATTGCTTATAATGATTTGGTGAATGAGGTTCGTAGGGGTGTTGAAACGGATTGGTTGGCACAACCCTTGCATAATGTATTCAACCATTCGCATAGTATGAATATTTCCGGAGGTGTGGAAAGTATTCGATACAGCTTGGATTTGAATTATGCTACACACAATGGTGCTATGATTGATTCTTATCGTGATAATATTGGTGTAGGTTTAAATTTGGATTATCGTAATAAGTCTTGGTTGCAGGTGATGAATTCTATCTCTTTTAATGTGACAAAATCACAGGATTCTCCTTATGGAAATTTCGAGACTTATGCCAAGTTGCAGCCCTATTGGGCTCCTTATTCAAATGACGGAGAATTATTGGAAACATTGAAGGATGGTAAGACAACCAATCCTCTTTATAAAGCGGAAAAATTAGGTAGTTTTTCGGGACGTTCCAGATTAAATGACCTAACAAATAATTTTAGCATTAATATCTATTTCACAGACAACTTCTCGTTTAAGGGACAGCTTTCTGTGACCAGAACGGATTCTGAAACCAAGAGTTTTACCGATCCGAAAGATCCGAGTTTCAAGAGTAGTCCGACACGTGAAAGAGGATCGTTGACAACGTCTTCGGATAAATCATTTACGTGGAATACCAATGCTATGTTTTATTTCAATAAAGGTATTGACAAACATTTTATCAATGCTACTGCCGGTTTGAACGTGCAGGAATCTCATAGTAAGACAACGGCTTTGGATTATAGAGGATTCCAATTGAGTAATTTGAATTCACCGACCTATGCTGCAGAACAGACCCGCAAGGCTACGGTTTCTTCTGATAAAAGCCGTTTGTTCGGTGTGTTGGCTTCACTGAACTATTCTTACAACAATGTTTATTTGTTGGATGCTTCTTTCCGTTTGGATGGTTCTTCAAAATTCGGTAAAGACAAACGTTTTGCTCCTTTCTGGTCGGTAGGGGCCGGTATTAACTTCCATAACTATTCATGGTTAAAGGACAATTGGTTAATCAGTTTGTTACGTATCCGTGGAACATATGGTGTTACCGGTAATGTGAATTTCCCGGCTTATGCAGCTATCTCTACGTATGAAACATCTGATAAATGGTATTATAATACTCCGTCAAATACTTTGATAGCTTTGGGTAATACAAGGTTGACTTGGGAGAAAACCCATACATTGGATGTTGGTGTGCATTTGGGATTGTTCCGTGACCGTTTTGTAATTGAAGGAAACTATTACCGTAAGGAAACCAAGAATCAGTTGGAACAATTGACTATCCGTACATCATCAGGATTCTCCAGTTATTATACGAATGCCGGTTCAATTTTGAATAAAGGTTATGAAATCAAGTTGAATGCTACTGTTTTCCAAAATGATGACTGGACGGTTGCTGTAAATGCAACTTTGGCTTCTAATAAGAACAAGATTACTAAATTGGGTCAGGAAGCGGAAAGATACAACCAGAATATTCAGGATTTCCATAACGGAAACAACCAAGGACAAGGTGGCGAATATTCGGATTTGCTCTATATTCCTTTGACACAATATTATGTAGGAGCATCGACAACAGCCATTTATGCTGTGCCTTCTTATGGTATCGATCCCTCTAATGGTAAGGAATTGTTCCGTAAAAGAAACGGTCAGAGTACGTATGTATGGAATGCAGCAGATGAGGTAGTTGTGGGAGATAAGAGTCCGGATGCGCAAGGCTCATTCGGTATTAATGTCGCTTGGAAAGGTTTTTATGTGAATACCACTTTCTTGTATCAATGGGGTGCTCAAGATTATAATGAAACAGTAAAAAACAAGGTGGAAGAGGCAGATATAGATGGAGGTAATGTAGACCGCCGTGTATTGACCCAACGTTGGGTGAAACCGGGTGATGTTGCTCCTTTCTTTGATTTGAAGAATAAGCAAAAGACTCAGCCTACATCCCGTTTTGTACAGGATAATAATTATCTTTCATTTAGTAGCATCTCATGTGGATATGACTTTAATCGTGATTTGATTCGTAAAATCAGATTGACTTCTTTAGGTTTGCGCTTTAATATGAATGACGTTTGCAGATGGTCGTCCATTAGACAAGAACGGGGAACAAGTTATCCGTATGCGAAAAATTATAGCTTTACATTGTCCTTAGGATTCTAACAATAAAATATTTTGAATATGAAGATATATCTACAAATCGTGCTTTTATTTTCCTTGCTGTCATTGAGTGCTTGCAAGGATTGGTTGGATTTGCAACCGGAAGGTCAGGCTACGAGTGATGAATTGTTTACTTCCGGAGATGGATATCGCTCTGTGTTGGCGGGTGTTTATGAGGCGATGGCATCAAAGAATCTGTATGGGGTAGAATTGCAATTTGGGTTAGTGGATTGTATTTCCAGGCAATATACTTGGGATTGGAAATATAACGATGAGGGTGTCAATATGTATAAAATTGCTCGGGAGTTTGATTATCAAAATACCGCTTTGCGACCGACTATTGATGCTATCTGGAAGGATGGTTTCAATGTGGTGGCTAATGCCAATAATTTGATACAAAATTTGGAAGGAGCTTCTGCTGATATTTTTGAAGGTGGCGAGATGGAGCGTAAGATGATATTGGGAGAGGCGTACGCTTGCCGGGCTTTGATGCATTTTGATTTGTTGCGTTTGTTTGCTCCGGCATTGATTCATGATGATGGAACCCAGCGTGTTCCCTATGTAGAAGATTATCCTAATATCCAGCCTAACGGTATTGCAGTGAAACCTTTTATGGAAAAGGTTATTCGGGATTTTAAGAAGGCTCGCGAACTGACGATTGACTTTGATACAACGGCTTTGGGAATGAGTTTGAGCGCATCCGGACAGGCTCGTTTCAATGGAGTATTGGAGTATGGAATGGAAAATTATCAATCTCCGGATGATGTGGATGGTTTTTATCAAGGACGAGGATTTCGTTTGAGCTATTATGCCATTACTGCTTTGTTGGCCAGAGCATATCAGTATGCAGGTATGTACGATGAGGCTTTCCAAATGGCTGATACAGTGTTGAAGTTTAAGGCTATCGGAACACAGGGCGTTTCTTATGATATGTTTTCCAAGGATGAGTTTGGAGGTGTGTCCGGCGATGATTTTGAAAATAAGGCGGATTTAAAATGTATATCCAATTTGATTTTTGCTGTGTATAATGAGGAAGCATATAATAATTATAACTTGGGGAGCTTTTTTAGAAAAAAGTCAGAGGGTATGAACCAGGGAAATTGGCTGATGCTTGATTTGGATAACCAGAAGATGTTCCAAAGCCCGGATGGACAGATTGATGAATCGCAAATGGATATTCGTTCCAAATATTTATTGTTTAAACCAGAAGATAATAATATTTGGGGAAATTATAAATTTTCCGCAAAATGGTATTGCAGTGACAATACTGAAATCCGTAAAAAAAATGTACGTATTCTTCCTGTGATTCGAGCTACGGAGATGCGTTATATCATGGCAGAATGTTATGCCCGGAAAAATCAGTTTGACGAAGCTTATAGAATTTTGAATGATATCAGACAAAAACGTTCTGAATATGCCGAAGTTGAGGGTGAATGGAAAACAATGGAGGAACTGAAGGTTGCTCGGGATTTTGAGATATTTCAAAGGGATATGATTCGTGATGCCCAGCGTGAATGGATTTCTGAAGGACAGTTATTTTATTTATACAAGCGGTTGGGAGCAAAGATTTATTTTAAATCAGATGAAGTGCGTGAATTGAATAAATCAGAGTACATGCTGCCGATACCGGATGATCAGAATATGTAATCTATTAAAATCAGAAAATATGAAAGTGTATATATTATTTGCAATAATAGGGGTGATGTTATTTGGAGCATGTTCCAAACAGGATATTGAGCCTTTTGGAGAACGTCATGAAGTCTATTTTTATAAATATTTTATGGACGAGGCAGCTCCTGGAACGGCCAAAGCGGATTCGACGGATGTGACATTCTTTTTTGCCAAGCCGACGGACGATCATGTGATGGCTGATATCGTCATCGCTTTGGCAGGACGTCCTTTGACAAGAGATTTGCATTTTGGATTGAGAGTGGTGGACGATATGACAACAGCAAATTCGGATGAATATGTTCTGGAAGATACCTATACTTTTCGGGCACGCCCGATACCGGAAGGAGCGTCCTTGATTTTGGATACGATACAAATCCGGATGAATCGCAGTGCTCGTTTGGATGAGTTGCAGGAAGGTGTCCGTCTGGTGGTTGAAATTGTGCCTACTGAAGAATTGCAAGTGGGACAGTACGAACGTTCAAGGGCGGTGATTCACTTGACAAGAGATGCTGTAAAACCGGAATGGTGGACTCCTGAAGTTGCTGCTGGTTTGATGGGACCTTATTCGTCTTTAAAGTATAAGACTTTTTTGGAGAATGTGCCGGGTGCTTATGATTTGGATGGCAAAATGATTAAAGAGGCTCCGGATGAGGCAATTAAATTGGTAAAATTGTTCAAGCAGTGGTTGGCAGAAAATCCGATGCAGGATGAGGATGGTAGCTGGATGTCTGTGGAAGTTTAATTTAAAATGTGAAAAGTTATGAAATCGATAAGATTATATATTCTATTATTTTTATTTGGTCTGTTGACCGGGTGTTTTGAGGACGAAGGAAACTATTCGTATGAGGAGTTAAATCCTCCTTTATGGGTGGAGGCATTTAATGAAAGTGCTCCCAAGTATATCTATGGTTATGCCGGAGAAGGAGAGGTAATGAAGTTCAGGGGTAGCAAGATGTTTACTTGGGAAGCGGATTCGGTGATACGTGCGGAAGAGGTGCGTTATGAATGGAAAATTGGAGATGTGGTAATTAGTGAGGAGTTGGATTTTGATATGCCGACGGATGAGATTGTAAAGAAAATTGGTCTGACCCGTTATAGTAATGACAAGGGAGAATGGGGAACTTTTAATGTGATAGAGAAAAAGACTGGGGTTACTTTTCCTGCTCGTTTATTAGTTTATTTTTATCCTCCGTTTGCTCCGGATGATTGGTTTATTTTGTCGGAAAATAGTGGGAAGGCTAAGGTGTCTGTAATCAGCCCGCGTTCTGTTTCAGAAAACGGTAAGGTTACTACCAATTATATTTTGAAAGAGGATGCTTATAAAACCATCAACGGGCATGATGTGCCGGGACAGCCATTGGATTTAGTGATGGAAACTTCCCGTGATGTCAGTGCAAGTGGTGCTTGTGTGATACTGACAGACCAAGTTGCCTATGAGGTGAATGTACAGGACATGAAGAAGGTGAGTGAAGTAAAAGATCAGTTTTTGGATGGAACACCAGCAGATTTTAATATTTTGGCTATGAAGGAGAAAGCTCCCGGTAGTCCGGATTTTGGAGAAGGAGCTGCATCATTTATTGTGACAAAAGATGGACGTTTATTTACCCGAATGAGATCGGCTAATTATTTAGTGGGTAAGTATTTGACTGAACCATATTACATCGATGCCAAGGGATATAAGATTACAAAATTAGGTCACTCTACTTATGCCGGAATCATTCCTTGTTATGATGAAAAAAATCGTCGGATTGTAATGGCTACAACATGGAGAGAGGATGTGGGAGAGGAAGAATATAATAAAACCTCTGTATATAAAACCAGAGTGATTCCTTTGAAAGATAGCCGTAGTGTGCCGGTAGACGGCTTTCCGGAGGGTACAGAGGTGCTTCATATCAGCCAAAAAAATCACATTAGCTTCGGATTTACAGGAACGACAGTATTATTTACGGTGTATTATAATGACCCTGCTTATGGAGGAACTTTAGCGGGAGATTTTGGATTTGAAAATCGTACTGCTTCGTTTAAATATGTCGGAATGGAACGTTTTTATCTTATGCCGGTCAAATTGGATGCTTCTTCTGTGATTTTAACTAGTGGTAATGGTCGTGATTCAAGAACACAACCGATTGCAGATGCTGCAAAATACCGTGATTTTTATTCTGTCGGTGATGAGTTGTATTTTATTCAACGTTCGACTGTCTGGTCGGACCAATCCAAAAGATTTGTGAAATTTAATGCGACTTTCCCTTCTAAAATTACTTCTCTAGCCTATGCTTTTTTTGATATGGATCAATTGTGGGTGGGGTGTGAAGATGGAACGATTTTGGCTTATGATATCAAGAATATCAATTCTCCTGTGTTGTTACTTGAGAAAAATGTCGGTGGTAAAGTTGCTTCAATCAAGCAAATTGGATGGCATACAAGTAGTCATGATTGGTATTGATAATTGGGTTTGAATGGGTGAAGTATTATAAAAAAGAATTTATCAATGGAAGAGACAATAGTAAAAGTAGACCACCTTTCGCATCGTTATAGTGTGCAGTGGGCTATTCGGGACATAAATTTTGAAGTTCCAAAACATGGAATATATGGATTACTCGGCTCCAACGGAGCCGGGAAATCCACAACGATGAACATTATGTGTGGTGTGTTACGGCAGTCGGAAGGAGATGTTTATATCAAAGGAATCAGCATGAGCAAAAATCCGGTGGAGGCGAAACGGCATATCGGCTTTCTGCCGCAGAATCCACCATTGCACATGGATTTGACGGTGACAGAATATCTGGAATATTGTGCCGGCTTGCGTTATATCCCGGATCGGGAAATTTCCAAAGCTGTAAAGAAAGTGCTGGAACGTTGCGGTATCAGTCATTTCAGCAAGCGTCTGCTTCGGAATCTTTCCGGAGGATACCAACAGAGAGTCGGCATAGCCCAGGCAATTATACACAATCCGGATTTCGTTGTGTTGGACGAGCCGACCAATGGACTTGATCCGAATCAGATTTTGGATGTCCGCCATTTGATAAAGGAGATTGCAGAAGAGCATACGGTGCTTGTTTCTACTCATATCCTTTCAGAGGTGCAGGCTGTTTGCGACCATATCCGAATGATTGAGCAAGGACGGTTGGTGTTTGCTGGAACGGTGGAGGAGTTTGACAATTATATTGTGCCGGATTCTTTGTTTGTTTCGTTGATGGCCATGCCTGCTGTCGAAGATTTGAAGAGAGTGTCGGGAGTGTTGGATGTCGAGGAGTTGGGTGGACCGGATTATCGGATTAAATATAAGGATTTTCAGGAGGTGACAGAACGACTTGTTGAAGCCAGTGCCGCCAGAAGTTGGGGATTGACTGAGTTGAGACAGGAAAAGAGTTCTATGAACGATATTTTTGCAGAGTTGTCAAGGAAATAACGAATTATTCTATACAGATTATCATGAAGATTATTTATAAAATTGCAAAAGCGGAATTGCAATCGCTTTTCTTTTCGCCTATTGCCTGGTTGATTTTGATTTTGTACACTTTTCAGACAGGGATAGATTTTGCCGGTCTTATCGATGGTGTGATGAAGAGTAAAGAAATGGGATATGGAGCCACAAATGCAACATCCAGATTTTTCGGTGGTTGGGAGGGGGTGCTGACCATTGTGCAGGGATATCTTTATTTGTATATTCCATTATTGACGATGAATTTGATGAGCCGTGAATTGGGAAGCGGTTCTATCAAGTTGTTGTATTCTTCTCCGGTAACAAATGTGCAGATTATCTTGGGAAAATATCTTTCGATGGTGGTTTATGCCCTTGTATTGGTGGGGATTCTCTTGCTTTATGTCCTCGTTGGAGCTTTTATTATCAAGGATTTTGATTATTCTCAGGTGTTTACCGGTCTGTTGGGTATTTATCTCTTGATTTGTGCCTATGCGGCGATAGGCTTGTTGATGTCAAGTTTGACTTCTTATCAGGTGGTGGCTGCGGTCGGTACATTGGCGGTCTTATCGTTATTGACTTATGTACAAGGCTGGTGGCAGGATGTTGAATTTGTACGCGACCTGACTTATTGGTTGGCGATGCCGGGACGTTCGCAGGAGTTTTTATTTGGAATGATTTGCAGTGCCAATATCATTTATTTCTTTTTGGTGATAGCTCTGTTCTTGGCAATGGCGATTATTCGTCTGCAATCCAGAAGACAGAAGAGCAAATGGACGGTTACATGGGGTAAGTATTTAGGTATTTGGGCAATCGCGTTGCTAATCGGATATGTTACTTCCCGTCCGGCTTTTAGAAGTTATTATGATGCGACCACGACAGATCAGAATACATTGACCCCTAACAGCCAGAAGATTATCGGACAGATGGATGGTAAGCTTAAGATGACAACCTATGTCAATTTGTTGGACAAGTATTTCTGGATTGGTTTGCCGGCTCGTGTAAATGAGGATCTGAAGCTTTTCGAACAGTATGTGCGTTTTAAGCCGGATATGGAGATGGAATATGTGTATTATTATGATACTCCAAGTGTGCCGGCATACCATGAAGAAGGCAATCTGACTATGGAACAACAGGCGAAGAAGATGATGAAAATCAATGACCTGAATCCGAAATTGTTTTTGACCCCGGAGCAGATAAAGGCTAAGATTGATTTGTCAGGTGAACACAACCGGGTGGTGCGTGAATTGGAATATAATGGTAAGAAGACTTTTTTGCGTATTTTTGATGATAATATGATTTTCCCAACGGAAGCTGAAATTTCAGCGGCATTGAAACGTTTGGTGATGGATCTTCCAAAAGTGGGATTCCTGCAGGGGCACGAAGAACGTGCTGTAGACAATGTTGGAGAACGTTCTTACAGTATGTTTACGCATGCTAATAATTTTCGCTATGCCTTGATCAATCAGGGTTTTGATTTTACTGAGGTGACATTGGATAAAGGAATTCCGGAAGATATCAATATTTTGGTAGTAGCAGAAATGAAAGAGGCACTGAATGAGCAGGAACAACAGCATTTTGACGAGTATGTTGCACGTGGAGGCAATCTGGTGATTATAGGAGAACCAAAACGTCAGGAGGTGATGAATCCGCTTGTGGCCTCGATGGGTGTGCGTTTTATGCCGGGATGCCTGGTTCATCCGACTCCGGAGTATGATGCGGATTTGATATTGGCTACTCCGACAGAGGAGGCTAAAAAACTTAATTACTGGTTTAATCAGTTGCATTTGTATGGCTATGGAATAGCTATGCCGAATGCTGTTGGGTTGGAATATACAGAGGATAAGGGATTTGAGGTTACTCCTTTGTTGGTGAGTCCGGAAAAAGGCAGTTGGAATGAGTTGGAAACAGTTGATTTTGTTGACAACAAAGCCGTGCTGAATGTGGAAGCCGGAGAAGTGGAACAATCTTATCCGACCGCTTTGGCTTTGACTCGTAAGATGGGAGACAAAGAGCAGAAGATACTAATTTTAGGAGATGCAGATTGTGTAAGTAATGGAGAATTACTGAAGGCACGTCCGGGCATCAATGCCTTTAATTACTATTTGATAGCTGGAGGATTCTATTGGTTATCTGATGAGGAAGTCCCAATTGATATTCGCCGTCCTCAGGCTCCTGATGATGAAGTGTTCCTCAGCGAAAGCTCTGCTTCTATACTTAGTGCATTGTTTGTGTGGGTATTACCTTGCTTCCTTCTTTTGTTTGCATTGTTTATTTGGTTGAGACGGAGAGGCAGATAGTAGAATCTAAAATAGACATTATGGCTTTTATTATAGATAGACAAACGATAAACGACCTGAATATCTTTGGTAAGGTCCGCGGTAACTCGGTGTATGGGGTGTTTAACAGCACCCGTACACGAGGTGGAGCACAATTGTTGGAAGAAATGTTCCATTACCCCCTCTCTGATGTGGAAAGAATCAACCATAGAAGTACTGTTATCCGTTATTTTATGGATAAGAATGTACGGTTTGATTTCCAGAATGAGTGGTTTGATGCATTGGAAGGATATTTGGCAAATCGTGATGAGCGTTCCAGATTGATGCAGGAAGACAATACTTTGCAGCGGAGAGTGAAGAGATGTATAGGAGGGGACATGGAATTTGAACAAGTGTTGAAAGGTGTGTTGGCAGGAATCAATCTGCTTAATACTGTCAGGAGTTTTCTTGCTCAGGTTGAAGGAGATAACAATCCTTATGCTCAAGAATGTAAAGAGTTGGCTCAATTGGTGGCAGCTCCTCAGTTGGCTTGGACTCCGGAGGAAAAAGGTAGGACAAAACTGTCGTATGCAAAGACTTCCAAGTATGATAGTCTTTTGCGGTATGAGGGGTATGAGTCAATATTGAAAATCCTTCGTTATCTTTATCAAATAGATGTATATATTTCCATTGCAGAGGTGGCAAGGGAACGTGGGTTTGTTTTTGCGGAGGCATTGCCTCTTGGTGGCAATATTCTTGAAATCGAGGGTATGTTCCATCCTTTGATAGAGAAGGCTATCCCCAATTCGATTCAGGCGGATGCGGAGCATAATGTAGTGTTCCTGACTGGAGCGAATATGGCGGGTAAGTCTACTTTCATGAAGACATTCGGTATTGTGATATATTTGGCTCACATGGGCTTCCCACTGCCGGTGAAGAAAATGCGTTTCAGTGTGCAAAATGGTATGTATACGACTATTAATTTGCCCGATAATATGATGCTTGGTTACAGCCATTTTTATGCAGAAGTGCAGCGTTTGAAAAAGGTGGCAGAGCAGGTGGGGCGTATCGGTCATCTCGTGATTGTATTCGATGAGTTGTTCCGAGGTACTAATGTGAAGGATGCACATGAGGCAACACTTGCTGTAATGGAGGCATTTGCAGAGAAGAAGAATTGTATTTTTATGATATCTACACACATCATTGAGGCCGGAGAGGATTTGAAGAAGCGGTGTGACAATATCACTTATGTGTATCTTCCGACGGTGATGAAGGATGGGCGTCCGATGTATACGTATTCTTTGAAGCCGGGTATTACCAATGACAGGCATGGTATGATGATCGTGCGTAATGAACATATTATTGATATTTTGACGCAGAAATCATGAGTTTTACAGTAGATAAGCAGACCCTGGATGATTTGAATCTCTTGGGAAAATATAGAAGTAATTCTATTTATAATGTGTTTAGCCGCACTCATACGAGGGGAGGAGAGATGGTGTTGGAACAAATGTTCCGCAATCCTCTTTCTGATGCGGATACCATTAATAAAAGAAGTGCTGTGTTCGAATATTTCCAGCAGAAAAATTTGGAGTTTCCTTTTGATAGAAAACTTCTGGATGCTGTGGAATATTATCTGAGTACTCCGGCCCATTCCAAGAAGGCTGTCAGTTATTTGAATAATGGCAAACGTAAGTTGATGCAGTGCATAGCTGCAGACCAGGCTTACGAGTTGATAGGTGCCGGAGTTGTTGCCTCTATCCAGTTGTTGGATAAAGTTGAATATTTTTATGCCGGACTTGACGAAGGAAACGGTGCTTATAGTGCGACGATTTCTGAGGTGATGACTATGTTGCATAGTAAAGAGTGGGAGGAATTGAAGAAGTTGAAGGGCGTGGAGCAATTCCCTTTCCGTCGTTTGGTGTATTATGATTATTGTTTGCGTGCGCAAGGTTATGAGAATTTGAGACGTCTGATGAATATTATATATGAATTGGACGTTTATATGACCGGTGCGGCTGTCGCTGCTCAGAGAGGTTTCTCTCGAGCTGTGGCATATCCGTCGTCAACGACTGACAATCGTATTGATTTGGTGAATGTCTTTCATCCGCAGGTGCGCAATGCTGTTGCCAATAGCATTTGTATCAGTCATAATCAAAATGTGCTTTTTTTGACCGGTGCAAATATGGCGGGTAAGTCTACTTTTATGAAGTCGTTCGGTGTGGCGGTTTATATGGCGCACATGGGTTTCCCTGTGGCAGCGGAAAAGATGGAATTTACGGTGCAGGATGGATTATATACCTCCATTAATGTATCTGATAACTTGAATATGGGTTACAGCCACTTCTATGCTGAGGTATTGCGTGTGAAGTTTGTTGCAAGCGAGGTGGCTGCCGGTAAAAATATGGTGATAATTCTGGATGAATTATTTAAAGGTACTAATGTAAAAGACGCTTATGATGCCACAGTGGCTGTCATTGAGGCTTTTTCTATTCACCGGAACTGTTCGTTTATCATATCCACACATATTTTGGAAGCCGGACAGACGTTGCATGAGAAATGTCCGCATTTTAAATTTGCTTATCTGCCGACCGTCATGGAAGGAAGAATACCGCGCTATACTTATCGTCTGACTGACGGTATTACTGCAGACAGACACGGTATGCAGATTATCAATAACGAGCATATCGTTGACATCATCAGGAATGGAAGTAGAAAGATAGGATAAAAAAAAGGCTGACTTGAAAGTCAGCCTTTTTTAAACTATTTAGTGATAAGTATCTACTAAACGTGTCCCTGAGCACACATTGCATCTGCAACTTTGATGAAGCCACCGATGTTAGCACCCTTAACGTAGTCAATCTTGTCACCAGTTTTTCCGTATTTCACGCAAGTATCGTGAATGTCTTTCATAATCTGAGACAATTTCTGATCAACTTCTTCAGCTGTCCAGCTGTAACGCATAGAGTTCTGGCTCATTTCCAAACCTGATACTGCTACACCACCGGCGTTAGCTGCTTTACCAGGAGCGAAAGTAATGTGAGAGTTCAAGTAGCGAACTGCATCAGCTGTACATCCCATGTTAGAAGTTTCAACAACCATCTGACAGCCGTTAGCTACCAATTGTTTTGCATCTTCTTCGTTCAATTCATTCTGGATCGCGCACGGGAATGCGATATCACATTTAACTTCCCAAGGTTTGTGACCTTTGATGAATTTAGCACCGAATTTAGCTGCATACGGTTCTACAACGTCGTTGTTGCTAGCACGCAATTCCAACATGTATTTAACGCCTTCTTCAGTGATACCTTTTTCATCATAGATATATCCGTCCGGTCCTGAGATAGTAACCAATTTAGCTCCCAATTGAACTAATTTGCTAGCTGCACCCCAAGCAACGTTACCGAAACCTGAAATAGCTACAGTCTTACCTTTAATATCTTCACCTTTTTCTTTCAACATGTGCTGTGCGAAGTATACAGTACCGTATCCGGTTGCTTCAGGACGAACACGTGAACCACCGAATTCTCTTGGTTTACCAGTTAATACACCAACAAATTCATTGCGGATTCTCTTGTATTGTCCGAACAAATAACCGATTTCACGTCCACCAACACCTATATCTCCTGCAGGTACGTCAGTGTCAGCACCGATATATTTGCAAAGCTCAGTCATGAAGCTCTGGCAGAAACGCATAACTTCATTGTCTGATTTTCCTTTCGGGTTGAAGTCTGAACCTCCCTTACCACCACCCATAGGCAGAGTTGTCAGAGAGTTTTTGAAAGTCTGCTCAAAACCTAAGAATTTCAATCCGCCCAATGTTACTGACGGGTGGAAACGCAAACCTCCTTTGTACGGTCCAATAGCGCTATTGAACTGAACACGGTAACCGCGGTTGATCTGAACTTCACCTTTATCGTCAATCCAAGGTACACGGAACATGATTACTCTTTCCGGTTCTACCATTTTTTCCAGGATCTTGTTTGCTTTGTATTTCGGGTTAGCCTGATAGGTATCCCAAACGGTTTCAATAACCTCTTCTACAGCCTGGTGAAATTCTGCTTCGCCCACTGTTCTTGCCTTTAAGGCATCCATGAATTCTTTAATCTCTGGTCTCATTTGTATAATTTTTAGTATGAGTATTTCAAACGTTTTCGCACGTCAAAATTAGGGAATTATTTCTCAACTCAAAACTTTTTTAGATTAAATTTTCTTTAATTGCTGCCTTTATTACTTTCAGTTTGATATTAAAAAAGGCATTTTTATTGATAATCTGTTAGTATGGATTGGAAATATTATTTTTTCGTTGTGTATTTTTGTCCCGGTAAACTTAAAATCTTGCCTTCTAATTCCAATTGTAGCAGTAAAGCCGGCAGTGTCCCGTCTGTTATTTGACTTATTTGCGCTAATTGGTCTATGTGTAAATCGCCATTTTGACGGAGTAGTTTGAGAATTTGTTCTTCTTTATCGGAATCTCCGAATAAATCCAGTTTTAATTGTTGGTCTTCTATTGTACGTTCGGGATAACCTAATATCCGGACGATGTCTTTGCAGTTTTCAACCAGTGCTGCAACATTTTCTTTGATCAAAGCATTGCAGCCTGCTGAGTAGGGATCATCCGGTCGTCCTGGGAATGCCATAACATCCCGATTATAAGATAAGGCTGTCCTGGCAGTAGACATGGCTCCTCCTTTAACAGCAGATTCTGCTACGAGTGTGGCTTGGCACATTCCTGCAATAATCCGATTGCGTTTTAGAAAGTTGCTTGGATGGGTGCTGGCAATGCAAGGGAATTCGCTGATTAATGCTCCGTTGGATTCTAATATGGCATCTGCCAGACGTTTATGGGATGCCGGATAGATCATGTGCATGCCATGTCCTAAGACGGCAAAGGTACGTAATCCATTTTTTAGACTGGCTCTATGGGCTGCTGCATCTATTCCGTAAGCTAGACCGCTGACAATGATAGGATGATGGCCCATGAGTTGCAAATCTGTCAATACGGTATTCACTAAGTCTTGGTATCTTGTAGAAGCATGGCGTGTGCCGACGATTGCCAGATGTTTGTCTTCGCTGCAGGTTTGTATATTGCCTTTATAATATAGTGTCAAGGGGATATCCTCACATTGTTTTAACAGGATAGGATAACTTTGATCTTCTATTGTACATATATTTATATGGTGGCGGTGGATTTCTTCCAATTCCCGTTTGGCGTTTTCCAGAGCCTGGGTGCGGTTGATTTGTTCCGGGAGAATGTTGAATGTTCTACAAATAGCGTTGAATGCTTCTGTAGATTCACGGAAAAATCCTTCTATGCCGCCGCATTTGTCATATATAGGGAGGCATAAGTTGCTGTTTAATTTGGGAATAAAACTGGTCGCAACGTGTGCTTGTACAGTGCTTTCAATATTCATATTATTTGAAGTTGTAACAATAAACGATATCAAAATTATGAATTTTAATTGGAGAAGAAAACCCTTTTGCAAATATCTTTTTAATTTTGCTTCAAATTGAGTCTGTTATGGATAGTATTATATTTACCCGTGAGAGTGGCGTTGCATTAAAGCGGTTGTTGCAAAATATTTCGTCATCGGATATTTATTTGTTGATGGATAGTAATAGTCAGACTTGTTGTATGGAGCATCTCCAGTTGGATTTGCCAGCCTGCAATTGTATTGTTTTGGGGGCGGGTGAACAGTTTAAGACGCTTGAGAGTGTGACGGAAGTGTGGAAAGTGCTGTCTGGTAATTGTGCGCGCCGGAATTCCGTGTTAGTGAATTTAGGGGGTGGAACAATTACAGATATGGGAGGATTTGCAGCGTCTTGTTTTAAGCGTGGTATTGTTTGTGTGAATATTCCGACTACATTGTTATCGCAGGTTGATGCTTCTGTAGGCGGTAAAACCGGAGTGAATTTTAATGGACTGAAAAATGAGATCGGCACTTTTTCTGTGCCCCGTCAAGTAATAATCGATAATTCTTTTTTGTCAACGCTCCCTTATAGACAGGTATTGTCCGGTTTTGCAGAAATGCTCAAGCATGGTCTGTTGTCCGATGAGGAGCATTGGACAGAGCTGATGCGGGTGGACTTGTCTAATGTTGACAGAATCGGTTTTTTGACATTGATTCAAAAGTCTGTTGCCGTGAAAAATGCAATTGTCCGGAAAGATCCTTGTGAGAAGGGGATTCGTAAAGCTCTGAATTTTGGGCATACGGTGGGACATGCAATAGAAAGTGTAGCTATTGATCGTCATCTGGATATTTATCATGGAGATGCTGTAGCTTACGGTATGATTGCTGAACTTTATCTTTCTGTGAAGAAGGTGGGATTTGATAAGGAGTTGTATGAAAGTATCCGTAGCTTTATTCGTGAACTATATCCTTCTTGTGCGTGTATTGATAATCGAGAGAATCTTTATCAATTGATGCTTCACGATAAAAAGAATGAACATCCTGGTGTGAATTTTACTTTGTTACAATCAATCGGTGAGTTTGTTGTTAATCAATATTGTGAACGGGATGAAATAATTGAAGCGTTGGAACAGATCTAATATAATGGAAACGATGAAAAGAGAGTCTTTAATAATTCATTTGCCAGCATCTAAAAGCATTTCGAATCGAGTATTGATTATTAATGCAATGGCAGATGGAGTGCTGATGCCGGAAAATTTGGCTGATTGTGATGATACGCATATTATGAATGAAGTGCTTAATTCTTCCGATAATTGTTTTGATGTCGGACATGCTGGTACGGCTATGCGTTTTTTGACAGCTTTTCTTTCCCGTATTGTAGGGCATTGGACTTTGACAGGCTCTTCCCGTATGTTACAGCGTCCGATAGGACCTTTGGTGGATGCTTTAAACCAGTTGGGAGCACGTATTGAATATTTGGGGGAATCGGGCTTCCCTCCTTTGCGGATAGTCGGTTCTATTCTTATGGGGGGGGAGATCACTATTTCTGCTTCTGTCAGTAGCCAGTATATCTCGGCTTTGATGATGGTGGCTCCGTATATGGTTAATGGACTTATGATTCATTTGAATGGGAAGGTGGTTTCTCGAGCTTATATAGAGATGACCATGCGAGTAATGCGTGATTTCGGTGCACGGGTGGATTGGAAAGCAGATGGTATCCGAGTATTTCCCGGGGATTATATTCCGCCGGATGTTTATCGGATTGAAGCTGACTGGACGGCTGCTTCCTATTTTTATGGGCTGTATGCTGTATCTGAAAAAACACAGCCTTTTTTGCTGTCTGGTCTGACGGGAAATAGTATTCAAGGTGATGCGCAGCAGGTTTCGTTGTGGGAAAAATTGGGGATTGTTTCGTCATTCGTTCAAGAGGGGGCTCTGCTTTCCAAACAGCCGATGCAGGTAAAAACGTTGGAATATGATTTTACTTCTATGCCTGATTTGGTACAGACTTTTGCAGTTGCTTGTTGTTTGTTGAATATTCCGTTTACGTTTTGGGGAGTAGAAACTTTGGTGATAAAAGAAACAGACCGTCTAACAGCCCTTGCGGTTGAATTGGCTCGTTTAGGCTTCAAGGTGGAAGTTTCTTCTGATGACACATGTTTGTATTGGAAAGGAGAGAGATGTCCGGTAGAGGATTCTTTTAGTATACGTACGTATGGAGATCATCGTATGGCAATGGCTTTTGCTTTGGCAAAATCAAGATTTCCTACTCTTGAGATTCAAAACAAGGAGGTGGTCTCTAAATCATTCCCCGGTTTTTGGGAGGAGTTTTCCCGTTATTGTTCCTGCTTTTTATAGATTGCCTCCTTTTTTTCCTCTTTTCTGTGCAAAGAAGTCTTTTACAATCTGACTGCATTGGTTTGGTAAAATATCTCGTATAACAATGGTTTTGGGGTGTAGTACGGATGGGGAGAGGCGGGAAAATCCCCGGTGGGAGTCTGGAGCTCCGATTACTAATGTTCCTAATTGTGCCCATGCTAAGGCTCCGGCGCACATGGTGCAAGGTTCCATGGTAACATATAGGGTGCATTCGTTCAAATATTTGCCTCCTAAGTATGAACTGGCCATGGTAACGGCGAGCATTTCGGCATGTGCTGTTACATCGTTTAGTTTTTCTGTTTCGTTGTGTGCTTTGGCTATAATTCTATCTTTGCATACGACAATGGCTCCTATGGGAATTTCGCCTTCTTCCGCAGCCTGTTTGGCTTCTGCCAATGCTTTTTGCATATATTGTTCGTGAATGTTCATGCTGCAAAACTTTATGAGGCTTGTTTTATATTGTGATGGATAGTAGATAGTACAGACCTTTTAGTTTTTCACGTAATTGTTGCCGCCCTCTTTTTTTGTATGATTTGACAGAATCTATGGTCAGGGATAATGCTTGGGCTATTTCCTCATCGCTCTTCGAGGAAAGAGATAGCTTGAAAATTTTTTGCATGACAGGAGAAAGAGAGGAAATGGTGTTGTTTAACCTTAATTCCGCAACACTATAATTTAACTTTATTTATAAGTTCCTGAGCAAC
>CAMDJC010000003.1:0-106072 GCA_945900015.1 uncultured Odoribacter sp. | reverse complement strand
TTATAAGCTTATAACTGCTGTTTTTAGATGCTGGGAACACATAAATCAAAGAAATACTCGAATTATCGCACCATAAAGAAAATGAACCGATTTGTATAGTAATGAACAAAAAGAAGGTGCATCGTGCATTACGACACACCTTCTTTTCATGGAATGGATATAGATTAGATTTCAATTTCAATCATAGGAGCGTCTGCTGCTACATTGGAACCTTCTTTTACCAATAGACGTTTAACTGTTCCGGTGTAATCAGAAGCGATGCTGTTTTCCATTTTCATGGCTTCCAGTACGACTACGGTTTGTCCTTTGGTTACTTTGTCGCCTGGTTTTACAGCAAAACGTAGTACGTTGCCCGGCATGGGCGCTTTGACGGTTTTGCCGGTAATTGGGGCATTTGCCAAATCGTCTGCAGCTGTCTGTGTGTTAGCTTGGGGAGCTTCTGCTTTGTGTTGAGCTGCATAGGCTTCTGTTTTTTGTTTGGTTAAGAAGTTTTTAGCTACCTGTGGGAATAACTCGAGCAATAGTACTTCTTTTTCAGTTGCTGCCAATTTCACACCGCCTGCTTCCGGTAATTCTGGGTTAGGCTGCATTTGGTTTTTGCTGGTATCATATGGAATTTCCTCGCGGGTTCCTGCTATTTTGAAACGGAATTCAGGATCTACCGGCACAGGAGTTTTTCCGTATTCACCTTTCACTAAGTTGACGAATTGGTTGGATACGTTGCTGTACATTGGTTTGCCTGCCTTGATGTCCATTGCACAGTTTACTGCTTGTGCCCCTACAATCTGGCTGGTTGGAGTTACCAATGGAGGCAGACCGGCAGCCAGACGTACTGTAGGTATTAATTCCATTGATTTTTCCAGGATATCCATAGAGTTCAATTGTTTCAGCTGTGCAACCATGTTGCTGTACATGCCGCCTGGCACTTCGGCTTTCTTCACCAGTTCGTTTGGTTTCGGGAAGTTGAAGTATGCTTCGATGGCGTGACAAGCTGCCAGAAGTGCTTCTTCGTTGTTGGCCTTGGCTGCAGCAATGGCATTGTCAAATTCTTTGTCAATATTGGCAGGCAGTGTGTCCGTCAGAGGATTGAAAGGATTTGGGAATTGCTTGCTGGCATCAAATGCTTCCAATTCTTTGCGGATGCCAAACAATTCTTTGTTGATTTTTGCAACTGCTTCCATGTTGACATCCAGTTCAATGCCTAATTTTTTGCAGAAAATATAAATTAATTCGATAGCCGGTGCTCCGGTACCGCCTGCAAAGTTCCAGATATTGGTATCAACGATGTCAACGCCCTTGATGATGGCCATAAGTACCGCACCTAATCCATAACCGGGAGTACAGTGGGTATGGAAGTCTACCGGAATGGAAAGATTTTGCTTGAATAAAGGAATTAATTCTGCAATTCGTGCCGGTGAAATCAAACCACTCATGTCTTTGATTGTAACCATATCGGCTCCTAATGCTGCCATTTGTTTGGCTTTATCTAAAAAGTAGGCGTTGGTAAATACAGGTTTCGGATTCTTTTTACCTTTTAGTTTATCCATAAGACTCAGCTTTGGATATTTCGGGTCAATGGTATAACAAACGGCACAATCAGCCATTCCGCCATATTTTTTTACATATTTGATAGTCGATTTTACGTTGTTGACATCATTCAATGCGTCAAAAATACGCATGATTCCCAAGCCTGATTCGATGGAGTTGCGGCAAAAACCTTCGATGATTTCATTTGTATAAGGTGCATATCCAAATAGGTTACGTCCTCTGGATAAGGCAGTAAGCTTGGAAACATTGCCAATGGAGGCTTTGATTTTTTCTAAACGGTCCCAAGGATTTTCATTTAGGTAACGCATCACAGAATCGGGCACTGCACCACCCCAAACTTCCATTGCATAGAAGTTTGCATCTTTATAAAATGGTAATACTCTGTCTACTTGTTTTTGAGTCATACGGGTCGCGAAGGATGATTGCTGTCCGTCTCTCAGGGTGAGATCTCTGATTAATAGTTTCTGTGCCATAGTTTAGTAATTTTGTGTTTTTACTTTTCACAAACATAGAAAACAAAAATGACAACTACTAATAAATTGGGGAGAAATTATGGAAAAAAATCACTATTTATTTCAAACACTTTGTGTATTTCTTCTAAATAGGAATCTAAAATTAAGATTTAGGACTTTTTCTTTTATTTATAACGTTTGTTTCGCTATGTTTGTCTCCCAAATGTAAAAAATTGATTGATAACATAATGGAAAGAATTGCAGTATTCCCCGGATCTTTTGATCCTTTTACAGTCGGTCACGAAGAGATTGTGCGCCGGGCATTGAAATTGTTTGATAAAATCATTATTGCTGTCGGCATTAATCCCGGGAAAAGGGAATTCCTTTCTACAGAAAGCCGAATTAAGTTGATACAAAAGGCTTTCGAGGATACTGACCGGGTGAGTGTGGAGCCTTATTCCGGTTTGACGGTTGATTTTTGTCAACAGGTAAATTCACATATAATTATCAGGGGATTGCGTACGGCTGCTGATTTTGAGTATGAGCGGGCTATTGGACAGGCTAACAGGGCGATGGATGGTGATATCGAAACGGTGTTTATTTTGACATCTACTGTACATACTTTTGTGAGCTCTACGATTGTACGCAATATTTATATGAATGGAGGAGATGTCACAAAGTTTTTGCCGGAACGTTTGACCACAGAAGATCTTCGCCATTGTGAGGAGTTGTAGTAATTCAGGTCGATATGCGGAAAAATAGATTATTAATTGGAATCGGAGTCGTATTGCTATTATTGGCGGTGGTTTATAGCTGTTTGCCTTTTTATATGCGACAAGCTTTGATATATTGGTTCCCAGATATTTCGGATACATATATTTTTGCCTCCAATAGAGTGGAAAAAGCTGATTCCTGTTGGGATTTCCCGGCATCTACGCATTTTAATACCTATGAAATGACAAAAGAGGAGAGTGATTTCATGGATGAGATGCAGACGGTTTCTTTTTTGGTAATCCAGAGTGATAGTATATTATATGAGGAGTATCGGGACGGATGGACACCGGAGACTTTATCGAATATTTTTTCAGCAACGAAAAGTATTGTAGGCTTGTTGGTGGGTATTGCGCATCAAGAAGGATATATTGAGAGTTTAGACGATAAGGTGGGTAAATATCTGCCCGAGTTTAATGAAGGAGACAAGTCTAAAATAACGGTGAGAAATCTGCTTACAATGAGTTCCGGTCTGAATTGGGATGAGGCATATACAGCTCTGATTTCCAAAACGACAGAAGCTTATTACGGAAATAATATACGTGATTTGGTGATGAATCTTGAGCCAGTAGAAGAGCCGGGTGTGCGCTATTCTTATAAAAGTGGTGATACGCAGCTGCTCTCTTTTGTATTGGAGGCGGCAATTCCGGTTACAATCAGTGAATATGCGGAGGAGAAATTATGGAAACCTATTCAGACCGGTAATGATGCTTTGTGGAATCTCGACCGGGAGGGTGGAGATGAGAAGACTTATTGCTGTTTTAATACAACGGCTCGTGATTTGGCTCATTTGGGGCGTTTGGTTTTGCATCATGGCAATTGGAACGGCAGGCAAGTGATTGCAGAGGAGTATGTGCAGGAAGCCATTTCTCCGGCATCTTATTTAGAGAACGAATTCGGTGACGGACCATTGGATTATTACGGCTTTCAGATTTGGGTAGTTCATTATAAAGGTCTCACTTTCCCTGCATTCCGAGGGTTGGGAGGGCAATATCTTTTTATGATTCCGCAGAAGAATGCCATTGTGGTTCGTTTGGGACATAAGCGTAGCGATGTGTACGACCGGGAAAAGACGATGGATCTCGATCAGTATTTGGATATTGCTTTTAAAATATTGCAATAGAAATCACAGGGATTTACCTGGAGTAGACTTTCCCTGTGATGTTACGTAAATTATATTTTGATTCCATTGCTTCGCCGTATGCTCCGCAAGAGTGTATGACGATGATGTCTCCGCGGCGTGTGGCATTGAGAGAGAGGTCTTTCCCGAAGCAATCTGCGGATTCACATACGGGTCCCACGACATCATATTTTTCTTCTGTAAGGTGAGAACTGATGTTTTCTATTTTGTGAAATGCCTGGTAAAGTGCTGGTCGGAGCAGATTGTTCATACCTGCATCCAGAATAATGAATTTGCGGTTTTTACCTTCCTTGACATATAGTACTTTGGATATTAGGCTGCCGCATTGGGCAATGATGGACCGTCCTAATTCAAAATGTATCTCTTGATGAGGCATGGGTTCAAAAAATTGTGCGAAAGTATTGAAATAGGCCTCAAAATCTGCTATGTTGTTTTTTTCGGGATTGTCATAATCAATGCCAAGCCCGCCGCCGAAATTGATGTACGGCAGGAGTAGACCATGTTCTTTCATTTGTTGCTGTATCTCATTGGCGCGGAGACACAGTCCTCTGAAGACTGTCATGTCGATAATTTGTGAACCGATGTGGTAATGTAACCCTATCAGCCGGATGTTGGGCATTTGTAAAACGGCTGTCATAACACGCTTGAGGTCGTATAAGTAAATTCCGAATTTGTTTTCCTCAATACCGGTAGTGATATAGTGATGGGTATGGGCTTCTACATTGGGATTGATTCGTAGCGCAATTTGTGCTGTTTTTTTCATCCGGCCTGCTATTTCGTTAATTACCTCTATTTCAGGCAGAGATTCGCAGTTGAAGCAGAAAATATCGCTTTGGAGTGCCAATTCTATTTCATGGTCACTCTTGCCAACGCCGGCATAGACGATGGAGTTGGCTTTGAACCCGCATTCCAGGGCACGACTGATTTCGTTGCCGCTAACGCAATCGGCTCCCAAACCTTTATTACTGATATATCTGATTAACACTGGATTGGCATTTGCTTTGATGGCATAGTGGATGTGGTATCCATGTTTGGATGCAGCCTTTAATGCAGCATCCAGGGTGTTTTCTAACAGCGTGATATCATAATAATAGTAGGGGGTTGGCATACCCTCTGGTAATTGTATTTGCTCCATGGTCGTCTCTTTTTGTGTTACTGTAATAATTTCCGGCTCAGGTCAATCATTGCTTTTTTCTTGTCTTCTTCTTTTACGAGTACGGATATGTTGTGTTCGCTGCCGCCATAAGATATCATCCGTAATGGAACTTCAGCCAAGGCGGTCAGTACTTGCGCTCCGAGTCCGCTTTTCCCTGCTGAACAGTCCCCGACAATGCAGATGATAGCCATGTTGCGGTCGACTTCAATGGTACCGTATTTTTCCAGGTCTTTCAGAATGTTGTCGAGTTGTTCGGTGCAGTCGATGGTTAAGGAAATAGCCACTTCTGAAGTTGCAATCATGTCTATGGGTGTTTTCCAGGCTTCGAACACTTCAAACACTTTGCGGATGAAGCCATATGCCAATAGCATGTTGGTCGATTTTATTTTAATAGCAGTGATGCCGCTTTTGGCGGCAACGGCTTTGATGTTGCCTTTTGTGTTTTCGGCTGTTATCAATGTGCCTTCGTCTTGAGGATTCAGCGTGTTTTTTAGACGTACCGGGATATTCTCTTTTTTTGCTGGTTGTACACTGGAAGGATGCAGGATTTTGGCCCCAAAATAGGCTAGTTCGGCAGCTTCGTCGAATGAAAGTTGCCGAATGGCTTTCGTATTATCAACAATGCGCGGGTCGTTGTTGTGAAATCCGTCAATGTCTGTCCATATCTGTATTTCGTCTGAGTGAATGGCAGCTCCGATTAATGCGGCGGAGTAGTCGCTGCCGCCTCGTTTCAGGTTGTCGATTTCACCGTATGCATTGCGGCAGATAAAACCTTGGGTGATGATGAGGTTTTCGATTCCCGGTTGTGCGAGTTCACGTTGCAGGTTTTGGCGTATATAGAAGTAGTCCGGTTCGCAGTCTTTGTCAATACGCATGTATTCCAAGGCTGAAAGCAGCGTATTGGGTATGTTACATTCTTCTAGGTAATAGTGTAGCAATGTTGTTGACATGATTTCACCTTGTGCCAATACGGCTTTTTCCTGTAGCGGATAGAAATCCTTGTTTACAAACGAACGCACGTAAGTAAAGATGGTTTGTATGAATTCTTTACTTTTGTGGATGTATTTTTCTGTAGAAAAAAGTTCGGTGATGACAATATAGTAGTTGACTTCCAGATTCTGGATAATCTCCAGGGCTTTCTTTTTTTCGTTGCAATAGAGACAATCGGCAATCTCTACCAGAGTATTGGTGGTACCGGACATGGCCGATAATACAACTATTTTGGGTTCGTTGTCAGTAATCAGTTTAGCAACTCCCTGAATTCTTTCTGCACTGCCGACGGAGGTACCGCCGAATTTTAAAACTTTCATGCTTTATCTATCTTTATATTTGTCTTTCGTAGTGCAAAAGTGCTATATAGGATTGGATAAAGCAAGAAAGTGTTATATTCTTAACAACGTGATTATTTTTTGTAGAAACAAGCAGCTACCCATTGTTTCTCTTCATGATAGCTTTTGTATTCAAGTCCCAGATATTCAGCTTTTTCTCGGATCATAGGAAGATCGTGTTCATAAAATCCGCTCATAATCAATAATCCTTCTGGTTGAAGTCGGGCATTGTAATGTTCCATGTCATTCAGCAGAATGTTACGATTGATATTGGCAAGGATTATATCGAATGGTTTTTCTGCAGTCAGCAGCGAAGCATCGCCAATTTTGATGGTAATATTGTTGATGTGGTTGTTTTGCAGATTCTCCATGGCATTGTTATAGGCCCATTCGTCAATGTCGATACCGGTTACTTCGCGGGCGCCTACTTTAGATGCCATGATGGACAGGATACCGGTGCCGCATCCCATATCTAAAACGCGTTTGCCTTTGATATTGGATGCTTGTTCCAATATTGTTCGCAGCATCAAGGCAGTTGTGGCATGATGGCCGGTGCCGAAACTCATTTTGGGTTCGATGATGATTTCATATTCGATACCGGGAATCGGTTCGTGAAAACCGGCACGTACCTGAATCCGGTTGTCAACAACGATGGGGGTAAAGTTTTCTTCCCAAACTTTATTCCAGTCTTGATCTTCAATTTCCTGAACGGTAGTTTTGATGCTGTAAATCTCTGAAAAATATTGCAGTATTTCCAGATTCTGAATGGCTTCTGTATTATATGAAGCTTTGTCTGTGTAAGCGGTAAAACCATCGTCTGTGTATGAAAAACCGTCATATCCGATGTTGCTTAATTCTGCAATCAGGGCATCTGCAACAGGTTCTTCATACGGTTCTATCGTAAATTTGATTTCTGTGTATGTCATGGTTTTCTTTTATTGATTATTTGTATTGATATCTTTGATTTGCATGCGGATTCTCCACTCTTTGGGATAATAGTTGTTAAGACGGTTGCCCAGGTTTTTACACCAACCCAACCCGATTCCTTGATAGGATATGAGAATCCAATTGCCGGATAGTCCGGACGGAAGCGGTATATCTTCTTTTTTCAGAAATGTCAAGGCTGTCTGATAATCTGTTTCATAAATAGAACATGCCTGTCGGTTGAGGCCTTGCCATAGAGCTGAAGCCGGCAGAAGCTTTATCTTTTTATTGTTGATTTCTGCCAGTTCACAGCATTTGTATATGATTCGTAGTTCTCGTTCAAGTTGTTGGATGAATTCGGCATGTCCGGATGGAACAATACCCCATATATTCTCGTCTTGCCAAGCTGTATAGTCGTCCGGTTTTTGGATATAGGGTCGCAGTTCGGATGGTAGCGGAGAGGGTTTGCTGTTTTTGGTCTTTTTATTTTTTTTGGATGTATATTCCTTGCCGTTTGTTTTGCGGACAGCTCCGATGAAAAAACCTTCGCCTATGGTTTTGTGTGGATAGAAATGGTATCCGTATACCTGAGAGTCTGCCGGTGTAATGCCGTCGAATGTGTGACGAATTTCGATACTTTCCGCTTCGTAAGTGGCGAGCAGCCATTTCAGTATCTTTTCGTTTTCTTGCCGGTTGTATGTGCAGGTGCTATAAATCAGAATACCGTTGGGGCTCAGACAGTCCCAGATGTCAGCCAGAATTCTCTGTTGGCGTTCGCTGCATAAGCGGACATTGTTTTCACTCCATTCTTCGATGGCTTCGGCATCTTTGCGGAACATCCCTTCTCCCGAGCAGGGGGCATCTACCAGGATAATGTCGAAAGCTCCTGCTAATTGTTTGAAATCAGCCGGATCGTTGTTGGTAACAACGATATTATCCTGTCCCCATTTGATGATATTTTCTTTTAAGATTGCCGCACGGGTCCGGATTACTTCATTGGAAACCAGTAGGCTACCCGGTGGTAACGTGGCTGCTGCCAGGGTGGATTTGCCTCCGGGTGCTGCACATAAGTCTAGCATTCTGACGGGCGAAGAGGAAAGCTCTTGCTCTAATACATATTTTAAAAACATAGAAGAGGCTTCCTGTACGTAATAGGCTCCACCATGCAGGAGTGGGTCAAGTGTGAATAAGGGACGTTCGGATAAGTAATGCCCCTCCGGACACCATTCCACGGTTTTTGCACAGCGGGTGATGATTCCGGATTGTTCCATTGAGGATATTTTCCCCGGATTCAAGCGTATACTGGTGGGGGATGGGCTTTGCAAGGCTGTTATAAAAGCTGCTGCTTCATCCTTGAATTCTTTTTTTATTCTTTCTTCGAATGCGACAGGTAAAGTGCTCATGTTTTCGTTATCTTTGCAGTACAAAGATAGATATTTAGAGTTATTACTAAGAATAAAGTATGAAAATCAGTGAAAATTATAGCCTGAAGCCATATAATACTTTCAACATTGATGTCTGTTGCAAATATTTTGTTGAGGCGGATGATGAGAAGGAATTATTGGATTTTGTGGCAGCATATGAATGGAATCCTTTTGAGATATTGATATTGGGGGGAGGAAGTGATTTCCTGTTTACTGAGGATTTTGATGGTACGGTTTTTTATCCGGCGATGAAAGGAATGGTTGTGACAGAAGAAGAAGATGAGTGGGTAAACGTCCGGGTCGGTGCAGGAGTTGTATGGGATGATTTTGTTGCCTGGGCTGTCGGACAGGGATATGGAGGCGTGGAGAATCTTTCGCTGATTCCGGGACATGTCGGTGCTGCTCCGGTGCAGAATGTCGGAGCCTACGGCATGGAGGCTGGAGAGGTAATTGTATCGGTTGAAGCGATTGATTTGGAAAAGGCACAATGTGTGACGATTACTGCAGCAGAGTGTCGTTTTGCTTATCGTGACAGTATATTTAAACAGGAGTGGAAAAATCGTTTTATTATAACTTACGTGACTTTTCGTTTGGCTAAACATCCTCAATTCCGTTTGGATTATGGTAACGTAAAAGAGGAATTGGAAAAGATGGGTGGAGAGGTTTCTTTACAGACGATTCGGCAGGCGATTATTCACATCCGCCATGCGAAATTACCTGACGTAAATGACTTGCCTAATGCCGGTAGTTTTTTCAAAAATCCGATGGTTAGCCGTGCTTTTGCAGAAAAGTTGGCAGAACAATATCCCGGAATGCCGATTTATCCGGTGGATGAAGATTGTTACAAATTGGCTGCCGGTTGGCTGATTGAGCAGTGTGGTTGGAAAGGCAAGACATTGGGACGTGCCGGAGTCTATGAAAAGCAGGCTCTTGTGCTTGTCAATCATGGTGGTGCAACCGGATTGGAAATTTCACATCTTGCTAATGAAATCAAGAAAAGCGTATTTGTGAAATTCGGTGTCATGATAGAACCGGAAGTCTATGTGTTATAGAAAGTTTTAAATAAATATATAAATGGTATGCAAGTAACGAAACATATTGAGAAGGTGAAAATCTTCACGCATTATACCAATTATAAAGGACGATTGTTTGTCAAGACGTTGTGTGATTTGTTTAATGATGTTGCAGAGGTCCAGACCAAATATTATGGTGTGGATGTTGACACGCTAAATGCGGCCGGAGCTACCTGGATGCTTCATCGTCTGCATATTCGTTTGAATAAAATGCCGAGTGAAAACGAGGAGGTGTTTATTGAGACTTGGCCTTCAGGTATTGAGCGTCTTTTTGCCACCCGCGATTACCGTATGGTGCGTGAGGATGGCGAAGAGTTGGTACGTGCCACTTCCGAATGGATGTATATCGATCTGAACCGCCGCCGTCCATTGCGTCAGCCGGAAAAGGTGGTGGCTATCAGTACCGGGCATCAGATTCCTCATCTGGAAATCGAATCTATTCTGAATGAGAAGGAGTTTGCGATGGTTCCCCAAGGAGGACGCCATTTTGATGCTACCTTTGATAATATCGATTTTAACGGTCATGTGACGCAAGCATCCTATATGCGCTGGCTGACAAATTCTTTGCCGTTTGATTTTTTAAAGACATATGTGTTGACAGATGTTGAAGTGATTTATGCACACGAAATTATGCCGGATAGCAGCATCTACTCATCTTATCAGATTGTTGAGGAAAACGGCCAGATTGTTGTCCTTCACCAGGTGCAGGATGAGGCTGGAACGCTGACTCATTGTATTGCTAAATCTGTTTGGGAAAAGAAATAGATGTGTTGAAGTACTGATTTAATCAGTACTTCAACCATTTATATAATTCTTTCCAAGTTACTTTCTTGCCATACATCAGGATTCCGACCCGGTAGATGCGTCCGGAAAGCCAGGTGAAGAATATAAATGATGCTACCAGTAAAGCCATCGAAGTTACAATTTCCCAAGCAGGTACTCCAAACGGGATTCTAACCAGCATGACAATCGGTGAGGTGAAAGGAATTAAAGAACTCCAGAATACAAGGGGGGATTCCGGACTTTTCATGGCGGTGAAGCCAATGTATAATCCCACAACCAGGATGATTGAGAGCGGTGTCAGGAATTGCTGGGAGTCTGTCTCGTTGTCAACAGCTGCTCCGATTGCTGCAAATAATGAAGCATACAGAAGGTATCCGCCTATGAAATAGAACAAGAATGCACTCAAAAAACTGATGATAAACATCGGGTCGATGGTCTGCGCCACTTTTTGAATGATTTGCAGTTGCTCCGGATTCAGTTGTGCGGCACCTGTCATGGCAGACATGTCTGTTACCATAGGGCCGGCTTGGCGCAAAGCATCTAAATCGATATTCGGCAAGAACATCGCCTGCATGGCAATGATCAATACAATGCCGAACACTACCCAAATCAGGAATTGAACCAATCCGACAGCTGCTACACCAATGATTTTACCCAGCAGAAATTGGAATGGTTTTACAGAAGATACCAATACTTCGATGATGCGGTTTGTCTTTTCTTCGATGACTCCCTTCATTACCTGTGATGCATACATAAAGATAAAGAAATAGATGATCATGCCGGCAATCAGTCCGATTGCCGAGGCTATTTCTGAAGAACTCTCTTTTGCTTCGCCTGTCTCTGCCGAAACTTTTAGTGTGCGCACCAGAGTAGGTGTCTTTACTGCTGCCAGCTTCTGTTCCAAATCCGGAATGTTGGCTTCGGCAATGACAGCATTCCGTTTGATACTTTCTATCTTTTCTTTCAATTGTGATGCGATTTCATTTTTTAATTCCATCGGCACTTGTGAGTAGGATAAGATAGGGATATCCGGGTTTTCAATAACATCTTCCGGCACTTCAATAAGTGCATAAAAGTTGTTGGCCTTTAGAAAATCCTGAACCGTGCTTTCGGTGATGTCTGTTGCAACATATTCAAAAGTGGTATTGTTGATTTGCTGGAAAGGCGTTTCTATATCAGAATGATTGACAACGGCAATCCTTCTTTCCTGTGTGTCGTCCTTGAGAAGCATCCACATTAAAAAGGCATAAAAGCCAGCCATGAGGATAGGTACAATCAAGGTCAGTATCAGAAAACTTTTTTTTCTGACTCTTGTCGTAAATTCGCGTCCTATAATGATTAATGTCTTGTTCATATATTATTGCATCTCTTTTACCAGTTTGATAAAAATGTCATTCATACCCGGAATGATTTTCTGATAGGAAATGATATCCGTCTTGTCCAGTAGTCTTCGCAACAAGGTGTTGGTCGGACATACCTCCAGACGTTGCAGGATGATTTCATGTTGTCCGTCTTCAATCTTTTCCGACAGCACTTCGTATTCATTTCCGATAGCTTCTTGCGGATTGAATTCCGGCTGATATTTGCAGATTAACTGATAAGTGTTGTTTGCGTATTTGTTTCGGATTTGGTTGATAGGGCCTTCGATAATCTTTTGGGATTTATTAATCAGCGCAATGTGGCTACAGATTTCTTCGACTGAGGCCATGTTGTGCGTTGAAAAGATAATTGTAGTTCCTTTTTTTCGTAATTCAAGTATTTCGCGTTTGAGCAATTCCACGTTAATAGGGTCAAAACCGCTGAACGGTTCGTCAAATATCAGCATTTCCGGCTCGTGCAGTACGGTTGTGATAAATTGAACTTTTTGGGCCATACCCTTGGAAAGTTCTTCAACCTTTCGATCCCACCATTCTTCAATGCCGAATTTTTCAAACCAGGCTTTCAGTTGTTGTACGGCATCGTGTTTGGATACGCCTTTCAAGCGTGCCAGATATACAGCCTGTTCACCAACCTTCATCTTTTTATACAATCCTCTCTCTTCCGGCAGGTATCCGATTCGATTCGTATCTGCCGGTTCCAGTTTGCGGCCTTTGAAAAACAACTCTCCGGAATCCGGTCCGGTGATTTGATTGATGATTCTGATAAGTGAAGTCTTGCCTGCTCCGTTAGGACCCAACAGTCCGTAGATGGCTCCTTCCGGTATGTCTATCGACACATCGTCCAAGGCCCGGTGGCTTGCATAATTTTTGATGATATGTTGGGCTACAAAAAAATTCATAAGGTAAAAATGTAAAAATGAGGTGGCTATTTCTAGCCACCTCTTTTATCTGTTTTCAAACAGTTTATTTTTCTTCCATCTCAATCATCAATGCGCCTTTGGGCAGTTTATCGCCTTTCTGTACATTGATTTTCTTGATTTTTCCGTCAAAAGGAGCAGTCAGTTTGTTGTTCATTTTCATTGCCTGAAGTATCAGCAATGTATCGCCTTCATTCACTTCTTGTCCTTCTTTCACTTCAATTTCCATGATAGTGCCCGGAATGTGTGAAACCAACAGGTAGGGATTTGGCTCTTCCCATTTTTGCCTGTTTCTCCATTTGTCTGTCAGGCGTGTCTGATATTCTACGCCGTTCAGCATGAATTTTTCTAATTTCTCTGTCATTCTTTTACGGTTTACTAAGTTTTAAAAGCTATAAAGTCAATAAAGTCTTCCGACTTTACAAACATGACAGACTGTTAGAACGGAGGGATACCGTGTTTCTTGGTCGGAGTCATCACGGTCTTGTTGCCTGACACCTCGATAGAGTGTTTCAACAACATGCGTGTTTCAGCCGGCTCAATGACAGAGTCGATATATCCTTTGGATGCTGCCACATACGGGTTTGCAAATTTTTCGCGGTATTCTGCCACTTTCTGTTTGCGCATTTCTTCCGGATTCTCAGCTTCTTTGATATCCTTGCGGAAGATGATGTTTGCTGCTCCTTCCGGTCCCATAACTGCGATTTCTGCAGTAGGCCATGCAAACATGAAGTCTGCTTTCAGGTGGCGTGAGTTCATGGCGATATAACCACCACCGTAAGCTTTACGCAAGATAACGGTAATCTTAGGTACAGTAGCTTCGCTATATGCATACAATACTTTTGCTCCGTGGCGGATAACTCCCATGTGTTCCTGTTCAACACCCGGCAAATAACCCGGCATATCCTCAAAGGTAACCAATGGAATATTGAATGCGTCGCAGAAACGGATGAAACGACCTGCTTTATCAGCTGAGTCGCAGTCCAATACACCTGCCAATACTAGCGGCTGGTTAGCTACGAAACCAATAGTCTCTCCATCGATACGTCCGAATCCGACAACGATATTCGGAGCAAAGTTTTCCTGTACTTCAAAGAAGTCTGAATCGTCGGCAACCGCTTTGATGATGTCGCGTACATCATAAGGCTGAGTCGGGTCGGCCGGCAGAATCTTTTCGATATTGTACTCTGCTTTCGGTGATTTTGCAGGGAATGCTTTTGCTTTGCGCTGATTGTTCCAAGGAATGAATGTCAACAATTTTTTGATTTGCTCGAAACATTCCTGTTCTGTAGAAGCAAAGAAATGAGCGTTACCGCTTACACATGCGTGTACACGTGCTCCACCGAGTTCTTCAGTACTAACTTCTTCGCCCAATACGGTTTTTACAACTTCCGGACCGGTGATGAACATTTTTGAAATGTTGTCAACCACAAAGATAAAGTCAGTCAATGCCGGTGAGTAAACAGCACCTCCGGCACACGGACCCAGAATAACAGAAAGTTGCGGGATAACACCGGAAGCCTGAGTGTTACGGAAGAAAATTTCTCCATAACCGGCCAATGCGTCAACACCTTCCTGAATACGTGCACCGCCTGAGTCGTTGATACCGATCAGCGGCATGCGCATTTTGATGGCATGGTCCATGATTTTGGTGATCTTACGTGCGTGCATCAGTCCCAAAGAACCGCCAGCCACAGTAAAGTCCTGTGCATAAATAGCAACAGGTTCTCCGTATACAGTTCCGGTGCCGATAACAACGCCGTCTCCGTGGAGAACCTTTTTATCCATATCAAAATCTTTTGATTGATGTTCTACGAATATGTCATACTCGTGAAATGAACCTTTGTCTAGAATTCCTTCAATTCTCTCGCGTGCAGTGAGCTTACCCATTGCAGCTTGCTTTTTAATAGCGTCCTCGCCACCACCCTGAAGTACAATCTCTTTCCTCTTTCTTAAGTCAAGAATATTTCTTTTAAGTGACATAGTAATTTATTTGGTTAATATATCATGTAATTTCGGACATAGAAATTACATCCCATTCGAACTGCAAGATTAAGCAAAAAAAATGATTTATAAAATACTTGCTCTTGCATCTCGTGGGCTATGTCTTGGTAGAATAGGCTTTTTGAGAGATTGATTTAACTATTTATGTCAGTTTTTATGCAATTTAATAATATGATTAGTCGGCTTCTTGCTCTTTTTTCAAGGGGGAAATCGTCCCGGAATAAGAAATTTGTGCGCGATTGTTACTGTTCAGGCTGATAGAACAACCGTTTCCTCCAACGGCTTCTATCGTGAACTGGTATTGGTCGTTTTTCCCGACAACGGTGAAGGTGTAAAGAATGGATTTTTTCCTCTTTTTTTCGATGATTTTAATCTTTTCGTCCTTGATTTTGTTGTCGAATTCAATTCCGCCGCTTTCACCGTAAGGCAGACTGTAGGCACGACCGAAGAAAGGCAGGTGTCCTTTGGCAATCGTGTCGTTGATGCTCATTTCTCCTCGAGGGTTGAAGCGGGATACATCTTTCCCACTTGTCGGAAATACGCGGTTGATTTCGATTTGGAATTTTTTGCTTTCAATCAGTGTGCGTGTAGCCTGAAATGCTTCCTCAAACTGACGGGCTTTCTCTTCTTTGGATAGTTTCTGTGCAATTGCCGGCGGTGCTAACGCAAGCAGCATCCATACTGTCAATACATACAAAATTTTCATGTCTTCTCGTTTTTAGTTGTTTACTAACAAAAGTACAAAAAATATGCCAATAAACCATGGGCAGGACGAAATATGCGTTGACTTGTATTTTCAAATGTATTGGCAGTGATCTTTGTGCTGAAGTATGCAATGTGATTGTCCGAATACGGAGACCGAAAGCCGTCCGGGTCGCTCCGAATGATGTCTTGCAGACCTCTCACAGATGTCTCACTCCCCTCTTACGTTTTCCCGTTCTTCCTCCGAAGTTCCTCCGAAGCTCATCCGAACGCATAGCCGGAAGCAACGGAGAAGCAATGGAGGAGCTTCGGAAAAAGGTGGGAGGGAAGTGGGAGATTCAGATAGGTGGAATAGGTCTAAATAGATGGATATTTATATTTTTTAATATTATTTTCTCTTTGTAGAGAAATTGGTGTTGTATATTTGCATTGAAAATTAATTATAATATACAAAATAATCATGCTTTTAAATCATTTTTTCAAAAAGATTGTCAGATTTGCTGTCGTATTCTTGTGTGTGGTGGGAGTGGCGGCTTGTCTGGACGATGAGAAATTGCCGTTTACGGCCCGGTTGCCGTATTCAAGTATGGAATATCCGATAGAGCCTGGAGATACGGTGTTGGTGAAGGGAAATGGATTTGACGGGAATGAGTCTGTGCGAATCGAAGGAAATGTGTCTGACGGTTCCGGAATGGGGAGCGTTTCCATGGAATGGAATGCCGTGATTGTGGATGTGAGTGGTAGTGAATTGCGGTTTGTTGTGCCTGAGGAGGCTGAGAGCTATTGTTATGTTTATTTGACCCATGCCGGTTATGAGATGGAGCTGGGCAGCCTCACGTTGGGGGTGAGTATCAGCGGTGGCGGTGGTATTCCGGGAGGTGGAAGTATCGGCCAGTATCAGGGGCGTGTTGTGAGAGATGTCGAAACAGACCGGGGAATGTACCACTTCATTTATGAGGAAGACCGGTTGCGTCATGTGTTTTTCAGTGGAATGGAAGAATCGGAAGAGTTTATTTTCGACAATTTTTCTTCGAGGGAGTTTATTGTAGTGTCCAACAGACGGCCCGGTGTTGTGTTGCGTTGTCGTCTGGACTCTAAGGGGCTGGTAGAGGAAATTCTTCAGTCAACGGGAGGTTCGGAAACGGGTGAACTGTTTATGTCTTTTATTCGTCAGGATAATAGGCTGGAAATGGTTGATGGGGAAAACAATATTTTTTATAGGTGGGATAAAGACATCAATAGCGACCGGATATGGGCATACGATAGGGTTGCCGAGCGAGAATTGCGGAGTATGACGGTGCATAAGGAGAATACCAATGTGCCTAATGATGGCAACATCGACTTGAATGCTCTGGTTTCTTTTGTATTCGAGAACGAACTGTTGAATGTGCTGAATATGTGCGGTTACTTGATGCCGAGGGAAGAGCGTCTGGTGACGGGACACAATTATATGGAGGGGAACACTGAAGAGGAGCAGAATGCCAGTTTTTCAGTAGCAGGCTATACCTATGATTCAGACCATCGCGGGCGGGTGTCTCGGATGGATTCGCAGAATTTGGGGAGTGCGAAGTTCTGGTATAGATATATGAAAGTAACTTATACGGATTAGTTGGATTTTAATAAAAAGAATAATGAAAAGAGCTATTATATGGATGCTGCTGCTGACAGCGGCAATGAATGTGGCAATGGCACAGAAAAAGAATCCTTACCGTTCGGAACGGCAGGAAAAGGTTTGGACCGACCGGAAGGCATGGTTTAATTTTGCATACGGCAAACAGAGTCTGAAAATAGATAAGGGCGATATTTGTCTGCATAGCGATTGGGGTGCCGGAATCTCAACGGGACGTACCTATTATCTGCACAGACGTCCGATTCTGGGTTTGATGAAATTCGGTTTGGACTGGTCGTATTTTGATTTGAATGCTGCCTGTTATTCAGCTTCTTCTATGGGTATGGAGGGCGGATATTACTATCCGGACGGAGTGGAAAAGCCCTCTTATAGTGAAGAGGAGGAGGAAGACGGGGCGTCTGATATATATAAAGGTGAGGTGGGCATGCAGTTTGGTCCCTCCTTGACGGTGAATCCGGTGCATGAGTTGAAGGTGGCTCTCTATTTCCGTGTGTTGCCATGTTATTCCATTATCTATGCAGATGAGTTTAAGGGCGGATATGCCACTTATTTCACTTACGGGGCTTCTGTTTCCTGGCGGGTGATTTCTTTGGGAGTAGAGCAGCGTTGGGGAGATACCGACTTGAGCTTTGATTGGGACGAAGAAGAGAGTATGGATGTGAAGTTTTCGGCAAAAGGCCCGCGTTTCTTTTTGAGTTTCAGATTTTAAAGATGTATTCCCGCTTTGAATGAGCAGGAATTACCGGTATGTTTAAATACAAAAAACGAGGCTTCTTCTTTGGAGGGAGTCTCGTTTTTTGTAATTATATTGCAAAGTATTCTGTCTTTAACCAATAGGCATAAATTGGGTCTTGGAACGAGATTTCCCCGGCTTTGTTATCCAAAACATCATTCTTGATGAGGGCAGCTTTAGAACGCGCTATTGAGGTTGTCGACGAAATTTGGTAGCGGTGCATCACTTCTGTAGAACTGATTGCTTTCTCGCCGGCAATGAGGGCTTTCAGGTAGTTCAGTTGCTGGGTTGTCAGTGTTTCTGTAATAGTCGCAAACAGCAGGCTTAGTTGCTCTACCAACGCGGTGTATGCCTCGTGTACAATTTCAATCGTACACACATCTTTTGTTCTCAACCATGACTGTTGTGCGAGTTGCTGTGCATAATAAGGGTGGTTGTCTACAAGTTCTACAATCAGGTTGGCTGCATCCTTATCAATCGTTTTTCCTGTATCTGTGAAGCGGTTATCAAAGAACTTTACGAGGTAAGGCGTGTTAATTTTATCAAGGAATATCAGATTTCCGAATTTGTAAAATGGTTTGGACGAGTTGGTAAATACCTCCATCATCATGTGGCGTTTGCTGCCATACAGACAGTAAGCAACATGATGATGTTGCTGCCAGTGCGAGCGTAACTTTTTCTGGAGATAGTCCGGGTTTGAGAATTCGGCTATGTTCTGGAACTCATCGATGCAAATAACAATTTTGATACCCTTTTTCTTTGCAATTTTTTCGGCAAGGTCAAGTACTTCATCAGGATTCTGTTTTACAGATTCCCAATCAAAATCAATAGATACCTCGTTTGTCGGGTCTGTGCCGATCGAAATCTTTGGAACAAGTTGCGAAAAGAAACTTTTTGCACTTTCTACTGCCTCTGCCCATTTTGATGATGTAGCGGCAATTACCTTTTGTGCAAGTAATGCATAGAAATGTTCCTCATTGCGCACATTAAACAAATCGATGTGACATATCCGCAACTGACAATCCTGTTCCATTGCCAATTTTGAAGCCTTGTTGACAAGCGAACTCTTGCCCCAACGGCGGGGCGAGATGATAATTGTATTTATTAGTGATGTAAAGTTCTGGACTAAGTCTGCGGTTTCCTTCTCACGATCGGTGAAATTTTTATCGGTAGCAATTTTCCCAAATATAAACGGAGTTTCCATAATGCCCTATTTTTGATTTTCTGCACAAATATAATACATAAAATGTAATTACATAAATTGTTGTAACAAAAAGCGTGTGTACATCTTTTGTTATATCCGTTAAGTTTATGTAATACCTTATGCTTGTGGAATGGGTCTAAATAGGCTTGTATTTGCAATATTTTGCTATTTTTTTTTTTTTTTGATGTTTTTGGAATTTGTATATTTGCATGGTAATTAGTGTGTAATATACCAAAAACCAATAAATTCAATAGTGATGAAAAAGATTTTTTATTATGTAAGTGCGCTGTTGCTGGCAGGAGCCTTGAGTTGGTCTTGTTCCGACGATGATAACGACGGAGGTGACGGCGGTAATGGTAAGGGCGGCATTGTTCTGGATAAGGGCACGCAGACCGAACAGGTGGTTTATGCCAACGACAAAAGCGGTAAGAACGAGGGTATCAAGTTCACAGCCCAGGGTCCGTGGAAGGCGGAAGTGAAAGAGGTGTCAACCAAAGCGGATGCGGAAGCAGCTCCAACGGTTGACTGGCTGGCATTGAGCCAATACAGCGGAGACAAGGCAGGCGACTATACGATTACGCTGACATTGAAACAGAATTTCACCGGCAAGACCCGCAAGGCAGAGATTCGCATCATTTGCGGCGATACGGTAATTACCATCACCATCGAACAGAAAGCAGAGAAGGAGGATGGCAAGAAGCTGAGAAGAGTGGAGTCGGTTACATATAGAAAAACCTATGGTGACGGATACAAGGAGGTAAATGATGACGATGATTTTGAACAGACTTATACCTATTCCTATGACGAACAGGGACGGGTGGCAAGAGTTGTGGTGAAGGCAGATGCGTCAGCCACCGAGAGAGAGACGGATACCTATCAGTTCGATTACCACATTGTGGGAGAAATCACGGTAGATCACCATAGAGAATATTATTACATAGACGGAAGCGGTCAGAAGCATGAAGATTCCAGTGATGAGAAATATTTCCTCACTTTGAACGAGCAGGGAAATGTGGTGAGAATCAAGGAAAGCGATGATTATGACGAAGAGGATACGCAGATTGGATATACCGTAGACGGCCGTCTGGCGAAATTGTGGGAAGAAAACGACAAGGACGGCTATAGTTGGTATGAAAAATTTTATTATACGGACGGTCTGTTGACTAAAGGAGAGTTTTGGGAAAGATACAGTAGTGATTCTACGGAAATTCAGGAGTTTGATGCAAATGTGCTTTATCCCCATCGTTATCCGTCTAACGGCACCAACATTGATTTCAATGCGTTTATTTTTGCGATTGGAGCCGATAACGTTGAAGAAATTTTATATCAGATAGGTCTGTTCGGCAAGGGTTCGGATTGCCTGATTGAGATTGGCGAGTATAGTGAGGATGGTGATTGGAGAGAGCCTATACCGAATTATTCAGAGCCGAATAAGGTGTATACATATAAGAAGAAATATATCAAATGGCCGGGAGAAGAGATTGCGCTGCCTATGAAGTACGAGTTTGACGGAGACAAGTTTGTGACAAAATTTTGGTATGAAGAGCCGTATGAGTTGTGGGAGCGTTCTTATGAAGTCCATGTTGGGAATGAGTTGGAAAATCCTCTTCATCCTGAGATGGGATATAAATACGACACCAAATACAGTGAACCTGTGAAGTTGCGCAGTGAGAAAAATACTTACACCTATACTGTGGTTTACGAATAACCGTTAGGCTTAAATAAAAAACGAGGCTTCTTTGGAGGGAGTCTCGTTTTTTTGTATCCGGGGCAAGGATTCATATTATACCTTATCTGATATAATAGGTTTGGTAATGTAATGAATTATACCCTTTATGGTATAATGTTGAATATTTATATTAATTTTGCCCCCGAAAAGGTATAAAGTATGATACTATGAATAATCTTTCAACTACGGTTAAGATGCTGCGGAAGCGGTATAATCTGACACAGGAAGAACTTTCGTTGAAGTCGGGAGTGGGATTGCGTTTTGTGCGAGACCTTGAACAGGGAAAGGAAACGCTGCGCCTTGATAAGGTGAATCAGCTTCTTGATTTCTTCAATTATGAAATGGTTGCCACTCCAAAAAACAGTAATCAATGAGACAAGCCCGCATATTGTATAAAGACCAATTGGCAGGAATTCTGACAGAAAGCGATGCAGGATATGAATTCCGCTATTTGCCGGAATACCTTTCTTTAAAAACGGCAAAGGCAGTTAGTTTGACATTGCCCTTACAAGATGAAGTATATACAAGTCCTGTGTTATTTCCTTTTTTCGATGGTTTGATTCCTGAGGGCTGGTTGTTGGATGTTGCATTGCGGAATACAGACATCAGTATTCTTGACCGGATGTCGTTGTTGCTGACCTGCTGTAAGGATTGTATTGGAGCAGTAAGCGTTATCCCTTTGGAAGAAAAGGAGGAAAGCCATGAGTAATTGTTTGTTTTGTTATCGTCCGCTCTTAAAAGGGGAAAAGGATATGCACACGGCTTGCATAAAGAAGTTCTTCGGGACAGCAGCATTGCCTGCTCTTGATTATACGACAGAGCAACTTGACCGGCTTGCTCTGCAAATCATTCAAGACCAAACCTCTTTGACCGGTGTACAGCCGAAATTGTCTTTGCATTTGAATGAGCATGAGGGTTGCAAACGACTGACTATTGTCGGGTTGTGGGGCGGTTATATTTGTAAACCACAGACCTCGCAATATGAAATGATGCCTGAGGTTGAGGATTTGACCATGCACTTGGCTGAGGTGGCACATATTGAAGTGGTGCCTCATACGCTGATGCGGATGGCAGATGATACGCTATGTTATCTTACCCGTCGAATTGACAGAACTTTTGCCGGAGAGAAGATTGCGATGGAAGATATGTGCCAGCTGACGGAAAGGCAGACGGAGCATAAATATAAGAGTAGTTATGAACGTATCGGCAAGGCTGTTTTGCAATACTCGTCTTTACCTAAAATGGATGTCACTAATTTCTTCGAGCTGGTACTTTTTTCTTGGTTGACAGGGAATAACGATATGCACTTGAAAAACTTCTCTTTGTACGAGGTTGCGGATATGATACGTTTGACTCCTGCTTATGATTTGCTAAATGCGGTTATCATCAATCCTAAGGATGATGAAGAACTGGCGCTAACCTTAAATGGCCGGAAAAAAAGGCTTAAAAGGGAGGATTTTATTAAATCAGCATCTACATTGGGTATAAAGAATGTGATTGTAGAACGACTGATAGGTAAGTATATCAAACTATTGCCCAAGTTTGAGACTGTCATTCAACACTCTTTCCTAAGTGCTGAATTAAAGGAAAAATACGTCGAATTATTGAAGGAACGACTTTCGAGGCTTTCTTAAGTTAAAGATTGAAAGAGTGTGATTGTGATGGAATGGGTCTAAATAGGCTTGTATTTACAATATTTTGCTATTTTTTTTTTTTTTGATGTTTTTGGAATTTGTATATTTGCATGGTAATTAGTGTGTAATATACCAAAAACCAATAAATTCAATAGTGATGAAAAAGATTTTTTATTATGTAAGTGCGCTGTTGCTGGCAGGAGCCTTGAGTTGGTCTTGTTCCGACGATGATAACGACGGAGGTGACGGCGGTAATGGTAAGGGCGGCATTGTTCTGGATAAGGGCACGCAGACCGAACAGGTGGTTTATGCCAACGACAAAAGCGGTAAGAACGAGGGTATCAAGTTCACAGCCCAGGGTCCGTGGAAGGCGGAAGTGAAAGAGGTGTCAACCAAAGCGGATGCGGAAGCAGCTCCAACGGTTGACTGGCTGGCATTGAGCCAATACAGCGGAGACAAGGCAGGCGACTATACGATTACGCTGACATTGAAACAGAATTTCACCGGCAAGACCCGCAAGGCAGAGATTCGCATCATTTGCGGCGATACGGTAATTACCATCACCATCGAACAGAAAGCAGAGAAGGAGGATGGCAAGAAGCTGAGAAGAGTGGAGTCGGTTACATATAGAAAAACCTATGGTGACGGATACAAGGAGGTAAATGATGACGATGATTTTGAACAGACTTATACCTATTCCTATGACGAACAGGGACGGGTGGCAAGAGTTGTGGTGAAGGCAGATGCGTCAGCCACCGAGAGAGAGACGGATACCTATCAGTTCGATTACCACATTGTGGGAGAAATCACGGTAGATCACCATAGAGAATATTATTACATAGACGGAAGCGGTCAGAAGCATGAAGATTCCAGTGATGAGAAATATTTCCTCACTTTGAACGAGCAGGGAAATGTGGTGAGAATCAAGGAAAGCGATGATTATGACGAAGAGGATACGCAGATTGGATATACCGTAGACGGCCGTCTGGCGAAATTGTGGGAAGAAAACGACAAGGACGGCTATAGTTGGTATGAAAAATTTTATTATACGGACGGTCTGTTGACTAAAGGAGAGTTTTGGGAAAGATACAGTAGTGATTCTACGGAAATTCAGGAGTTTGATGCAAATGTGCTTTATCCCCATCGTTATCCGTCTAACGGCACCAACATTGATTTCAATGCGTTTATTTTTGCGATTGGAGCCGATAACGTTGAAGAAATTTTATATCAGATAGGTCTGTTCGGCAAGGGTTCGGATTGCCTGATTGAGATTGGCGAGTATAGTGAGGATGGTGATTGGAGAGAGCCTATACCGAATTATTCAGAGCCGAATAAGGTGTATACATATAAGAAGAAATATATCAAATGGCCGGGAGAAGAGATTGCGCTGCCTATGAAGTACGAGTTTGACGGAGACAAGTTTGTGACAAAATTTTGGTATGAAGAGCCGTATGAGTTGTGGGAGCGTTCTTATGAAGTCCATGTTGGGAATGAGTTGGAAAATCCTCTTCATCCTGAGATGGGATATAAATACGACACCAAATACAGTGAACCTGTGAAGCTGCGCAGTGAGAAAAATACTTACAGCTATACTGTAGTTTACGAATAACCGTTAGGCTTAAATAAAAAACGAGGCTTCTTCTGCTGGAGGAAGTCTCGTTTTTTTATTTTGAAAAGTAAAAGATAGAGGTTAATCTGGATTTATACTATTTTTGTAACATATAAATTTGAAGTATGGAAACCAAAGAGTATAATTCATTTAAGTTTTTCCGCACCTATTTTAATATTCCCAAGCGGATTAAGTTGGAATGGTGTGTCGTAAAAGAATATACAGAGCAAGAAGGTGTGAAATTACGATTAGGCATAGCTTTGAACGAGCGTTTGTATATCGATGTGGCGAGCCGTCGTTTTTTTACATGTCTGGATGCCCCTTGCCTGCAACGGACTATTTATCCCGCTGACCGTATCAATGAAGGTGAAAACTACCGTTATCAATCCCGAGAGAATATCCTTTCGTTGGTCTTGCCTAAGCGTTATATTGAAGATATTTACCGTCCGGCTTGGTTTGATGCTTCTTTTATGGAGGAGGAACGGTTATATTAAAAGCTAGCCACTGCGGGGAATCATTTCCCTGCAGTGACAATATACATCTCTTCTGTGTTCCAGTATTTGTTTGCGAGACGGAGAAGTTCGTCTGCGGTGCATCTTGTGATTCGGTGAATCAGGTCAATATAGATGCGGTTGTCTGTAGTATAATTGAGTTTGTGCTTGAGTGCATCTGATTGGGAGAATACGCCATCAAGTTCGCGTAGTAGATCGCCATGTAGGAAATTTTTTACAAGTTCCATTTCTTCATTGCCTACAGGCTCCTGTTTCAGACGGTTGATTTCCTTGAAGGTTTCCTCTATGGTGGCATCTGTGAATTCGTTGTTTACATCTGCGGCAATGCACCAATAGCTGCCTTGCGGCATGGATACATTGAAAGAATTGATGCCGTATGTATAACCTTTGTCTTCGCGGATGTTTGACATGAGCCGCGAACCGAAGTATCCTCCCAAAATGGTGTTCAGCAGCATGTAACCGGCATAATCTTCTTCCAGCAAACGGACTCCTGATTTGCCGATGCGGATGCTGGTTTGCATGGCATTGGATTTAGTGGCATGGTAACGTCCGGTTGGCTCTGGAGCAAAGGGGCGAGTCGGGTCTGCTATGGAAGCGGAAGGTTTGCTCAATTGTCCGAATTGTTCGGAAACAGTTTGCAACACCTGTTCGTTGACATTGCCGCATATCATGATACGGCAATTTTGCGCATGGATGTGTTGTCGGTAGAAATCCTGTACCAATGTCCGGGTGACGTTGAGAAAATCGCTGTCTCTGACAATATTTGAGTAGGGATGACTATTGCCGAAAAATACCTCGGAGAATTTTTTTCTTGCCATGTAGGAGGTCTTTTCCTGATTGACCAGAAACTCCTGACGTTTGTTGGTAAGGAATATGTCCAATTCTTTTTCGGGAATAATGCTGTCAAGCAATAGTTCTGCCAACATGCCGATAGTTTGGGAGGCATATTTCGTGAGGGATATCAGGCTTAACTCGGATTTGTTAAGTCCGCAATTAAAGTCTGTATAGGCTCCATAAAAATCAAATAAATCGGCTATTTCTTCTGCCGTGTGCCGGGAGGTGCCTTCGTTGAGCATGTTGATAGCGGTGGAGGCAACCAGAGGTTGTGTCTGGTAATATATTCCGGCTTCAAAGACGACATCTATTTTGAACACTTCCTGTGAGGGGTCGTGGATGTACACCACTTCAATGCCGTTGTCCAAGGAGAATCGTCGGTAAGGCAAAAGATTGGGCTCGAATAGAGGTGTTAAAGCAGGGGCTATATCTCTTTTTATCATGATTGGAATTCTTAGGTTATTGCTGTTTCAGGTAATAGAGAGTAGAGCTGTTTTCGCGCCGGAATATGTCTTTGGCGGTCTCTCTGATTTGTTCGATGTTTATGTTGTTATAACGGGAACATTCAGAATTGATGAGATTGATATCACCCAGAAATTCAAAGAAAGCCAGATTGCAGGCTTTGTTTTGATAGTTGATTTCGCTATACGAGATGCGGGCTTCGGTTTTGTTGATAACCTTTTGAAGTTCGCGTTCTGTGATGGAATCCCGGATGAATTTTTCTATTTCGGAGTCAATGGCAGCCTCTGCCTGCCGAATATCTGTTCCCTCTGATAGTTTGCCGCTGAAAATGAACAGTCCGGGATCCATGTCTCCGGTGATATAGGCATCAATACCGGAAAACAGGCGGCTGTTTTTTATCAGGTTGACATAGAGGCGGGCTGATTGGCCATTGGACAATATGTCTGAAATGATGTCGCAGGCATAGAAATTATCGCTGTCTCTTTTTCCCATGTGGAAAACTTTGTATATGGCATCTGCCGGCACGGCATTCCCTTCTGATATAAGACGTCTTTCCTCTGTCTGGATGGGTTCCTGGGGTATGACGAGCGGAGTTGCATGGGAGGGAGGAATGTCACCGAACCATTTGGTTACAAGTTCTAAGGCACGATTTTCTTCTATATTGCCGCTGATGGCAATAATTGCATTGTCCGGAGCGTAATAGCGGTGGAAAAAGGCTTCTACATCTTCCAATCTGGCACGCTCAATATGTTCGGGCGAGATGCCGATTGTGGCCCAGCGGTAGGGGTGTACTTTGTATGCCAGCGGACGGAGTTTCAGCCACAGGTCTCCATACGGGTTGTTGAGATAGCGCTGTTTGAATTCTTCAATCACCACCTGTCGCTGTACGTCCAGTGCATGCTGGGAGAAGTTGAGAGCTGCCATACGGTCGGATTCCAACCATAAGGCTGTCTCTATATTCGCTGCGGGGATGGTGATGTAGTAGTTTGTCAAATCATTGGTCGTGTAGGCATTACTGTCTCCACCGGCAGCCTGTACATGTCGGTCGTAGTCGGGGATATTTTGCGAACCACCGAACATCAAGTGTTCAAAAAGGTGTGCAAAACCTGTTTTTTCCGGCTGTTCATTACGTGAACCCACTTTGTATAGGATGTTGACCGATACGAACGGGGTACTTTTGTCATTGTTGCAGATGACAGTCAAGCCGTTGTCTAATATGGTACGGGTAAATTGTATCATTCGGTTGTTTGTTTTGAATGTGTTATTCTGGGAGTAGGGGACTATTCTGACAATTTCGGAGACAGGTGTTGTATTCCTTTATGATGTCTTGGATGATGTCAGCAACGCTCTCTTCCTGATGAAGCATGGAGGCAATTTGTCCTATTTCCAGTTCTCCATTAGTCATATCGCCTTCGAAAATTCCCTGTTTGGCACGTCCTTTACCGAGCAGTTCTTTTAAATGGTCGACATCGGCTCCGGCATCTTCTAACGTTTTGACTTGGTTATAGAATTCGTTTTTGATTAATCGGGTCGGGGCTATTTTCTTTAGTGCCAGCATGGTGCCGCCTTCGGGTGTGTTCCATACCAGTTCTTTGAAATGTTGGTGTGCAGAGGATTCTGTGGCAACCGCAAAGCGGCTGCCGATTTGCACGCCTTCAGCGCCCAGTTGCATGGCGGCTAGCATGGCTTTGCCGGATGCGATACCTCCTGCTGCAATCAGTGGCAGGCTGCATTGGCTTGCCACATGGGGGATAAGTGTTAGCGTGGTGGTCTCTTCACGACCATTGTGCCCTCCGGCTTCAAAGCCTTCGGCAACAATGGCATCACAGCCTGCTTCTTCGCATTTGCAGGCAAAGGCTGTACTGCTGACAACATGGACTACTGTGATTCCATGTGATTTCAAATAGGGGGTCCATTTTTTGGGACTCCCGGCAGAGGTAAAAACGATTTTTACACCTTCTTCGACCAATATGCTCATGAGTTTGTCTATTTCCGGATAGAGCAATGGTATATTGACACCCCAAGGTTTGTCTGTGGCATTTTTCATTTTTCGGATGTGCTCGACAAGAGTTTCCGGGTGCATCGAACCGGCTCCTAAAAGTCCTAGTCCCCCGTTATTACTGACAGCAGAAGCTAGGCGCCAGCCGCTGCACCATACCATCCCGCCTGAGATGATGGGGTATTTTATTCCAAATAATCTGGTTATTCTGTTCATCGTAGTTTGTTTTTCAATTTATATATTCTACGGGGACTTTGTATTGTTGTTGCAGACGCTTTAATTCTGTGCGAAGACTGTCCGTGATGGTCTCGTAACCTTTTTGTCCGTAGAGGTTATTCATTTCATGAGGGTCGTTCTGCAAGTCATACAGTTCCCATTCGTCTATGTCGTTATAGAAATGGATGAGTTTGTAGCGTTCTGTGCGTACTCCATAATGGCGTTTTACCATGTGTTCTGCCGGATATTCATAAAAATGGTAGTATAAGGATTTTCGCCATTCTTTGGCTTGTTCTCCTTTTAACAGGGGTAGCAGGGATACGCCTTGTATGTCTTGAGGAACGGGAGCTCCGGCAAGTTCAAGGAAGGTGGGGGCATAGTCAATGTTCTGTACTAGCTGGGGGATGTCTCCTCGCTTTTTGAACTCTGCCGGGAGATGCATGATGAGCGGGGTGCGCATGGATTCTTCGTACATGAACCGTTTGTCGAACCAGCCATGCTCTCCCATATAGAACCCTTGGTCAGAGGTATAGACAATAAGGGTGTTGTCCATCATATCGTTTTCTTCGAGATAGTCGAGCAGGCGACCGATGTTGTCATCGAAGGATTTTAATACTTTGGCATAGTCGCGCATATAGCGTTGGTATTTCCATTCTGCCAGTTCTTTACCTTGAAGATTTCGGTGATAGAACGTGTCAATGAGTGGTTGATAGAAAGCATCATATTGTGCGCGTTCTTCAGGATGAAGACGGCCGATAAAGCTTTCGTAGGCTCCTTTTAGCCGAGAGGGACGGTCGGGCAGGTACATCTTTGTGTCGTACATGATATCCATGTCTTCGTAGATGTTCATTTCTTGAGCTGCCGCTGCTTTGCGCCCTTCGTATGTATCGTAGAAGTTTTCAGGCAGTGGGAAAGTCTTGTCTTCATAGAGCGACAGATATTTCAGCTCCGGCAGCCAATTGCGGTGGCAGGCTTTATGATGGACAAAGAGACAGAAGGGTTTGTTTGGATCTCTTTGTTCCTCTAGCCAGCGGATGCTTTTATCGGTGATGATGTTGGTCAGGTAGCCATCCTCCGTAACTTTTGTTGTGTCCATTTTGATGAAGGTCGGATTATAATAATCGCCCTGCCCGGGAAGAATTTCCCAGAAATCAAAACCGGTAGGAATGCTGCCTAAGTGCCATTTACCAATCATCGCAGTTTGATATCCGGCCTGTTGTAATAATTTAGGCATCGTCTGCTGACTGCCGTCAAATCTGCTGGTCGAATTGTCAATAAAGCCGTTTGCATGACTGTGTTTGCCTGTAATCATGCAAGCACGGCTAGGACCACTGATAGAGTTGGCTACAAAACTGTTGGTGAAACGGATGCCATCTGCTGCGATGCGGTCAATATTGGGGGTTTCAACATAGCGGTTGTCATAGCAACTCATCATTTGCATCGTGTGGTCGTCTGTCATGATGTAGACGATATTATATCGTTCTGTATTTTTCTTTTTGTCAGAATGACAGGAGCTAGCCAAGGCTGATAGTGCTGTGACACCGATTAATGGATATATTCTATTCATGTGGGTTTATAATGTAGTGATTCTTAATTTATAGCTTAGTTTTTCTTGTGGAATACGATATTGCGGTAAGGTTTCTACATCTTGTCCGCAACTTGCATTTCCTACTCCACGATGTGCTGCATCCAAATGAAGAACTGTGTAAGGGCGTTTCCAGTGTTTATCCAGTTCCCAAAGGTGTTTGCTTTTCATTAAGTCCTGGTCTGTGTATGGGAGGGCCGAGAAAGATACGTTGCCTTCTGTTTGGATTAGTACTCCGGAGCCGTTGGCATCGGTTAATTTTAATTCTCTTAAACCTTCGCGGTTGCCCATGGATTGTGGTTTGACATATTGTTCCACCATATCCTTTACAGTAGTGGTGTATCTGCCGAGTGTGCTGCCTTCTTTGCGGTCGTTATAATTTTCCATAGGTCCGTAAGCGTAATAATCAACATTGCAGAAGGTTGGATTGATTCCGGAGACAAGACCACAACGACGCAAGTCTGCTGTTTGCGGATTAAACGCTGCATTTATGTCCAATACTCCGTCAGGATAAATCGTGTAGGTTATTTCTGTGGAACAGAGCGAGCCTTGGCGAGTGGTGGAGACCGTTACGATACCTTTTTGCTTTTCAATGATGCAGGTACCTGTCGCTTCAAGTCCGTTGGCGGTATTTTGGAACCGGTCATTTTCTATCCATCTGTGATTGTCGTATAAGAATCCTTGTCCTTGTGCAATGATTTCTTTGCCTTTGATGTTCAGTTTGCAGAGTTGTCCTGTCGTACGTGAAAAAACAGCTTCGATGTTTGGATTGGCAATGGTGTAAAGACTGTCTGTAGAGGTTACTTTCAGGGCTTTGCTGCGCTCGTATGTCCAAGCAGGAAGGTGGTCTCTATTTTGCAGGATATACTGTGCTGTAGCTACTGTGTGTGTTTTATCAACCCAGCAATTGTTGTCTGCTGTCTTTACAGATAAATTGAGCGCAATTTCGTCGCTTTTCTGTATGCGGTCATGGAAAGAGAGTTGCAAGGAAAGAACAACTGAATCAGCTGGTTGAGTTGCAGGCAATGGCATGCTATCTGTAGCAACGATATGTCCGTTGATTACGGTTTGCCATTGCAGATAGAATTTGTCAAGTGAGAGAAAGTTGTATTTATTGCGTAGAGATACTTCTGCTTTACGTTGTTGTAAGTCATTGGAATTTAAACGGAAATCCAAATATTGGTAAACAGCTTTTACTTCAGCCAGTTTGGGAGAGGCTTCCCGAGTGGCAGGGACAATACCATTTGAGCAGAAGTTGCCCTGGTGAGGACCGGGGAAATCATAACCTGTGTGAAGATTATAAATGCCTTTTTTGATTTCGTGTGGTTCGTATATGGCTTGATCAGTCCAGTCCCAGATAGCACCACCGATACATGCACTACTTGCTTCTATCGCATTCCAATATTCCTTCAGGTTACCGATAGCATTTCCCATAGCATGGGCATATTCGCAGATGAAGAGTGGCTTTTTTACAGAGTTTACATGGTCGTTTACCCATTTGATGCCCGGGTACATTTTGGAATGCAGGTCGCTAAAGCGTACTCCACCAACCTGCGTGCCGCAATAGGTTCCTTCGTAATGGATAGGACGGTTGTCTAATTGTTTTGCAGCTTGATAGCAGGCTCCCATGTTTTCTCCTTCTCCGGCTTCATTTCCCAGACTCCAGAAAATAACAGAAGGATGATTTCTGTCGCGAAGAATCATTCTGTTAACCCGGTCGACAAATGCAGGAATCCAAGAAGGCATATTACTGATGGATTGGTTTGCGTGGTCTTCCAGATCCGCTTCATCTACAACATATAATCCGTAGTAATCAAACATGGCGTACATTTTTGAAGCGTTGGGATAGTGTGATGTGCGTATTGTATTGATGTTATTGCGTTTCATGAGTAAAATATCCTGTAGCATGGATTCTGTCGGCACAGCACGGCCATATAGAGGGTGGGTATCGTGGCGATTGACTCCCTTGAAGAATACTCGTTTGCCGTTAATGTAGACAAGTGAGCCTTTTATTTGTATGTTTCGGAATCCGTATTTTGTGGAAAAAGCCATTTCTTCCCGACCATTGTCACTTTGGGTGATGTGTACAGTATAGAGTGTTGGCGTTTCTGCTGTCCACAATTGGAGATTGTTAAGAGGAATGGTTACTGTTTTTTTCAGTAAGGTATCTTTTGTCGTAAAAGTGATTTCTGTCTCTTGGGTTGCAATATTTTTACCTTCTGGAGAGATAAGTTGAACTTTTATATTGCGTTTTCCCCTCAGATGTGAGCGATTGTCAAATGCCAATTGGATATTCATCTGTCCTGATTGCCAATTGTCTTTTTCTTGCAAATCGGTTGTTATATAGTGATCGCGAACTGCAGCCAAAGGGGTGTTGTAAAGATAGACATCCCGGAAGATTCCGCTCATGCGGAACATATCCTGACATTCGAGATATGATCCGTCAGACCAACGGAATACTTGTACTGCCAAACGATTGTTTTTTTCGCGTAGGTATTTTGTCAAATCAAATTCTGCATCGTTATTGGAGCCTTGTGTATAGCCAATGTAATGGCCGTTAAGGTATATCTTGGCAGCACTGTAAATTCCTCCAAAATGGATAAATACACGGCGATTTTGCCAGTTGGCAGGCAGGTCAAAAAAACGAACGTATGACCCGACTGGATTGATGCCGTAGTTCTTGCCTCCGTCATTAAATCCAGGACGGGCCTGAATGTAGGGGGGCTTGTTGTCATGGGGGTATTCTACATTGGCGTAGATGGGACGGTCGTATCCTTGCATTTCCCAATTGGATGGAACCGGAATAGAATCCCAAGATGAAATGTCAAAGTCGTCTTTGTAAAATTGGATGGGGCGTTGTGATGGTTCCGGAACAAAATGAAATTTCCAGATACCATTCAAAAGTAAATAATCTGAACTTAAAGGGGTTGTCCAGGGTGTTTTGTAAAATTGCCCATCAGCCAGCATGTCGACTTCTGTGCGGTAAGGAATGAATGTGGAATGTCCTTTTTCTTTGTTCTCGGCAAAAAAGGTTTCGTTTTCCCAAGGGTTGTGTTGTTTTTGTTGTAGTGTAGAAGTTGTGTTACTTGCTGGTGTTGCCCAGCTAATCATTGTTAGTAGAAAAAAAAAAGAAATGCGTCATAGAGATATATTTATTAAAAAAGACTGTACCAGGAATCACAGTGATTCCTGATACAGTATTATTAAAATTAGTCTTGAATATTAGGAAGTTCAAGGCCCAGACCTTTTTTCTTGTCAACAGCCTTCAGGACAAAGCCCAATACCAATGCTGCTACACCTAAGCAAGCGAGCATTACAAGCGGAGCTGTATAGTTGTATGAAACAGCAGCCTCTTCCGGTGTAATCAGGCCATTTTGCAAGTCTGCAACGAGCTGAGGATTGGTTTTGTCAAGTACTTTACCAATTAATAGCGGGAATAACCATAAACCAATATTCTGAATCCAGAAGATAAGGGCATATGCACTACCGATGATTTTGGGGTCAACTAATTTAGGAACACTGGGCCATAATGATGCCGGTACCAATGAGAAGCTGGCTCCCAATACCAAGATAGTCAAATAAGCGATAATGATACCGCCAATAGCATTGTCTTTGAATGCCGGCAGTACAAATGCAAATGTCAAGTGGCAAAGGATAAGCAGTACAGAACCGACAACGAGCATGGTTGCAGCTTTACCTTTGTGGTCTACATAGTTTCCTAAAATCGGAGTAATACCTACAGCTAATAATGGGAAAACTGCAAATACAGTCTCTGCGCTCTGGCGCATATATCCCATGTAGCAGAATACTACTAAGGCTGCAGAGGCAAGAATCAGCATTCCGTATTTCATGCTTTTGTTTTTAGAGAAGTTGCTGGCAAATGCAGCTGCTGCTACAATCAGCATGATACAATACTGTATGACTGTAACTGTATTGGTCGCCCAGAATGAATCTGCCGGAACTTCAGTAAATACCAAATTACACTGCAACATGTTCACTGCATATTTTTGGAAGGGGAAGATGGCAGAGTAATAAAGAACACAAAGCAATGCTACCAACCAGAATCCGCTACTTGAAAGGATGGAACCAAGGTCACTGATTTTAAATGGATCATCTTTTTCTTCTGCTTCACCGGTCTGTTCGTCCAATTTTTTATCCATGAAGAAATAAACAATGAACATGATTAATGCAATCAATAACAAAATAACACCGAATGCCACAGAACGAGATACATCAATGACTCCACCTAATTTAGCAAACATCGGAGAAAAAATCATACAAGTTGCAACACCCAAACGTGCAAGCGCCATTTCAGAGCCCATAGCCAATGCCATTTCACGGCCTTTAAACCATTTTACAATACCACGAGAAACTGTGATACCTGCCATTTCAACACCGCAGCCAAAAATCATAAAACCGATTGCTGCGAATTTGGCAGATGCTGGCATCCCCTTGTAGAAAGGAGAAATTCCTAATTCATCAAAACCAGGAATATAGTTCAAGTTGTTATTGAACCATTGTTCCAAACCGCTTCCTTGGAAACCTTCTGTTACTGCATACCAGTTGATGCTGGCACCTACTAACATTACTGCTCCTGAAAGAATAGCTGTAAAGCGTACTCCCATTTTGTCGAGGATGATTCCAGCAAAAATCAAGAAGAATACGAATACATTCAAGAAAGTTTCAGAACCTTGCATAGTTCCGAATGCGGTAGAGTCCCATCCGCGAGTGGATTGCATTAAGTCCTTGATAGGAGAAAGAATGTCCATAAAGATATATGAACAAAACATAGCAAAAGCTAGAAATAGCAATACCGTCCAGCGCATACCGGCTGAATCGCGCAGCGTTTGTTGAATTTTTTGTGTCATAATTTTTATATTAGATTTAATAAATTAGCTTGCACGGCCGCCAAATTTACGGGAAATAAATAAGAAAAGAGCCTTTTAAGGGCTCTTTTTTTTATAAATCAGTAAAATTGCAAACGTTGGTGTTTTATGGATAGATAAAGAGGTCAGAATTGATATTTGATTCCAACCTCTTTGCATGTAGTAGTTTCTTATGAATTAATAATTGTTCTTTTTGGGTTCGAAATATGCTTGCGGATGTTCGCATGCCGGACATTTCATCGGGGCTTTTTTCCCTTTAAATACATATCCGCAATTTCGGCATTGCCATTCAATTTCTTCGTCGCGTTCGAATACCTTACCAGCTTCTACTCGTTCTAATAGAATGCGGTAGCGTTTTTCATGTTCAGCTTCTACTTTGGCAATTTGACGGAACGTATTGGCGATTTGAGGAAAGCCTTCTTCATCAGCAATTTTTGCAAATTCGGGATATAACAGATGCCATTCCTCATTTTCTCCCTCTGCTGCAGCTTTAAGATTTTCTGCTGTTGTACTGATGATACCGGCAGGGTAACTGGCTGTGATTTCAACCATACCGCCTTCCAGGTATTTAAAGAATTTTTTTGCGTGTTCTTTTTCTTGTTCTGCTGTTTCCATAAAAACAGCAGAGATTTGCTCATAGCCTTCTTTTTTTGCTGCACTGGCGAAAAAAGTGTATCGCGTTCTTGCTTGTGATTCTCCTGCAAATGATTTTAGCAGGTTCTGTTCGGTTTTTGTGCCTTTAATACTCATAACGTTTTAAATTAGATTTATTGTATGTAATTAAATTTTGTATGTTTCAAAATTACTCATTGTACATTTATAATGCAAATATTTTTTTTCTATAGTGATATAGTTTTGATTTATACGATCAGAAAAATGAAAGGTTGTATTTCTTGTTAGAAATCAGTTTTTTTTTCTATGTGTATTTTTTCATTTGTAATGGGATGTATAAATTCAATGGCTTCGGCATGTAAGAACAATCTGTCGGCTTTTTTCCCATATAGTTCATCGCCTATAATAGGTGTGTTAAGACCTAGCGGATGAGCGGCATGCACACGAAGTTGGTGGGTGCGACCTGTAATGGGATAGAATGCGATTCGGGTGATGTTGTTTTCTTGAGAAATGACGTGATAGTGAGTAATTGCTGGTTTTCCATGTTTAAAATCAACAAGTTGACGAGGACGGTCGTCCGGGTCTATACATAGGGGTAAATTGACTGTTCCGTTGGCGGATGAAATTATTCCATCTAATAAAGCTATATAGCGTTTTTTTATTTCTCGAAGTTGAAATTGTTTTTGTAGCAAGGCATGGACTTCTTTGTTTTTTGCTGCCAGTAGCAGTCCTGATGTAGCCATATCTAGCCGATGGACAAGTAGGGGACCACTAGCTGTCGGATATTGTGTTTGAAGCCATTTTGTTACAGTTGGTAAATCAGACTTACCGGGTACAGACAACATCCCTGCTGGTTTATAGATTACAACAATCCATGCATCTTCCCATACAATCTCAGGTTCAAGTTCCTTGATTATTTTCTGTAGAGGATTATCCTCAACGTTTAGACCTTGGAGCATAAATTGTAAAATCGGTTCACATTTGCTTTTGCAGGCGGGATAATAATATCCGTGTCGGCGTAATTCTGTACGTGGCGAGTCTCCCCACCAGAATTCGGCCATGGCAATCGGATGTAATTCATGTAAGATTGCATATTGTAGCAGGCGAGGTGCAGCACATTCTCCTGCTCCTGCTGGGGGAATGCTATTATCTTTTTCTTTAAATAGTTCGTAGAGATCTTTTACTTCGCCTAAAAAATTATGTATTTTGAATTGGGTAAATAATTTTCGTTGTAACGTTGCCGAACGTTGTTTCCGCTCATTTTTTAATGAATCAATTTGTTTTTGCCATTGGTCAATATACGCTTGAATTCTGGCGATTTGCCGGGCATGATGTTCTTTTATCCGTTTTAATTCAGCTTTTTGGTGTTGGCTTTCGCGTATTAAGGCTGCTTCTTCTTCAGTAGAAAGTTGCTGTTTCCGTTTTATATCTCTTGCCAATTTGTCTTTTTGAATTTGCATTTTTGCAGTCCCGATAGCTAAAGCCGCAATTTGTTGCTCTTCTTGTAATGTTTTTTTGTATTCCAGGTATTGTGGGGCTGTTTCCAGTTTATTGATAGTTGTATTAATGTTGGATATATGAGCCTCTTCTATGTGAAAAAAACCATTGGGATGTTGTAAATCATAGATTGGCGGGACAAAATAGTCGTGGATGTTATGTCCTGCCAATAAGCCGGAGAAAGCAGCTAAAAAGCCGATATTGCCATCTGTGGCGCGTACAATTAGAACTCCAAACATTTTCCCTTTTTGTAGTTCCTGTTGCCATTCTGTTTGAGTTTGTATGTAATGTTGTACTTCTTGAGCTGCCATTTCACATAATGGGTGTGGTGTGTAGTGGAAAGGACAGGTGAATTGTTCCGGAAGAGGGATATTGTTTATTGTTTCTTTAAAGTGATGGAATTTTTCAGTCATGGTGTATCATTGGTATGTTTCGTGCAAATTTAAATATAATGGATGATATTTACGATGGTATGTTTAAAAATGGAAATATATGCATTTATTTCTCATAAATATAAGTTAATCCGCAAATGAGAAGGGTAGGGTCGTGTCATTATTTTATAACTTGCTGCCACTAATTAAAAAAAAACATGATGAAAAAATTATTTGCTTTATTGAGTAGTTTATTAATCTGCTCTTACTTATTTGCACAAGGAGGCGTAGACTTCCAGCACCTAACTTATTCTGAAGCCTTAAAAAAGGCAAAAGCAAAAAATAAACTTGTGTTTGTTGATTGTTACACGACATGGTGTGGCCCGTGTAAACACATGACTGAAGTTGTATTTCCTCAAGCAAAAGCGGGAGAGTTTTTCAATCCTCGTTTTGTTTGTGTGAAGTTTGATATGGAGAAGGGAGAAGGAAAAGAATTAGTAACAAAATTAGGTGTTCCTGCTTATCCTACATTTGTAATTGTGCGTCCTGATGGAACCGTTCAGCATCGGATTGTTGGCGGGGGGGATTTAGATGATTTTATTGAGAGAGTACAATTAGGATTGAATGAAAAAACCAATCTTCTTTATTTGACTGAAAGATATAATTCCGGAAAAATGAAGAAAGCAGAATTAGCCGTTTATTATCGAGTATTGAACGATGCTTATGACAGCAAAATGGCTGAGAAGGTTCTGGGTGAGTTGAAAGAAAAAATGTCTAAGAAAGATAGGGTAAAAGCAGAATTTTGGTCGTTGTTTGAAATGGGGAATTGTACTCCGGGAAGTGACGATTTCAATTTTATTTTGGCTAATTATCCGGCACTTGCTAAGAATGTTGGTAAAGAGAAAGTCGATAAATTTATTTTTGATAACTATTCAAACGTATTAGTTCGTTATATTTCTGGATTGACTCTGAAAAATACTCCTGATGTTGCTACATTGAAAAAAGAGATAGAAGGATTACAGATTGCACAGAAAGATCGATTATTGAATGCATGTGTAATTGCCGGGCTTGTACAAGAAAAAAATGCGGATAAAGTTGTTGAATTGATGGAAGAACAGGCTGAATCCATGGCGATTGACGATTTCATAAATTTCTTTATTGCTCAATATTCTTTGAAAGAGAAAATGACAAAAGAAATGTATAGCCGTATGTTGACTGTCGCTGAAAAACTGAATGCCAAAGTTGAAGATGGTGACCAAAAGAGGTACTTGGTTACAGTAATAGACATTTTGAAGAAAAAGGCTCATGTCGGTGTATATTTTGAGGATTTGACTTTTGAACAAGCATTGGAAAAAGCGAAATTGAACCGTCAGATGGTATTTGTAGATTGCTATACTTCATGGTGCGGACCTTGCAAATATATGACTTCAAAAATATTTCCGCAGGAAAAAATGGGTGATTATCTCAATCGTTTCATTTGTGTAAAATACGACATGGAGAAAGGAGAAGGTCCTGAATTGGCAAAACGTTTTGGAGTAGCAGCGTATCCGACATTCTTGTTGATTGATATGAATGGAAATGTTCGTCATAAAATCGTTGGAGGTGGAGAACCAGACCAGTTTATAAAGAGAGTAGAAGAAGCTTTTGATGAAAATAAAGCAACAGGAGTATTGGAGGCAAAATATAAATCAGGTAATCGAGAGCCGGCATTTTTAGCAAATTATGTTCAGATGCTTGTTGCTACTTATGGAAAAAATGCTGATGTTGTAGCTAATGAATTATTCCAACGCTTGAATGACGAAGAAAAAGTGTCAGAAGATTATTGGTTCTTATATACTAATGCGAGTCTTGTACCTGCTGGATCTGCTGCTTACAATTATTTATTGAATAACCGAGATAAGTTTGTTAAGAGTTTAGGAGAAGAGGTTGTTGAACAACATTTTATCAAATTATATAATGCTCGCTTGGATAAGGTGATAAATGCTCGTCCGGGTAGTATTAAAGTTGACAGTATTGATCGTCTGAAAAAAGAAATTGTTGCTTTGAAATTGACTAATGATAAAGTATTGTTGGCTAAAACTGCTATAGCAAGAGCTTTTTGGGGTGGTAATCAGAATCAGTTGTTATTAGCAGCAGAGAAAGGTGTAAAAATTATTCCTAGCGAGCAATTCCCTCTTAGTCTTGCTTATCGAGTGAAAGATAATGTGACTCCGGCTCAATTAAATCGTTGGATAAAAATATGCGAAACTGTGATTGCAAATTGCAAGTATTCCGGGACAGCCAAAAGAATGCAAGGTATTTTGGATCATTTGAAAAAGAAATAATTATATGAATTTCTGGAATGGATGCGGAAAGACTATATTCTTTTTAAATTCATATGAATAAATAAAAATAGGGGCGACTTTTAATTGAATGAACTGCATATCAAATTATGTCGCCCCTATTTATTTTAATCAGTTGCAAAGTCAATGTTTATTTAACTGCAACAACTTCGATTTCAACCAATGCTCCCAGGGGTAGGTCTTTTACAGCAAAAGCTGCACGGGCAGGACATTCTCCTGTGAAATATTTTGCATATACTTCGTTCATTGCAGCAAAGTTTGCAATGTCGCTCAACAAACAAGTTGTTTTAACTACATTTGCATAAGTTAAACCGGCTTCTTCTAATATATAACCGATATTTTTCAGAGATTGTTCTGTTTGTTCTTTGATGCCGCCTTCAACAAATTTACCGGTATTTACGTCAACAGGAAGTTGTCCGCTGATATAAAGGGTTCCGTTTGCTTCGATAGCCTGGCTGTAAGGACCGATTGCTTTCGGTGCCTTCGGTGAATTGATAACTTTCTTCATAATATAATGTTTTTATGTAATAAAAATTCTTTTACACTACAAAATTAAAAAATGAAATTTATACTCCAAAACTGAATACCTCAATATTCTCATAAATAGCACTAATCAATCCTATTGCAATAACACCTGCGGAGCAGGCAATGAGGCTGATGCGAGTGTAAATGTCAGATTGTATGGGTTGTATCGGATTGTCATTTTTGTTGATAAACATAGCTTTTACTACTAGTAAGTAGTAATACAATGAAATGATAGTATTTAGTAATGCTATAAATACCAATACGTAAAACCCTTGTTGTGCTGCTGCTGCAAATATGAAAAATTTACTGAAGAAACCTGCAAATGGAGGTATTCCTGCCAATGAAAACAGAGCAAGCATCATTACAAAGCTTAATCGTGGATTTGTTGAATATAGGCCATTGTAATCATTGATTGTCAATTTACCGGTGCGTTGTTCAATTATTCCGATAACACCGAATGCAGCTAGATTTGATACCATATAAACTAAAATATAGTATACTAATGATGTCATCCCCATAGAACTTCCACTAATGACACCCAGCATGATATAGCCGGCTTGGGAGATAGATGAGTAGGCCAAAAAGCGTTTTAGGTTTTGTTGGCGAATTGCAAATAAATTGGCAATAGTGATGGTTGCTATGATGATAACATACAAAACGGATTGCCATTCTGTAATCAAATTACCAAAGATTTTGCAAAGAATAGTCATTAATACAAAAGCTCCAGCACCTTTGGATATTACAGAGAAGTAAGCTGTGACATTTGTAGGAGCCCCTTGGTATACATCTGCCGTCCATTGGTGGAATGGTACAAGGGATATCTTGAAAAACAATCCTACAACAAAGAATCCGAATGCCATAAGTTGTAAGGGGCTTCCGTCAATACCTGCAGGAAGATCTGCAAAATAGAGTGTTCCTACAGTCCCGTAGATTAACGAAATACCATATAATGAAAGTCCGGATGCAAATGTTGCTGAGAGTATATATTTGGCTCCAGCTTCAGCCGATTCGTGTTTGTATTTGTCATAGGCTGAAAGTAACGCCATAGGAATAGAGGCTGTTTCTAATCCGATAAAGAATAAGAGGAAATTGCCTGCTGAAATCATGAAATACATACCAAGCAAGGATGTGAAAAGAATGATATAAAACTCTCCTCGGCGGATAAGCATGCTATCACTGTTTACCCAATTATTTGCTTGCATTAGGATTAATAAGGTGCCTACATTTAAAATGGTTTTTACGATATCACCCATTGGATTATCTACGTACATTCCGCCAAAAGCTTCTATGCTTTCTGTTGGAAAGAAGTTGAATAGGGTATGGGCTAGAAATAATATGCAAGCCACCGGATGAAAATAGTTTAAACTTTTCTTCGAACCGAACAAATCATAAACCAGTAATATAATCATTACTGCTATCAACGATAGTTCTTCTTTTAGAAATAGAAAATTGGAGTAACCCATATTTTTGATATTTATAGTTAACTGATTTTTAAAAAGGCCATAGATTTTCAATGCTGTTATGTATCATGTCAGATACCCATAGTGGTGCCAAGCCGATACCGGCAATAGCAATAATTAATATAATGACAGCAAAACGTTCGTACCATACTGCGTCAGTCAATTCGCGATGGTGTTCATTGACAACCGATCCATAAAGTAGTTTTCCTACCACTCGTAGGATATATACTGCGGTAATGACGATGGAAGTACAAGCAATAATGGTCATTACACGATGGAATGTATCGGCATGTTGGAATGATCCTACAAATATGGTCATCTCTGCAACGAAACCGCTTAATCCAGGTAGACCTAAGGATGCTAAACCAGCGATTACGTAGCAGACTGCTAGGAATGGCATGATTTTCATTAAACCTCCCATCTCTCGAATATCACGTGTGTGTGTGCGTCCATATATCATACCGATTAAGGCAAAGAATAACGCTGTCATCAATCCATGGCTTAACATTTGCATGATAGCACCAGTCATAGCCGTCTGATTGAGCATAAGGATAGCAAATAGTACCAAGCCACAGTGACTTACGGACGAGTATGCATTGATATATTTCAAATCCGTTTGTACGATAGCTGAATAAGCTCCATATACAACACTGATGCCTGTTAGCAGTAAGAATATCCAAGATAATTCCTGAGCAGCTTCTGGCATTAGGGAAATAGCAACTCTGAAACATCCGTATCCTCCTAATTTCATTAAAACTCCGGCATGTAACATAGACACAGCAGTGGGGGCTGATGCGTGTCCGTCTGGGCTCCATGTATGAAAAGGAAATAAGGCTCCCAATACTCCAAATCCAATGAAAGAAAGCGGGAAAAACCAGCGTTGCAAAGGTTCTGGAATTTGTTGTTGCGCAATTTCCAATATATTCATGCTAGAGGCTCCTGACGAAAAGTAAATGCCTAGGATACTAACGAGAAGAAGTGCTGAGCCACCCATAAGCATCAGGGTTAATTTCATGGCTGCATATTCTTTTTTACCTGTACCCCATATACCAATTAATAGATACATAGGTATCAAGGCTATTTCATAGAACATGAACATGGTGAAAAGATCTGTAGATATGAAGAAACCAAACACTCCTATACTTAACAAACAGAACCACATGAAGTATTCTTTAGGCATGAGTTCCATTTTCCAAGATGCAAAAATACCGGTGAATACAATAATAGCAGATAATAGCAGCATGGCTACTGAGATGCCGTCAACACCCACAGAATAGTGTATATTGAGAGGGGCATACCATACTGAAGATGCAGTAAACAGCATGGGTGTTGTATTTCCTGCATTTCTTTCACCCAAATACATAAAGGTTAGGATTGCTGCCAGAGCGAGTAGAAGCGAGGCTCCTGTAGCACATACCCAGCGTATTTGTTTCATATTTCCTGATAATATTAATCCGCACAGCATTAAGACGGGTATCAGGACAAATAATGATAGAAAATTCATAATTACTATATTTAAAATTACTATCTATTCTTATAAGAATACGACTAATAATACAATTAATAATGTTCCTAACAGAAATACAAATGCATATTGTTGAATCTGTCCGGATTGTAAACCACGTATGGCATAAGAAACGCGCTGCGTAACATTGGCCATCCCATTTAATGCTCCATCAATGATATGGCGGTCAAACCACGCTAATGGGCGTGAAACACAGTTGAATATGATACGTTTCGTGATAAACAGATAGAACTCATCCATATAGAAACGGTGGTAAGCCGTTTTGTGCATATGAGGGAACATATTTAGTAAACGCTCTGGAATATCACATGCCGACTTATAAAAGAAGGTGGCAATTCCGATGGCTAATAAAGCAACAACCACACTGGAGATAGCAACAGACATATTCAAATGAATTGTATATGGTTGTCCGTCACTGCTGACAAATTGGCCAAAGGGTATGAATCCGGCAACTAGTGTAATGGCAGCTAAAATCATTAAAGGTATTGTCATGGTTTTAGGAGCCTCGTGAGGGGTATGTTTGTAGTTGGCTGGCGTTCCCCAGAAAATATTATAATATAATCTGAACATGTAGAAAGCTGTCAGTCCGGCAACAAAACTCATAAATACCCCAAATTGTGGAGCAAAGGCGAAGGTGGCAGCTAAAATTTCATCTTTACTGAAAAAACCTGAAAATGGAGGTATACCGGCAATTGCCAGACAGGCGATTAAGAAAGTTAAATGCGTGAATGGCATATATTTTCGTAATCCTCCCATTTTGCTCATTTCATTACTGCCTATAGTATGAATGATGGCTCCAGCACATAAGAACAGTAATGCTTTGAACATGGCATGTGTAAATAAGTGGAACATGGATGCCATATATCCGGTTCCTGCGTGTCCTCCCATTCCGGATACACCTAAAGCAACCATCATAAAACCGATTTGAGAGATTGTAGAGAATGCAAGCACACGTTTAATGTCTGTTTGTACACATGCTACGACTGCTGCATATAATGATGTAAAAGCTCCAACATAGGCGATGCCGACTAATACTTCCGGTGCTGCTAAAATATATAGAGGAAAAAGCCTGGCAACCAAAAAAACTCCGGCTACAACCATTGTTGCTGCATGGATTAATGCGGATACAGGAGTCGGTCCTTCCATAGCATCAGGTAACCATATGTGCAAGGGAAACATCGCAGATTTTCCTGCACCTCCAATAAAAATAAGAGCCAAGGCCCAGCTCATAACAGAGGCGCCCATAAAGGTTACTCCGGCAGCATTGGCGAATACGGATGAATTTCCGGAAGTGAGGACTCCAAAGTCAAATGTTCCTGTAAAATAGGATAGCAGGAGAATTCCTAGTAAAAAGCCAAGGTCTGCAAAACGAGTAACAATAAATGCTTTCTTGGAAGCTGCAATGGCTTCTGGTTTTGTGTAGTAGAAACCGATGAGAAGATAAGATGAAACACCTACCAATTCCCAAAAGATATACATTTGGAAGATGTTGGGTGCCACCACCAAACCTAACATCGAGAAGGTAAAAAGTGACAGGAAAGCGTAATAACGTTGAAATCCGCGTTCTCCTTTCATATAGCCAAGGCTATAAATATGTACCATTAATGATACAGTAGTGATTACTACTAACATCATGACGGAGATGGGATCGAGCAGTATTCCGAGATCAATCCGTAATTTATCGGTAAAATGCAGCCATTCGAAATTATATGGTAGCCATTTTTCAAATACACCATTAACTCGGGGCGATGTGAAATATATTCCTGCTGTCAGATAGGAAAGCAACGTTATCGCTGCAAGAGAAAGCGAGCCGATACAACCAGCCACTGTCGGGCGTAGTTTCATACCGAATAGTCCGAGCCCCAAAAATGTGAGTAGCGGCAGTACGAGAATTAATATTGTATATTCCATAGTCTTAATCTTGTAATTTGTTGAGATTCTTCACCTGAATGTTGCGAACATTCCGATATACATTGATAATGATGGCAATAGCCACAGCCGTTTCACAGGCAGAAATACCGATGGCGAATAGCGTGAAAAAAAGTCCTTCCATCTGCTCTGGATATAGGAAACGGTTGAATGCCACGAAATTTATATCCACAGAGTTTAAAATTAACTCGATGGAAATCAAAACAGCCAGCATGTTGCGGCGGGTGATAAAACCATAGATGCCTGCAAAAAACATGATAGTACTGATGATCAGATAATATTCCATTGTTATTTCCATAGCTTCAAATCATTAACGTTTACGTGCAATTAAGATACCTCCAATGATACAGGCCAACAGCAAAACGCTGATAGCCTCAAATGGAAGAAGATATTGGTATTTGTCCATTCCCATCAACGCAGTCCCAAGCACCTTTTGGTTCAGTTCTCCCGGAGTGAAATGTGATACAGGGAATGAATGGGTTAAGGTGATAAAAATACAGATGGCTGCACCTGCACCTGCGGATATAATGCCTGCAAAGTATTTGCTCCTTTTGATTTTTTCGACTTTCTGATTGTCAGAACTGGTCAGAAGGATTGAGAATACATACAAGACAATGATACCTCCGGCATATACTGTCAATTGTACAGCTCCTAAAAAGGAGTAGTTTAGCTCAAAATAGATTCCGGCTGTGGCAAACAATACAAATAGCAGATAAGTTGCTGAGCGTAGGATTCTTTTTGTGGTGACAGTCAGTATTGAAAAGACAACAATTACCGTTGCCAGAAATAAAAAGACCACTTTGGGTAAAGTCATTTCCATAATACTAAATTTTATTACTTTTCGGCAAGTTTAGAACCTGGCCGGTTTAATTGTTCTATTAGTTTTTCTCGAGTGAATACTGCGTGTTCAAATGTCGGTACAAATTCAATGGCATGATGAGGACAATTTTTTACGCATAGTTGGCAATAGATGCAACTGCCATGATCATATATATAGCGCACCAATACCTTTTTCTTTTTACCGTCTTCTGTTTCTTCCATGCGAGATTCCACATGAATTGTGCCGTTGGGACAGTTCATTTCGCATATACCGCAGGCTACACAGCGGTGTTCGTTGTTTTCATTGTGAATCATTGTCAGGTCTCCACGGAAACGATCGAACATTTTTAAGGTGGCACGATTTTCCGGATAACACTCTGTTACTTTTTTTGTAAAGAATTCTCCAAGGGTGATGCGCATTCCTTTTAACAAAGAACCCAAACCTGTGAAGAAATCGTTGAAATATTGTTGTGTACTTCTCATAATTCAAAGGCTTAAAAATGTAATTTGAATACTACGACAAATACCATCAAAAATAGGTTGCATAGATTGATCGGCAACAGGTATTTCCATTCTAGTGTCAATAATTGGTCGATACGTAAACGGGGGAAGGTCCATTTAAACCACATGATGATAAATACCATTATGGCACTTTTGCCCAAGAACCATAATATTGGAGGTATGTAATCCATTACCATATTGAAGGATTCCCAGCCTGGTATGTGTAATGGCATCCAACCGCCCCAGAATAATGTCGTTGCAACAGATGCTACAATGAACATATTAACAAATTCGGCTACGTAAAAGAATCCGAAATGCATTCCGGAATATTCTGTGTGGTAACCTGCTGTCAATTCTGATTCGGCTTCAGGAAGGTCGAAGGGACCACGGTTGGTTTCTGCTGTTCCTGCAATCAGGTAGATGACAAAAGCGATGAAAGCCGGAATATGTCCTTTAAAAATAAACCAGCCGTCTGCCTGACTTTCAACAATGGTGGATAATTGCATGCTACCGGTGAGTACTACCATTGTCAATATAGACAAGCCGATAGATAATTCATAGCTAATCATTTGTGCACCGCTTCGCATAGCTCCAATCAGAGAATATTTATTGTTGCTGGCCCATCCGGCGAGTAGGATTCCGACGATTCCAATGGATGATGCGGCTATCAAAAAGAAGATTCCGACATTGAAATCCAGAATTTCCAAACCTTTGGCAAAGGGTATACAACTGAAGGCCAACAAGGAGGCAATAATTACAACATAAGGAGCCAAATTGAATAGGAAACGGTCGACATGGTTTATCTCTATAATTTCTTTTATCAACATTTTAATCATATCGGTTACCGTCTGTACCATACCGAATGGGCCCACACGGTTCGGACCTAAACGGCATTGGAAATAGGCACACACTTTACGTTCTGCATAAATCAATCCAAGAGCCATCACAGCATAAGCGATAAGCAGGCAGATCCCGACAAGAACGAATTCCGTAGTGGTAACCCACGAGTCCGGTAGGATATTGCGTAGGGTTTCATCAACCCAATGTGTTACAACTGCAAAATCAAACATATTGTTTACTGTTATTACTATTTATTATTTTTTATCTATCAATGTCTGGTACTACATAGTCAAGCGATGCACCTATTGCAATCAGGTCAGCAATCTTATTGTGGCTTGCCAATAAATCTACAACTGATACTAAGGTTAAACCCGGTGAACGGAATTTGACACGGTAGGGATTTTTATCTCCGTGACTTTCTATAAATACGCCAAATTCACCGCGAGCAGCTTCGACGCTTTTGAAATATTGACCTTCCGGTAATTTGATGATAGGTTTGGTCTTTACCGCATAGTCTCCCGCCGGAATGTTATCAACCAGTTGCTCTAAAATATGGAGTGATTCTATGATTTCATCCATACGCACCATATAGCGATTAAAGGTATCTCCTTTGTCATAAAGGATTTCTTTGAAATCCACTTTATCATATACTCCGTAAGGGTGTAGTTTACGCACATCACAACTCCAACCGGAAGCTCGCCCGGCAGGACCGGTAACTCCGTAAGAAATAGCATCTTTCAGGGAGAGTATACCGATGTTTTTCATACGTTGTTGAGCAATGACATTGCCGGTGAATACTCCGTGGTATTCTTTCAGCATTTTAGGCATGTATTTGATAAAATCCTTGATACGGCCTATTAAATTGGGATGGATATCTGCCATTACTCCACCGATGCAATTATAGTTTTGAATCAGACGCCCGCCACAGGTCTCTTCAAACATGTCCAATATTTTTTCACGGTCACGGAATCCATAGAAAAAGGCACTTAACGCTCCAAAGTCCATACAGAAGGTCGACCAGAATAACAGGTGCGAAGCTATACGCGTCAGCTCATCCATGATTGTGCGGATGTATTTGGCTCGTTCCGGAACTTCAATACCCATAGCTTCTTCTATGCACATACAAAGTGCGTGGCGGTTCATGTGTGCAGATAGATAGTCCAGACGGTCGGTCATGGCTAAAGTCTGTGGATAAGTCATGCTTTCGCATAGTTTTTCTATTCCTCGGTGTATATATCCACAGTTGATATCTACTTTTTTGACGATCTCACCTTCCAAGGCTACGCGGAATCGGAGTACTCCATGGGTTGCCGGGTGTTGGGGACCGATATTTACAACATATTCATCATCTTCGAAAATGACGTTTTCTTTTTCTTGTATTTCCCCTGATTCTGTCATTTTTAGTGTGGGTGCAGCATCTTCATTGCTTTCGCTCTCTAAACGTACGGGATTGATTTCCGGGTCTGCGTTGTAGTCTTTGCGCAATGGGTAGCCCACCCAATCATTACGTAGAAAAAGTTTGCGCATATCGGGATGGTTGATAAAACGGATACCGAGTAATCCGAATACCTCGCGTTCGTTTAAGTTTGCTGTTGCCCAAATATCTGATACCGTCGGTAGTTCCGGATTTGTTCTATTGGGTGTCTCTACTCGCAAGTTGATTTCGTGCCCTAGTTGGGTGGAACGCAGGCGGTACATGACTCCTAACGTTTCTCCCCAGTCCATGCCTGTCATGCACACCAGAAAGTCAAATTGTAACTCTTTGTCATGGCGCAGACGTAAGGCTGTCTCGTGGAATGTCTCCTTGGGAAGGCAGACTGTTAAGGTTTGTCCTTCCAAAAAGGTGGCATCGGGGGCGATGTTTAATATCTTGTTTTTCATCTTTTAATACTCATTAATGTTTGGTTTGTCCTCCTGTTTATTGACTCCTCCTAGGAATTTTTCCACTTTGATCTTTCTTTGCAGTTGCATCATGCCGTATAATAGAGATTCCGGACGTGGGGGACAGCCGGGAACATATACATCTACAGGTAAAATCTGGTTCACTCCCTTTACAACATGGTAGGAATTTTTGAAAGGTCCTCCGGAAATGGCACATCCTCCCATGGCAATAACATATTTTGGTTCTGCCATTTGATCATATAAACGCTTTAATACCGGAGCCATTTTATGTACGATAGTACCTGCTACAATAATAACGTCAGCTTGACGGGGGCTGGCACGTGCAACTTCAAACCCAAAACGGGCAAAGTCATAACGGGCGGCACCTACCGACATGAATTCGATACCGCAGCAACTCGTAGCAAAGGTAAGAGGCCATACAGAATTAGAGCGTCCCCAGTCAATCAGGTCGTCCAGACAGCCTACGATGATGTCTGTCCCGTTAGCCCGCAACTGTTCGAGGTACTCATTGTCTTTGAAGTCCTCATACTTCATTGATTTTATTTGAGGCTTTTTCATATCACTCTATTAAAATAGCATATTCTTTTATTTCCATTCCAATGCTCCCTTTTTCCAGGCATAGGTTAATCCTAATATTAGGATGACCATAAAGAAAAGTATATTCAACAATCCGTCAATCCCTACATCCTGTACGGTCACTGCCCAGGGAAACAGAAATACTGCTTCCACATCAAACATCAAGAATAGGATGGCAAACAAATAATAACCCGCTTTGAATTGCATCCATGAACGTCCGCGGGTTGGAATTCCGCACTCATAAGCTTCTCCTTTCTGGCGGTTGAAAGAACGAGGGGAAATCAGTCGGGCAAGCCCAAGGGCTACGCCTACCAATGCAATAGCCGTAAGAATTACGACAATCATCAAGGTTAGATTCATAATGATATGTATATTAATCTATTTATATTCAGAGATAAATTGTATTCAGCCTGTGGAAGGCTAAAACTAAAATGTGAGGTTGGGCAATCAAATAATGATTTTTCGCAACCGATAAATGTAGTGAGTTGTTTGTTTTTGGCAGAAATCTGGAGTGTAGTCTGCTTGTAGAAAGTCTCCGGCTTGTTCCGGTGCATGTGTTGCTGTATATTTCAACAGAATGAATAAACGTAATAAAGTCTTTTTGTCAAGGTGCGAATGCGACTCGTCTAAAGATAAATCTCCGCTGTTGAATAATAACAACGAAAGTAGCGAATCTAAAAAGTACGATGAATCACTACTCAAATATTCAGTAGTGCCCATGCGAATTTCTTCGGTTTTGTTAGAAGGAATTGCCTGGCAACTTTCTGATATGAGCACACATACGATTATCGATAATATGACTGCTTTTACTGTACGCACTCTCTGTTTCTTTATCGTTGCGAATATAACACTTAATTTTCTAATTTTGTCCTCTCTCTTTTATAAATCTTTGTTATATTATTTCCCTATCTTTGTCTGCAACTAAACATTGTTTTTATGTCGGGGAAAAGACTTTCTTCTATATCGGATTTACAGAATCAGTTGGATTTGTTGCAAAAGGAATACGAGTGTGAAAAGGAAATGTATCAGCAAAATACTCGTGAAACCGGTATTTATCGGAAGGTGGAGCAAGGAGTCTGTTGGTATCCGGTTGTGTTGGGTGCAAGTCGTTATAATTCGCTCAATCAGTTTACAATAGAGGTATATCGTCAAGAGAATGAAGAAATTGATCACCAATTTGAATACGGCCGTCCGGTCTGTTTTTTCAAAATAATGTCTGATGGATCGCTGCATTATTTTAATTTTCAGGGCGTTGTTAGTTATGTACAAGATAATCGGATGGTTGTCGTACTACCAGGAGGACATGTTTTGGATAGCTTGACAGCGTTTGATATAGGAGTTCAACTTTATTTTGACGATACTTCGTATAGGACAATGTTTGCAGCTTTGCATGAAGTGATGGCGGCTAAAGATAATCGTATTGCTTATTTGCGTGAAGTGTTGTTGGGGCCGTTGCCTGCAACGTTCCGGGATTTGCAGAGGGTGCGTTTCCCATGGTTGAATACTTCGCAGGAGGAGGCTGTTAATCAAGTATTGGCAGCACGTGAAGTTGCTGTCGTGCATGGACCTCCCGGAACGGGTAAGACGACTACTTTGGTAGAGGCTATTTTTGAGACTTTGCATCGTGAAAATCAAGTTTTGGTTTGCGCACAAAGTAATACGGCTGTAGATTGGATTGCTGAAAAATTAGTAGATCGTGGCATTAATGTGCTTCGAGTGGGAAATCCGACTCGTGTAAATGATAAAATGTTGAATTTTACTTATGAACGTCGCTTTGAGGCTCATCCGGATTATCCGGAGTTATGGCATATTCGCAAAGCGATTCGTGAGGGAAGTGCCCGTTTGCGTACAGGAAGCCGTTCAGATAAAGATGCGCTCTATAATCATCTTTCCAAATTGAGATCCCGTGCTACTGAATTGGAAATTCGGATTGATACACAGTTGTTTGATGAGGCTCGTGTGATTGCTTGCACACTGGTCGGTGCTGATAATCGGGTGTTGGAAAGAAAACGTTTTTCTTCGTTGTTTATAGATGAGGCGGCACAGGCGATAGAGGCTGCCTGTTGGATTGCTATCCGAAAGTCGGACCGGGTGGTATTGGCTGGAGATCATTGTCAATTGCCACCGACAATTAAATGCATGGAAGCAATGCGGGGAGGATTGGATTGTACGCTTTTGGAAAAAGTAGTACGTACAAAGCCATCGGCTGTTTCGTTGTTGAAAATACAGTACCGTATGCATGAGGATATCATGCGTTTTTCTTCCGGTTGGTTTTATCACAATGCCTTGCAGGCAGCTCCGGAGGTGCAGTATCGGGGAATATTGGATTATGATACGGCCGTTACTTGGATTGATACTGCTGATTTTGATTTCTCGGAAAAGTGTGTTTCAGAAGGAGTGGGGCGGTTGAATACAGGAGAAGCTGAATTATTGTTGCATCAATTGCGAGTTTATATGGAGCGTATAGGCCGAGAGCGTATTTTTGATGAACACATCGATTTTGGAGTGATTTCTCCTTATCGGGCTCAAGTGCAATATTTACGCCGGCTGTTGAAAAAAGAACCATTTTTCCGACCTTTCCGCAGATTGATTACCATTCATACTGTAGATGGCTTTCAAGGGCAGGAGAGGGATGTCGTTTTTGTTAGTCTGGTGCGTGCCAATACGCAAGGACAGATTGGTTTTCTCCGAGATTTGCGGCGGATGAATGTGGCGATTACCCGTGCCCGAATGAAACTGGTGATTTTAGGGAATGCGGAAACTTTGACACGACATGCATTTTATCGAGCTTTGCATGAATATATAGCAATGATAAATGGAGAGTTGTCAGAAGTCTAGTGTCAGTTGGATGGGGCTGTTTTTCGAGCAGACAAGAGGATTGGAGACTGTCAGTCCCATCAGTCGGATTTGATAGTCGGATAGTTGTAAATCATAGAGCAGTTGTTTGGCTAACGGCAGAATTTCCTGCATGGTTCTCAGTCGGTGATTGACACTGATGCTGCGTGTGATTTGTGTGAAATCATAGAATTTGATTTTTAGAGTTAAAGTATGGCCATTGAAATTGGATTTGTTGAGACGATGTATCAATTCATTGGCAATGTGCCAAAGTTCAATGATAAGGGCTGTTTGGGTTGTCAGGTCTTTCTCAAAAGTATTTTCGCAACCTACAGATTTCCGAATGCGTATCGGTTCCACTGTCCGCAAGTCTATACCTCGTGCAAAATTATAGTATTGCTGTCCTGCTTTGCCAAAGTTGCGGGTGAGAAATTCCAAAGAACACATTCTGAGCTGTGCTCCATTGTGTACGCCTAAAGAGTGCATTCGCTTGGCTGTTACTTTTCCAATACCCCAAAATGTTTCAATCGGCAAATGTGCGATAAAATCTGCAGCTTTGCTGGGATGGATAACATATAATCCGTCCGGCTTGCGGTAGTCGGAGGCAATTTTTGCCAGGAATTTGTTATAAGATACTCCTGCGGAAGCAATCAGATGGAGACGTTCTCGAATCTCTTGTTTGATGGCGCGTGCAATATCGACAGCAAACGGTATTCCTTTTTTATTCTCTGTTACATCGAGAAAAGCTTCGTCCAATGCCAAAGGTTCGATAATGTCGGTATATTCGTGAAATATGGAATGGATTTCAGCAGAGATGGTTTTGTAGTGTTCATGTCGGCCGGGAACAAAAATCAATTCGGGGCATAATTTAAGGGCTTTCATGGAAGACATGGCTGAGCGCACTCCATAACGTCTGGCTTCATAGCTGGCTGCTGAGACAACACCACGCTCTTCAGCACGTCCTACAGCCAATGGTTTCCCTCGGTATTCAGGATGATCACGCTGTTCAACGGAGGCATAGAAAGCATCCATGTCAATATGTATGATTTTGCGTTCCAATAAGTTGTTTTTTTATTCAACAAAAATAATGTTTTTTTGAAAAAGAAGAAAGCCTCCCAAATCGTATCGGGAGGCTGATAGGGCTTTCATAGGGAATGAGAAGTAGAGTGTATGTGATAGCCCGAAGCTTTGAGTTTTTGTGCATTTAAACATAAAGAGAAATCTATGCCAGAAAAATGAACATTCTTCTGATATATGTTTATGTGGTTGATAGTAAGAGATATGTATGTTGATGCGGCATGATTGCCTTGGGTGATTGTTGTGGAAAGTTGTGGAATATAAAAAAGAAAGGTGAGGAATTTTTCCTCACCTTTTGTATCTGTATTATTGTTATAGTTCTTTTTCTATCAGATATACGTTCCGTTCAGATGATGACCGTGAAATCAGTTCGGCAACAAAACCAGCCAAGAAAAGCTGAGTGCCTAGTAGCATACATACCAGAGATATGTAAAAATAAGGATTATCCGTAACAAGACGGGCCTGTATACCCTGAGATAGGCATATAAGTTTATCAATACCGATCCAAGCTGCTGAAAAGAAGCCGATAATAAATAGAAGCGTACCTATAGCTCCGAATAGATGCATCGGTTTTTTTGAAAATCGGGTGATAAAAGTTATTGATAACAGGTCAAGCATGCCGTTGATAAAGCGGTTAAGACCTCCGAATTTGGTCACTCCATATTGACGGGCCCGGTGTTGAACAACTTTCTCTCCAATGCGGGTGAAGCCTGCTTGTTTGGCTATAATGGGGATATAGCGGTGCATTTCTCCGTACACTTCGATATTTTTTACCACCTTGTTTTTATATGCTTTCAGACCGCAATTGAAATCGTGCAGTTTAATCCCGGAAAATTTTCTTGCAGTTGCATTGAATAGTTTTGTGGGTAAAGTTTTTGAAAGCGGATCATAGCGTTTTTTCTTCCAGCCGGATACCATATCATAGTCCTCTTTCATAATCATATCGTAAAGAGCAGGGATTTCATCCGGACTATCCTGCATGTCGGCATCCATAGTGATGACAACATCGCCTTTCGCTGCTTGAAATCCGCAATGTAATGCGGCTGATTTTCCATAATTGCGGCGGAATTTAATGCCGTGGATATGTTCGTTACGCTTGGCATTGGTTTCGATGAGTTCCCACGAGCGGTCTTTACTGCCGTCATCAACTAAGACAATTTCATAACTGAAATTGTGTGAGTTGACCACTCTTTCTATCCAAGCTATAAGCTCGGGTAGTGATTCGTCTTCATTGTATAAAGGAATGACAATTGAAATATCCATTGAATATTGTAATTTTAGAGTTGGGTTATTTTTATATCGGATTCTATGCTGCGATGCGTGGTTTTCGTCGTAAAATACCAGCCATGAGCAGAGAGAATATAAGTCCTGTTAATATTTTATTGAACGTTTCTGTTGCTGCAATAAAGGCTGGAGACACTAAATGTTCCATCATGTTTTTTACAGTATCAAGCATAGGAGAGCCTTTATACATTTCGTCTAACATCACTTGGAGTGTGGTAAGGTAACTGGCTTGTAGTTCCGGATCATACCGATATAGCGCATAGGCATAGATGCCGTATATCAGAGATCCTATTGTGATAATATATATACATCCGCCAAGAGCCTGTGGATAACTGATGAAGCCTTCCAGTTGCTCTTCTCTGTATTTGCGGACTCCTATAAATGCTCCGGCGATGGAGAGCAGCATCATGACATTGCTTAATTGTGGATTGAGCATGATGTTTTTGCCTGTTATGTAAAAAACAAGCGACGCCAGAATTAAACTTAGGCCGACCAAAACTCCGAATAGTGAGTTTTTAGTAATGAATGTATTGTTTGTTTTCATGTGTTTTTAAAGTAAAGGTGCTTTTTTACGCAAATAAATCTTCTCGCCTTCAGTCAATTCCGAGTCGGCTGCCAGATAGTTGTTGCGGCATATATTTTTAAGGCGCACTCCGTATTGCTGTGATATGTCATAAAGACTTTCACCGGCTTTCACTCGGTGGAATTCATATCCTCTTGCGGCAGCCGTTTTCTTTCGTTTAAGGTAGACAATCTGTCCGGGGGAAAGGTTGGTATCACTTTTATCATTGAATTGCAGTAATTTTTTTAGTTTAATACCATAGTAGTCTGCAATTCGTTGATAAGTGTCGCCCGGAAGGGCTTCGATACAGATAATACCGTTGCGCATTTCTTCTCGATTGCGATAATTGGCCGGCGCGGTGATTTGTGATTGAAGTTGGACACTTTCTGCAAATTCATCCACACTGATTGAAAGGTCGGCAATATTGGCCGGTCCACCCTTCGGATGTTTGATAAGGCGGTCGTATTTATGTAGACCTTCTTCTTCAATGATTTTGATAAGAAGATCTGCATATTTGGGATTGGTGGCATATCCGGCTGCTTTCAAACCTTTTGCCCAAGCTCTATAGTCTGTGGTTTTTAATTTGAATAATCCGGCATAACGTGGACGGGACATCAGGAACTCACTGTGGTCAATCCAGGATTGTTCAGGCGTTTCATATTTTCGGAAACATTCATTTTTAGTATCATCATCCATTGTGTAGGTTGCGCCTGTCCAGTTGTGGCATTTGATACCGAAATGATTGTTGGCATTGACAGCTAATTCAGACTCTCCGCATCCTGATTCCAGGATGCCTTGCGCCAATGTTATGCTGGCAGGAATGCCGGTACGCTCCATTTCACTGATGGCAATGTGTTTGTATCTGCGCACAAATTCTCTTCTTGTCTCTGCAAAAGAAAGGGTGGATGCAAATAATATGATGCTGATTATAAGTGATTTTGTGATAAAAATGTAATTTCTCATATTTTATTTTTCTATTATCGCTTCTTCTTTTATCTTAGGGGTGTAAAAATATAAAAAAATAATGATGGATAAAAGAGAACTGAAGATAGATTATTTTGTTTGTCGTGACGGTTTGCCGACTGGATACGAGGATTTGTGTCAGAGAGCCATGGAGGCTTCCCGGACGGCTTATAGTATTTACTCGGGTTTTTCTGTCGGAGTGGCTGTATTATTGGATAACGGCGAGATTGTGACGGGCAGCAATCAGGAAAATTCCGCTTATCCAAGCGGATTATGTGCTGAACGGACGGCTTTGTTTTATGCCGGAGCGCAATATCCCCAGTGTAGCGTTGTGGCTATGGCTTTGGCAGCCTGCTACAATGGGGAGTTAAGGGAAGAGAGTGTGACACCGTGTGGAGCATGCCGTCAGGTGATGTCTGAGGTTGTATTGCGTTATGGTAAAGATTTCGATGTTGTCATGGTGGGGAAAAAAGAAAGTATTGTGGTGAAAGCATCGGCTTTGTTGCCGTTTACATTTGTGTTTAGCGAAAAGATAGCAGAACGGTAGCTATTGGGAGGTTTGTCTTTCCCGAATCTGTTTTTGGGCACCTCCGAAGTTTCTCTTACAGATGTCTCACCGGGGTCTCACTCCCCTCTCACCATTCTCCGTTCCTCCCCCGAAGTTCCTCCGAAGCTCATCCGAACGAGAAGCCGGGAGCTACGGCGAAGGAACGGGGAAAGAAGCCGTTAGCGGGAGAGATGGGAGGGAGTAAGTATACACGTGTTTAGGCATATTCAGAGCAGCAAGCCATCATCGATGAAGTCATCACTTGGTAGTGAGAATGAATTATCCGTAAAAAGGATTATCTTTGTTGCATTAACAGCAGGAGGATGGATTAGGTATTTAATAAAGAATGGGCATATTGAATTTGTAATGGCTTTGTTTGGATGGAACAGTTGCTTGAGTATTTAGGAGTGTTGTCGGGGTTGGTTTATTTGTTGCTGGAAATTCGGCAACATCGTGCGATGTGGGTAGTAGGTTTTCTGACCTCCTTGGTTTATGTCTTTGTGTTTTTCTTTTCGAAGTTTTATGCTGATATGGGGTTGAATATTTACTATGTGGTAATCAGTATTTATGGCTTTTGGAAGTGGCGGATTGTCAAAAAAACTGCTGATATAGCAGATGACAACCATATTGTATTCAGGCATTTGGAGTGGCAGGTTGGAGTGGGATGTATGGCAGTGACTGCTGTTTTGTGGGCAGTGTTGTACTATATTCTGGCAAATTATACGGATTCTCCCATGCCATTAGGCGATGCTTTTACGACAGCCTTGAGTATAACAGCTACGTGGATGTTGGCACAGCGGATTGTGGAGCATTGGTGGATTTGGGTTGTGATTAATTTTGTCAGTGTCGTATTGTATTATCAACGGGAATTATATCCTACTTGTTTCCTGTTTATATGTTACGGAATATTGGCTATTGTAGGATGGATTAATTGGAAAAAGAAAGGAGTGGTTTATTGTGGATAATTATCGGTGTGTTGTTGTTGCAAACGGTTTGTTTCCAAAGAAAGATTTGCTTTTGAACTTATTGCAGCAAGCTGAATTTGTTGTGGCTTGTGATGGTGCGGTCGTTGAATTGGAGAAAGTAAGGATTCCGGATATTGTTGTCGGTGATTTGGATAGTCTTCCTTCAGAGTTCCATACTCGTTATGCCGGGAAAATGTATCAGGAGCACGAACAGGAAACCAATGATTTGAGTAAGGCAATGCGCTATATTCGTAGAATGGATATAGAGGAGGTGCTTGTGTTGGGAGCTACGGGATTGCGGGAGGATCATACCTTGGGTAATATTTCGCTATTGTTGGAATATGCCGGTTGGTTTAAGCGGATTGAGATGATGTCTGATTATGGTATTTTTACTCCGTTGTTGCATACAGCTTCTTTTGATTGCAAACCGGGTCAACAGGTGTCGCTTTTTTCTCTTTATCCGCATGGGGCGATATCTGTGAGAGGGTTGAAATATCCAATAGATGGAAGACGGCTTTATTCTTGGTGGGAAGCGACTTTAAATGAAACTGTAGGGGAACGTTTTGATGTTGTATTGGAAGAAGAGGCAAGAGTGTTGGTATATAGAGCTCTGCAGGATTAATTTCGATTGGCAGAAAAATACACTTGCCTGCACAGTAAAGATGGTTTGCAGGCAAGGTGAAAATTATTTTTTTAGTTGCTGTTCCAATCGGAGGCTAATAATTGGAAGTAGATAACATCTTCCCAGTCATTGCCGCGTTTCAACCATTGTTTGCGATAGCCGGTTTGATTGAAGCCGATACTTTCAAAAAGCTTGCGGCTGGCAATGTTGCAACTGGGGACACTGCTATATACTTGATTGAGTCCCAATGTTTCAAAGCAATAGTCCAGCATTAATTTGATGGCAGATGTAGCATACCCCCGTTTCCGGTTCTCTGTATTGTGTATCATAATGCCCAATCCGGCTCTTTGGTGGTAAGGGTCGAAGTCGTACAAGTCTATCAATCCTAAAGGCTGGTTGTCCTCCAGGCGTACAATCATAAGGCGTAATTGTTTGCTGCTGTATATATCTTCGTGGGCACTGTCGATATATTTTTTCAGCGTAAAATGTGAAAAGGGTGTCAACGTATCGCTTACATCCCATAGGTCCATGTTGTTCTCCCATTTATAGAGATACTCAAGGTCTTCGGGTTCAAGAGCCCGAATCTGGATTATTTCATCGTTCATCATAGCTTCTGAAGATTATACTTGGTTGTTTGATTAATTCCCTCTACAAATGTATCTTTTTTTTCTAAAATTATCTCTTTTTTGTCCTTATTCTTTGTCGATTTTTATCAATGTGCGGATTTTCATTACATTTGCAGATGTATCAAACCAATATATGTTATGTATAATTTATTGAGTGTAATAGGACCTACGGCGAGCGGGAAGACAAACTTTGCTGTGCAATTGGCTTTGGCTTTGGATGGAGAGATTATCAGTGCTGATTCCCGGCAGGTATATCGGGGAATGGATATTGGAACGGGGAAGGATTTGGATGAGTATGTGGTGGATGGGCGAAGAGTTCCTTGCCATTTGATAGATATAGCTGATGCTGGAGATAAATATAATGTATTTGAATATCAGTCGGATTTTCTAAAGGTATGGAATAGCTGTTGCCAGCGTCAGGTGGTGCCGGTTTTATGTGGCGGAAGCGGTTTGTATGTTGAGGCGGTATTAAAGGGGTATAAATTACTGGCTGTGCCGGTTAATGAAGCATTGCGGGAATCGTTGTCGGGATTGACGTTGCAGGAGCTTGCCGTGAAATTGGCTTCTTATAAAAAATTACATAATACGACAGAGATTGATACAGCTAAGCGGGCTATCCGTGCGATAGAAATTGAGGAGTATTACCGGACTCATCCCTATGAAGAGAAAGATTTTCCGATGATTAATTCATTGATAGTCGGAATAGATGTGAGTCGGGAAGTCCGTCGGGAGCGGATTACAAAGCGTCTTCATGAGCGTTTGGAGCATGGTATGGTGGATGAGGTCAGACGGATTTTGGATAGTGGAGTGACTCCGGAGGATTTGATATATTATGGCTTGGAATATAAGTTTTTAACTTTATATATTATCGGACAACTTACTTATGATGAAATGGTAGCTCAGTTGAATGTTGCCATTCATCAGTTTGCCAAAAGGCAGATGACCTGGTTTCGTAAAATGGAACGAGACGGATTTGATATCCGTTGGTTGGATGCCGGTATGCCGATGGATGAAAGGGTCGGACAGGTCATGGAATGGTGGAAGGAAGGGTGATAAAATCACTCCTCCTTGCAATTCATTTCTTCATGTATATTTTCTATCAGGAATGCTTTTTCTTTAGGAAACTGGTGTATCAGTTCGTGCAGTTGTTCGAATTGTTTGTCCGATAGATTGTGTACCATATTTTCGATAACTGTTGAAGCCTCGAATGCTACGGCAAAATCTTCTTCTTGCAAGAGGTGTAGGAAAATTTCCAGATACGGGGAATAGTCCAATGATGATTCCCATACAATGCGCAGCAAAGCACTTTTGGTATTGGTATCCGTGGCATTTTGAAGTCTTTGAATCAATAATTCACGGAATTTGGTTTCTTTAATATCTGCTAGAAGATTGGAAACGATGGTAATGATATGCGAGTCTTTAATGCTTTCCAGCTGGTTTAGCAGGGATTCTGCTATGTTCAAGTCTCCGTTTTCTTGGATTGCCTGTACAGCTTCGGCAATTAAAAGAGCGTCTCCGCTATTGATTTTTGTAAGAATTTCTGTGTTGTTTTCCATAACCGGCTTTAATTTTGCGCACGAAAATACACAAAAAAACTATGGCTGCCAAGTAGCCATAGTTGTATGTTATCAAGACTTATTTTTTTTAGCTCTAGGATGATATTTTTCCATGGTCTCTTTTAAAAAAAGGTTGTCCAAATGGGTATATATTTCTGTTGTGAGTATGGATTCATGGCCTAAAATATCTTGTACGGCTCTTAGATCTGCTCCTCCTGTCACTAGCTGTGTTGCAAAAGAGTGACGGAAGGTATGTGGTGATATGTTTTTGTTAATACCGGCTAGTATGGCCAGTTGTTTGATGATGTTAAAAACCATTACTCTTGACAAGGCTTTCCCGTTTCGATTTAAAAAAAGGATATCATCTGCTTCTGGTGCAATGTTTAATAAATTGCGGTACAGAGTTGTATACCTGATGATTTCATCTTTGGCACGATCGCTTAGAGGAATCAGGCGTTCTTTGCTGCCTTTACCTTCTATTTTGATGAAGTTTTTTCTGAAGTTGATGTTGGATATTTTTAATGAGGTAAGTTCGGATACGCGTAATCCGCAGGAGTATAATACTTCAATGATTGCCCGATTCCGTTGTCCTTCCGGTTTGTCCAAATCAACAGCATTTAATAATTTTTCAACCTCTTCTGTCGTTAGTATGTTGGGTAATTTCCTGCTGATTTTTGGGGATTCCAATATGCGGGTTGGATTGTTTTGAAGTTGTCCGTCATAGACAAGAAATTTGAAAAATGAACGAAAACTCGAGATTGTACGTGCTTGTGTTCGTTTGGTAATGCCCGTTTCATTTATGAACATCAAGTATTGTTTCAATGTTTCATATGTAACTCCAGCAGGAGAGGCTATATCATATGTATCAATGCAATATCTTGATAATTTTATGATATCTGCAATGTATGCTTCTATTGAATTTGTTGAAAGCGATTTTTCTAATATTAAGTAAGTTCTGTAGCTTTCTATTGCGCTATCCCATGTCATGATTTTTATATATAAAGTTACAACTATCTATTTTTTCTACGAATACACTTTACCAATATTTTTGGATAAAGATATAAAGTATTTCGAGAGGTTAGGTGTTTTTCTTGTTATTTTATTAAATTTAATGTTAATTATATTGTATAAAAAATTCTAATGCGTTAGTTTTTAATTATATATGAGTATTATATGTTAACGGAAAGATGGATAAAATGGTACGTAAAATTGAAATAGAATCGCAAGAAATTTCATTAAATTTGTACAATCGGATTGTTTAATTAAATGAGAATATTATGCAGTTACTGATATTGAACGGACCGAACTTGAATCTTTTGGGAACGCGTGAGCCCAATGTGTACGGTAATGAGTCATTTGAGAATTATTTGGAAAGGTTGCGAGATAAGTATTCGGAGGTAAAGATTGATTATTACCAGTCAAATATAGAAGGAGAGCTGATAGATAAGATTCATGCAGCCAGATTCTTATATGATGGAATTATTTTAAATGCTGGTGCCTATACTCATACATCTATTGCGATAGCAGATGCGATAGCGGCAGTGAATATTCCGGTGGTTGAGGTGCATATTTCTAATACGGCACGTCGGGAATCTTTCAGGCATCATTCGTATTTGACTCCGGTTTGTCGTGGTATGGTTATGGGATTTGGATTAAAATCTTATGAACTGGCTTTATTGGAGTTTGTAATGGAAGATAAATGAGCACACTAATAATATAGATATGAAAAGGACTAAAATCGTGGCAACCATTTCCGATAGGAAGTGTGATGTCGAGTTTTTAAAAGAATTGTATGAGGCAGGGGTGAATGTGGTGCGTTTGAATACAGCTCATCAGACTTTGGAAGACGCCATGAAGGTGGTGAATAATGTAAGAAAAGTGTCTGATGATATTGCTCTATTGATAGATACGAAAGGACCGGAGGTTCGGACTGTGAATATTGATGAGCCGGTTAAAGTTGCTAAGGGAGATGTTGTTTACATGAGTGGAGATTTAAAGCAAAATGATGAGCGAATGATTCATGTTTCTTACCCTGGATTTGTGAATGATGTTGTTGTGGGTGCGCGTGTATTGGTGGACGACGGAGATGTGGAGTTTGTTGTGTATGGTAAGGATGATAACCGTTTGGAATTGATAGCTTCCAATCCCGGTGTGATAAAGAATCGTAAAAGTATCAATGTGCCAGGGGGAAATATTCATTTGGATTCACTGAGTGAAAAAGATCGCACTTTTATTGAGTTTGCAATTGAAAATAAGTTGGATTTTATTGCCCACTCTTTTGTGCGTAATAAACAGGATGTAGAAGTGATACAGAGAATACTGGATGAGCATAATAGTCCGGTGAAAATCATTGCTAAGATTGAGAATCAGGAAGGGGTGGATAATATTGATGAAATTCTGGATCATGTGTATGGAGTGATGGTAGCACGTGGAGATTTGGCTATAGAAATCGATGCGGAGAAGATTCCAAAGATACAGAGGATGATTGTTCATAAGTGTATAGAAAGCAAGAAGCCGGTGATTGTTGCTACTCAGATGTTACATACGATGATTGAACATCCTCGTCCGACGCGTGCTGAGGTAAGTGATATTGCCAATGCGGTGTTTAGTGGTACTGATGCCGTCATGTTAAGCGGTGAAACAGCTTATGGAGCTTATCCGCTGGAGGCTGTAAAGGTGATGGCGCGGGTGGCTGAGGCTAATGAGCCGACAACACCTCCGGATTCTAACCGTAATTTAATTCGTATCAATAATGAGACTACGGCAGCTTTGGCTAGAGTGGCGGTGCGTATGACAACGATGTTACCCATAAAGGCTATTGTTATAGATACGGTTTCGGGGCGGACTGCCCGTTATTTGTCCGCTTTCCGTGGTAGCTTGCCGGTTTATGTTCGTTGTTACGAGAAAAGGGTTATGCGTGAGTTGGCTCTTTCTTTTGGTGTGGAGGCTTATTTCTCTGAGCGTCCGAACTCAAGGGATGAGTTTATGAGAGGAGTGCCGCAGATGTTGCTTGAAAAGGGATATCAGCCGGATGATCAAATTTTGGTAGTTGGAGGTAGTTTTGGACATGTGAGAGGGGCTTCATTTTTGGAGGTATGTAAAATTAGCGATATTAAATAGAAAGGGAGGTGATTAAAGCAGTTTTTTTTGATATAGATGGGACTTTGGTGAGTTTCCAGACTCATTGTATTCCAAAGTCTGCTAAAATGGCAATATCCCAATTGAGGGCAAAGGGTGTAAAAGTGTTTATCGCTACCGGTAGGCATTGGCGTGTAATTAATAATTTAGATGGGCTGGAGTTTGATGGATATATTACATTGAATGGCAGTTGTTGTTATGCCGGCAAGGATAAGTTGATTTACAAGCGTTTGATACCGTCTGATGATATACGGCATTTGTTGGAGCTTCAAACAGCAGGAGAACGTTTTCCTTGTATATTTGTTCGGGCTAATGGTATGTTTATCAATTATGTAAATGAGCATACGGATATTATTTTTAAGATGTTGAATTTTCCTGAACCTCCGCAGCGTGATATTCAGGAGGCTCTGAAAGAGGATGTTTTCCAGTTAATCGGCTTTTTTCAGATGTATCAGGAAAGACGTATCATGACGCAATTGCCCGGATGTGAAGCTACTCGCTGGAATCCTTTGTTTACGGATATTGTTCCTAAAGGTGGCAGCAAGAGCATCGGTATGGTAAAAATATTGGAATATTTCGGTATTAGTCGGGATGAATGTATGGCTTTCGGTGATGGTGGCAATGATATTCCGATGTTGGAGTATGCTGGTGTAGGGGTTGCAATGGGAAATGCAAAAGAGGACGTACAGGCTAAGGCTGATTTTATTACTAAAAGCGTGGATGATGATGGTGTTGCGTATGCTCTTCGTCATTACGGATTGATTAGTTGAATATGAAAGAAGAATCTTTATGTGCGAATGTGGAGTCGCATCCTTTGGAGCCTTTTTTTCCTAGTGATGCCCGCTTGTTGATGTTAGGAAGTTTTCCCCCTAAACGGGAACGTTGGAAAATGGAGTTTTATTATCCTAATTTTCAAAATGATATGTGGCGTATTTTCGGTGGCGTGTTTTTTGACGATAAGGATTATTTTCTGACGGTTGACCGTAAGTCGTTTTGTGAGGAGCGGATTCGTAGTTTTCTTTTAGAGAAGGGAATAGCTTTGTCGGATACGGCTCGGAAGGTTGTGCGGTTGAAGGATAATGCTTCTGATAAGTTTTTGGAAGTGGTGCAGGCGATGGATATACATGAAGTATTAAAAGCTTTGCCTTGTTGTCAGGCAGTTGTAACAACCGGACAGAAGGCTACGGATACGTTGCTTGCGTTGATAGATGCCGAGGAGCCTGCAGTGGGGTGCTGCACAGAATTTGTATGTGACGGGCGTTTGCTCTCTTTTTATCGTATGCCATCTTCTTCCCGGGCATATCCGAAACCTCTTGGGGAAAAAATGGCTGTGTACAGAAAAATGTTTGAAGAATTAAATATGATTTGAGTTATGGCTATATCATTTGAGGATGTGAAAAACAATGAAAGCATAAAATGCTATATCAGCGAAGCTGATAAGTCGTTGATTGCTTTAGGGTATACTGAGCATTCTTTTGCGCATGTAGGTAAGGTGGCTGTGGAGGCGGAAAAGATTTTGCGGACATTGGGATATCCGGAGCGGGTAATTGAATTGGCTAAAATTGCTGCTTATATGCACGATATCGGTAATGTAGTCAATCGGATTGACCATGCACAGAGCGGAGCTATATTAGCTTTTCGTTTGTTGGATAACATGGGGATGGAGGCAAGAGAAATTGCTCAGGTAATCAGTGCTATCGGTAATCATGATGAGAGTACTGCCGTTGCAGTGAATCCTATAGCTGCGGCTTTGATTTTGGCGGATAAGACAGATGTGCGTCGCAGTCGGGTACGTAATCGTGATTTTGGTAATTTTGATATCCACGACCGTGTGAATTATGCAGTGGAAGAGTCGAAGATTTATTTTAACGAAGATAATTCTGCGATTATTCTGGATTTGAAGATTGATACCGAGATTTCTGCTGTGATGGATTATTTTGAGATTTTTCTCGGACGCATGTTACTGAGCAGAAAGGCTGCAGAATTTTTGAAGATTAAATTTGAGTTGATCATCAACCAGCAGCGGTTGTTGTAAGGAATTTAAAGAAATCAGCCTGACAGAGTTGTCAGGCTGATATATTGTTAAAAAGGAAGGTCGTCAGCTTCGGGCATGGAAGGAATATCTTCGATACGATATTCCGGTACGGGAATGTCAGCCGGATTTTGTGGTTCCAGTTTTTCTATGCGCCATCCCTCCAGGTTTGTGAAGTAGGAGGTCTGTCCCTTATTTTCCCATTTTCTTCCCCGGATGTTGAAATAGACTTTTATATTATCGTTCAGAGCGATGTTTTCAAGCAAATCGCATCTGTCTTGTATCAGTTGTACTTTTACAAAATCATTCCATTGTGGATTTTTGTCATTTTCTACTTCGATGACAAATTCCCTTTTTTGAAACCTGTCGCTGATATGCTGGGTTTCTTCTTTGAATATCAGTTTTCCGCTTATTTCGTAATTCATGTGGTTATAAGATTGAAATTTTTGCGGTGCAAAAGTATATAAAAAAAGCGGTATCGGGAAGCGAAATAGGGAAACGGGTATAAATAAAAATGCGATGGATTGTCCATCGCATTTTTATTGTTGTCTTATGGCTATTTACTAGCTGGAGCTTGTGGAGTAACGATATCCAACAATTCAACTTCGAAAATCAAAGTTTCGTTCGGACCGATAGGGCCGCTACCTCTCTGACCGTATGCCTGATCAGCAGGAATGTAGATTTCCCATTTTGAACCAACAGGCATTTCTTTTAAAGATTTTGTCCAACCGGAGATGACGCGGTTTAAAGGAAATTCAGCCGGTTCGCCACGTTTGATGGATGAATCGAATTCAGTACCGTCAATCAAAGTTCCTTTGTAATGTACTTTTACAACATCAGTTTCAGCCGGTTTTGCTCCGTTTCCTTCTTTGATTACTTTGTATTGGATTCCGTCAACCAATTCTTTTACACCTTCTTTTTTAGCATTTTCTGCTAAGAATTTCTGTCCTTTTTCAAGATTGGCTTCTGCTTGTTTCATTGCCATTTGCTGGAAATAGTTGTTTAAATACATTTCCATTGCTTGTGGGTTGGCTTCTGTTTCTTTGCCTTGGAATGCTGTGTTCATACCTGCCACAAGAGCTTCCATGTTTGCATCTTTTAATCCCATGCGTTGCATTCCGGTGCCGTACATGAATCCTAGATAGTAGCTGGCGGTATCAGTAGCTGTTTTCAGATTTGCGGTAGTTTGTGTCATGGAGCCACTGTTACAGCTTGCAGCCAAAGCACCAACAGCCAAAGTCAGTAATAAGTTTTTAGCTTTCATGCTTGAATAAATTTAGTTTGTAAATATTGATATTTAATTATATAATCTCTAATAATTCAACATCGAAAATCAATGTTTCGTTGGGACCGATAGCTGCACCCGCACCATGTTGTCCGTAAGCCAGTTCAGACGGAATATACAATTGCCATTTTGAGCCTACTGGCATGAGTTGTAGAGCTTCTACCCAGCCTGCAATAACTCCGCCTACCGGGAATTCTGCCGGTTCACCTCTGCGTATAGATGAATCGAATACTTGGCCATTGATTAAACGTCCTTCATAATGACATTTTACGGTATCGTTGGCTGTCGGTTTTGCTCCGGATCCCTCATTTAAGATTTTATACTGCAAACCGCTCTCCAAGGTTACTACTCCTTCACGAGTTTTATTTTCTGCCAGGAATTTTTCTCCAGCTTCTTTGGCTTCTTTTCCCTTTTCATTTTGTATTTTTTCGAAATAGGTCTGGAGTATATTGTTTGCTTCGTCTGGCATAATCTCCGGCATTTGACCAGCAAATACACTGTTCATTGCATCGTTGAATGCTTCTTGGTTGATGGTTTTTATTCCGGATGATATCAAGTTGCTTGCGATACTTAATCCAAGGCTGTAGCTGACTTTGTCAATTTCGTTTGTGTATTTCATTATTATATTAATTAGATTATTAATTACCCGCAAATATATTAGATTTTACGAAATATAGGAAAGAAAGGTGTGGTGAAAAAAATATTCCTTTTAATATCACCCTATTTGTTGTGTTGGTCGCTTTTATAATGAATGGATGAAGAGGATTTGTTATGAGTAATGATATTTAATGTATGATATTGAATATGTTGTATAAGTTTTTTTGTTGTATTTTCGGATTGTTTCTTACAATTCCGTTGTGTGGACAGACTGAAGTGATTCGGGGGTTGTTTACAACTTATCGAGAAAAAGACAAGATATTGTGGGCTATCCCTCAGTATGTTTTAGGGCGTGATATGAGCCTGACGACAACTATTATTGAAGCTGCAGATCGTCCCAATAAGTCTGCTGATGATAAATTTGGCTATATTGGAGATCGTTTTGGTCCTAATATTATTCGTTTTGAAAAAGATGATGATTTTGTAGTTGTAAAGCAAGTTGGGGATTATGTTGCGGGACTTGATGAAAGTCTGCAAAAGAAGGTTTATTCTGAGGGGGTAGAGCCTATTGTTTTGCAAAAATTTAAAGTGATAGATTATAAGGAAGAGGGTGTTGTGATTGATGTGACTCAATGGTTGGAAAAAGGGAAGTTGTGGAGTTTGAGACCTTTTTTCTTTTTGCTGGGATTGGGAAGTGAACAGTCTCAGACAATAACAGAAATTGTCGGTTTGTCGAATGGAGTGATTGTGCGTTCAGAAAGGGTGTATGGTGGTCTGAGTATGATGTCAGGGGAGGGATCGAAAGAGCAGACTCGCTGGAAAATAGGTTGTTGCTTGAATCTTTTGCCAGAAGATTTGATGTCGGTACGTTATGCTTCGCCCAATGTGGGATTTTTTGAAGTGCCATATTCTCAGTTTAAGGAGCATACATTGAATTTGGAGAAGAAGAAGGCTATACAGCGATGGCGTTTGGAGGTTGCAGATAAGGATATTGCAAGATATAAGCGTGGTGAGTTGGTGGAGCCAAAACAAAAGATAATCATGTATGTGGATAGAAAGTTCCCTCAACAGTGGTGGCCGTATGTTTTGAAGGCTGTTAATAATTGGAATGCTGTGTTTGAGCGTTGCGGTTTTAAGAATGCTATAGAGGGAAAGGTTGCTCCTGATTCTGCAGAATACATGTTGGATAATGCAGCATTATCTTGGATTGTTTATAAAATCGGTTCCATGGAGAATGCTTATGGGCGTTCTTATGTGGATTTTCGGACAGGGGAGATATTAAGTTGTCATATCGCAATATTTCATTCTGTATTTAAAATGTTATGTAAATGGTATGTGGCACAATTAGGAAAAGAGCCTGAGCAGTTGACAGATGATGTATTAGGTAAGTTATTAGAAATGGTTGTGACTCATGAGGTGGGGCATACGTTAGGTTTGACACATAATTTTTATGGAAGTTCTCTTTATGAAGTTGTAGAATTGAGAGATTCTGTTTTGATGAGTAAACTACGTCATGGTAGTTCAATAATGGATTATATGCGGCTTAATTATGCAGTGAGTGAGGAAGATGGTTTTTCTATAGAAAGTTGTATTCCACAAATAGGAGCTTATGATTCATTGGCTATTGAGTGGGGATATCGTTGTTTCCCTGGTTGTACTCCTAAGGAGGAAGCCATACAATTGGAATCTTGGGTTGATGAGAAACAGTTGGAGAGAAGGTATCGTTTCCAAGATGCTTTTACTACAATGCCTGAGGCTCAAGCAGAAGATTTGGGGCGAGTGTCATTGGAAACAGCGCATATTGGCATGGGGAAACTTTTTAAATTAGGTGTTGTATCCCCCCATATTGAAAAATGGGGAATAGGGGCATGGTCAGTTGCAGAAAATAGAAACAATGGAGTGCGTGAGCAGTATTCTGAGTATTTAAATCAGGCTTTATGTTACATTGGAGGATGTCGGAAATGTTGGGGAAAAGCTTCTTGTAAATTGTTGCCAGTGTCTAAGGGGGAGCAGCAAATGGCTTTGGCGTTTTTGCAGACATATGCGTTATCAAGAACTGGTGAATGGCCATTGGAATGGCGGGAAGAGTGGGGACGAATGGTCGTTGATGGATTAGTATTTAGATCTAGGTATGTTGCGGACTGTGAACGTAATGGTATTGGAGAATATGCTGTATCGGAATATTTGGATGCTGTTGTAGATATGTTGCTGGCTGAGGATATGGATAGTGCTTGGGGACGTTTTTTGATTTGGAGATATACAGAGAGTATTTCCGATTTTATGAAAGCAGAAGGGGGAAGGTATCCGGAAGTTGCCGTATTGTTAAGAAATGGTTTGCAAAAGATGGTACGTAGCGTGAGAACATATCGCGGAGCATTTTGGGATAGTTGGAAAAATAATGTAAACTTGATAATGGGAATGTGATGAATTTGAAAGTATTATTGTTTATTATTTGTTTGTCTTGCTCTTGGTGTGAATTGTTAAGTGAGGTGAGAGCTCAAGATAAGTATGCAGACGAAAATATAGTTGCAGGTGGTCTGTTGCCTGTATATAAGTTTGATGATAAGATTTATCTTTTGATAGCAGAAGAATTATTGAATCGAGAGTTTATAATCACAGCTCAAGTAGATAAAGGTAAGGGAAAACATGGAGAATTATTAGAGTCTAAAGGAGTTTTTTTATTGAGATCCGGCAAAGGTATGAATTTGGATGTTTGTGATGTGACGGTGACGGAGCAAGTAACAAAAAATGATAGACTTTCTGATAATTTGGAAATAGAATTGAAGGGATTGAAGTCGTCTCAAGAAATTTGGATGGTAGATAGGCGTATGGGGAGTGGTTATCTGGTTGAAATTACGGAGTGGCTTAAGGAACCGGGGGAATGGTATTGTTTTGATAATTCTTTACGGATATCAAGTTTCGAGAAACCTGTGGTATTGGATGTTACAGCTTTGGAAAGTGGAGTTTGTTTTAGAGTACGACATTGTGTGCATGCCAGTTATAAACAGGGAATCGTGGAGATGGCGGCAGAGAATGGGGTAACATATGTTGATATTTCGGTGGCATTTAAATTACTTCCGAAAAATAATGGAAAAACGGTTGTTATGTATCCTGATAGTCCATTCCGAACACAAGAAATGGTGGATTATGGAGTTAGTCCATTTGGGAGTGTGAAATGTAGTAGAGGGGTTCATTGGGAGATTTCGAAGGAGGCTCCTTTAAAAATAAGTGTTGATGGTAGTATGCCACAGGTTTATATCAGGGGAGTGCAGAATGCAATAGCTAAAATAATGCAAAGAATAGGAATCGCAGATTGTATTGTATTGGAATCGAAAAATCAGCCACTAAATGCAATGGATCAATGTGGAATAGGATTTATGGGGAATGAGGATGAATTATTTGTAAGGTGTGTGGCACATCCTGCGACGGGTCATTTGTTGTTTGGACGTATGTTGGTTGGAGAAAAAGATATAAATGAAAAAATTGTACGTTGGCAGTTGAATAATATGGTGAGAGGTTGTGATGGAAAGTGGGAAATGAGTACAAAGGAGTATGCATACGAGAAGTGTGTAGAAGAGGAAATTATGCAAGGGTTACTGATATTGTTGGGTGTTGATGAAGCAAAGTTGAAAAGTGGAGTTGCGGAAGATGATGTATGGAATTCATTGCGTTATGTATATGCTGGAGATAGGACTGGGTTAATGGCAAAAGAGGAGAAAATGAGTGATCGTGATTTGTGGGAAAAGTTTGTTCTGTTACGTAGTGAACGTAAAGAATTGTTAGAACAACTGAACTTTGAGTCTGTGCTTGATTACTATCAGCAATGTTTGATTTTAGAGGAGGATGAATACATATCTGTTTTTAAACGAGGAAAATGGGAAGAAGGTGACGTGAAGTGTTTATTGGAATTATTGGAAGAGAGTGTTTCGGGATATTTTGCTACTGATTATATTCGTGAAAATATGTTTGGCCGGGATGCAAGAGAAACTAGAGATGGCTTGATGAGAATATGGGGTGAATTTTTTAATCTTAATAGATGGTTGGAATGGGCTCGAAAGCAAAATAGTCATGAAATATTTTGTGTGTTGGAAGGTGAATTAGAAAATTGGTTGAATGAGAGGAAGCGGCATAGGTCGCAAACTTCTGCAGAAATGATGGTGTGGAGGTCCTTTGGTGATACTTTGGAAAAGCAGTTGGAGTCGTGTCGGGATGCTATAAATTATGGTAGTGGTGTAGCAGAGAATAAAGTGTTATCTTGTTGGGAATCATTGTATACAAGATGGATGGAAAGCAAAAGTAAGTCAAGAATTAAACAATGATTATTGTACTTACAGTATTTTCCCATCTTGTAGAAATATTGTTAGGTCGGACATGTTTGCTAATTCTTGATCATGTGTGACAATTACAAAGGTTTGCTTTAGTTCATCACGGAGGTTGAAAAACAATTGATGTAGCTCATGTTTGGTATGTGTGTCAAGGTTGCCAGAGGGCTCGTCTGCCAAAATTACTTTGGGTGAATTGATGAGAGCACGAGCAATAGATACTCGTTGTTGTTCACCTCCTGATAATTCTGTCGGTTTGTGCATTGCCCGTTCTTTAAGCTTTAGTAGTTCTAATAGTTTTAGAGCTTTTTTTTCAGCATTTTTTTTGTTCTCTCCTTTGATCCATGCTGGAATACAGATGTTTTCAAGTGCTGTAAATTCTGGCAAAAGGTGGTGGAATTGGAATACAAATCCGATGTTTTGGTTACGAAATGCAGCTAAACGATTCGGCGAAAACTGCGCAACATTTTGATTGTCATATAAAACCTCTCCGTTTTCGGGAAGATCTAAGGTCCCTAGAATATGCAATAAAGTGCTTTTCCCGGCACCGCTTGCACCGGTAATACTCACAATTTTATGTTCAGGTATAATGAGGTCAATCCCTTTTAGTACTTCTAATGTTCCGTAACTCTTATGGATGTTTTTAATTTCAATCACAACTCTTCTTTTTTTATGGGCTAAAGATAGTTATTTTGTTTTATGATTATTGTTGTATCTATCTAAAATATGTTGGAGAAAGGAGTGTTTGTTCATTTGTATATTACCTGGGAAATTGCAAAAATGGGGTTCGTTCGGTTTTGTATAATATACAATGTAGTGTATTCCCATGGATTCAAGGACGTAAAATTTTTGAGTTCTTGCTTCATTTAAAGCTTTGGATAACCAATTGAATAAATTTTGAAAATATTCGATTCCTTCTAAAGTAAAGTCCGGTTCCCAAAGGTTTTCTTTGCAAGGTCGAAGGTTCATTATAATAGCATAGTCATGGTGTAACTTACCGATATATAAAGGAATGTCTTTTACTGGGCGGATGTGACTAAGTAAATCGTCAGAGTTTAAGCTTTGAGAAATAAACGAAGTATCTAGATGGTAGTAAGGTAGTTTTGAAAAGACCAATTCACTAATGTCTTTCGATTTTAATGAATAGTAAGAGATTTTATCTGTAGAGTGCTTAAATGCTTTTGCTCGTTTTTTAGCAAAATATTTTTGTGCATTTTCTAAAAAGATTTTCTCTTGGGGCTCGATTTTAATTTCGTTGTTTGTTATGATTTTTTCTGCCTCTAAATTAGTCGGCTCTTTACAAGCGGAAAGAATAAAAAGTAAAATGCTTATATAAATAGTCAATAGTAAGTGAATGTTCATTGTGTATTTTGATATTAATGATTTGCTTACAAAGTTATAAAAAATATTTCAAATATCAGAAAATATTGTTATTTATAATAATCTTGGGGTGTAAGCAAAAAAAAATCTGTTTTAGGTTTGAGTATTTGGATTTTAATATTACTTTTGCGATGTCAAAATATGGCATGCGGGCGTGGTGGAATTGGTAGACACGCCAGACTTAGGATCTGGTGTCGCAAGACTTGGGGGTTCGAGTCCCTTCGCCCGTACTGAGCAAGGAAGCCGCCTTATAAAAGGTGGCTTTTTTCTAATAGAAATATAGTATAATATCAAATAATTTGGCATGAATATAAGTAAAAACCAGATTGACAATCTCAATGCAACCATTAAGGTTGAATTAGTTAAAGAGGATTATGCAGAACGCGTAGAGAAAGCGTTGAAGGATTATCAGAAAAAAATTGTTGTGAATGGTTTCCGTCAAGGCAAAACTCCAATGGGAATTGTAAGGAAAATGTATGGAAAATCTGTGTTGGTAGATGAGCTTAATAATGTGCTGGGAGATGCTTTGAATAATTATATTAAAGATAATAATATACAGATTCTGGGAGAACCGCTGCCAAATGAAACTGCAGAAACAGTATGGGATTTTGAAGGTGGAAATTTCGAATTCTTGTATGATATCGCTTTGGCTCCAGAAGTGAATGTTAAAATGAGCAAGCGTGAAAAAGTGCCTTATTATATTATTAAAGTTGACGATGAAATGATCGACAAGCAGATCGAGGGTATCTGTAAGAATAATGGTAATATGGTAGAGGTGGATGTGATTGAAGGCGATGAATACTTGAAAGGTGAGTTGATTGAATTGAATGAAAATGGAGAGATAAAAGAAGGTGGCATTAAGAATGAAGATGCTTCTATGTCGCTTCATTATATGAAAGATGAAGAGGCACTGAATTCTTTTAAAGGAAAGAAAGTAGGAGAGGAAGTGAAATTCAATGCTGTGAAAGCTTATCCTAATAAAATAGATTTTGCAGCAATGTTGGGCGTCAATAAGGATCTTGCAGAAAAAGCTGGTGAATATTATTGCTTTATCATTAAAGAAATCAAACGTTATGTTGATGCTGAGGTAAATGAAGAATTATTTACCAAATTGTACGGAGAGGGAGTTGTAAAAGATGTTGCGGATTTCCGTGCTCGTGTCAAAGAGGATATTGAAAAACAGTTGAAGAATCATTCTGAATATCGTTTTACAATTGATGCAAAAGAAAAATTTGTAAAGAAGAATGAAGATGTTGTTTTGCCGGAAGACTTCTTGAAACGTTGGATTGTTGCTGTGAATGAAAATGTGAAAGCAGAGGAAGTCGATCGGGATTTCGAAGCTTATCGTGATGAATTCAAATGGCACTTGGTAAAAGGTGCTATTATGAAGGAATATGATGTGAAAGTTGAAACTGAAGATATGAAGGTTGAGGCTCGTAACATTGCAGCTGCTCAATTACAGCAATATGGATTATATGGTTTAACTGATGAACAGTTGGATGGTTTTGCTGCAAGATTATTGGAAGATGAAAAACAACGCCATAATTTGTATGAGAGAGCTCTAGATAATAAGGTGTTTACTGTTATTCGTGAAAATGTGAAGTTGGAAGAGCAAGAAATTTCTATGGCAGATTTTGAAAAATTATTTCAACAATAATTATCGATTTTTGTTTGATTGACAAATATCGTGTTGTAATAAACACTCTCTTATGAGAGATTGGTTAATGAGCCTACGGTTCTGATAAATGAAAATGTCAGAATCGTAGGTTTCTTTATAAAAAATGGTTGTTTCAGTGAATATGTATCAGACTTATATTTTGAAGAATGGACTGAAGGTGATTCATCAGCAGATAGCAGGAAAAGCTGCTTGGTGTGGGTTGATTATTGGTGTAGGAAGTCGTGACGAGCAACCGGAGGAGGAAGGAATTGCTCATTTTATTGAGCATGTGATTTTTAAGGGGACAGAAAAGAGAAAAGCTTATCATATTTTAAGTCGAATTGAGGATGTAGGAGGAGAGTTGAATGCATATACTACGAAGGAAGATACGTGTATATATGCTTCTTTTTTGCCTACGGATTATGAACGAGTTTTAGAGTTGTTTGCAGATATTGTATTCAATTCGATTTTTCCGGAAAAGGAAATAGAGAAAGAAAAAGAGGTTGTTCTTGATGAGATTAATTCATATAAGGATAGTCCAGGAGAATTGATTTTTGATGATTTTGAGGAATTGATATATAGAGGTTATCCTATTGGACGTAATATATTAGGCAGTGAAGAGGCGGTGAAAGGGTTGAATCGTGATAGCATCTTGAAGTTTGTAAAGAGGAATTATTCTCCTTCGAAGATGGTTATCAGTTCTATTGGATATTTTTCTTTTGAAAAATTAGTGAAGTTGGTTGAATGTTATTTTGGCGAAATACCGGAATATGAGAATCCTTTGGTTCGGTTAAAGCCGGAAATATATCAGCCTCAAATACATATTATTGAGAAAGATACATACCAAAATCATTGTATTATAGGTAATGTAGCATATGATTATATGCAGGATAATCGTTTGGCCTTGTCGTTGTTGGTAAATATATTGGGGGGTACAGGTATGAATTCCAGGCTAAATTTGAATATTCGTGAAAAATATGGATTGGCTTATAATATTGAAGCTGCTTATACTCCATATTCTGATACAGGAGTATTTACAGTTTATTTTGGTTGTGATGCTGAGGATCAGGAGCGTTGTTTGCGTTTGGTTCGTAAGGAGATGGCAGTACTTTGCGAGAAGCAATTAGGAGTTGTGCAATTGCGTAAAGCTAAACGTCAAATGGTTGGGCAAATTACGTTGTCATCTGAAAATTATGAGAATATGATGTTATCTATAGGAAAGAGCTTCCTTATTTATGGGAAGGTGGATGAGTTGGAGGATATTTGTGCTGAAGTAGAAAGCTTGACTCCTGAGCTTTTATTTCAAGTTGCAAAGGAAATTTTTGCTGCAGATAAGCAATCGGTATTGGTGTATAAGTAAGTTGTGTAAGTATGGAAATAACGGTCGATTTGGAAGAATATATTGAAAAGCATTCAGAAAAGGAACCTGACATTTTAGCTCAATTGTCGCGTGATACTCACAGAAAAGTTTTACGTCCTAGAATGCTGTCTGGAAATATGCAAGGTCAGTTTTTGAAAATGCTATGCAAAATGATAAAGGCTGAAAGGGTATTGGAAATAGGAACATATACTGGATATTCTGCTATTTCAATGGTGATGGGAATGGAAAGGGGCGTGTTGGATACAATTGATATAAATGATGAAATAGAAGATTTTACTCGCGAATATATAGAACGTAGTGGATTTTGTGAGAGAATACATTTTCATATAGGAGATGCATGTGAGATTATTCCGACATTGGATGGTATGTTTGATTTGGTTTTTATTGATGCAGATAAACGACAGTATGTGGAATATTATCGGTTAGTGATTGATCGGGTGCGCTCGGGAGGTTTAATTGTTGCAGATGATGTCTTATGGGATGGTAAGGTTGTGGATAGCAAAAGTCAGGATGCTCAAACAAGAGGAATTTTGGAATTTAATGATTGGGTCCAAGAGGATTCTCGAGTTGAAAATATTATGTTTCCGGTTCGCCATGGTTTAATGCTTATTCGCAAAAAATAATGGAATACTACTCTGTGTATTGAATTCCTAGGGGATATGTTATACTTAAAAAATATTATATTTGCGGATAATTTCTTATTTAGATTGTTATGAGGCAATATTTAGATTTGTTGGAGAGAATTCTACGAGAAGGAGCCGAGAAAACAGATCGCACAGGAACAGGTACGATAAGTGTGTTTGGTCATCAGATGCGTTTTGATTTGCAAGCAGGCTTTCCTTTGTTGACGACAAAAAAACTGCATCTGAAATCGATTATCTATGAATTGTTATGGTTTCTGAAAGGTGATACAAATGTAAAATATCTGCAGGATAATGGAGTCCGAATTTGGAATGAGTGGGCTGACGAACATGGCGATTTAGGTCATATTTATGGTTATCAGTGGCGGTCATGGCCAAAACCGGATGGTTCGCATTTAGACCAAATCTCCCAGGTTATTCATGATATAAAAAATACTCCAGATTCTAGACGTTTAATTGTTAGTGCGTGGAATGCTGGTGATATAGAGAATATGGCACTTGCTCCTTGCCATGCATTGTTTCAATTTTATGTGGTGAACGGACGTTTATCTTGTCAGCTATACCAGAGGAGTGCAGATTCGTTCTTAGGTGTACCATTTAATATTGCTTCTTACGCATTGTTGACAATGATGATTGCACAAGTTTGTGGATTACAAGCAGGAGAATTTGTGCATACATTGGGTGATGCTCATATTTATTTGAATCATATTGAACAGGTAAAAACTCAGTTGGCTAGAGCGCCTAGGGAGTTGCCACAAATGATAATTAATCCTGAAGTGAAGGATATTTTTAATTTTCAGTATGAAGATTTTGAATTGGTAGGTTATAATCCACATCCTCATATCAAGGGTGAAATTTCTGTGTAGTAATAATTAAACGATTATTTTTATGATTTTAAGTATGATTGTTGCAGCCGCAGAGAACGGTGTAATAGGGCGCGATAATAGTCTTGTTTGGCATTTGTCTTCTGATTTGAAACATTTTAAGGCAATAACTTCTGGACATACCGTAATTATGGGGCGTCGGACATTTGAATCTATAGGTAGAGCTTTGCCTAAAAGACGGAATATAGTTGTTTCTAGGAATAATTTATATCAAGCAGAAGGATGTGAGGTGGCTACAAGTGTAGCGGAGGCATTATATATGGTGCAGGATGAGGATGAAGTATTTGTGATTGGTGGTGGTTCCATATATAGGGAGGTGTGGAATTTAGCAGACAAATTATATTTGACGGTGGTGCATACTCACGTTGAAGGAGATACCTTTATTCCAAAGATAGATTCTGCAATCTGGAAAGTGGTGAGTAAATTAGATTGTGCGGCTAGCGATAAAGATGATTTTGATTATTCATTTATTGATTATATTCGGGAAAAATAAGCACTCTTTTGTTTGAAGCTAAGTTTGGTAAAACGCAAAGTATTATTTACATTTGCAATGTAAGTGAGTCGTATAAATAAATAAGAAATTTCAGAATGCAAAGTATTCATATAATTACCCCTGTTAAGGATTCTATTGATTTGACATTGCAAACCATAGAAGCTGTTATGTCATCTGATTTGAAGGCTCCTTTTATTTATACTGTGTATAATGATTTCAGTACTGCTGAAAATACAGCAAGATTGAAAGAAGCCTCAGAAAAATGGGGATTCGAATTAGTGAATCTTTCTGATATAACCACACATCCTTCTCCAAACTATTTATTTGTGTTGCAAATAGCTCAGGAGCGGGCAATAGCAGCTGAAGCTGGTTTGTTGATTGTTGAATCAGATGTTTTGGTGAAAAAGGAAACTTTGCAGTCTTTATTTGATGGAGCATTAGAAAGAAGCGATTGTGGGATAGCAGCTGCTGTTACTGTTGATGAGCATGGAAATATTAATTATCCTTATTTATTTGCTCAGGGTAATGAAAATATGGTATATGCTGAAAAAAGACATTGCAGTTTTTGCTGCTCTTTATTGACGCTGAATTTTTTGCGTAAATTTGATTTCCATTTGTTAGACCCTGAAAAAAATTGGCATGATGTTACAATATCTCATCAGTCTTTGAAAGAGGGTTTTAAGAACTATTTGTTCACTACATTGCCTGTATTACACAGGCCTCATAGTAGTCGTCCTTGGAAACAACTTAAATATAAAAATCCTTTGAAGTATTATTGGTTGAAATATACTAAAGGATTGGATAAAATTTAAATAGAAAGTATACGTAGCTATATTTTCTATATGAAGTGGCAGAAAATAGTAATAAGCTTGTTTATGCTAAAAGATATTCGTATATGGATTTTTATTATTCTCTCTTTTTTACTGGGGAGTATAAATGTTCTTTATAATGTCACTTTTTATATAGTATTGTTGAGTGCTTTATGTGTAAATATTGCAATAGATCCTAAGAGTTTTTTTAAAGAAGTACGGAAAGAGTGGAAATATTTGATGCTTCCTATTGTTGTATGTATTTATTTAGTGGTGCATTATTTATTTTCTTTGTTGGGAGAGTCAGTTGGATATAAAATATCGTGGAGAACAACAGAACCATTGCTCTTGTATTTTTTTGTAATCACTCTTTATCTGTTATCTCTAAAAAAAATAATGACACCTAGTGCTTTATGGAAAGCTTTGAAGTCTTTTTGTTGGGGTGTTTTGGTATTGAATTTTACTAAATTTTTTTGTGTTACAGGACTTTCAGTATTTTCTGAACCGACTGAAGCTATAGCTTTTTTATATACAAGTCGATTTGGTTGTAATATGGATATGTTGGGTGGATATGTTTATTTAGAACCGCAAACAACCTATTTGGTTATTTCAGCTTTGATTTCTTATTTTGCTATTTTAAAATACGATAATGCTGTTTCTAAACGACAAGAATTATTAGGTAGTATCGTTATTTTTGTTTTCTCTTTGATTTTCTTATCATTTGCAGTTGCCAAAGGTGCCATCTTGTCTCTTTGTGTAGGTATGCTGATATTATCTGTTTTATATTGGTCAAAAAAAACGCTTCGCTTTAAACTGCTTTCTCTTTGTTTAGGGTTGTTGCTGTTTGTTGGTGGATATGTTTTATGTTCTGATGTCTATGTTGATCGTTACAGAGAAATGAAACAAGAAATTATAGGTGTGCAAGAGGGAAATTATGTTGGAGGTACTGTGGCATCAAGATTAGGTGCCTTGAAAGAGAGTTTCAGTCATTGGAGTGAATATAAGTATTGGGGGTTAGGGGTATATAAAAATGCAAGGGCTGATGAATGGTATGCAACATCTCCTTATTTGTCCATAGAAACTCATAATTCACATAATACTTTTGCTGAATATTGGTTGGATGCAGGAATTCTGGGCCTTGTATTTATTTTATGTTATTTTGTGTGTCCTATAATCAGAATGATACGGCATAGATGTTATTTATATTTGGCAATAGCAATTATATCATCCTTGTTTATATCGGGAAATATTTTTATACTTACCATGGAAGATTCAAGACCGATGTTTATATTTATGCTTGTTATATGCTATTTATTCCAAGATAATTTATTAAAGATACAAAAAAATGAGTACTATTAAACGTGTTGTAGAAGATATTCTAATAGTGCGATATCTTCTGCATGTGTAATTTTTAAGTTTTTAGTATCTCCTTGGATAATGCCAATAGCTTCTTCAGGTAAATAATTTTTTACAACACTGCAATCATCTGTTGTTTTAAAGTCTGGATCTTGGAGTGCCTTTTCATAGGCTCTTGCTAATGTTTTATTGTAAAAACCTTGAGGAGTTTGTACCATGTATAGAAAATCTCGCATAGGGATACGCTCAATAACCTCATGCGTAGAATTGGTTTCTATAATGGTGTCTGTAGCTGGAATTGCAACATTAACTGCATGATATTTTTGTAATGCTTCAATCACGTCTGAGATAATGCGGTGCGTAACAAGTGGACGGGCGGCATCATGTATTAATAGATTGCATGTTTCGTTTCTATAGAAATCTAGGGCAGAAAGGGTTGAGTGATAACGTTCTTTTCCCCCTATAATAAGATTTAATTTTTTATGGAGTTTTTCTTTTGGAAATAATTCTTGTGCATGTTCAAGCTCTTTTTCAGGAACAACAATAGTTATTTCGTCTATTGCTGGGTGAGTATCGAATTTTTCGGTTGTATGCTCTAAAATAGTTTTTCCGGCAACTTGTAAAAATTGTTTGGGAATATCATTTCCGGTTCTTCTTCCTGAGCCTCCGGCAAGAATTATACTTACGTTTTTCATGCACACGTTATTATTATTTATTTATTAGAGTAAAGTTCAGTTTTCCACCCTTCATAATTTCTTCTATACTGACCCAGGAACGTTCTAGTTTGTTTCTGTTTAGCCATACTTCGTTAATATAAATATGGTTGTCTGATTCTTTGCTGGTCGTTATGACAAAGCGCTTGTCTGGTGCTGTGCGGATTACGATTTTTTCAAAAGAAGGAGTTCCTAATTGTAGTTGGCTATTGGTATCATCTGTATCATAAAATCCGATAGCTGAAAGAATATATTGACAATTGGTAGCCAAAATATCTGTAAGGGTATCTGTATGTGCAGTTTTATCAACAAAGCGGGCATCATATTGTGAGGATTTAAGAATATCTCGTACTCTTTTCTTTTGTGTCATAATGAAAACAAGAGGAACATCCTGCAACGATTGCCAGTTTGGATTCACCAAGTAGTGGGTGTGGTGTATTGCGCTGTGAATTTCACCGTCAGGTCCTTTGTAGTTGCCGTTGGCATCTGAGGAGATGGCAGGTGTTTGTAAGGCATAGTACATTGAGGTGTAGAATGCCATTTGTTGTTCTTTACTACTACTTTTCACCTTGATTTTCTGCAGTTCTTTTTTCCAGGCTTGTTTGGCATCCCGTTCTACTTTGTCAAAGCTCCAGTGTGATATTTCTTTGGCAAGATTACTGTTGGCACCTTCAATGTTAGCGGCAGAAATACTTGTTTTGGCTAAAATTTTATTTGTTTTTTCACCAAAATCAATCCAAGCATAGCTGTTTTGTGCTTTGAAACGCTCTCCATTTTTTAATGGTACAAATGTTTCATTACCGACCATAATTTCGCAATCTTGAGAGAATTCAATGACAAAATAGGTCTGTTCGGGATTTTCGGAATGAAGTGATTTGCTATATCCTTCTAGCATTCGGTTGTTTACTTTCCAGATGGTTGTCATCACTGAGTCACAAGTCTCAGGTGATGTGAAATCCAAAATTAAGGCATGGGTGTTTTTATTGGGATATTGGAAATACATGATAGCACAGCGTTCAGTTACAGCATTTTCTATTTTGATACCGTTATTGAATGTGATTCCATAATATCCCGGACATGCTTGTTCTTTGTTATATGTCACATTATTTTGTTTGACATAGCATGCAGGCTTATCGCTTGTATCCGGTTTTGTAACAACCGGTAGAAAGCGTATGTCTGGTGTATTTTGTGGGTGAAAACTGCTTGCATTGTAAAATGACAGGGCATTTATTGTATCTCTGGTCTTGTGTGGCGTTAATCTGACAGAGCCGAAGGGGCATGTGGCTTCCGGTGAGCATGAGATACCATGGAGTGAACCTATTAACGGGTTGACATATTCTGTAATTTTCAAGTCATTATCCTGAGAGTCGCATGAAAGCAGACTCCCAAGGATAATCAGATTAAGTATATGAATAATTTTTTTCATATTATTTGTCCAGTTCGTTCCATACCAATGCTGCAGCACCATAAATGGCAACATTTTTAGTAAGTTGCGAAGGAAGCAGTTTCACCTTGTTGCTGAACATTTTTAACATATTCATTTCCATATGTTCTTTGATCGGTCCAAATAACAAGTCTCCTGCGTTTGTCAAACCACCCATCAGGAAAATTGCTTCAGGGCTGGTGATGGCTACGATATTGGCCAATGCTTCACCTAGCATTTTTGCGGTATATTTGAATGTATTGATGGCTATCATATCGCCTTTCAGTGCTGCTTCGCAAATCATTTTGGAAGTCATTTCATTAAACGGTATGTTGCGCAACTCACTTGGGTAGTTGTATTTTGCCATCATTTTGTAAGCGGTTCTTTTCACGCCGGTTGCTGACACATAGGTTTCCAAGCATCCATTGCGTCCGCATCCGCACTGACGTCCGTTGGGAGATACGATGATGTGGCCGAATTCTCCGGCAAAACCGTCATGTCCGTATATCAATTGGCCGTTGGAAACAAATCCGCTACCGACACCGGTACCCAATGTAATCATGATAAAATCTTTCATGCCTTTTGCTCCTCCGTATATCATTTCTCCTATTGTTGCAGCATTGGCATCATTTGTCAGGCAGACCGGAATATTGGGGTAAAATTCTTTCAGTAAATCACAGAACGGAATTACACCATTCCAACGTAAGTTGGAGGCATGCTCGATTGTTCCCTGCAGATAGTTACCGCATGGAGCTCCGACACCGATTCCCACTAATACTACTTTTTCTCGGATGGTATCGAGAACGTTTTCGATAGCCATGTGCAACTCTTTCAGATAGTCGTTAATGTCTTCATGCTTATTAGTGGCAATGTTCCCCTCTGCCAAATAATTTCCTTCTCTGTCAATAAAACCGAATGCGGTATTTGTTCCACCCATGTCGATTCCTAATGCAACTTCTGTTCTCATGTCTATTATTGTTATTATAATTTGGTATAATTCGTGACCATTTTGAGGTCATAAAGATATTGAAAAAAATAAGAGATCGGTAACCCGACCTCTTATTAATTACTAACTACTAACCTAAACATACAAACTTATGAAAAAAACGTGTCTTTCTTTGTTTTTGACATGACAAAGATAAGGCAGTTTTTTAGATTAGATGGTTAAGGGATAGTTAAATAAATCACTTTGTTTTCTTATATCCAGACAATTTTCTTAATAAGCGTAAAGTTACATGTGTAGATAGAACTGTCTTGTCAGTTTGATGTAAGCTTCGCTATAGCGGTGGCGTTCCAGCTCTATTGTGATATTATCTTCATAATAAGCATTTTGCTTTATCGATAGTTCTATAAGGAGGCGTTTCGGAGGTTTGCATGGGGTGGGATGCACATAGGTAAGATGGGTTATGTGGAAATTAACTTTTTGTGCATATGCTATTAGTTCCTGCGCTTCTCCAATCGGAAGAATCAGATGTAGTTTTCCTTCAGAAGTTAATAGTCGTTTAGCGTGATCAACCAATTCTTCGTGGGGTAAAATATCGTTATGTCGTGCCAGAGTGCGGGAATCGCTTGGGTTTTTTGTGGAATTGATGAAAAAGGGAGGATTGCATACAATACAATCATATCGTGTATTGGGCGAATAGTATTGTAGAGGTGTATGTTCTATGTGAATTCTATCCTTCCAAGGCGAGGCTGCAATATTTTCTTGAGCTTGTTTGAATGCATGTTCTTCTATTTCAATAGCATCGATATATGCATGGTTGTTCCGTTGTGCTGCCATCAGGGCTATTAGTCCTGTGCCTGTGCCGATATCCAGGATACGACGGGCTTGTTCCAAATCTGCCCAAGCACCCAAGAGCACTCCGTCTGTTCCCACTTTCATGGCAGTCCGGTCTTGGTGAATGGTAAATTCTTTGAATTGAAACATAGCGTCAGTTAGGGTAATAAAAAGAGAAAGATTTGGAGCATAATCTCCAAATCTTTTTTAATTATTTCTCTTCGTCAAAGTTCAGAATATTTTTTGCTATCAGCAGATTATACCACTGGATGATTTTTTTCATATCTGAAGTATATACCCGGTCTTTGTCATATTCCGGAACGATTTCGCTGAAATAGGATACTATTTTGTCATTGGATTCTTTGTGGCTTAGAGCCTGTTTCCCCTCTTCTTTATCGTACATACGTTTGAAAACATCCTTTAAAGGCATATCTTCGGTTTCGGTATATATGGAGATATCTTCCAAGGCAATAATTTTGGCATTTGAGTATGCCGGAAAGCGTTTCCCGTCAATCAGGGATTCCACTATCAGTGCGTTGGATGAATTGCTGACTAGTTTTTGCAAACCGGGTTTTCCCGAGATAGATAAAATTTCTTTCAACATAATTCGCTGTTTAACGTTTTACAAAAAATGATTGGCAAAACTACAGTAATTAATCGAGAATAGAAAATTGTGTATTGTAAATTAAAATTAATTCAATTCATATTACGTTGCTTTTTGATTTTCTCGTACGCAATATTGATTTGTGTAAACTTCTCTTCTGCAGCTTTGCGGATGTCTTCGCCCAAGTGGCCCACTTTGTCAGGATGGTTTTCCATAGCCATTTTCCGATAGGCTTTTTTTATCTCTTCATTGCTGGCTGTACTGTCAATGCCCAAAACTTGGTAGGCTGAGTTTAAATCATCATAATACATTGATTTGATGGATACAAATGTACTATGATCAATGCCTAGTGCATTGGAGATGTTTTCCACTAGAAGAATTTCGTCTTCACTTACAGTGCCATCGGCTTTGGCTATGCCGAACAGAAAATAGAGCAGTTGTGTGCGGGCGGCAGGATCCATGTTGTACCGGATTTGTTGGCACACCTCCATCACTGGTATCTCTTTCCCGCTCAACTCTTTAATCATCGCCATCGCTTCGCGTGTCGCTTCAATGCCGAAATTGCGTTTGAAGAATTCTTTCACAAAATCCAATTCCGAGCGCATAATCCGACCGTCTGCTTTCATCATGGCCGTTGCCAATACAAGCAGACTAAACATGAAATCTCCTCGTCCGCTACCAGGGCGCGGATTGCTGCCTTGGGTCGGGTCAATGTTGATTCTTTGGGTGTTGTCAAATATGGAGCCGATAAAGATTCCCAGCAGAGCTCCCAAAGGACCTCCCATAGCGAATCCCAGTCCGGCACCGATCCATTTTCCGTATTTTGCCATAATTTATTTGTTTTTACTGTTTAATTGTTGGATGATTTTTATTACTTGCGGCAATAGTGCCTGCACTCCGTCGTTGTTTACAATGAAATCAACCCGGCTGATTTTCTCTTTTTCGCTCATTTGATTGTTCATACGGTCGCGCACTTTTTCCGCTGTTGTATGGTCGCGGCTGATAACACGTTGTATACGTACTTCCTCCGGAGCTGTAACACAAATGATATGTCCGAAAAAATCGTTTAAACCGGCTTCGTATAGGATGGCTGATTCAAACAGCACGATAGGACTTTTCTGCCTTTGGCTCCATGACTTGAAATCTTCCATGACACGGGGATGGACAATGTGGTTGATGTCTCGCAGAGCCTCTTTGTCTTCGAATATGATTTTGGCTAACTCGGCTTTATTGAGTTGGTTGTTGCTGTATATCGTTTCTCCGAATCGTCCGGTGATTTCCCTGCGGATGTCTGGAGAGGAATTCATCAAATGTGAAGCTTCCGTATCTGCAATGTATACAGGGAAACCCATATGTTTGAAAATTCGGGCTACTGTACTTTTCCCCGAACCGATTCCTCCTGTTAGTCCTATTGTTTCCATATTATTTTTTTTCCAATAAAAATTCAACTTTCTGTGGAGTAAACTTCAGGTCTTTGATGAAAGCAGGGGCTTTAACCACCTTTACTTCCAGATAGGCTGTATCTGCATTTTGCGGATAGTCGACAGCAAAAAGAAAGTCGTTGTCGCTCACCTGGTCATATTTGCTCAAACCTACGTCATACGAAATATTTAAGGTGGAGGGAAATAAACGCATATTGATAGAATCCGGCACCAATTGTGGTGTGATAGCTATTGTGCGGCGCGATTCTGTAAATTGCTCCACCTCCAAGGTGACTTTGGTGGAATTCAGATTCAAGTGGCAATATTCAACGTCTGCCAATTTGAGCGTTTTGCTGGTCGTCCGGCTTAAATCCTTCACTGTCCACATCTCTGTCGGCACGTTTGGCAGTTTGTCTATAATATTTGCCGGTCCGCTGACCGTTACACTGTCCGGATCGAGTTTTATTTGGTTTAAAATGTATTGTCTCTTTAATCTATAGTCCAAAATAGGACTGATAGGTACTTTTTTCTTTTGTGCGGGAGCAAACCGGAATGCGATTTTCTCCGGATAGATGGACACCAATTTGATGTCCGGATTGATTTGACTGCCGAGTTTTTCCTTGATATCGTTGGTGTTCAGGATATACTCGGAAATGCCGTCCCGTTCCTGTAGCAAATGCTCATAGGTGGCAAAATTGAATGTGATAGGCTGAAATGAGGTCTTGATTCGGTAACCCATAAGCGTAAAGCCCTTGGCTTGGACATCCAATTGCAGATGGTCGGGCAGTTTGTCCACCGAATATTTGTCCTCAGGGATATTGATGTATTTGATGGGGTAGCTCAGTTCCGTCAGATAATCTTGGCTGAAAGTGTTCATAAACCACAGAATGGAAGCGATAACGACACAAATCAGATAAGTGACAATATTGCGGTTGAGGCTTATCTCTTTCGTATATTTATTTATTTTCCCAATCAATGTTTTCAAATCCGACATAAGACAGAATGTTCTAAAGGGGTTAACGTTTGAAAATTAAAAGGTATAAGCCCGATGAATCCGGCTTATACCTTTTGTTGCATGTTTTTCCGGATTATTTCGCCGGAGTTGCATCAGTCATATCTTTGATAACTGCTGATTTGTCGATTTTCAGACGGTTCTGTCCTTCTACTTCCATGATAATGTAATAATCACCGATTTCCAGCACTTTTCCATAGATACCGCCGGTTGTGACAATCTTATCGCCTTTTTTCAGTGAGTCGCGGAAATTCTTCAGTTCTTTTTGTCTTTTCATCTGCGGACGGATCATGAAAAACCAGAATACGATAATAATCAGAATCAAAGGTAAAAACTGCATGAATCCTCCTCCTGCAGGTGCTTGCTGTAATGCAATAAATAATGTGTTCATACTTTATTTGTTATTTAATTGATATTTAATATTTTCAATGTGTAATATCCGCGGTAATGCTTATGGTTGTCTGCTTTTCCGGAATGTTTGCAAATATACTGATTTCTTTGTATTGTTTTCCATTTCTGCCACGAGAGTTGAAGGCAATTTCAATTTTTCCCTCTTTTCCGGGGCTGATTGGTGCTTTGTCATAGTTCACCGTAGTGCAGCCGCAGTCTGTCTTTACGTTTTTTATCAGCAGGTTGTTGCTTCCGGTGTTTTTAAAATAAAAGGTATGGCAAACTTCTTCGCCCTCTTTCACTTTTCCGAAATTCCATGTCTTGCGGGTCCATTCAATACTTGTTTCTGCACCTTGTGCCGTTTGGCCCTTTTCTTTGCACGAATAGGCCAGCAGCAGGCAAAAACAGATAAATACGATTCTCTTCATATTAAAATAGCAGGTGTTTGACTGAATAATTTTTGTCGCGGATATTGTTCAATACCTCTATGCCGATTTCCAGATGTTGTTTTACGAATTCCTGTGTCACATGTTTGTCGGATTCTGCTGTTTTTATGCCTTCCGATATCATCGGACGGTCGGACACCAGCAGTAACGCTCCCGTCGGAATGCGGTTGGCGAATCCCACTGTAAAAATTGTGGCGGTTTCCATATCGACAGCCATGGCACGGGTGCTACGGAGATACTCTTTAAAGCGGTCGTCGTATTCCCACACTCGGCGGTTGGTGGTATAAACCACTCCGGTGTAATACTTTCGGGCGTGTGCGACAATGGCTTTGGAACAGGCTTTCTGGATACTGAAAGCCGGTAGTGCAGGCACTTCGTGTGGCATGTAGTCGTCTGAAGTTCCTTCGCCTTTGATGGCAGCTATTGGTAGAATATAGTCTCCCACAACGTTTTTGTCTTTCAAGCCGCCGCATTTGCCGATAAACAGCACTGCTTCCGGTTCGATGGCAGTCAATAGGTCGAGAATGGTGGCGGCATTGGGGCTGCCCATACCGAAATTGATAAGTGTTACCCTATTGTATGAAACATTGGGCATCGTTTTGTCTGCTCCGATGATGGGAACATGGTACATTTCAGAAAATAGTTCCAGATAATATTCGAAATTTGTCAGCAGGATGTATTTGGAAAAATCTTCCAGGGCGCGCCCGGTATATCTTGGCAGCCAATTGTCTACAATCTCTTTTTTTGTTTTCATGCTTCTCCTTTTGCTGGGTCTGCCGGATGACAGACTGATTTACACTCTGCGTGTGTTGATGGCGGAAGTTCGGATGCTTTCGGTCTAAAATCTTCGTTTTCATTTGCCGCACCGCTTACGTTTCGCTATCTTTGTACGCTTTTTCGGCAATAAAATTAAAACATAATCATTAAACGGCAAAATGAAAACGGCAGAAGAACTGAATCTCTTGAAAAACATTCGGATAGAAGATTATACCTATGATTTGCCCGACTCGCGGATCGCTAAATTCCCGCTGGCAGAGCGTGAAGATTCCAAATTGCTTGTCTATCGTGACGGGCAGATTGACGAACGGCGTTTCGGTGAGGCTCGGGAATTGCTCCGGCCCGGGCAGACATTGATTTTTAATAATACCAAGGTGATTCATGCCCGTATCTTTTTCAGAAAACCAACCGGGGCTACCATCGAGGTGTTTTGTCTGGAGCCGCATCAGCCTGTGGATTATGCGCAGAATTTTGCTGCCAAGGGTTGTTGTGAGTGGAGCTGTATGGTCGGCAATCTGAAAAAGTGGAAAGAAGGAACGGTTGAATGTTGCTTTGAATATGAAGGTGCAGCATATACCTTGCAGGCAGAGCGGGGCGAGCAGCTGAATGGAGAAGTGATTGTTCGTTTTCGGTGGACTGGGGAATTGTCTTTCAGCGAAGTGCTTGAAGGGTGTGGACGTATTCCGATTCCACCCTACTTGAACCGAGAGTCAGAGGCTTCTGATGAAATCCGTTATCAGACAGTATATTCCCGTGAAGAAGGATCTGTGGCCGCACCTACTGCCGGTTTGCATTTTACCCGTCCTTTGCTCGACGATCTGCGTGCCGGAGGAGTGAATATCCAAGAGCTGACTCTGCATGTCGGTGCCGGTACTTTCCGGCCGGTAAAGGCGGAAACGATCGGTGGACACGATATGCATACAGAGCATGTCATCATCACTCGTGGTTTGGTGGAATGTCTGCGTGATAAGGCAAAAGAGATTATAGCCGTCGGCACCACTTCGGTGCGTACGCTTGAAAGTCTCTATTGGCTGGGTGTTAAACGGCTTGCCGGTTATGATGATTTTTTCTCTTTGCAGCAGTGGGAAGCCTATACTTTGCCGTCGCACTATTCATTGCGTGAATCGATGGAGGCTCTTTTGGGTTGGTTCGACGAAACACATGAAGAGTTATTGAAAGCTGCTACCACCATTATTATTGTGCCGGGCTACCGTTTCCGGGTGATTGATGCGATGTTTACCAATTTCCATCAGCCGCAGAGTACGTTGTTGTTGCTTGTCGGTGCGGCTGTCGGTGAGGATTGGCATAAAATATATGACTATGCCTTGGGGCATGGATTCCGCTTTCTGAGTTATGGAGACAGCAGTTTGTTGAAAGTTAAAAATATAGCCGGATGATGGAGTTGTCGCTTCCTCCATTTAAATATAAAGTGAAGAAGCAGGGAGGGAATGTTTTGATTTTTGACATACTTCGCAAGAAGTTTGTTGTGTTGACACCCGAAGAATGGGTGCGTCAGCATTTAGTGCATTATCTGATAGATGTAAAGGGATGTCCGCCGGCCTTGATAGCCGTTGAGCGGGAAATTGAGCTTTACGGTTTGCCGCGTCGTTTTGATGTGGTGGTTTTCGACCGCTCGGGAACACCTTGGCTGTTGGTAGAGTGTAAAGCTCCTTCTGTGCCTCTCAGGCGTCAGGTGTTCGACCAGGCTTTCCGCTATAATATCACACTTTCGGCTCCTTATGTAGCCGTTACAAACGGGGTGACGCACTTTTGCGGAAAAATCGATACTAAGCGGGGGTTTGTCTTTTTGAATGATTTCCCGGATTTTAAATGAATAAAAAGCAGGAGACCCGATTGGGAATCCTGCTTTTGGTTTCTTGAGATATACTTATCCTTTGAAGTATTTGTCCAGCAATTCGAAAGCAGCGGCAAACGAACTGACCTGATTCTTCATCACCTGTTCTTCGGCAATTTTCAGGTTCTCTTTCTGGCTTTGATAGAAGCGGTTGCGTAACTGTTCGTTGATGGTTTCATACATCCAGTATTTCGACTGTTCGGATCTGCGCTGTTCAAAATAGCCGTTCTGTTGTGTTTCGCTGCAATAGTGCAGGATGTTGTCCCAAATGGCGTCTATACCTGTGCGTTCGTAAGCGGAACAGGTCATCACTTTTGGCATCACTCCGGATTCGTGAGGCGGGAAATAATGCAAAGCCGTTGTCAGTTGGGCTTTGGCCAATTCCGCACGTTGGATGTTATTGCCGTCGGCTTTGTTGATGATGATGCTGTCGGCCATCTCCATGATACCGCGTTTGATTCCCTGCAGCTCGTCGCCGGCTCCGGCTATCTGTACCAACAGGAAGAAATCCACCATTGAGTGGACTGCCGTTTCGCTTTGTCCAACTCCGACTGTTTCAATCAGGATGATATCAAATCCGGCTGTCTCGCACAAAATCATGGCTTCGCGGGTCTTGCGGGCAACGCCGCCAAGCGAACCGGCAGAGGGGGAAGGACGAATATAGGCCAACGGGTCGCACGATAATTCTTCCATACGGGTCTTGTCGCCTAGGATACTGCCCTTGGAGCGTTCGCTACTGGGGTCAATCGCCAAGACGGCAATTTTGTGTCCCTCTTTGGTCAGGTATTTGCCGAAACTTTCGATGAAAGTACTTTTCCCGGCACCGGGTACACCCGTGATACCGATACGTACCGACCGCCCCGATGAGGGCAGACAGCGTCTGATGACCTCCTGTGCCATAGCCTGATGTTCGGGCTTGGAGCTCTCCACCAGGGTAATAGCCTGACTTAAAATATTGATGTTGCCTTTTAATATGCCCTCCACATAATCGTCGGCGGTCAGTTCCTGCTTTCGGATCATTTTCAGGCGTGCGGCAATATTGGGATTCATGGGTTCCGGCTGGGGAATGCCCTTGTTTACCTTTAATCCTTCATATTCCGGCGAATTTTCCGGATGTTCCATACATTCTGACATGACTATCTTTAATTTTGATTTTATGCAAAGATACAATCTTTTTTTTATCTCCGGGTAAAATGAGCTAGACAATCGGTCGGTGGTTGCAATAAAATTTGTAGATTTGTCAAGTGTTATTAAAATAAATCAATATGAAAAGGATGGGATTTTTTGTCTTGTGTATGGTAATGTTTTCTATGATATCATGTGTGTCTATAAATCAGCCATCTAGGGGCGTGTCTAATCATACAAGTGCTTACGCTGCCGGTTCGGCTTGTGGTAAAGCAATCAAATCTTTGCATCGCCAATATAGAAAAGACGGTACTTTGGATTTGTCCAATCCGACCAATATTTATTATTTGGCCGTGTTGGCGAGTAATTCTTCTGATTTGAAGGTCAAAATGAAAAACAAGGATTACTACGAAGGGTTCACTCGGGGGACATTGGCCGGTTCGCAAAATTTGATTTCCAGGGCACTGATGAAAAAGATGGTGCATTCGCTTGTCGGTTCCGACCTTTCTGCTTTTCAAGGGAAGACATCGCCGGTAGGCAAGCAGGCCATACGGACAGTCTCTTCGTTGGTGACACTTCTGAATATGCTCAAAGAGTAGGTTCGCATTATTGCCTGGATAGATAAAATAAACCTCTGCCCATGTTGAGCAGAGGTTGTGATATGCTTGTCGCTTGAATCATTGTCCTGCCACGTGGCTTAACCGGGCTATCAGTTCATCGCCGAGAGCGGTTTTGATATCGATATGCTGCTTGACGGTTTCTACAAACGGATTGTTTTCAAAAGCACCCCGTACCTGTTCAAAATCGATTACCTTTTGTTTTTTGTTGCCGTCCACGCCAAAACCGGTCTGAGCAGTCATGGAGAACTCTTTCTTGGCATCTTCGTAGAGCATTTGGTCGAGAGTCACCACTGCATCTTTCCACGTGTTTACTATGCGGATAACATCTTGGGCAGTAATGCTTTCCGGACGAATATGATACCATTGTTGCATCACCTCCCAGGCCCAGGTCCATTCCAGTTGGTAGTAGTCGGAGTGCAGTTGTCGGAATACCTTCTCGATATGTTCGATGGTAGAGATTTCCTCTTCGACAATTTTCCGGATAAGGTCGAAAATCTCCTTTTGTGGGGCTATCAGGCCGCAAAGATCCACCCATTCGCCGTTTCCTTTCTCTGTATCAGGCTGTAGGCGTGCGCGGATTTCCTCATTGCTGTGGAAAGGGATGTTCTCCAATCGCTTGATGATGGAATTGCCGAGGAATTTGTTGATGGCCATTGCATAATATTGGATTCCTTTTTTCAAAGCTCCGCTTTTGATATGTGCGCTTTGGTAGGAGTATTCCTCCGATGTTTCGCCCGAAATTTCTTGCAGGGTGCGCAATACTTCTGTACCTCGGAGCATTTTTTGAATTGTATAAGGACTCAGTAGGTTGAAATTGATACAATCCAGCCGATGGGAATCGGTGCGCTTGTCTCGTTTGGGCCACTTCTGGGCATCGCGGATGGTACCCACACTGCGCAGATTCACGGCCGGAACCAGATATGTCTGGTTGTTCTGCTCTATCAGATATGAAAAAGGCAAATCTGAAGTATCCGGGTGGCTTACGTGTCGTCCCATAATCAGCGAGAAAGCGCCGATTTTTGCCGGCCATAATATATAGGAATCACTGGTAGTCTTTGAACCCCGTTCCACGATACCCTGGTGAATCGGTCCCAGTTTGTAGAGGTGGTTGCTTTGGTTCGAGCCACTGCCGGCATTCAGAAAAGAAAACATACCGGCAATCAACAGACTGGATTTGTGCATGGTCACAGTATACGGTCCGGCAAATACAGCGCAAGCTTCACCGTTTTCGCCTTGACAGTTGCTGAAAAATAGAGAGTCGTGAGCAGAAAACAGATGTCCCAAATGGCATGCCTGTCCTACAAAACAGCGGATCAGTGCAGCTCCGTCCGTTACACTGGCTCCCGACGAGATGATGAAATCTTCGGCCACTACATTGTGCCCGATTTTTACAGGTGCCGATTTGTTACTGTTGATTGAGCCGTTTTTCAGGCGCGATGCTCCGTCTATGGTAGCGTCATCGCCGATGGCTACATTCCGGATGGTGCCGGTATTGATAATGCGCACCCGATTGCCGATGGTTCCCCGGTCTGAAGACACTTGTTCCGTATAGCGGGCAATGATGCTCTTTAGCTTTTCTGTCAGCGGGGGATAGTGGCGGTAAAGGGCAATGATATATGCCAGATGAGCCGACAGTTCATTGAAAATCGGCACTTCGCGTCCTCCGGTTTCATTAAGTACGGCCACCTGTGTGCCGTTGCCGAACGAGCTGTAGCCCTCCGTCACAATCAAGTTGGCATTTTGGATAAAGCATTCTTCTCCGATATTGTAATTGGCAATATAGTTAGGGATGTTTTCAATTAGCGTATTATTGCCCACCCGGCAGTTGTGCAGGGTCACATAGTTCAGTCCCGAATGTTTGGGTACACCTCCGTCGAGAATGAATTCATGTTCAAACACGCCCAGACAGACATCTCCGGAAAATCGGGTATGGTGGATAAAGTCAGTTTTAAAGTCAGGAGCAACAAGAATCCGTTGCCAGTCGGAGGCTGTACAGCCTTGACAGGAGAGCGACGTAATTTCCTCCTGTGTAAGATTTCTCACATTCATCGATTTGTAGTTTTAAATTAGTCTGGCAAATATAGATTTTTTGGTGAGAATAAAAAAGGTACTGCAATCTTGCTTGCCTCCCTTTTACGTCTCCCTTGTCTGTTTGGGTTTGTTGCTTTGAATTTTTCCCGGTTCCGTTTTCCCTGTCCGATACACCTCTTGCGGGGGTCTCACTCATCTCTCACTTATGTCTCACCTTTCTCCGTTCCTCCCCCGAAGTTCCTCCGAAGCTCCTCCGAACGGCAAGCAGTGAGCGACGGCGCAGCTTCGGGTGAGCTTCGGAGGAGTGTGGGAGATGAAGAGGATATGTGTAGATAAAACTTGTGTTTTTTTTCTGTTTCGCTAAAAATAAGATTACCTTTGTTTTTACTTAATGAAGGGGGGGAGTGAATAGGTAGTATCAGTTGCAAACAGAGCTTATGGAGAAAGAAAAAAACATGAAAAGAATTTATGATGATTATTATCATCGTTTATGTTTTTATGCTGTAAAATATGTCAAGGATATTGAGGAGGCAAAAGATATTGTACAAGAAGTGCTTGTGAAAATATGGGAACGAAAAATACCGTTTTCTAATGAATTGGCATTATCAGCTTATCTTTATAGTAGTGTTTATCATTCTTGTATCGATAGGCTTACGCTTCAAGGAATACATAATCGCCATCATCATCAGATTCAAAAAAATAATTGTGATATAGATTCAATGAATTATTTGAATGAACGTATTGAAAATGAAATATTATGGGAAATATTTGAAGCTGTAGAACAATTGCCGGAAGAATGTAAAAAGGTTTTTAAATTAAGTTATATAGAAAAATTAGATATTGCTCAAGTTGCAAGACTTTTGAATATTTCAGAACATACTGTAAAAAGTCAACGTGCAAGAGGGAAAAAATTATTGCAAGAATATTTAAAAGATCTTTTTTCAATTGCATCTATTATTTTTTCGCCATTAGTTTAAAAAAAATATCTGTTGGTTACGCTCTTTTGGGTTGTTTGTTCGTTTCTAATATAGAATGGATAAACAGCATATAATGGAACAAGAGCAGTTGATATCGAAGATTAGTAGATTGATTGTAAAAAAACTCAATAATAGTATCTCATTTGAAGAAGATGAGATGCTAAGTAAGTGGCGTGCTTCGAAAGAAAAGAATGAGGAATTATTTCAAAGATTTTTGTCTTCCTATGATTGTAGTCGGGATTATCAGTATTTTCAAGAGATAAAAAAAATAAATGATTGGGAAAATATACAGCAGAAATTTGTTCATAAGCGTATATTTATTTGGAAGTATTTAATGCGTTTCGCTGCAATTTTGCTGATAGGTGTAGGATGTATTTGGGCAATGGTGAAGATAAGTTCGGGTGACAGAGTTGTTCCAGTAGCAAAAGGAGAAGTTGGACCTGGTTGTTCAAAAGCAGTCTTGACCTTTGCGGGTGGAGAAAAAGTTATATTAGGAGAAAATCATTCTAATGATTCACAATTGTTGAAACAATATGGAATTTCAGCTAACGATTCTATTTTAGTATATAATGAAAATAATAGAGTAAATGAATATCATACATTGGAAGTGCCTCGTGGTGGAGAATATATTCTGACATTAGAGGATGGAACAAAAGTTTGGATAAATGCAGAAACGATAATTAAGTATCCTGTTCAGTTTGATAGGAATGTACGTAAAGTATTATTGGTTGGTGGGGAAGCCTATTTCTGTGTCAGTAAAGATGAAAAAAGACCTTTTTATGTGGAATGTAAGGATATGAATATTAGGGTTACTGGGACGGAATTTAATGTTATGGCATATCCGGAAAAAGATAGGATTGAAACGACTTTGGTGGATGGAGGTGTGAAAATATCAACAGAAACGGAAGAGCTAACATTAGCTCCTCAGGAACAAGCAATATATTTGACACAAAACAATAACTTAAGCAAAAAGAAAGTTGATGCTAAATATTTTGTTTCTTGGAAAGATGGTGTTTTTGAATTTCGGGAAATGCCTTTGGAAGATGTTATAGCACAATTAGAACGTTGGTATAATGTGAATTTTACTTTTCAAGATGAGAATTTGAGACAAATTCTTTTTACGGGAGCTGTTATAAAAAATAAATCATTGATATTTATTTTAGATATTATCAAAGAAACGCAATTAATTGATTATAGTATAATTGAAAATATGGTATTGATAAAGAGAAAATAGCCGGAAAAGCATAAGCTTTCCCGGCCCAATAAACTTCAAATGAATCACAATTCGGCAAAAAGATTCATTTGGATATTGTTTAACCAATTACTACAAAAGTATGAAAAAAAACAAACTACTTAGGTACTTATCAGATAAAGTACCGGGAAAATTTATGAAAAAAATGAAAATCACGTTGCTGTTATGTTTATTATGTGTGTTACAACTCAATGCTGCACAATTGCTTTCTGCTCAAGCAAAAGTAACTTTGGATATGCAAAATGTTCCTTTGGAAAATCTATTTATTGAGTTAAAAAAACAGACAGGAAGTGTTTTTGTTTTTGGGGATTCTGAAGTTGATAAACATCAACTTGTGTCTGTTATTGCTGAAAATAAGGAGTTGAAAGATGTTTTGAATGATTTGCTTCCACAAATAGAACTCGGTTATAAAATAATGGAAGATTATGTCGTGGTATTTAAACAATCTGTAAAAGATGAGCCTCAAGGGATTAGATTACGAGGGATTGTGACTGATAAGGACAAACAGCCCCTGCCTGGAGTGACGATATTAATCAAAGGTTCTACTACCGGAGTTATTACTAATGAGAAAGGTGAGTATGAAATTATTATTCCTGATATCAAAAATATTACATTGAGTTTTTCATTCATTGGAATGAAGACTCTGGAAGTGAAATATTCTGGTCAAAAAGACCTAAATATTGTATTGGAGAATAATGTTGAAGAGATGGATGAAGTAGTTGTGAATGGTTATTTTACTCGTAAAAAAGAAAGTTTTACAGGTGTATCGAAAACGTTTTCTGGGGAAGAGTTGCGTACAATATCAACAGGGAATGTTTTAAATACGTTGTCTGTCCTTGATCCTTCGTTTACAAAAATTACGAATAATGAAATGGGTAGTGATCCTAACACTATTCCGGATTTTGAAATTCGTGGTTCTAGTAGCTTGAAATCTGAATATGAAGGCAATCCTAATATGCCGACCTTTATTATGGATGGGTTTGAGGTTTCTGCTCAAAAGGTGTTTGACTTGGATCCTTCAAGAATTCGTTTTATTACAATATTAAAAGATGCTGCTGCAACTGCGATTTATGGGTCGAGAGCTGCAAATGGAGTTGTTGTTATTGAAACAGTTGTCCCTAAAGCTGGAACATTGCAATTGTCCTATAATGGGAGTGTCAATTTTGAGGTGGCAGACCTTTCTGATTATGATTTGATGAATGCAGAAGAAAAATTGGAATATGAATTGCGTTCAGGCTTGTATAAACCGTCGTCCAGACCGGGTTGGACTGATGATAATTTAAATGAATACAATCAAAAATTGAAATTAGTCAAGGAAGGAAATGATGTGAATTGGCTGGCAATCCCTGTTAAGGAGCTAGGAGTGGGACATAAACATTCCATAACAGCAGAAGGTGGGAATAATATATTCCGTTATGCGTTTGATTTGTATTATTCAAACAAGGCAGGTGTTATGAAAGGTTCAAAAAGAGATAATTATGGTGGAGGTATCCGTTTGCAATATAATTTGAAAAAATTAAAATTCACAAACTATACTTCTTTCGATCATTTGAAGTCTGTAAATTCTCCATATGGGCAGTTTAGTTCTTATTTGTATTATAATCCGTATTATAATCCTTATGATGGAAACGGAAATGTAAAAAGGATTCTTTATGAATATGAATATTATGATCAGGGATTCACGACGAAGCAGATGGAAAATGAACTTTATAATGCAGTATTGCCTTCTAAAGATCAGCAGACTGGTAATAGTTTTCTTAATAATTTTGCAATAGAGTATGATATTATTCCTGGTCTGAAATTGAAAGCAAATTTATCGCTTAGTGTTGATAATGGTAAAACTGACATTTATAAGTCGTATGAGCATACGGATTTTATCGGAGCAGAAAAAAAAGGTAGTTATAGCCAGACAAATTCCAATACATTCAGTTATGATATAAATGCTATTTTGTCGTATGTGAAAAGTTTTAAGAAACATTTATTGAATGTTGGTGCAGTATATAATCTGCGTGAAACGCAATATGATATGTCTGGTATGTATGTGCTTGGATTCCCTAATGCAAATATGGATCATGTATCTATGGGGGCAGGTTTTCAGGAGGGTAGTAAGCCGAGTGGTTCTTATAATGTAACTCGTTTGATTGGTATTGTTGGAAATATCAGTTATACTTATGATGATCGTTTTTTGTTAGATGCTTCGGTAAGAAGTGATGGCTCTTCTTTGTATGGTTCTAATAAACGGTGGGGAACTTTCTGGTCTGTCGGGATAGGATATAATATACATAATGAGGAGTTTATGAAAAAGCAGAATGTCATTAATCTGCTCAAAATACGAGCATCAATTGGTACGACAGGTGGACAAAATTTCGACCCTTATCAGTCAATGTCTATGTATTCATATAATGACTCGCGTATAAGTAATATTTCATATAGCAGTTATATTGGAGCCGTCTTAAAGGCTTTTGGAAATAAAAATTTAAAATGGCAGAGAGTTGAAAAACGTAATATCGGCTTGGATTTCGAATTGTTGAAGAGTAGAATCACTGGTTCGTTCAATTTATATCAGGACATTTCAAAAGATGTATTGGTAGATGTTTCTATTGCACCATCGTTGGGTTTTGATTCATATAAAGATAATCTTGGAGAAGTGGAGAATAGCGGTATAGAATTGTCTTTAAAGGGAACACTTATAAATGATTATGAGCAAAATATAAAATGGGATGTTTTATTTAATTTGGCTCATAATAAAAATAAGGTAACTAAAATTAATAAAGCTCTGACAGCTTTTAATGAGCAACAAGATTCCAAGGTTAAAAATAAACCAACCATACGTTATCAGGAAGGTTTGTCGCAGAATACTATTTGGGTGAATGAGTCTTTAGGTATTGATCCGGCGACTGGTGAAGAAATCTTTTTAGATAAGGATAATAACAAAGTAAATAAATGGAGTGCTGCAAATTATAAGCCATGGGGGTCTACAGATCCGAAGATTTACGGAACTATCGGAACTATGTTTATTTGGAAAAATTGGGAGTTGAATGCATATCTGTATTATAAATATGGCGGATATTTATATAATCAGACTTTGGTTGATAAAGTTGAAAATGTAAATCCTAATGAGAATGGGGATAAGCGTATCCTTTATGATAGATGGAATAAACCGGGCGATATCGCAAAATTTAAAAAAGTGAGTGATGTATCGGTAACAAATCCGACATCGCGTTTTGTTGAAAAAGAAAATTATATTCAATTGCAATCAATCTCATTAAGTTATGATTTTTATGGGGAACGATTGAAGAAATGGGGTATTCAAAGATTGAAATTATCGGCAATCGGTAATGATATATTTACGTCTTCCTCTGTGAAAATGGAAAGAGGAACATCTTATCCGTATGCCCGGACATTTTCGTTAGCAGCTCAAATAACCTTTTAATTATTTATGTTATGAGAAAAGTATTAAATAAGATAACAGTATTATTGTTACTTGTAGTATTGACTGCTTGTAATGATTGGTTAAATATATCGCCTAAAACTGATATGAAAGCAGAGGAATTGTTTTCTACGGAAGCCGGATTCCGTGATGCTCTAGTGGGAGTATATGCTTTGATGTGTCGTGATATATCGTATGGCAAAGATTTGTCTTACGGATATATTGATGTTCTTGCTCAATATTATAGTAGTCCTAGAAAAAATACCACTTCCGGTTATCCGCATAATTATAAGTATGTGGCTGAATATAATTACACAGAAAGTAATGAAGAAAGCAGAATTTTGTCTATTTGGAAAAATCACTATGCTGCTATTGCTAATATTAATCAGGCTCTTTCATTTATTGATGAAAATACAGCTGTTTTTTCTACACCTGAAATACATGATGTTTATAAAGGGGAGTTTCTTGCTTTACGTGCTATGCTGCATTTTGATATCCTTAGATTGTTTGCTTCATCTCCTATTATGAATGATGGAAATGGTTTGAATTCTTTGGCAATACCTTATATTGATTCATATACTAATATTGCACAGCCCCAATTGTCTGTACAGGAGGTATTGCAAAGGGTGGAAAAGGATTTGCTGGATGCCCAAATTTTAATGAAAGGAAAAGAAGATTTTAAAATGAATGATTCTTCTTCACCGATGTATAATAGATTGCAGCGCATGAATTATTATGCAGTTACTTCTTTATTGGCTCGAGTATATCTTTATGGAAATCAAAAAGAAAAGGCGTTGCAACAAACAAGGGAAATTATCGGGGAACCGCAAGGAGAAAAGCCGACAAAATATGCTTTGGCTTCAGGGCCGGCGACAACTACAGATCCGATGTTTTCGACAGAATTGATTTTTACTTTGGATGTGCAACAATTAAAAGATTTAAGTGAAAACTGTTTTTCCGAAAATTCTCCTGCAACGGTTTTGAATATGACGGATCAGGAGCGAGCTTCTATTTTCAATACCTCCGAACTTGATCAGGAATTTCGGGCTACTTGGTTGGCTACGTTATCTGATGGAGTGTCTTCTGTTTTGAATAAATATAAAGATATGAAATATATTCCAATGTTTAAAATATCAGAACTTTACTTGATTGCAGCAGAATGTGCAGGAGGCTCTGTAGGTGTGGCATATTTAAATGAATTGCGTAATCATAGGGGGCTTAAAAGTATAACTGATATTGAAAAACTGGATGAGTTTATTTATCAGGAGTATCGCAGAGAATTTATAGGAGAGGGACAGTTATTCTTTTATTATAAGCGTAAAGGGTTCGATAGCATAGGAGCAATGGATAATATCGCTATAGAAAACAGTAATGCGGTTTATAATCTTCCGATACCTACAACAGAAATAGATTTTGGCAATATCAAAAAATAATATTTTATGAAAGCGATATATTTTATTTTAGTGATTATATTATTGGTGGCATGCCAAGAAAATGATCGTTTGATATATAATGACAGCATGCATGATATTTATTATTCTGTTGTTACAGAAACACGGGATAGTTTATATGTATCTCTTTTAACGGCAGAAGAAGTTTCGGTTGCAACTGTTCAGATAAAATTATTGGGACATGTATTACCCGTTGCTCAAAAATTTAAGGTTGAAGTAGTTAAAGAACGTTCGGATGCAAAAGAAGGAGTTCATTATCTTCCTTTACCGGAATACTATGAATTTCCTGCCGGAGTTTTTGAATATGATATGCCTGTGACTCTTTTGAAAGGAGATAAAAGCATAACAGAAAAACCGGTAACATTGACTTTGCGTTTGGTCGCTACTCCTGAATTGGGGATTGCCTACGGGGATCGTTCCGAGCTTCGTCTGTTAATTGCAGATATGCTGAAAAAACCTGAAGGTGAAGGATACTATGGAGATATGACTGTTTTTAAGGATTTGTTTGGCGAATATTCCAAGACTAAACATTTGATGATTATAGACCTTGTAGGTCATGATTTTTGGGATGGAAACTATGGGAGTTATGGAGGTGCTTATGGATTGTTTTATGAAAAAGGATACTATACTCCTTATGCCAGAAAATTATATAAAATTATTACAGAGAAGGAGATTAAGGATGAGAATGGAAAAATAATGCAAGGTTGGATGGTTCCTTAGGTAGGTAAGTTGTAAATTTAAAATAGAGTTTGTTATGAAAAAACTAGATATTAAGTATTTATGGATTTTATTCATAGTATTGATGTTTTCATGTATAGATGATGATTCAAAATTCGGAGGTGTGGATATTGATGAAATAAAAATAGAGGGAATTAAGGATTATCAGGAAATCGAATGGGGGGGACATTTGATTGTACAACCCAATGTTACAACGAAATTTGGAGATAAATCTAATTTGTCATTTGTGTGGTATAAGTATAATCAAGAGCAAAGTATAGCAGATACTTTAGCTTATACAAAGGATTTGGATGTTGTAATTAATGATGTTTTGCCTGGAGTGGAAACTACATTGACATTTAAGGTGATTGATAATAATACTGGTGTGTATTCGTTGTACAATTCTAAATTTGTCACTTTAGGTAAATATTCCGGTGGGACTTTAATGTTATATCGTAACAATGGTGAGATTGAATTAGGTCTGTTGAAAAAGGATGGAACAACTTTATATGAGAATATTTTTTCTCAAATGAACGAAGGAGAGAAATTAGGAAGTGCTTCCAAAAGAATTATTCTTACAAAGAATTATCCTCAAAATTCTTTACCTTATAAAGCTGTTGTTGTTACTTGTGATGACCCGACAGGAGGAGTTTATTTGGATGCAGATGCTTTTATTAAGAAGGATATCATGAAGAATAAATTTGTTTTTGGAGAAGATATGACTGGAAATATTGTTATCAGTGGAAATTACAATAATCAAAGTACTGAATATTTGATTGTAAATGGTAAAGTGCATGGAAGAGCATTCGGATATTCGGATAGGGCAGACTGGGATCCTGAAATAGTTTTTCTTTCCAACCCGACAGAGTATGCTGCAGCAGCTTTTGTAGCCCAGCCTACAGATTATCCTTTTTATGCTGCTCCGGTGTTTTATGATAATTTGAATGGAAGGTTTATGTTAAATACTAATGGAGGGTACTTTAGCTCTATTTCAGGAGAAAATGATGACATTTCAAAATTTGATCCTTCTAATGTAGGCAAAGGTATTATTCTTGTTGCAAGTGGCTCTATGAACTCTTCGTTAAATGAAATCTGGGCTTTGATGAAAAATACCAATTCAGGTGAATATATGTTGTTAACATACAAATTCATTTATGATTTTGAGAATCGGACCTATTCTTTTGTGTCTCTATCCAGGCAAGTGATCCCAACAGATAAATGTCCGGGTTTGTATGCAGCAACAACATTTGTTCCGGGAACTAAACAGCTTATTTCCAGTAGTTATCCATGGGTGATGGAAGCTAAAGGAATCTCAGATGTTTTGCTTTATTTAAGTAATAATAAGGTGTATGCGCTTAATGTACATAATGTGGCAGAAGGTGTGATTGTTGATGGTAATCAGGAAAATTATACTTTGACCACACTGGATTGTACAGAAGTATCTTGGCCAACAGCAGATGATCCCAATGCCACAATACCGCAATTGACTTTAGGAATTATAGATCAAAGCGCCGGAGATAAAAAAGCCGGTATTGCAACTTACAAATTGGATAATATCGGAGGTTTATCTGCTCATAAATTATATGCAAAGACAGGTTTTTGTGATGAGGTATTATTTACGATAGAAAAACAGGAATAAAATATGAATAAGAATATGAAATTATTTGGAATGATTGTTGGTATGGCATGTATAGTATCTGCTTGCCAATCCGGTCGAATGCGAATTATAGGTGAAATTGGTCCGGTACAGGAAAATAAAGTGTATGTAGGTGAGATTGTTAGTGATTATTACAATACGTTTAAAATTATTGATTCTGCAGCAATTGTTGATGGCAAATTTTCTATAACATTGGATAGTGTTGCACCTCAAATGTTGATGCTTGGATTTAGACAGGGAGAAGGGGGACCAATTGTTGTAGAAAATGGAAACTTACACATAAAACTTGTAAAAGAGGAGGCAGGAGGCATTCAATGGAATATTATAAATGGTAGCCTGAATAAAGCATATAAGGAATATTTGAGGGAAATATATGTTGCAAAACAGAAGCATGTGACAGATTCATTGGATCGTTTGTTTTATGCAGCAAGGGAGCAAGGCAATTGCGAAGAGATGGCAAGAATAAAAGAGGAGTCTGTCTCTTATTATGAACAAGGAGAAATTGCGGCTAAAAAAGTGAATGAGAGATGGGTTGAAGAAAATAAAAATAATGTGATAGGAAGTTATATTTATTATTCCCAATTATTCGTTCGAAAGGATTTTCCTACAAAAGATGAAGTGGATAAGGAAAAAGATTATTTACAATCTTTTGAGGGGCAGGCTTTGGAAACACCTTATTGTGAAAAGATGAAGCAAAGATTGGATTTATATGCCCAATGTTGCATAGGCGCTATTGCTCCCGACATTATTGGTAAGGATACTTTAGGCAACACTTTAAAATTAAGCGACTTTAGAGGGAAATATGTTATTGTTGATTTCTGGAATTCTTATTGTCATTGGTGTAGAGAAGAGACGCCCTGGTTGCAGAAAGCCTTGGATGCATTTAAAGATAAGAATTTTACTATTTTGGGAGTTTCTAATGATCCTAAAAAAGAGTTATGGCTAAAGGCAATTGAAGAAGATAATAGTCGGTGGAATCACATCTTGTTGCCACGAGAAAGCTCTGTTATGGATACCTATTGTATAAAAGGAATTCCTCATATAATTCTGGTTGATCCTGAAGGAAAAATTCTAGCAAAAGATATTAGACATAATGAATTAGTGAGTGTACCTTTGAAATTTATAGGTGATTAAAACACAAGACCCGGTATTATACCGGGTCTTGTGTTTTTGTAAAATTTATATGTATTTTGTCCCGTTTTTTCTCTGAAAAATGTAGATTATCAGTGGCTTGTTATTTCTTAAACGAATTCCTAACATGCATTACTTTTGTACATGTTTACATCATAGCTGTTTGTATATCCTTTCTTGCCGGTCTTGATATAGGTTTTCAGGCATCATTGGGTGATTATAATGTGGAATAAGAAATGGTTTATTTGTTTGTTCTTCGTTTTTCTCTGCCTCGTTCTCAAATGTTTTGAGTGCTATAACCTTGGTCTATAGCTCCTGTAAACTGCGGGGAAGGAACGGAGAAGCTTTGAAAGAGTGTGAGAGGAGGGAGGGAATGGAGGCTTGGAGGCTTGGAGGCTTGGAGGATATATCATATCTTGGCAGAAATGAGAGTAGGAAATGCCAAATAAATTATCTAATTTTGTATGTATTCTATATTTTACATTTAAGATGCATGTATTATGAAATATCCGGTTGGTATACAGACTTTCGATCAGATAATAGAACGTGGTTTTGTTTATGTGGATAAGACCGATATGGTCTATTCTTTGGCAACAGAAGGAAAAATTTATTTTCTGAGCCGTCCCCGGCGTTTCGGGAAAAGTCTGTTGCTTTCCACTCTTCGTGCCTATTTCGAGGGAAAGAAGGAACTGTTTGCCGGCTTGAAAATCGATGCGT
>CAMDJC010000002.1:0-107102 GCA_945900015.1 uncultured Odoribacter sp. | reverse complement strand
AGACTCCCCGTGCCGTTTATATATTTGAGTTTAAATTGGATGGAAGTGCAGAGGATGCTTTGGCGCAGATAGAGAAAAAAGGTTATGCCCGTCCTTATCAGGGAGGAAACAGGCAGGTATATTGTATCGGAGTCAGTTTTTCTTCGCAGACCGGTACGATAGAAGAATGGGTGGTGAAGGAATAGGGTTTGATTGGAACGAAATAAATACAGCAGCAATGAAATATCCGATAGGCATACAGACATTTGAAAATATCATAGAGGATGGTTTTGTGTATGTGGACAAGACCGATATGGTCTATTCTTTGGCAACGGAGGGTAAGGTATATTTTCTGAGCCGTCCCCGCCGTTTTGGTAAGAGCCTGCTCTTGTCGACGTTGAAAGCCTATTTTGAAGGCAAAAGGGATTTGTTCAAGGGTTTGAAAATTGAAAGTCTGGAAAAAGAGTGGCACAAGCATCCTGTGTTTCACATTGATTTCAATGGAGTGAATTTTACGGAGGCAGGAGCATTGAAGCGGGAATTGGAAGGACGCATTATCGGCTGGGAACGAGAATATGATACAGACTCCGGTAGTGATTTTAATCTGGCCACCCGTTTTGAAAAGGTAGTCCAAGCCGCTTCAGAACGTTATGGCCGTCGTGCCGTGGTGCTGGTGGACGAGTATGACAAACCTTTGCTCGATGTGCTGGATATGAATCCGGAGGTGTTGGCGGATAATCGGGAGGTATTGAAGGCTTTTTATTCAGGATTTAAACGTACCGATGAATATCTGCAGTTTGTTTTTCTGACGGGAGTTACAAAGTTTTCACAGGTGAGCGTATTCAGCGGTTTCAACCAGCCGAAAGATATCAGCATGATGTCGAAGTACGATGCGTTGTGCGGCATCACGGAGGAAGAGTTGCATCATTATTTTGCCGAGCCTATCCGCACGATGGCGGAGCTTGAAGGCTGCAGTGAGGAGGAGATGGCAGAACGTTTGAAACAGCGTTATGACGGTTATCATTTCAGTACCCGGTTGACGGATGTCTACAATCCTTTCAGTGTGTTGAACGCATTGGATAGCCAGCGAATCGGGAACTACTGGTTTGCAACGGGGACACCGACTTATTTGATTCGTTTGTTGAATCATTTTCATGAGGGGATAGACGAGTTGACCGGGAAATATTATACGGAAGATGAGTTTATGAGCTACAAGGCGGACGTGGAATATCCGTTGCCGATGATTTATCAGAGCGGCTATCTGACTATCAAGGAGTATGACCGTGATTTGGAAATGTTTTTGCTTGACTTCCCGAACGGTGAAGTGCAGGGCGGTGAAGGAATAGAGTTTGATTGGAACGAAATTTTAGCGGGATGCTGTCACATGGACAACATCCCGCTATATTTTATTTCTTGGAGTTGATGTTGGGGTTGGCGTCTATTTCATTTTGTGGAATAGGCAGTGCAACCCGCGGGTCTGTGTGGAGGATGGTGACGGCATCGTAATTCTTTAAATCGAGGTGCCATTGGCCTTTACGCTCGATGGGAGTCTGGGTGCGGAGATAATCGAAATAGATAAGACCTTCTCCTATCAGCTCTTTGCGGCGTTCTTTGAGTATGCGCTCCACTGTAAATTGGGCGGTCTCCACTTGCTGTGCGGTATTCGATGTGCGTTCTGCAACGAGCTCATTGAAATATTTCATTCCCTGTTGAGCTGATGCCCCACCTTCTTTCAGACCTGCCTCTGCTGCATTCAGATACACTTCTGAAAGACGGATGATGCAGATATTATTGGTTTTTACATCTCCGTTTTTGCCCGGGAATTTGGTCAGGATAACCGGTTGGTTACGGGCAGCTTCCGGTAATTTTTCGTTGTTCTCAATGGCCGACTTTTTGGCGATGCAGTGGCGCACGTCTTGGGGGTCTTCGTTTAAAAGAGTCAGGAAGTCGTTGGTCAGAATCAAATTGTTCCATCCGCTTTCGTCCGTGATATCCTCATATACGGAAGGAGCACCCTCGCCGCCGGTTCCGCCGCCCCATTCAGAAGGTTCGTTGGTGTCGATGAACAGTTCGAATATGGATTCTGCCTGGAAGTCCTGTCCCCAGATTTTAGAGTAGTTTTCCTGATTGTACAGTTGATAGTTGTTTCCATTGTTTTCAATGACATCCGTGGCGCAGGCATAGGCATTTTTATAGTCTCCTTTGTTCAGATAAACACGGGAGAGCAGAGCTTGCACACCCCAGTAGTTGATGTGTCCGTCTTTCTTTTCTTTGCTGATACCTAATTTGATGGCATCTTCAAAGTCGGTGATAACTTGGGTGTAGCATTCTGCAACGGTGTTGCGTGCCGGCCGGTGGTCGGGTGTTTGGGGGGTCGTTTCAATGGGTACGCCCAATGAAGCGCCGTTGTCATTCATATATGGCATACCATACATACGGGTCAGATTGAACAGGGCCAAACCGCGTAGGGCAAGAGCTTCTGCCTTGATGTTTTGTATCTCCGGTGTGATTTTTTCACTTGGATATTGGTTGATTGCCTGAATCAGATTGTTTGCCTGGCGGATTACCAGGTAGGGACGGTTCCAGGGAAGAACAACGTTGTTGTTGTCTGTCGGCTGGACGTTGTAGGTGTAGTAAGGCACGATGCGGGACTTGTTGATGACACGGGCCTGGACGTCGGTGGCACGGCAATCGCCATAATACCAGTGGTTGTCGCCGTAGTAGCTGTGTTGTGAGGTCTGCCGGTAAATGCCGTTGAGGGCTGCTTGCATGCCTTCCAGGGTGTTCATGGCCTGGTCTTGGGGAACGGCGGTCGATGGATTCAAATCGAGCCAGCTGTTGGAGCATGCACTGAATAATGAGCTTATTGCCAGTGTAATTCCGATGGGTAAATATTTTGCTTTCATTGTCATATCTATTATTGGTGATTAGAATGTTAATTGAGCTCCGAAACTGAAGGTACGCATGGCAGGAGCTTCACACCATACTTCTCCGTGTACCGGTACTTCCGGGTCGTATTGTTTCCATTTTGCCCAAGTGAGCAGATTGCTGCCTGAAAAATAGATTCTGGCATTCTCTATTTTGACTTTGCTGGTCCATTCGCTCGGAAGTGTGAATCCGAATGTCAGATTCTTCAGACGCAGGTGGTCTGTGCTGTGGATATAGCGGGAGCTGTTAGAAACGGTGCCTTTGTCGGCATAGCTGAATCGGGGGATGTCTGTACGGTCGCCCGGTTTTTGCCAACGGTCCATCATGTAAGCCGGCAGGTTATAGCGGCCTGAATAGATTTTCTCTCCTCCGTTTTCAAGCATGGTGCCCATCTTGTCGAACGAATAGCCGCCAAGGGAATAGGTGAAGGTGAAGTTTAGGTCAAACCATCTGTAGCTGAAAAGGTTGGTGATACCTCCCGATACTTTCGGATCTACGGATTTATAGGGGATGCTGGTTGCTTTGCTGGCATCTGTGGTTAAAGAACGGTCAACCTCGCCATTTTCCAGCGGTGTGTTCATGTAATATTCTGCCAATCCGTTTTCCGGGTTTACACCGGCAAATTCTTTTACATAGAAAGTGTGGTATGGCAAACCGATTTTGTGAATCTTCCAGTTGCCTTCAATGCTTTGTTCCAATTCGTTGTTTAGAGAGATGATTTTGTTTTTGTTATGACTCAGGTTGATAACTGTGGTCCAGTTGAAATTGTTTCTTATAAAGTTCAGTGTACGCAATTCCACTTCAATACCTTTGTTGTTTAATTGCCCGACATTCGCCAGATAGTTGGTAAAGCCGGTGGTGGCACTGATGGGGCGGTTGTAAAGCAGGTCCTTGGTGTCGCGGTTGTAATACTCTACCGACAGGAAAATCCGGTTGAGGAAAGCAAGGTCGAGCCCGATATTCAAGTTGTAGTTTTTCTCCCAGCCCAGGTTGTTGTTGGGCATGGATGATTCGAACGAACCGGATTGTCCCATGTAGTTTTGTGAATACGAGTAAAGTCCCATATAGCCATAGTAAGCTCCCGGCTGGTTACCGTTTACGCCATAAGATGCCCGGATTTTGAGGTCGCTCAATATATTTTTGATAGGTTTCATGAAACGTTCGTTACTGATGTGCCACATGGCAGAGACGGACCAGAAATTTCCCCAGCGGTTGTCGGGAGAGAGACGTGAGCTTCCATCCCGGCGGAAACTGCCGGCCAGGTAATAACGGCTGTCGAAATTGTAATTCAGTCTGGATACGTATGACAACATGCGGTAGCCTTGAGGTGAAGATACGAAACCGTTTAATACGGCAGCATTGTCGGGGGCTGTCAGTTGGTCTGAAGGCAGTTTGGATTTTTCACCGATGGCTTTATCCATTTTATAGTCTTCGATTTCATAGGCAGCCAATACATCCAGATTGTGTCTTTCGGCAAATGTGTGTACATAGTTGATAGAGGTTGACGAAATCAATTTACCGTATTCGATAAAACCTTTGGCAGTCTGTGCTCCGTTGCTGGTCTTTATACCGGATGAACTCAGTGGATTCAGATAGCGGGAATCTTTCTGAATATTATAGTCATAGCTCAATGTTTCCTTGATTTTCAGCCCTTTTATCGGTTCGATAGAGGCATATCCCGTAGAGAATATACGGCTCATGCGGGTGCGGTTATAGTCTGTCAGGATATCCCGAAGGGGATTCATGGCATCGTCTTCGCTGGTGCCGATAAAGTTGCCATTCTCGTCGCGGACAGTCATGGAGGGGTTCAGCAGACCGGCTACGTCCAGGAAGGGGTTGATGGCAGAACCACGCTCTTCGTTCATCTCCTGGTTCATTTGCGAGAACATCATGTTTGCACCCACTTCGGCTATTTTGCCTACTTTGTGAGTCAGGTTCAGGCGGGCAGAGTAACGGTCTAGGCTTGAATTTTTAGCCAATCCTTCCTGGTTGTTGTAGCCTAATGACAGGTAATAGGTGCTTTTGGCATTGCCTCCGGATACGGATGCTTCGTAGTTTTGCTGCAGAGCTGTACGCAACAGTTCGTTGCGCCAATCGGTATATCCCATGGTTGGTTTGAAGGCATACTTGCCTATTTCAGCACTGGCATATTCTTGGGGATTCCCCATTTGCTTGTCAATGGCAGCATTCATCAGACCTTCATACAATAATTCGTAGCGTTGGTCGCCATTCAAGGTCGGGCGGAAATCTACGGCTGCATTGGAAAAACCGGCAGAGACATTGAAGGTGACGCGTGCCCTTCCGGCTTGTCCGCGTTTGGTGGTAATCAGAATCACACCGTTGGCGGCACGTGAACCGTATAACGAAGCGGCAGCAGCATCCTTGATGATGGTGATATTCTCGATATCAGAAGGATTCAAGGTGCTCATGATGTTCGTTTTGGAGTTGTTCATATAAGCCGCATCTGCACCTCCCGTGCTCAAGCTTCCGGAGCTGACCGGTATTCCGTCGATGACAAACAGTGGTTCCTGTGATGCGTTGAACGAACCCATTCCGCGGATTCGGATATTTTGATTGGCTCCGGGTTGTCCCGAGCTGCTGGTGATGTTCACTCCGGTTGTCAGACCTTGGAGTTTTTGCTCAACGCTTACCACCGGAATGTTTTTCATCAAATCGCCTTTTAAGGTGTTGGCGGAGCCGGTGAAAGAGGATTTGGTGAAATTTCCATAACCGGTGACAACCACATCATCCAATCTCATATTTTCCGGTTCCAACACGATATCCAGTTTGTTGGTGGCGGGGACTTTCAGATGTTGGGTTTTCATTCCCAGATAGGCGACTACCAATATTTTATCTTTTGCTTCTATTTGCAGGGTATATTTGCCGTTCACATCGGTAACGGTACCTCGAGTTTCCGTCCCTTTTACGGTGATGGTCGCTCCAATCAGCGGTTCGTTTCCTTCCGAGGAGACGATAGTTCCGCTAATCGTTCTTTGTTGTGCCACTGCTTGCAGTGATATTATTCCCAATAGAGAAAGAATAATAAATTTCATTTTAATAATCTGTTTCATACATAAAAATTTTACATTATCCTGTTATTAAAAAACGGACCATTTATTTGTTTGCTGCTTGATTTTTTTGTAAGTGCTTGAAATACGGAGTGATATTTTTTTATTGTCCTTGCTTGTCCTGACGTGACTTGTGGAATTATTCCACAAAATGCGGAACAATTCTACAGATTGTGATTTATAGGAAAATGCACCTTTTGCAAAAGATGTATTATTTTTGCACTAAATTAAAAGGTTGTAATATGTTATTTACTGCATATGTATCCAATGTTGTGGAAGTATTTTTGGATTAATATTCTCTTTATTGTTAAGCAAAGTTAAATCATTCATTGCCGTTTACCCGTTTTTCTTTCTCATGTGTATAATCGTTAGAAAAGAGAATTAGAACATGAGAAAATTACATAAATTGATAGCCAAGGATATTTTTGATTGCTTGTCGGAAGAGGAACGGAAGCAATTGGAAGAGCAGTGCCGGGAGCGAGGGATAGGGGCTGAGGCATATCAGAGGATGAAGGAGGAGATTGTCAGCCGGGGATTGCATGAGGAGATTGTGGAGGCACGCAGAGGCAGAAAAGGCGGCCGGGTAATCGGTATGTGGCGTTATGCTGCCGTTTTGCTGTTGCCGTTGGCAGTGGCAGCTTATCTATTGTTGGGAACGGAGAAAGATGTGGCTGTACAGGTGAGTGAATCCGTGCAGATGGAGTCAAAAATTCCGGTAGTGGAACGAAAAGAACCGAAGGTGATATTGGCGAGCGGCGAGGAGGTGTATCTGAATAGAAAAGAAGAGCAGGGGCAGGTGGTGCCGAATGCGGTGAACAAAGGGAACGAGCTGGTGTATGAAAAGAACCGGCACGAGGCAGTGTCTGAACCAAAGGTGGAATATAATACCATTGTCGTGCCGAAAGGGGGAGAGTTCCAGCTTGTATTGGCGGACGGGACGAAAGTGTGGCTGAATGAGGATACGGAACTGAAATTTCCGGTGAACTTTGCCGGTGCTTTGCGTGAAGTGTACCTTGAGAGTGGAGAGGCTTATCTGGAAGTGGCGAAGGACAAGGAACATCCGTTTGTAGTGCATACGACGGGGGGCGATGTACAGGTGTTGGGAACACAGTTTAATGTGAAATCACTGGAAGATAATAAAATGGAAGCCACTTTGGTGGAGGGAAGTGTGCAGGTCAGCAGCGGTGTGGCAAAAACGGTGTTGGTGCCGAACCAGCAGGCTCTTGTCGGTAAGGACGGTAAGGATATTTCGGTGAAAGAGGTGGATGTCGAAGAGGTGGTTTGTTGGAAAGACAACATATTCCTTTTCAAGGATGTGCGTTTGGAGGAAATCATGGAGCGTTTGTCAGATTGGTATGGTTTTCAGGTGGAATATCGGAACCAACCGGTGAAAAACGAAAAATTTTATATCAGCATTGATAAATACGGAGAGGTGGACAAGATATTGGAATTGATGTCGGAGGTAAGCGGTGTGCGTTTTGAAATTCATGACCGAACTGTCAGTGTAAGTAAAAAGTAAGCGGATGTTGGCAGCATCCGCTCAAAATAAAGCCCATAAGGGCATGATGTTAAATTTAAATCTACAAATGTATGAAAGAAAAGCTTGACTCGTGGAGGAGTTTTGTTAAAAAAATTCCACTTCAAGGTTTGTTATGTCTTTTTGTCTTGTGTTTGTCTTTGCCCTTGTCTGCACAGACCGAAGCACGTAAGGTGACAATCAATGTGAAGGATGCCTCGGTGAAAGAGGTGTTGGAAGTGTTGAAAAAACACAGTTATCGTCTGGTGTATTCTACAGCCGTAATCGATGCCTGTACCAAAAAGGTGACACTCGATATGAAAAAAGTGCCAGCCGGCGAGGTGTTGGATGCCGCATTGAAGGATACGGATTTGTCTTACAAGGTGGACGGAAACGTTATCACTATCAAGCAAATCAAGAAAGATGAAAACATCCTGGCTCAGGGATTGGTGACGGATACTGAGGGGAAACCGCTTCCGGGGGTGGCAGTGTATATCAAAGGCAGCACTACGGGGACGCTTTCAAATGCAAGCGGTCATTTTAATTTGCGTGTACCGAAAAACAGCGCTTTGCTTTTCTCTTTTGTCGGAATGGCACCGCAGACTGTGTTGGTGGAATCCGAGAATTCATTGAAAGTGGTGATGAAAGAGCAGGCAACCGAGATGGAGGAAGTGGTAGTGACCGGTTTTCAGGTGTTGAAGAAAAGAGAGATGACCTCTTCAATTGTTTCTTTGAATGCAGAAGATATCATAGAGCCGGTAGGAACTTCTTTGGATCAGATGTTGCAGGGAAAGGTGCCGGGTATGTCTGTAATGCAGATGACCTCTACGGTGGGGGCTGCTCCGAAAATCCGTATCCGTGGTTCGTCTACCATTATCGGTAGCCGTGAGCCTGTCTGGGTGCTGGATGGAATTGTGTTGCAAGATCCGGTGCCACTGGATGCTGCTGAATTGAATAGTTTGGATAAGGTAAATCTGATTGGTAATGCCATTTCCGGTTTGAACCCGGAAGATATTGACCGTATTGACGTATTAAAGGATGCATCGGCTACGGCTCTTTATGGTACGAAAGCTGCCAATGGCGTGATTGTGATTACAACCAAACGGGGGAAACAGGGCGCTCCCTCCATTCGATATAGCAATGCAATGAGTTTTATCGGAAGACCGAATTATGATGACCAATATTTGATGAATTCAAACGAGAGGATGGAGGTTTCAGAGGAAATTTATCGCAGGGGACTGCAGTTTGAAGGTTATTCTCCGACGAATGCAGGCTTTGAAGGTGCTTTGTACCAATTGTATCATGGTAAAATTTCCCAGCAGCAGTTTAATGAGGAGGTTCAACGCATGAGATCGTATAATACGGATTGGTATGATATTCTATTCCGCAACTCGTTCAGTCATTCCCACACTATTTCCATGTCGGGAGCGAGTAAGACGGTAAATTACTATTTTTCAGCCGGCTATTCAAAACAACAGGGAGCTCCATTGGATGAAGACTCCGAGCGGTTTACTTTTATGGCTAATTTGGGTTTTAAATTGTCAGAACGTTTACAAGCAAGAGTCAGTTTGGGAGCAAATATTTCAACAACAAACCGTCCGACGGTGGATTTGATGCAGTATGCTTACAATACCGCCCGAACTATTCCATTATATAATGCTGACGGTTCTTTGTTCTTTTATGATAATGCTGCGGGTGCTACGGATGATAATGGTGAAACGGTTCCTTTGGTCTTTAATGTATTGAATGAATTGGAACATTCCGGTATTCAAGACAAAATAAGGGGAATTAATACCAATATCAGTTTGGACTATAAAATAGCTTCTTGGTTACAATTGAATGCTGTGTTGTCTTATAATACAAGCGCAACGGATCAGGAGACCTGGTATGGGGAACGCTCGTTTGAAGTGGCTAAAAAACGTAAATTGCCTGTTGACTATGACAAACAGTTGTTGGGTAAAAACCTTGCAAATTATAAATCATCTATTTGTTTATTGCCTTATGGAGGTATTTTGAATTACGGTTCTAATGGTGCGGATGCTTTTACTGCTCGTGTTTCTTTGAGTATGCATAAATCTATAAACGATATACATAGTTTCTCTTTGTTGGCAGGTATGGATATGCAGAGTCAGAAATCAACAGGTGTCACTCATGAGGTATGGGGATATCTGCCTGAACGAGGGAAGCAGTTTGTGGGATTAGCTCAATCTGGAGAATGGGCATTGGCTGAATTTACAATGGCTAACATGAAACCAGTCGTGCTGGATGCCACTCGTAACACCCTCTCTTATTTGGCTTCTTTTTCTTATGCTTATAAAGGTAAATATGTAATGAGTGCGAATATTCGAGGTGAAGGGTCGAACCAATTGGGTGAACAGGCTCGTTTTTTGCCTGTATGGTCGGTATCCGGTCGTTGGAATGTGACGGATGAATATTTTATGTCTCCATTGCAGAATATTTTGTCTAATCTTGGGATTCGTGCCTCTTATGGTATTCAGGCGAATGTAACGGATGCCCACAATCCCCATATGGTACTTGCGTTGGGTTCGTTGGATCCGACTTCAGAAGAGTATTATTATACCTTAAAATCATTGCCGAATATTGATTTGAGGTGGGAAAAAAATAAAAATTTTAATGTTGGTGTGGACTTTGATTTGTTTAACGGGGCCATATCGGGAAGTTTTGATTATTATCATAAAAAGGGTAAAGACCAATTGATGCCGCTGGAGGTTACCAGTACAAATGGAGACAAGTTGGTAACGATTAACGGCGGTGACTTGGTGAATAAGGGTTGGGATTTGTCATTGGCAATTACTCCGATCAAAACGAAAGATTTTGAATGGAGAATTTCGTTCAATACAGGTAAGGTTAAGAATCAAGTATTTACAGATTCAGAACAAAGCGTTACTTATTCCGAATACTTGAGCGGCTCTTTGGTAAGAAGTGGTTATGCTTTGAACTCTTTTTATTCTTATCGTTTTGCCGGATTGGATGAAAATGGTATTCCGAAATGGTATGGATTGGAGGATTGTGATAAGGATGGCAACGTGGTTATTACAACCCAAAAAGAGGCGATGGAGTCTGCTTTGGTTTATAGCGGAAGACGTGAGCCTAACTTTTCTGGTGGTTTCAGTATGGGATTCTCGTATAAAAATATCAGTTTGAATACCAATTTTACGTTGCAACTCGGCAATAAAATCCGATTGAACGATTTGTACCAGGGAGATGACTTTAAATTGCCTTATCCTGCTCAAAATATGAGCACTGATTTTCTGAACCGCTGGAGGAAACCGGGAGATGAGACCAATATCCCGACTTTAACGGATAAGCCTTATACTGTACGCGGAATGTATACTGGTGGAGATAATCCTATCAACAAAACCGATATTATGAATAATGTTTCGTCCAATTACTGGCAGATGTATAACAACGCAGATATGCGGGTTGTATCCGGTAATTTCTTGCGTTGTAATACCATATCATTGTCTTATTCATTTGACAGTGATTTGATTCGGAAAGTATATTTGAAATCGTTGTCATTGAGTTTGGGAGTGACCAATCCTTTTGTAATAAAAGCCAAAGGGTTGCAGGGACGCGATCCTGAGCAGGTGACAATGGGTTCCGGTACGATTCCTCCGCAACAATCCTATTCGTTTACTATGAGTGTAACCTTTTAATTGAGAAGTTATGAAGCATTTATTTTACATAGTCTTATGTCTTTTGTTCGTCTCTTGCGGAGATTTTATGGAATACAAGGATAAGGACAAAGTGATTCCTGAAGATTTAGACCATTACAAGGAGTTTATTATGGGTGAATTACTCCTGAAATCCATGGGAACAACAGGTTTTAATCTATGGTATATGAGTGATGATGTGGGGTCGTATGTGCCATCCTCTTTGTCAAGTACCTCAAAAGATGAAAGAGAGGACTATCAAAGTTTTTATCTTTGGGCAAAGGAACCGCAAATTACTGTACGGGGAGATGAAAAGATTGATCCGGCATGGGAGAATTTTTATCATAAAATCGTAGTATGTAATGTGATAGAATCAGATTTAAATGAATTTGCGGAGGATCCAGCCAAGATGAAATATCGTTTGTTGGGTGAAGTGCAGGCAATCCGGGCAATTTCTTATTGGTACTTGGTAAATATGTATGGAGCTCCTTGGCGTAGCGCAGAGCAGGCTAAGACTGCAATGGGTGTGCCAATCAACAGAGAGAGAAGCATTATGGATAAATTATATACCCGCTCTTCGTTGGCAGAGGTGTATCAGTTGATGGAGGAAGATTTAAAGAATGCTTTGGCAAATTTGGAAAAGGGGGAGCAGGTGCATACAATGTTCCGTCCTGGTAAAGATGTTGTTCGACTGTTTTTATCTCGAATCTACTTGGAACAGAAAAGGTGGGATGACGTGATAACTGTTTGTGACGAGGCTTTGAAAGAGAGCAGCCGGAAGATTATCAGTAAGGCAGAAATGGAAACTTATGCAGATGAAAAGAAACCTATGTTGAATAAAAATAATAATAGTATAATCTTTTCGTGGATGAAAAGAGATGCTAATTCATTTTCGTCTGGTTCATACGGTAATGCAGTGTACACTATATCGGATGAATTGAAGAGCTTGTATGCTCCGGAAGATGCTCGAATAGCGGATTATGTGATAACAAATTCATGGTATAAATCAGAAATCATGAAGTATGATGCACAGTTCTCCGGATGCTATACCATGAATTACCGGGTTGAAGAGTTTTATCTAAATCGGGCAGAGGCTTATATAGAGTCAGGTGCTTGGGATAAGGGGATGAAGGATTTGAATGCGATTTATTCAGAGAGAGTGAGCGGAGGGGAGTTGCAAGCGGACGGAGTGGAAACTGCACGTAAGGAGATGCGTAATGAAAAACGTCGTGAATTCTGTTTTGAAGATATGCGTTGGTTTGATATCAGAAGGTGGGGAGTTGCTGTGGAGCATGAATTTCAAAGTTTTGGTGTTACGGGAGTGACAACAACTTATGTACTGGATACAGAAAGTCCGAATTACGTAATGTCATTGCCTTTGGATATACAACGGCGTAATTTTGATATTGAACAGCCGAAGCGTGTGGAGAGTAAAACCAAATAAACTGATTTGTTATGAAAAAAATACTGATATTTATATGCAGTGTGTTGTTGTTTGCTGCTTGCTATGAGCACGAACACATACAAGGTGAGTATGTAGATTATGGAAGAGCGTATGATACGACATCAACAGATCCTGCTTGGAAATTTGTTTCGCAATACTATTACAAATATGCAAAGCACATTATTTTAGATCCTAAGCCGGAGGATTATATATTTAATTTTCAATATAAGTATGATGTAAAACTGAATACACTTCGGGATGATAAAGAATATATCGCTAAGGCTGTCGGTGCTTTTAAAGAATTGTTTTTGGATTGTTATGGAGAAGATGCTAGGGAAATGATGTTTCCGTATGCTTTGATATTGGCTGATTCATTGAAAAGTTATGGTAATGGTGGATATGTATCCCAAAAGATAATAACAACGGATCGATACATTGCTTTTGCTGTGAATGACGAAGTGATAAACTATACGGAGGAAGAAAAAGTGGAGTTGTCTAGGTTGTGGAATAGTACTTTTCTACAATATTGTATAAATAAGATGAAATGGACAGCTCCGGAAGAGTTTTATCCTTATACGGATGCCGAGTTGAAAAAGCAGGAAACTCGTTGGTTTCCTGTCGAAGGAGGGACAGAGCAAGCTCCAAATCCTCCTATGAGTGATATATACTGGGAAAAAGGATTCCCGACAGCAAATTGGACGTGGAATTATCCTCCTGATAGTTATGATTGGGATAAGAGACAATGGGGGTATGAGGCTTCATCTTCTCGTGAGGGTTATTTGGAGAAGTTTATTGAATTTTTATTGACAACACCACAGGAGACAATTGATAGTGCTATAGCAAAACATGCAAAATTGAAAAAAGCACATGATGTTTTGGATAATTCTTTGAAAGAGAGTTTTGGTATAGACTATCGTACGATGGTGTATAAGGCGAAGAAGTAATTATTGAAAAGGTTTGGTTATGAATCGTTATATATCATTCTTAATTATTCTGTTTGCTCTCTATGCTTGTCATAGAGAGGCAGAATATGAATCTGTATCAAATAATGAAAGTGAGTGCTTTGTAGATGTATTTGCTGATGTTGATATGGATGTGTATAATTCACTGATAGTTCGCAAAGAATTTCGGGATATCGCAAATTTGTACAAAGAGAATAAGGATGCTATCTATACTTGTACAGAGGAACAATTACCGGAGCAATATTTAAAAGCCGATACAATTCGTTCATTGGTTCAATATTATGCTAAAAGATTGGATTGTCCTAATCTTGCACTTTATATAGCTAAATATGTGGAATCGGATGCGGAGGTTTTGACAAAATGTATGACGAATGAAAAGGTGTATAGCTGTTGGAATAGAGCATGGGATTATTATAAAGATAAATACCCGAATTTGGTTTATAGCCGGATTAAAGATGTTTGTGCTGTAAAGCATGATTTGTGCGTGCGTGTGGGAGGTGGATTGTTTACTAGTCGTGTTTTGGATCATGTGCTTATGAAAGGGCATCGGATTGAGCGATTTACGAACCAACATGATATGTCTAATTATTTGTCGTCTTTAGGAATCCCCGTTCGCACAATGTCAGAAAAAGAGGTACATGCGATGAATCGGATACTGTACGAACATTTTTATTCTTATTACATTTCTAATAGGTGGAAGCAAATAGGTGGAGAAAAAACGGATATGGAGTCTGGAAATGTTTGTTCTAAATGTAAATATAGCCCTTGTATTTGTAAAATGATATGTTCTGAATGCAAAAAAACGTATGAAAAATGTATTTGTTGCGAGGTATGTGACCGTTTCCCTTGTATTTGTGTTCCTGCTGTAGGAGAAGAAAAGTATAAAAGTACAATCAATATATTTTGGACTTACCAAAATATAAAGACCTATTTGGAAGATTATTGTAGAGCAAATGATTATACATCTTATTTCCATATGAGATATACTTGGTTCGGTACAAGTACAAATCCAATATGTGTATTTAAAACTAGTGTTGTTATAGATGAACCTTATTATATTCCAGAGTTTATTTATACAAAGTCTATGAAATTTGCTCATATTCCATCCTATGTGATCTATACAAATATGGGACAATTTCCTGTTTTGCTAGATATTTATAGCTTTGCACGGATGATAAGAAGTGTATATAACGAAGTAAAAAAAGAAGGAATACCATCAGAGGCAATGAGAAAATGCTATATGGGATTTTGGTTAACGCCTTATGAAACTTATGTGTTTGCTTCAGGTGGAAAATTAGGTTTATTAGGTGATTTTTTGGAATATATTGATATTAATAATGTGGAAGGTGGTTTTCAATATTTTGAGAACGATATTTATACTACAGAATTGACTTCGTATCCCAATCAAAGTTTTGCCTCTCTTTCAAGGGATGAATTGTTGCTGTATCGCTGTATGGTATATTTTCAAAAAATAGGGTGCGATATAGAAATTTACAGATGGGATAAAAATGCGAGAGAAAATGGTGATTTTGTAAAGCCATGGAAATATGAAAAATAATTATTTTAAATTGAGCAAATATGAATAAAGTGTTGTTTATGGTGGTGCTGTTGTGCTTGGGATTGTCTTATGCACAGGGCGCTGATAAGATTTTTGGCAAGAAGAAAAAGAAAAAAACAGAGCAGACTGCTGCAAGTGATTCAACGGCTAGCGCAAAAAAAGAAACCGATTATGACAAATTGGTGAAGGATGCCGAGGTGAAGAAGGGTATGTTCAATGTTATCAAGAAAAAGGATAAGGTGTATCTGGAGATTCCGAAGGCGATTATGAGCCGCGACTTTTTGATTGCTTCGCGAGTGTCGACTACCAGCCGCACCTGGCAGATTGATCCGGGTACTATCAACCGTACTCCGCTGCTGATTACTTTCTCTTGCGATGAAAGCAAGGTGTATATGCATTTCCCGCACTTGGATTACCAATGTAAAGAGAGTTCGGAAATGTATGAGGCTTATAAACGCCATAGTAATCCACCTATCTGGAAGGCTTTTAAGATTGAGGCTCAGACAGCAGATTCTACGGCTTGCGTGATTGATGCGACCTCTCTATTTTTGTCGTCTATTGCAGAATTTTCACCATTCCCGGATCTTCCCGCAGAAGTAAGAATGGTGGTTCCGTTTGGTGGTTCGTTCCAGAGTGACCGTTCGAAAATTGACGAATGTAAGGCGTTTGAGGATAATATCATCGTGAAAAGTATGATGACTTATACCACTGATAAAGAGGGACCGCTGACTACAGTTGAAGCTCGCAATATTATCTTGTTGCCGGAGAAACCGATGACACCTAGATATTCAGATGAACGTATCGGCTTCTTTCAGGAAACCCGCCATCTTTTTGATGAAAACCATGATCGTTTGCAGGGGTATGGAATCATAAATCGTTGGAATTTGCAGCCGAGAGATATGGAAAAATATCTGGCAGGCGAATTGGTGGAGCCCGTGAAGCCGATTGTGTGGTATGTGGATCCGGCAATACCGGAAAAATGGAGAAAGTATGTGAAGCTTGGTATTGCCGACTGGAATATCGCTTTTGAGGCTATTGGTTTTAAAAATGCTATTGTTGTAAAGGATTATCCGACAGATGATCCGAATTTTGATCCGGATGATATTCATTATAATTGCTATCGGTTTGTAACTTCATCGAAGGAAAATTCTATGGGACCGTCTTGGGTGGATCCGCGTTCGGGAGAGATTTTGTGTGGTGACGTGATTTCCTGGTATGGTGTGGTAACACTATTGAATAAATGGCGTATGATTCAGACCGGTGCTGTGGATCCTTCGGTTCGTTGTCCGATAATGACTGATGAAAATATGGGTGAGGCGATGCGTTATGTGGCTGCTCATGAAATCGGACATACCTTGGGATTGATGCATAATTTTGGCGCTTCGGCTGCCTATCCGGTGGAGAAATTACGTGACCCGGAATTTACACAGAAATATGGTACGACTCCTTCTATTATGGACTATGCACGCTTTAATTATGTGGCCCAGCCGGGAGATATGGAGAAAGGTGTGAAATTGACTCCGCCGCTGATTGGTGAGTATGACAAGTTTGCTATCAAATATGGATATCAGGTGTTGCCGAATGTTCAGAGTGCAGATGATGAAAAGGATGTATTGAAAGGTTGGTTGAGGGAGAAGATAGGGGACAAGATGTATTTTTACGGGAAACAGGTATTTCAGTTTAATTTCGATCCGCGTTCTCAGGCTGAAGATCTGGGTGATGATGTGGTGAAGGCAAATACCTATGGAATGAAAAACCTGAAGTATGTGACCGAGAATTTTGTGGATTGGATTGCTGTGAATGATGAGGGTTTAGCGTCTGTAGAAGGTGTATATAAAGATGTGGTAGCTCAATTTATGCGATATATAGGTCATGCGATGGTGAGTGTTGGAGGTATGTATATTAATCCGAAATATTATGGAGATCCGGTGAAATTGTATGAATATGTGCCGAAAGCAAAACAAGTGGCAGCTTTTAAGTTTGTGTTGGATAATTTAAATGACGGGCAGCATTGGTTGATTAATGATAAAATAAAAGCTGTAGTCGGACCGACGGCTAAACCTTATGTTGATTTGACTAAATTTTTTGATGAATTGTTAACCCGAGAGGTGTTGGGTCGTATGCAAGTAAATGAAGTGGATGGAAAGAATGTATTTACATTGGACAATTATTTGGAGATGATTTATAATTCCATGTTTGTAAATAAGAGCGGCAAGCTGACAATGGTAGATATGGCTTATCAGAATTCTTTTGTGACTAGTCTTACTGCTTATCTTGAAAAGAAAGACTTCAAGGCTCCTGGTAGCCAAACAGCATTGTCTGAATGGGCGGCAGCTCCGACTTGCAGTTGTCATGCTTATTGTGAGAATCATTTGGATCTGGATGCTTCTGAACCATTGGGAGAAATAGTTTTGTCTCCGAGAATTGATCAGACAAATAAATTGCCGGTTGTCATGAAGTATTTGAGAAAGACTTACCAATTGGCGAAGAGTCGCTCTAACAGCGGTAATGATAAGTTGCGGGAACATTATCGTTTGTTGATGTTGCGATTGTCTTATTTGTTTGATTGAAATTGAATATGTCTTTTGGCAGAATGGGTTGTCTTTCCGGCAACCCATTTTTTGGTTGAATATTTTAGGTAAAGTTGATATATTTGCCTGTCATAATGCCAATCAAGTTAAAGTCACATAGTGAATTTAGAAAATTCTATCATGAATTTTTTCCTTCCGTTTATGCATTGATGTGTAAATATACGGAAGATTATGATATTGCTGATGATTTGGCACAGGAGGCATTTATCAAAGTTTATGAGTGTAAAGAGGAGTTTGATTCGATAGAGAATGCAAAAGCTTTTTTATATACGGTGGCACGAAATCTTTATTTTAATTACTATAAGCACGAGAAAATCAAAGAACAGGTATTGGCGGTAGAGGGAGAAGAAGAGTGTGAATTGTCGTGGTTGGATGAGGTGACTGCAATAGAAACAATCCGTTTGCTGTATGCTGCCATCGATAAGTTAGCCCCACAGACAAGAAAGATTATTCTATTGAATTTGCAGGGAAAGAATAATAATGAGGTAGCCGAAATATTGGGTATTTCAGTCAATACGGTGAAAAGTATGAAAAAAAGTGCCTATAACGTGTTGCGTAAATATTTGGATCGAGACGGTCTGCTCCTTTTATGTTTGCTTTGTGACTTACCTTTTTAATTTTTTTTATTTATTGACACACCCACTTTCCGCTTTCAATTGTCTTTAGCATGATAATATGATGGTAAAAACATGGGAGAATTTGGAGATATAAATTTACGTAAACGATTGGGTTTGGCCAAATGTATTGCTAATTGGATGGTCGGTACTGCTACAGAAGAAGAGGAACAGCTGATTGATAAATGGTTGGAGGAAGAGCCGGATAACCGCAATAAAATGGAGAAATTCTGTAAGAGGGCTATGGAAGATGGAAAAGTGGTTTGTCCTGATTTGGAGAGGCGTTGGAGAAATTTTGAAAAAAGAGTGGGTTATCGGAGAGTTGGATGGAAACGTTATGGATGGGTGGCAGCGATATTGGTGTTGCCTATTTGTATTACCTTTTATTTATATAATCAATTGAATAAAGAAATTGTTCCTGTAATTCCTGTGGCTGAGGAGGTGATTGTGCCGGGAATGAATAAGGCGTTGTTGATTATGGCTGATGGGAAGACGGTTAATTTGGAGAATGCAACTGATGGTAGTCTGCAGGAGCAGAACGGTGTCCGAATTTTGATGTCGGGAGAGCAGTTGCAATATAAGGCGGATTCTGTAAAGAAAGATATTCCGGTTTATAATACGTTGGTGGTGCCAGTGGGAGGAGAATATTCGATTGTGTTGTCAGATGGTAGCCAAGTGTGGCTGAATGCCGGATCGAAATTGCGTTATCCGGTTGTTTTTGCTGATTCATTGCGGCAGGTGGAGTTGATGGGTGAGGGTTATTTTGAAGTTTGTAAAAGTGCCGGAAAACCTTTTGTTGTGAAGGTGGCAGATGCTGAAGTGAAAGTATTGGGTACCAGTTTTAATGTGTCGGCATATGAAAATGTTTTGACAACAACGTTGGTTGAAGGAAAGGTTGTTGTTGCTAAAGAGGGTAAACAGGTGATGTTACAACCGAATCAACAAGCATGTTGGTCGGATGAGAAGCAGAGATTTGCTGTGCGTAAGGTAGAGGTCCGTAATTATGTGTTGTGGAAAGAGGGGATTTTTTGGTTTTCAGATGTTGATCTGGAAACGATTTTGAAGCAGTTGTCACGCTGGTATGATTTAGATATCAAATTTGTACACGAAAGTCTGAAAAGTATGCGTTTTTCATTGGAATTGAAGCGTTATCATGATATTGATGATGTATTGCGCAAGATTGCCTATACTAAAAAGGTGAAATTTGCTATTGAAGGACGCACGTTGAAGGTGATGAAGCAATGACTTGAATAATTATGTGTAACCCATTTATAAAATCATGAGAAAAAAATGTAGTTTGAAAACGAAGTTCTTGTTTTTATTCTTTTTGCTGAGTTTACAACTTTCGGCAATGAGCTATTCGCAAAGTGTCAGTTTGTCGTTGTCGCTGTCTGACGCTTTGTTGACAGATGTCCTGTCGGCAATACGCAATCAAAGTAATTATACGTTTGTATATAATATGGACGATGTGCGTAACATTAAGGTCTCTAAAGCAGAATTTAAAAATGCTGCCTTAGATGAAATATTAGACCTTTGCTTGAAAAATACCGGATTTTCCTATGTGGTGGAGGATAATGTGGTGGTGATAAGAAAACAACAGACGGTAGAGGAAAAGAAAATTGTTGGTGTCGTTAAAGATAAGGCAGGAGTTCCATTGCCGGGGGTGACGGTGTTGATAAAGGGTAGTACGGTGGGAACTGCAACTGATGCGCAAGGTAAATTTTCTTTGGCAGTAGCTAATTTGGATAAGGTGACTCTTTTGTTTTCATTTGTGGGTATGAAAACAAAAGAAGTGGCTGTTGATAGTGATAAACCTTTGCAGGTGGTGCTGGAAGAGGATGCAACGGAGATGGATGAAGTTGTGGTGAATGCGGGTTATTTTCAAAAGACAAAGGAGAGTTTTACCGGTTCGGAGGTAACTGTGAAGGTGGATGAGTTGAAAAAGGTAGGAACACAAAATATCCTTCAGGCTTTGAATGCGTTTGATCCTTCTATTCGGTTGACAGAAGATTTGGTTAATGGTTCTGATCCTAACCGAGTACCGGAAATTACTATTCGAGGTGAAAATGGGTTTGACTTACGTTCCAGTGCTGATGATTCACAGACGAATCCCAATGCTCCTTTGTATGTGTTGGATGGAGTGGAGGTGACAGCACAAAGAGTGTATGACTTGGATATGAACCGTGTAGCGGAATTGACGATATTGAAAGATGCAACAGCGACTGCATTATATGGTTCACGAGGAGCCAATGGTGTGATTTTAATTACAACAGTGCGTCCGCGTGCAGGTAGAATCAGAATTACCGGAAATGCGAATTTTACAATATCGATTCCGGATTTGAGAGATTATAATCTGATGAATGCCGAAGAAAAATTGCGTTATGAGAAATTGAGCGGTGCTTATGAGCAGGATTCATGGGAGGACCAGTTGGTGGCTGATCAGGTGTATAACAAACGTGTGGAGGCGATGTTGTCAGGAGTAGATACTTATTGGTTGTCCCAACCATTGCAAACGGCATTGAATCAACGTTATTCTGTGAACTTTGAAGGAGGCGATGAGCATTTCAGATATGGAATTGATTTACGCTATTTAGGCGACAAGGGGGTGATGAAGGAATCCGGACGTAAGAACTACGGTCTGAGTGTGACTTTCCAATATAATGTTGGGGAGAATTTCTTTATTAGGAATGATGTGCTGGTGGATAATATCAAGGGAGACAATTCCCCTTATGGAAGTTTTTCTACTTGGGCTTCACAAAATCCATATGACCGTATTTATGATGAAGAGGGTAAGTTGGTGGAAAAATTGTCTTCTGGTGATTACAACCCGATGATTAATGCAACATTGCCTAATTTCAGTGTGACAGAATATACGTCAGTGCAGGATAATTTTAATATTGATTGGCGTATCATTCCCAGTATGCGCCTGCAGGGACGTTTTAGTTATACCAAGCAATTGGATAAGGCTGAAGAGTTTAAGTCTCCTAAATCACCTGAATTCAATTATATAGCTTCGGAGGTGGAAGATGCAGAAAAGAATAAGGGTAGTTATTATGTTAAAAATGGCAAGACTGACCGGCTCGATGGTAATGTGACTTTGTCTTATTTTAAAAATATCGGTAAAAGTGTATTGAATATCGGTGTCGGAACCAATATGATGGCTACCATGACGAAAGGAGATTGGTATACTGCGACAGGATTCGTGAGCGAAACGATGGATTTTATCGGAGCAGGAACTGCATTCAAGTATAATTCCAAGCCATCGGGTTCTTATGATAAGTCTCGATTGGTGGGTTTTTTTGCGAATGTAAACTATGGTTGGGACAATCGTTATTTCTTTGATTTTTCTTATCGAACGGATGGCTCCAGTAAATTCGGACGGGATTCTCGTTTTGCTCCATTCTGGGCTGTCGGTTTTGCATGGAATGTGCATAAGGAGCATTTTGTGAATTGGAATGAACGGAATCTTTTAAAAGTAAGACTGTCTGCCGGTAGTACCGGTAGTGTGAATTTTGAATCTTCACAGGCCTTGACCACTTACCAATATGATTTTGACAATGAGTATAACGGATATTATGGCGTGATGTTGAAAGGGTATGGAAATCCGGGATTGAAGTGGCAGAATACTTATTCTTATAATGCCGGTATTGACTGGGCATTTTTGAAAGGCAGGGTTCAGTTGAATGTGGATGCTTATTTGAAGATTACCGATAATCTGTTGCTCCCGATAGATATTGCGCCTTCTACCGGTTTCTATAGTTATACGGAGAATTTAGGAAAATCAGAAAACCGTGGTATTGAGGGGCGTTTGCGTGTGGGTATTATTGAAAATCGGGCAAAAGAGTTGACCTGGAATGTGACATTGGCAGGTTTTGCGAACCGGAATAAAATCAAGAAATTGTCCAATATGTTGGAGAAGATGAATGAGGATGCAAATAAGGAGGCAGCTTTGAAGGGGGGGACAGTATATAGACAATATGCAGAAGGACGTTCGCAGTCGGCTTTGATGTTGGTGCGTTCAGCAGGTATTGACCCGGCAACCGGAAATGAGGTATTTATCAAGGCAGATGGCTCGCGTACATTTGTATATGATTATCGGGATAAGGTGAATGTGGGTGATATGTTACCAAAAATGGAGGGTAATATTACGAGTAATTTAAATTGGAAAGGTTTTAATCTATATTTATTGTTCCGCTATCAATGGGGTGGCAAGACTTATAATTCTACGCTTGCTGATAAGGTGGAGAATAACTGGCAGCATTATGAGCGTGTGCGTAATAAGGATAAACGAGCTTTGTATGACCGTTGGATGAATCCCGGTGATGAAGCACTGTTCCGTAGAATCGATGAGAAGACCAATGCTTATCAGACAACTCGTTTGATGCAGAAAGACAACCTTTTCAGTTTGCAATCGGTATCTCTGTCGTACGAGTTGCCGTTGAAATATGCTTCTTGTATCGGTGCTGAAAGAATTAAGTTTTTAGCTAGTATGACAGATGTTTTCCGTATTTCATCGATTGAACAGGAGAGAGGTACTGCCTATCCTTTTGCCAGGACTTTCTCAATAGGCTTAAACGTAGCATTTTAATGGGTAAATTAATAATATGACAGATATGAAACTTAAAAATACAGGATTTCTGGTTGGATTGCTTCTTCTATTGTCTTCTTGTTCGAATTGGCTGGATGTAGATTTAATCAATGAAGTGGAAGAGGAAAAACTGTTCAGTACGGAACAGGGATTTCACGAGGCTTTAGCCGGTATATACAGTAAAATGTCGAAAAGTGAATTGTATGGTGCCGAGATGACTTTTGGTGTCGTGGATGTTCTCGCACAAACTTATGATTACAGCAATATGCTGGCTGATTATAATTCTTTGGTCAATTATAATTATGCCATGGAGGATGCCAAAGGATATATCGAAAGTCTGTGGTCAAGCGGTTATTATACGATTGCTATGATTAATAATCTGTTGAAGTATGAGGCGAATAGTGGAGATGTGATGACCGATAAGGTGAGAAAGCAAATTAAAGGTGAGGCTTTGGCTTTGAGGGCTTGGATGCATTTTGATTTGTGGAGACTGTTTGCTCCTTCTTACGGACAGGATGCACAGATGAAGAAATTGCCTTATAATCGTGAATTCGGAGTGGAGACGACAGAGCTTTCAACCAGTGAGCAGTTTTTGAAAGCCTGTATCGAGGATTGTACGGAGGCTTTGAAATGTTTGGAAAATGATCCGATTATAAAGGTGAAGCCTTATATGCTGGCAGATAAAAACGAGTCGGACCAATATGTGGCACGTATTAACTATTATGCCGTGAAAGGTTTGTTGGCACGTATCTACATTACCAGAAATGCTCCGGGAGACAAAGAATTGGCTCGTACGTTGGCTGAAGAGGTGATCAATAGTGAAAGATTTGCTTTGATGGAGTATCGGAAAGCTTTTGGAACGGAGACTGATACCAAATGGGATATTTTGTTTTCGGATGAACATATTTTTTCTTTGCGGAATAAAAAAATCAGAGAATATTCAGAAGTACACCATCGGGTGGACCCAGGACCCGGTAATACGGGTAATCTGCAAATGAGTCCGGATTTGAAGAGCGAGGTATATGCGGGATCTGCCAATGATATCCGCTTGAACAGATGGGTGGCTGAAGCCGGAGTCATGTTGAGAAAGTATTATTTGAGCGAAGCCAATGCTGAGGCGATTGTTCCGAAAGTGCCTATGATGAAGTTATCGGAAATGTATTTGATTGCTGCTGAGGGATGGTTGGATGAGGATGCTGAAAAAGCAAAGAGTTTGGTGGAAACGATGAGGAAAAGTCGGTTTATGGATGTTGGCGGTGAATATAAACTGACCAGTTTGAATAGTGAAGTTTTGCTTTCTGAGATGAGGAGGGAGTATTTGTGTGAAGGTCAGATGTTTTTTGCTTATAAACGTCTCCATCACGATATCTTGAGACAAGCTGCTCCGGGAAATATCAAAGCGAGCAATGAGGTGTTTGTGCTACCTATACCGGAGGTGGAGGAAGAATATGGTAATAGATAATTTAATGATTCGGATATGATTAAGAAATGGATAATAGCATGGGCAAGTTTTTGTTTTTTGCTCAATATTGGATGCTCTGATGGTTTGGACTCATTTTATGGGGAGCGTGATTGTGTGTATTTTCAGAATTTTATATACAATCAGGCTGGAGATAAAGTAGATTTTGATTCGATTGTCTATTCTTTCGGAAAGAAGATGCCTGAAGTGACGGTTGATACGGTGAGGTTGGTGGTATGCTATACAGGCAGGTTGTCTGACAGAGACAGGACGTATAGAGTGGTGGTGGCTGATACTGGAGTTGTGAAGAAAGGAAAGACAACACTGGAAGCCGGAAAGGATTATGAAGTGATTGCTGAGAAACAGGTGATGCGTGCCGGGTGTTGGACTGATACGGTAGAGATTGTGTTGCACCGTGATTATTTGGATGCCAGCCATGTGAAAAAATTATCTAAACGGCTTATTCTGAAATTAGAGGAGTCTGAAGATTTTGGAGTGGGAAATGTGGAAAGCAGTGAGTTGAAACTGGTGGCAAACAATTACCTGGCAGAGCCGGTATGGTGGAAGCAGATGGAGAGTTCATTGTATTATTATCATCCGATTAAATGGCAGGTGCTGATATCTTTTGCTTCAGAATTTGAAATAGAGGATAATTCCATGCCGATAAATATTTTTATGATTCAACAGAAATATGCTCCGGCTTTGGAGGCTTGGCTGAATGCCAATAAACCGATTGACAAGGAAACCAATCAGTATGTGCTGATGCGTGAGATGGTGCCGGTCGAATAAAATGTGTATTGATAAAATGAATGTTATGAAAAAGATATTTTTATTGTTATGCTTGTCGTCTATTCTATGGATATCCTGTTACGACGATAAAGGTAATTATGATTATCATGAAATCAATGAAATAGAAGGAGTGACAGATGGTCTGGATTCTGTCATTTATATCCGTCAGTTTGATACGTTGAGATGTACTCCGACATTTGCCGGAACTTTCTATAGCGATCCGGAAGCTTACAGTTACGAGTGGGAGATTGAGAAGAAGGTTGTGAGTACGGAGTTGTCATTGGTCTATCCGGTAACTTTGTCATACGGAGATAAAAACGGCCGGCTGATTATTACGGATAAAGAACAGGGAAATCAGTATATTTTTCCTTTCCGCCTGATTGTGTCCGGCGAACGGGCCGGAGATATGATTGTGGTGTTGAGTAATTTTGAAGGGAAGGCAGAACTCTCCTATAAAGGATTGGTTCCGGATACATTGCCTTTTGTCGTTAATTTTTATGAGCGTTCTACCGGTTTGGAGCTGGGAGGGAAAGGACAAAGGCTATATCGGAATTATTTGCCGGTAGAGGCATATTCCGGTTTGATGGTTGGTGTTGATGAAGGGGTAAAGTCTCTTGCTGATACAACTTTGGAAGATATAGGAGGAAATACCTATTTGGATGAGAATTTCTGGAAACGTCAGATTCTTTATCCTGAGCCATCAGTACCGGGTTTTTCTCCTGAGTATATTTGGCAGGGAATACATGATTGGGCTTTTATTTTTGGCAGCCCTCAGGGAAGAGGTAACAAAAATGTGCTGATTTCAGATGGCATGTTGTATTCTTTTACAATTAACAAGAGTGGTCAGTATTATTTGGTGCGTTCAGGTTTGGTGAATATTAAAAGTTTGTATGGAGGAAAATTATCACCGATGTATTTCCCGGTAAGTGCAACTCCTGCTCCCAGTGGTTTTGTGGTGTCTCTTGCATATAATTATTCTGATTATGGAGTGGTGTTTGACGAAACCGAGGGACGTTTCCTTTTGGTATCTAATTTGGGTAGTTCAATGGTAGAGATTCCGGAAACGAAGATACCTGCTTATGAGGGGTATCGTCTGATTTTTGGTTCGCATACGAATCTACCTAATGTATGTGTGGCTATCTTGGCTAAAGGCAATGAAGTGAAGGCTCTGGAATTGCAGCTGCCGGAAAATGTGAATGATGATACAGAGTGTAAGGTTTTGGCTGCAATGGATATGCCTATTGAAGTAATGAACGGAAGAAGCGATTTTTATCAATATAAATCAATCGAATATATGATGGTGTCCTCCGGGAAACAATTGCTGGCAGGTAATATCCGGGAGTGGGAAAACGGTACCGCTCCGAAACCGGTGTTTTCGTTGGATGACTTAGGGTATGGAGAGGCTGAAATCACTTGCTTTGAAATGTCGCGTTCGGAGAAGAGTATCATTTTAGGAGTTTCCCGATATGGAGAAGATCACGAGGGGAAAGGAGAAGAATTGAAGGGAGATGTAATTGTATTGGATGCTGAGACTTATGCCGTGAAGAAAGACAGTAAAGGCAGGGATATGATTTATAAAGGAGTGTGTGGTTATCCCATAGATATTATGGTGAAGTGGCAGGAGTGGTATCGGGATGGAAAGAATCATAATAATCAATTGATGGACTCTTTGTAATGAGAATTTTTTATACATTATTTTTGTTAGTTGGATGGTTTTGCCCGAATTGTTTCGGGCAAAACTTTTCTATTGTCTTTCAACAAGACGGTTGGGAAAATGTCTTGAAACGTGCCGTGAATGAACGGAAACAGGTGTTTTTGGATTGTTATACTGCTTGGTGCGGACCTTGTAAGACTTTGGCAAAAACCGTTTTTACACAAGATTCTGTAGCGATTTTTTTTAATCAGAATTTTGTTTGTGTAAAAATGGATATGGAAAAAGAAGGGAAGGAATTGGCCAAGAAGTTTCAAATACAGGCATTCCCGACTTTATTGTTTATAGATCCGGAAACAGAGGAGGTGAATCATCGGCTTGTGGGTGCCGGAGATGCTGCATGGCTGATTGAAGGTGGCAAGAAAGCTTTAGAAGGACTCAATAGTTTAGGTGTATTGACCAAACGGTTTGCGAAAGGAGAAAGAAAACCGGAATTTATGCGGGATTACTTGAATGCTCTTGCTGATGCCGGAATGCGTGTGCAAAGAGACCGTGTTATGGAATGTTGGTTTCGGGGATTGAATGATGAGGAATTGCTGACTCCTTTGTGCTGGAGTTGTATAGAAAGGCATATTGATGCACAAACAGTGCCTTCAGATTATTGTTTTATGCGTTTTCTGCGCTTGCATAAAGAGTATTATCGTATTGCGGAAAAACGGATGGTGGATTTAAGAATCAGTGTTGTTATACAAAACAGAATTGCAAAATATACCCGTTGGAAAGCAGGGCAGGGAAATTTGTTTGATGAAGAAGGACGTCAGCAATTGATGGAGGATTTAGAAAAGATGGATTATGAGAAGGTGTCGAGTTGGCAAGCACAATTATCGACGGCTGAATATGTGGGAAAGCAAGATTTTAAAGGATTGTTGTTGCACATGAAAAAAATACTGAAGGAAGGTGTTTTGAAAGAAGGGGAAGAAGGGTACTATTTAGCACTTTTTTTGCCTTATTTGGCGGCTAGTAAGGAGCGTTCAGTTATTGAGGAAGCTCTTGAATGGATGGAGGAGTGGAGTGTGAAATATCCAGCAGATCCAATGATTGAGAGTTTGAAAAAGCAGTTAATAACAGCATTATAATCGATTCTTTATATATACTATGTATGGAGATGCGGAATTCCCAAACGAAAGGGATTCCGCATTTTTTATGTGCTGAAGTGAAAATTAATTAGACTGATTCTATATTGAATATATAGAGAATTTTTTCTCTATAAAGACTTGGAAGTGGGGTTATTTGTTTATAAATTTGACAAACAGAATTGAATATGTTTAATTTTAAACAAAACCATATACTTATGAAAAAGCTTATTTCAGTAGAAGAGGCAGTTGCAAAGGTTACTGATGGGATGACGGTTATGATTGGCGGATTCCTTGCGAACGGTACACCTAACGCAATCGTTGACGCTTTGGCAAAATCAGAAGTGAAGAATTTGACCTTGATCGTAAACGATACCGCTTTCCCGGACAAAGGATGCGGGCAGTTGATTGCCAATAAACAAGTGAAAAAGGTGATTGTGTCGCATATCGGAACAAATCCTTGTACCAGTGAGCAGATGAATAGCGGAGAGTTGGAAATTGAATTTTGTCCGCAAGGGACTTTGGCTGAACGTGTGCGTGCAGGCGGTGCAGGTCTGGGCGGTGTATTGACCCCGACAGGTATAGGAACATTGGTTGCTGAAGGAAAACAGATTCTGAATATTGACGGTAAGGATTATCTGTTGGAAAAACCATTGCGTGCTGATGTCGCTTTGGTGGGCGCAAGTGTAGGTGATGATGCCGGAAACTTGGTGTATAAAGGAACAACACAGAATTTCAATCCGCTGATGGCAACTGCAGCCGACCTGGTGATCGCTGAAGTGCAGGAACTGGTGGAAAAAGGTGAGCTTTATCCTGAGTTGGTGAGAACTCCGGGTATTTTTGTGGATTATATCGTGAAAGCTTGATTGTAGAACTGAAAAAAAACTTAGCAGAAATGGAAAAGTCAATGATAAGATTAAGAATGAGCGCAAAAGATGCTCATTATGGCGGAAATTTGGTGGATGGTGCACACATGGTGCATTTGTTCGGAGATGTGGCAACTGAGTTGTTGATTATGCACGACGGTGACGAAGGGCTGTTTGTGGCATACGATAATGTCGAGTTTCTGGCTCCGGTGTATGCCGGTGATTATATTGAGGCAGTCGGTGAAATCGTGAAGGTGGGCAACACTTCCCGCAAGATGGTGTTTGAGGCCCGTAAAGTGGTGGCTGCCCGTCCGGATATCTCTGCTTCTGCTGCAGATGTATTGGCTGAGCCTATTGTGGTATGCCGTGCAAGCGGAACTTGTGTTGTTAAGAAAGAGGATCAAAGAAAATAATTGCAGGATATGGAAAAGTTGATTATTACAGCTGCCATTTGTGGCGCAGAGGTGACAAAGGAACAGAATCCTGCAGTGCCTTATACTGTTGAGGAAATTGTCAGAGAGGCTAAATCGGCTGTAGATGCCGGTGCTGCTATCGTGCATTTGCATGTGCGTGAGGATGACGGTACGCCTACTCAAAGCAAGGCTCGTTTTAAAGAGTGTATCGATGCCATTTATAAAGTGTGCCCGGATGTGATTATCATCCCTTCTACCGGTGGCGCTGTGGGTATGACTGCGGAAGAACGTCTGCAGCCAACCGAATTGTTCCCGGAAATGGCGACTCTTGATTGCGGTACTTGTAATTTCGGCGATGATGTATTTGAGAATACAATGCCTATGATGCGTGCTTTCGGTAAGAGGATGTTGGAAAATAATATCAAGCCGGAGTATGAGTGTTTTGAAATGGGACATTTGGATACGGTTTTGAATATGGCTAAGAAAGGTCAGGTTCCAGGTGCTCCGATGCAGTTTAATTTTGTATTGGGCGTTCCCGGATGTACTCCGGCAACCGTTCAGAATCTGAGCTGGCTGGTAAATGCAATTCCGGCAGGTTCTACCTGGACTGCTACCGGTATCGGACGTCATGCCTTTTCATTGGCAGCAGCAGCCATTGTGATGGGTGGTAATGTGAGAGTAGGATTTGAAGATAATCTTTACCTGGAAAGAGGCGTGTTGGCAAAATCCAATGGAGAGCTGGTGGCTAAAGTGGTGCGTCTGGCTAAAGAGCTGGGACGCGAAGTGGCTACTTCGGCAGAGGCAAGAGAAATTTTGAATTTGAAAAAATAAGCATATTAATCTTTAATTTACAGAACGATGAAAAAAGGAAATAAATACGGAACACATAGAGTAATTTCTCCGGTAGGTGTATTGCCACAGCCAGCTGATAAGTTGGACAACAATATGGATGAAATCTATGACAATGAAATTTTGATTGATGTTCAGACTTTGAATATTGACTCTGCCAGCTTCACTCAGATTGAAGAACAGGCAGGTGGCGATAAGGCTAAGATTGCTGAAATCATGATGGGTATCGTTGAAAAACAGGGTAAACACAGAAATCCGGTGACCGGTTCAGGCGGTATGTTGTTGGGTACTGTTGAGAAAATCGGTGATGCTCTGGTAGGCAAGACTGATTTGAAAGTGGGTGATAAGATCGCTACTTTGGTTTCTTTGTCTTTGACTCCGTTGCGTATTGACAAAATTAAAGAAATCCGTCCGGATGTAGACCAGGTGGATATCGATGGTAAAGCTATTTTGTTTGAAAGCGGCATTTATGCCAAGATTCCTTCAGATCTGCCTGAAAAATTGGCTTTGTCTGCATTGGACGTGGCTGGTGCTCCTGCACAGACTGCAAAATTGGTGAAACCGGGCGATACTGTATTGATTATCGGTGCCGGCGGTAAATCAGGTATGTTGTGTTGCTATGAGGCTAAAAAACGCGCAGGTGTTACCGGTAAGGTAATCGGTTTGTGCCATAGCCAAAGAAGTACCGAGCGTATGCAGAAGTTAGGTTTCTGTGACTATGTGTTCTCTGCTGACGCTACTCAGCCAGTGCCTGTTATGGAGAAGATTGCTGAGCTGACTAACGGCGAAATGTGTGATATCACTATCAATAACGTAAATATTACCGATACTGAAATGACCAGTATCCTTTGTACTAAGAATACCGGTATCGTTTATTTCTTCTCTATGGCAACCAGCTTTACTAAAGCTGCATTGGGCGCAGAAGGTGTCGGTAGTGATGTGACTATGATCGTAGGAAACGGTTATACCAAAGGACATGCAGAAATTACTCTGCAGGAATTGCGTGAGAATGAAGAATTGAGAAAAATATTTACTGATTTGTACGCTTAATTAATGTGATGGAGGGGCTGTCGTCACAGACAGCCGCTTCTACATTAGTAAATTTAAAGTTATGGCAAGCAGAAGGAAGGAATTTTTCCCCGAAGTAACAGATGAACAATGGAACGATTGGCACTGGCAAGTGCAGAATCGTATCGAGACGTTAGAAGAATTACAGAAATATATCAAACTGACCGATGAAGAGGCTGAAGGTGTGCGCGAGTCTCTGAAAACTTTGCGTATGGCTATCACTCCGTATTATTTGAGTCTGATTAATCCGGATGATCCTTATTGTCCGATTCGCCGTCAGTCAGTACCGACTATCGAAGAGTTGCACCGTTCTCCGGCAGACTTGGAAGACCCTCTGCACGAGGATAGTGATTCTCCAGTTCCGGGATTGACGCACCGTTATCCGGACCGGGTGTTGTTTTTGATTACCGACATGTGTTCGATGTATTGCCGTCACTGTACCCGCCGTCGCTTTGCCGGCCATCGTGACTGTGCAACTCCGAAAGAACAGATTGACAAGTGTATCGAATATATTGAGAAGACTCCACAGGTGCGTGATGTGTTATTGTCCGGTGGAGATGCTTTGTTGGTGAGCGATGAACGTCTGGAGTATATTATCAAACGTTTGAGAGCTATCCCTCATGTGGAGATTATCCGTATCGGTTCCCGTACTCCGGTGGTGTGTCCGCAACGTATTACTCCTGAGTTGGTGAATATGTTGAAAAAGTATCATCCGATTTGGTTGAATACTCATTTTAACCATCCGAATGAAATTACAGAGGAGTCGGCTGCTGCTTGTGCTCGTTTGGCAGATGCTGGTATTCCGTTGGGTAATCAGTCTGTTTTGTTACGTGGTGTAAACGATTGCACACATGTGATGATGAAGTTGGTTCATGGTTTGGTGAAGATCCGTGTACGTCCGTATTATATTTATGTCTGCGACTTGTCTATGGGTATCGGTCATTTCCGTACACCGGTGTCTAAAGGTATTGAGATTATGGAGAGTCTGCGTGGGCATACTTCCGGATATGCAGTGCCTACTTTTGTGGTGGATGCTCCGGGCGGTGGCGGTAAGATTCCAGTGATGCCGACTTATATGATTTCACAAGGACCGAACAGGGTGGTGTTGCGTAACTTTGAGGGAGTCGTGACAACCTATACCGAGCCGACAGATTATAAGGATGAATGTCACTGTGAAGAGTGTGAAAAACGGCGTAAGACAGAGGGCGTAGCCGAATTGTTGAATGGAGACCGTTTGTCTTTGGAGCCAGCTGACTTGGATCGCAAGAAACGTAATTTGAAGAAATAAATGATATGCCGATAAGCCAGCCTGCTGATTGCGGGCTGGCATGTCGGTAAATGTTTGGGAGAATGTTTGAGGTTGCTGATATATTGAAATACCGTAGTCTGGCAATTGTCGGTCTGGAAAAGAATACCGGAAAGACGGAGTGCTTGAATTATATTTTGCGAAGGGTGAAGGGAGAAGCACGGAAGTTTGCGTTAACTTCTGTCGGTATTGACGGCGAGAACCGGGATCAGGTGTGTCAGACGCCAAAACCGGAGATTGAGGTGCCGGAAGGTATGGTGTTTGTAACTTCGGAGAAACATTTTCTGGAAAAGAGATTGGTGGCAGAGATTCTGGATATCAGTGAGGAGAGAACGGCTCTGGGAAGGTTGGTGACGGCGAGGGCGATTACCTCCGGGAAGGTGTTGCTGTCGGGGCCGGCAGATACGGGTGGATTGAAGCTTTTGATTGCCCGCATGAAGGAGAATGGTATTCAGACAACTATTGTAGACGGGGCTTTATCTCGTTTGAGCCTGGCTTCACCGGCAGTGACGGAAGCCATGTTTTTGGCAACAGGAGCTGCAGTGTCCGGTAATATCCCGGAGTTGGTGAGAAGGACTAAGTTTGTGTATGAGTTGATTGGACTGGAGGAGGTTGAAACGGAATTGCAGGATGTGTTGGACGGAGTAGGACAAGGCGTTTGGGCAATTGACAGCGAAGGAAAGGTGGTGGATTTGCATTTGCCTTCTATCTTTATGCTGGAAAAAATGGGAACAGATTTGTTCCGTTTTGGTAATCGGCTTTTTGTAGCCGGGGCTGTCAGCGATAAGTTGCTGCAGTATCTGAGGGTGCAAAAGCAACCGGTGGAGTTGATTATCCGTGACTTTACACGGGTTTTTGCGAAACCGGAATCTTATTATGCTTTTCTTCGGAAAGGCGGAAGTCTGAAGGTGGTGCATAGAAGCCGCCTGTTGGCTGTAACGATTAATCCGGTGGCGCCTTCCGGATTGGTTTTGGATTCTGACAGATTGCGCGATGTAATGCAGGAGGCTTTGGAGTTGCCTGTTTATGATGTAAAGAGAATAGAATGATAGTAAGAGAAGCAATACAGCAAGTGAAGGGATTCCGTTATATGACGGAGCAATTGAATATCTGTTCTTCATTAGGACGGAGGAGCCTTTATGAGATGTGTTGGCTAAATACAGAGGAGGAAATCGGTGCGGAACTGGATCGGGTGACGGAGGTTATTGGGATAATGGCGACAAGAGAAGGAAAGTCGTTGGTGGAGAAGTTGAGTTGTCTGTTAATGCAGGTGAGGGATATCCGTGGAACGGTGAAGCATGCGGGAGAGCATACGGTGTTGGACGATTTGGAGTTGTTTGAATTGAAAAGTTTTGTGCTGTTGGCCGAGGAGATGAGGATGTTGACTGCTGAGTGGAAATGTGTGAAGATTCCTGATGTTGGAAGAGTGGTGGAGTTATTGGATCCGGAAGGTGCCAAGATTCCTCATTTTTATATTTATGATTGTTATTCGGCAGAATTGGCTGCTTTGAGAGCAGAATTGAAGTTGAAGAAACAGCAGGGAGGGGATGAGCAGGAGACTGAACAGTTGTATCTGCGCTGTGTGGAGTTGGAGGATGTTGTGCGGGAGCATTTGTCTGAGCAGTTGCGAGAGGAGGCTGATGCGTTGCGGGAGGCTTTGGTGCAGGTGGGAAGGTTGGATATATTGGTGGCTAAGGCAGAGCAGGCTGTTGTTTTGCATTTGTCATGTCCACGATTCGGAGGGGATAAAACGATGCTGAAGGGGTTGTTCAATCCTCAATTGGATGCGACTTTGCAGGAGAAGGGCAAGCGTTTTCAGCCGGTGGATATAATGTTGTTGCCTTGTGCCACGTTGATTACCGGAGCCAATATGGCAGGAAAAACGGTGTTGTTGAAGAGTGTGGCTTTGGCGCAATGTTTGTTGCAATTCGGTTTTTATGTGCCGGCTGCCGAGGCAGAGATGGTATTGGTGGATGAAATTCAGACCAGTATCGGTGATGAGCAGGATGAGTTGAGCGGTTTGTCTTCGTTTGCTGCAGAAATGTTGAGAATCAACGAAATCGTGGAACGGGTGAAAGCCGGGAAGCGGGTGCTGGTGTTGATTGACGAATTGGCACGTACAACGAATCCTTTGGAGGGAAGGGCAATTGTGAACGGAGTGGTCAGCTTTTTGACTGAATATGGCGCTATGTCGTTGGTGACGACACATTATAGCGGAATTGTAGCTCCTTGTCGTAAATTGCGGGTGAGAGGATTTGTAGAAGAGAAAATACAAGGCCAGGTGACCTGGAAAAATATAAATGATTTTATCGATTATTCGCTGGAAGAGGATCAGGGAGGAGAGGTGCCGCATGAAGCATTGAGAATCGCTGCTCTTCTGGGGGTTGATAAAATGTTGCTTGAAAGAGCGGAAGAGAGTTTGAGTGAGGTGGTGAATGAAATTAAAAAAGGGTAGTACAGTAAAGTAAAATATATATGGAAAGTAAATTAGGTATTGATTTTAATAAAGTTGCACATGCGCGTGGCATCGCCCGGAAAATTGCAGACCAGGTACAGGGATTTGTAGACGGGTATACAACTGTTGCAGTAGAAAGAACGTTGTGCCGTTTGCTGGGCATTGACGGAGTGGACGGCAATGCGGTGCCGCTTCCTAACGTGGTGGTTGATGAGCTGAAAGACAAAAATGTTCTGGGAGAGGGTGTCCTGTTTTTCTTGGGAAATGCAGTGGTGGCAACCGGTTTGTCTCCCCAGGAGGTGGCAGAGCAGGTGGCTGACGGAAAATTGGATGTTACCCGCATTGATATCTGTTCGCAGGAGCAACGAGAGGCTGCTTTGAAGCCTTATATTGATGCAAGTATCTCCCATATTCAGGCAAATCGCCAACGGAGAGAAAATTATATAGCAACGATCGGTGAGGGTCCGAAACCTTATCTGTATGTGATTGTTGCTACCGGTAATATTTATGAGGATGTGGTGCAGGCTCAGGCTGCTGCTCGCCAAGGGGCTGATATTATAGCCGTAATCCGCACCACCGGTCAGAGTTTGCTGGACTATGTACCTTATGGTGCTACGACCGAGGGATTCGGTGGTACATTTGCGACCCAGGAGAATTTCCGCATTATGCGTAAGGCTCTGGATGAGGTAGGCGAAGAGGTAGGACGTTATATCCGTCTGTGTAACTATTGTTCGGGTCTTTGTATGCCGGAAATTGCCGTAATGGGAGCTTTGGAGGGATTGGATGTGATGTTGAATGATGCCCTGTATGGAATTCTGTTCCGTGATATCAATATGCAACGCACGTTGGTTGACCAGTTTATGTCGCGTGTAATTAATGGTTTTGCCGGTGTGATTATCAATACTGGTGAAGATAATTATCTGACGACAGCAGATGCCGTTGAGGAAGCGCATACTGTGTTGGCATCTGATTTTATCAATGAGCAATTGGCTTTGTTGGCCGGTCTGCCGGAAGAGCAGATGGGATTGGGACATGCTTTCGAGATGGACCCGATGCTGGAAAACGGTTTCTTGTATGAGTTGGCACAAGCTCAGATGACGCGGGAAATCTTCCCGAGAGCAACCCTGAAGTATATGCCTCCGACGAAATTTATGACCGGTAATATTTTTAGAGGACATATTCAGGATGCCTTGTTTAACATGGTGGGTATCTGGACTTCTCAGGGTATCCAGTTGTTGGGTATGCCGACAGAGGCAATTCATACGCCTTTTATGTCCGACCGTTATCTGTCAATTGAAAATGCCCGTTATATTTTCAATAACATGAGAAATATCGGAGACGAGGTGGTGTTTAAAGAAGGAGGAATTATTCAGAACCGGGCAAAGCTGGTGTTGGACAAAGCGACAGTTCTGTTGGAAAGAATAGAGCAGGAAGGTTTGTTCTCGGCTTTGGAAAAAGGAATTTTTGCTGATATCAAGCGTCCTAAAAATGGAGGTAAAGGCTTGGATGGTGTTAGTGCCAAAGGCAAGAATTACTGGAATCCGTTTATTGCATTGATGCGTAAAACGGTGGAATAATTTCATTTTTTCATTTTCAATTTTCATTATTATGAGCGGTGGTTTATATTCAACAGAAGGTAAGGATTTTGATCAGACCCTTGATTTAAAAAAGATAAAACCCTACGGGGACACAATGAATGACGGTAAGACTCAATTGAGTTTTACTTTGCCTGTGCCGGCAGGTGATGAGGCTATTGAGGCTGCTAAACAGTTGTTGAAGAAAATGGGTTTTGAAAACCCGCAGATTGTATTTCATCAGGAATTGACGGAAGGATATACCTTCTTTAATTGTTATGGTAATTGCACTCATACGGTGGATTATTCAAATATTTATGTTCCGAAAGTAGAGTCTACGAAATGGGATATGGCAGAAACTGATGAGTTTATCCGTGAGCATATCGGACGTAAGATTGTGGTGGTGGGTGCCAGTACGGGTACGGATGCTCATACTGTTGGTATTGATGCTATTATGAATATGAAGGGTTTTGCCGGGCATTATGGTATTGAACGTTATGAGATGTTTGATGCTTTGAATATGGGAAGCCAAGTGACCAATGAGGAGTTTATTGCTAAGGCTATTGAGCTGAAGGCAGATGCTCTATTGGTGTCTCAAACCGTTACACAGAAGGATGTGCATATCAAGAATATGACGGAGTTGGTAGAGATGTTGGAGGCAGAGGGATTGCGTGACAAGGTGATTTTGGTGTGTGGAGGTCCGCGTATTTCGCATGAACTGGCCAAGGAGTTGGGGTATGATGCCGGTTTCGGTATGAATACCTATGCTGACGATGTGGCTTCGTTTGTGGCTCAGGAGTTAGCAAGACGACTGAACAAGTGAGAAATGAACTTAAGATAAATCATATAGACTATGGAAAAAGAGCAAATAAGAGAAGTCATTGCTAAAAGAGTGGCAATGGAACTCAAAGATGGAGATGTTGTGAATCTGGGTATCGGATTGCCGACGTTGGTGCCGAACTATCTGCCGGAAGGAGTTGAGGTGATTTTGCAGACTGAAAATGGTCTGATTGGTATGGGACCGACCCCGGCAGCCGGAGAGGAAGATCCTGACTTTATTAATGCTGGAGGCGGTGCAATTACTGCATTGCCGGGAGCTGCTAGCTTTGATAGTGCTACTTCGTTTGGTATTATCCGTGGTGGACATGTTGATGTTAGTATTTTGGGAGCTTTGCAAGTGGACGAGCAGGGAGACTTGGCTAATTGGATGATTCCGGGCAAAAAGACTCCGGGTATGGGAGGTGCTATGGATTTGCTGATGGGTGCCGGTAAAGTGATTTTGGCAATGGAACATACAGCTAAAGGCAATGCCAAGATTTTGAAGAAATGTACGTTGCCCTTGACTGCTAAAGGACAGGTGAATATGATTGTTACTGAAATGGGTGTGATGGATATCACTCCGGAAGGTATCGTATTGAAAGAGATTCATCCTGAATTTACCGTAGAGCAGGTGCAGGCTGCTACTGAAGCGACTTTGATTATTTCACCTGATTTGAAGAAAATGTGTTAATTCAACGTTTCGATAGGGCGTTGATAAATTGATAAATTAAAAGTATTATGGATTTTTCATTATCAAAGAAAGAGATATTATTCCAGCAGATGATCAGAGAGTTTGCTGAGAAAGAGGTTAAGCCGTTGGCTGCTGAAGTAGATGAGGAAGAGAGATTCCCTGTTGAAACAGTGGAGAAAATGGCTAAATTGGGGTTGATGGGTATTCCGTTTCCAGTAGAATATGGCGGTGCCGGTGGAGACAATGTGATGTATTCGATGGCAGTGGAGGAGTTGTCTAAGGTATGTGCAACAACTGGTGTGATTGTTTCTGCTCATACTTCTCTGTGTGCTTCTCCGATTTATGAATTTGGTACAGAGGAACAGAAAAAGAAATATTTGCCTAAGTTATGTTCTGGAGAATGGGTGGGTGCGTTTGGCCTGACAGAACCGAATGCCGGAACGGATGCTTCTGCTCAGCAGACAATGGCAGTGGAAGACGGAGATAATTATATTTTGAACGGCTCTAAGATTTTTATCACTAATGCTGCTTATGCTCACGTTTATATCGTGATGGCAATGACAGATAAATCTCAGGGTACAAGAGGTATTTCGGCTTTCATTGTGGAGCGTGATTTCCCAGGCTTCTCTATTGGCAAGAAGGAGAAAAAGATGGGTATTCGTGGTTCGGCTACCTGTGAGTTGATTTTTGAAAATTGTGTGGTACCGAAGGCTAATTTGTTAGGTAAATTGGGAGAAGGCTTTAAGATTGCAATGAAGACTTTGGATGGCGGACGTATGGGTATTGCTTCTCAGGCTTTGGGTATTGCTCAAGGTGCTATGGACGAAACTGTGAAGTATGTGAAAGAACGTAAACAGTTCGGTCGTGCTATCGGTCAGTTCCAGAATACACAATTCCAGATGGCTGATTTGCAGGTTAAGATTCAGGCTGCCCGTTTGTTGGTGAGAATGGCTGCATGGAAGAAAGACAAGAAAATGCCTTATTCCGTAGATTCTGCTCAGGCTAAATTGTTCGCAGCCGAAACAGCTATGGAGGTGACTACAAAAGCAGTGCAGTTCCATGGCGGTTACGGATATACTCGTGAGTATCCGATTGAGCGTATGATGCGTGATGCTAAGATTACAGAAATTTATGAAGGTACTTCAGAAGTTCAGCGTATGGTGATTTCTGCTGCTCTTTTGAAATAATCAGGTATAAAACAATAGAAAATATATAAACATGAAGATAGTAGTTTGTATCAAACAAGTTCCGGATACTACGGAAATTAAGCTGGATCCTAAAACCGGAACCATGATTCGGGATGGTGTGCCAAGTATTATGAACCCGGATGATAAAGGCGGACTTGAAATGGCTTTGCAGTTAAAAGATAAATATGGAGCTCATGTGACTGTCATTACTATGGGACCTCCTCAGGCTGATGATATTTTGCGTGAGGCTTTCGCTATGGGTGCTGATCGAGCTATTCATTTGAGTGACCGTAAGTTTGCCGGTGCAGATACATTGGCAACTTCGAATGCTATTGCCGGAGCTTTGCGTATGTTGGAATTTGATTTGCTGATTACAGGTCGTCAGGCAATCGATGGTGATACTGCACAGGTAGGACCACAGATTGCAGAGCATCTGGGATTGCCTCAAGTGACTTATGTTGAAGATTTGAAGTTTGACGGAAATAAAACTTTCACTATTCGTAAATCTACAGAAGAAGGCTATCAGATTGTAGAGGTAGAAGGACCTTGTGTGGTTACTGTATTGGCAACAGCTAACAAGGCTCGTTATATGTCTGTTCGTGGTATCGTTGAGGCTTATAACAAAGAGGTTGAAGTTTGGAATTACAGTAATATCAGTGTTGACGAAGCTAAATTGGGGTTGAACGGTTCTCCAACGCGTGTATTTAAATCATTTACCAAAGGTGCCAAATCTGCAGGTAAGGTGTTTGAAGTTGAGCCAGCTGAGGCTGTAGATATTATTGTAGAAAAACTGAAAGAGAAATTTATAATCTGATAGATATTATGGATAAGACTCAATATAAAGACGTATATGTATTTGTGGAACAGCGCGATGGTCAGGTGCAGAAAGTGGCTATTGAGTTGTTGGGCAAAGCTCGTGAATTGGCAGACAGCCTGAATGAAAAAGTGGTTGCTGTATTGTTAGGCTATGAGATAGCAGATAAAGCACAAGAGTTGATTGCTTATGGTGCTGATGTTGTTTTGTGTGTTGATTCAAAAGAATTGGTTCAATATGTTACAGAACCGTATGCACAGGCTATTACTCAAGTGGTGCATGAACGTAAACCGAGTATTGTATTGATTGGTGCTACAACGATTGGCCGTGATTTGGGACCGCGTTTGTCTGCCCGCCTGGAAACCGGTTTGACGGCAGACTGTACCGGTCTTGATATTTCAGACGATCGTGATTTGTTGATGACACGTCCGGCATTTGGAGGAAACCTGATGGCAACGATTGTATGTAAAGATCATCGTCCTCAGATGTCAACTGTGCGTCCAGGTGTGATGCGTGCAAAAGAAAAAGACGAAAATCGCCAAGGAACTGTTGAGATGTTGAACATTAACTTTGACAAGTCTAAGTTCAAAGTGAAGGTGTTGGAAACCGTAAAGGAGCAGAAGAACAAGATTGATATTACCGAGGCAAAAGTTTTGGTGTCAGGAGGTCGTGGTGTTGGAAATGCAGAAGGTTTTGCAGCATTGGAAAAATTAGCAGGTACATTGAAGGCAGAGGTTTCTTCTTCGCGTGCAATGGTGGATGCAGGAATTATGCCGCATGACCGTCAAGTGGGACAAACTGGTAAGACTGTACGCCCGAACCTTTATTTTGCTATGGGTATTTCAGGAGCTATCCAGCACTTGGCAGGTATGGAGGAGTCTGATTTTATCATTGCTGTGAATAAAGATAAATATGCACCTATTTTTAATGTTGCAGATTTGGGTATTGTCGGTGATGTGAAGAAGGTTGTGCCTTTGTTGACAGAGCGTTTGGCTGCTTTGACAAAAAAATAGTTAATGATAAAGGTTAGTTTGTTGTAAAATTCAAAGCAAATGGAATATCAAAAACTGATAATAGAAAAGCAAAATCGTATTGGAGTTGTAAAAATCAACAATCCCGAGGCTTTGAATGCATTGAATACTGCTATTTTATTGGAGCTGGATCAAGCATTTGATGAGTTGGCGTCAGATGTAGAGGTAGATGTAATTGTGCTTACCGGTGAAGGGCGAGCTTTTGTTGCCGGTGCCGATATTGCAGAAATGTGTACAAAACAAGCGGCAGAGGGTAAATCTTTCGGGCGTTTGGGTGCTTCCGTTTTCCGTAAAATAGAGTTGTTGGAAAAACCGGTCATTGCAGCAGTTAATGGCTTTGCTTTAGGCGGAGGATGCGAATTGTCAATGGCTTGCGATATTCGTATTGCTTCATCCAAAGCCAAGTTTGGTCAGCCTGAAGTAGGATTGGGAATTACTCCAGGATTTTCAGGAACACAGCGTTTGCCGCGTTTGGTGGGCATAGGGAAAGCAAAAGAACTGATATATACTGCTGCAGTTATTAATGCTGAGGAGGCTTATCGTATCGGCTTGGTAAATGCGGTGGTAGCTCCCGACGAATTGTTGGATAAAGCTCTTGAGATGGCTAATGCAATTGCTACAAAAGCACAATTGGCTGTACGTTATTCCAAAGAGGCGATTAATCGTGGTATTGAAACGGATATAGAGACTGGCATTGATATTGAAACCTCTTTGTTTGGAATGTGTTTTGCTACAGCAGATCAGAAGGAAGGTATGGAGGCATTTTTACAGAAGCGTAAACCAGAATTTAAAGGAAATTAAAATTATACATTATGAAAATTTGCGTTGTTGGAACAGGTACGATGGGTAATGGTATTGCTCAAGTATTTGCACAGGCAGGACACGATGTCTTGTTGAAAGGACGTTCTGAAGCTTCGTTGGCAAAAGCTCACAAAGCTATGGATAAAAACCTTTCCCGTATGGTGGAAAAAGGCAAATTGGAAGCTGCTGCCAAAGATGCTATTTTGGCGCGGATTACAGATACTATGAATTATGAAGATTGTGCTGATGCAGAATTGGTTATTGAGGCTATTGCTGAAGATATGGCTACGAAGCACGAAATTTTCAAGTTGTTGGATGGTATTTGCAAGCCGGAAACTATTTTAGCAACTAATACATCATCTCTGTCTATTACAGAGGTTGCTGCTGCTACAAATCGTCCTGACAAGGTGGTTGGTATGCATTTCTTTAATCCGGTGCCAGCTATGAAGTTAGTAGAGATTATCAAAGGTCAATTGACTTCTAAGGAGGTGCATGATAAGGTATTCTCTCTTTCTCAAGAAATAGGTAAGGTACCTGTAAGTGTAGAAGAAGCACCAGGTTTTGTTGTCAATAGAATTCTGATTCCGTTAGTGAATGAGGGTATCGGTATTTTGGCTGATGGTGTTGCAACAAAAGAAGAAATTGATGCTGCTATGAAATTGGGAGCTAATCATCCGATGGGACCGTTGGAGTTGGGAGATTTGATAGGATTGGATGTGTGCTTGGCTATCATGGAAGTGCTTTACAACGAGTTTGGAGATTCTAAGTATCGTCCTCATCCATTGTTACGTAAAATGGTACGTGCAAATCTTTTGGGGCGTAAGACCGGTATAGGTTTTTATGATTACCGTAAATAGTAAATAAATCCCGGGAATTTTTCTCGGGATTTTCTTTTGTAGATAGGAAATGGGGAATAATTCCTCATTTTTTTTGTTTATTCCTCATGTTTCCCCAATTGTATAAGCAATATACATTTGTATGTGTTTGAATATCAATGATAAGATTTTGTGCTTTGTTTCGGTATAAATGTTGTGTTATTAATATTCAGAATTAAAACTAAAAATTGAAATTATGAAAAAGTTTATTGTTTTAGGATTGGGTGCTTCCCTATTTTTGATGAGTAGTTGTGTAGAAAATTCACAAAAATATAAAGCGTTATTAGTTCGAGCAGATTCTTTGAATGCGATAGCAATGCAGCAAAATCAGGAAATGGAGCAATTGCTTGCCGATATTAACGATTTGACAGCCGGTATGCAGTCATTAAGAGAAGCAGAGCATTTACTGACATTGGAGGCAGAAAAAGAAAGTAAAGGCAGTAAATCAAAGCAGCAGATTGCTCGCTTAAAGAACGATATTCAGGCAATTTCTGAAGCTATTGCAGGCTATAAATCTCAGATTGCAAAATTAGAAGGAAAGAGTAAAAGCCAGTCTGCAGAATTTAAAAGAATGATTGCTAATTTAAATGCAGAATTGGAATTGCGTTCAGAAAAGATCAATGAGATTACGGGTCAGTTGGCAGCTACTAATAAGGAGTTGGCAGTAAAAGTTGAAGAGGTAAAGCTTTTAACTCAAAATGTTGATTCTTTGGGTAAAGAATCAAAAGCGCAACAAATTACGATTGCAGAACAGGATCAGACAATCCATATGGCTAATTATTTGATAGGTACCCGTAAGGAGTTGAAGGAAGCTGCAGTAATTTCGCGTCAAGGTATATTCTGTCCGCCGATTGTTTCTTCACAAGCTCAGAGTGCAGATTTTATAAGTATTGATATACGTGAAGTGAAGAATATTCCTCTGAATAATAAAAAAGCGAAAATTCTTTCATCACATCCAGCCGATTCTTATGTATTAGAAGCAGATGAAGATGGTAATTTGGTTTTAAAAATCAATGATGAAAAGGCGTTTTGGAAGCAGACAAAGTATTTGGTTGTGATGGTTGGGTAATAAGTAATCAATAAAAATGATAGCGGGAATCAATTCCGCTATTTTTTTTTACTTTATTCATAAAAAAGAGCTGTGTGATTAGCACAGCTCTAATTTCTCATTGTAAGGTGAGAGTTAGGTCTTTAAATTTCATTTACAACAACCAATTGTTTCATACCTGTTTGAACAGCCTCAATATTCATAGGAATAAGGTTGTGGTGACGTGCAGGTAATGATTTTTGTAAACCTTTTTCCAGATTTTCTAAGTTGATAATCGGTTTTACTTTCAAGAAAGCACCCAAAATAATCATGTTAAAGATTTTTGGATTTCCTCCTTCTGCAGCTAAGCGAGCTCCTTCAATCTGATAGATATTGATATCTTTACGAGTCGGGTGGTGAGTGATACCATTCGGATCGTAAATTAATGTTCCACCAGGTTTTACCTGTGATTCAAATTTATCCATTGACTGTTGGTTCAACACAATTGCTGAATCGAAAGCATTCAATACCGGAGAGCTAATACGCTCATCGCTGATGATAACAGTTACGTTAGCTGTACCACCACGCATTTCAGGACCATAAGAAGGCATCCATGAAACCTCTTGGTCTTGCATGATTCCTGAATAAGCCAGAATCTTTCCCATGGAAAGTACTCCTTGACCACCGAATCCTGCTATGATAATTTCTTCTGTCATACTAATTGAAAATTGAGAATTAATTAAATGTCTTTGATATCTCCCAACGGATATTTCTGGAACATATTGTCACGCATCCATTTGTTTGCATCAACAGGGGTCATTTTCCAGCCAGAGTTACATGTTCCAACAACTTCTACGAAAGAAAGACCTTTATCCAAACGTGTATTTTGGAATGCTTTTTTGATAGCAGCTTTAGTTTTTCTTACAGCTGCAGGAGTATCAGCACTTTGGCGAGTTACATAGCAAGTTCCGTCTAATTGTGCGAGCAATTCTGTGATTTTCATCGGGAAGCCATTCAATTTTGCATCACGGCCATAAGGAGTTGTTGCAGTTACCTGACCCAACAATGTGGTCGGAGCCATTTGACCTCCGGTCATACCATAAATTGCATTGTTGATAAAGATGACAACAATATTTTCTCCACGGTTACATGCATGCATGATTTCAGCACAACCAATAGATGCCAAGTCTCCGTCTCCCTGATAGGTGAATACATATTTTTCAGGATGTAAACGGCGGATAGCTGTTGCTACAGCAGGAGCACGTCCGTGTGCTGCTTCTGCCCAGTCAATATCAATATAGTTGTAAGCAAATACACTACATCCTACCGGAGAAACGCCGATTGTTTGATCTTGGATACCCAGTTCTTCAATCACCTCTGCAACTAATTTGTGAACAACTCCATGGGTACATCCCGGGCAGTAGTGCATTACGTTGTCGGTGAGGAGGCTACTCTTCTTTAGTATGAGATTTTCCTCTTTTATAATATCTGTTAATTCCATGTTTTTCTTAGTTTACAGTTTTGATTAAATCGAAAACTTTTCTTTCAGTGCTACTACAATTTCTTCTGGAGTAGGAACAACACCACCCATGCGTCCGTAGTGGTCAACTTTCACACGTCCATCAACTGCCAGACGAACATCTTCTACCATCTGTCCTGCACTCATTTCCACAGATAAGAAACCTTTCACTTTGCTGCACAAATCTGAAATCGGTTTCATTGGGAACGGATATAATGTGATAGGACGTAACAAACCTACTTTGATACCTGCTTCGCGAGCCAATTGGATTGATTTTTGGCAGATACGTGCTGTAGAACCATATGCAACAAAAATATAGTCTGCATCTTCGCAGTTCAACATTTCGTAGCGTACTTCATTTGCTTCAATTTCACGGTATTTACGTTGTAATTTTTCGTTGAAAACTTCCTGACGGTGAGCTTCCAATTCCAATGAAGTAATGACATGGCGTTCGCGATTCTTTTTGCCGGTCAATGCCCAATCTCCACACTGTTTTTCAATTTCTTCTTCAGTACGTCTCGGTGTATAGTCTGGAAGAACCACTTTCTCCATCATCTGACCGATAACACCATCAGCCAATACCATTGCAGGGTTGCGGTATTTGAAAGCAAGGTCGAATCCTAAAACGACAAAGTCGCTCATTTCCTGTACAGATGCCGGAGCCAATACAATCAAATGATAGTCTCCATGACCACCACCTTTTGTTGCTTGGAAATAGTCACTTTGTGATGGCTGGATAGTACCTAGACCTGGACCTCCACGCATAACGTCTACAACCAAACAAGGAAGTTCTGAACCTGCAATGTAGGTGATACCTTCCTGTTTCAAACTGATACCGGGGCTGGATGACGAGGTCATAACCTTCTTACCACAAGATGCTCCACCATATACCATATTAATTGCAGCCACTTCACTCTCGGCTTGCAAAACAACCATTCCTGTTTCTTCCCATGGCTTGCGCAGCATGAGCGTTTCCATGACTTCAGATTGCGGGGTGATAGGATATCCGAAATATCCATCGCATCCGCAACGGATAGCGGTTTCTGCGATTACCTCATTCCCCTTCATTAATTTTACTTCTGCCATATCTTTACATTTATTTGATTTCTGCTTTATAAACTGTAATTACTGAATCGGGACATACTAATCCACAGCTTGCACAACCGATACAAGCTTCGGGATTTTTCATATAGGAATAGTGATACCCTTTTCCATTTACGTCATGGTGCAGGTCCAGTACGTGAGTAGGACACGCGACAACACACAAGTTACATCCCTTGCAGTGCTCTGTGTCTACAACAATTGCTCCTCTGAATTTTGCCATAATTTTAAAATTATAAATTGTCGAATATTTTAACCTTTTCGTAATGTTTCGTAATCGTATGCGGGTATAAAATTACAGTTTAAAATCAGAACTGCAAAAACATCTTTAGATTTTTCTAGGACCTTCTGATTTTTTAACTGTAATGCCTGCAGTGCTATTACTGATGGTCTTTTCCGAATCTCTCAATGCGGTCCTTCAACGCTTCCATTTTATCCATGCCTACTTGTGAAACGCAAGCTCGTAAACCTTCTCGGTTACTGCCGCAACCTTTTAAAGTAATGGAGGATATTCCATAATAAAGAAGTTCATGTGCCAATTGTGCACCGCTCATGCCGGGATACATGATGGTAAAATAAAAACCATCGGCTACATCATCATCACCATCTTTATCATATACCACCTTGAAGCCTGCGTCGGTGTAAAGTTTTTTCATGGTTGCTGCACGAAGTCCATATTCTTTTACATCAGTTAAAATATTAATGGTTCCTTCGTTAGCTGCTTTCATGATGGCTGCTACTGCATATTGCGGTGAATGTGCTGTACCAGATGATAATGTATATATTAATTTATAGGTGATGGTATAGCCCAGTTTTGCTGAGTGGTAGCGTTCTTGTAAATGAGGATATTCTTTATTAATCAGTGCATTTGAAATACACAATAGTCCTAAACGCTGTCCTGCATAGCTGAACAATTTAGAACTTGAAATCATACAGATATAATTGTCCGTGTATTTTGCCACTGTCGGTTGAAACGGTGCTTCTCCCGGATGAGATAAATCCTTGCGGAAGTCCATCGCAAAATAAGCCAGGTCTTCCAGAATGATAACATCGTATTCTGTTGCCAATTTTCCGATAATCTGCAACTCCTCTGCAGTCAGACATACCCAAGACGGATTATTCGGATTGCTATATACAATACTTGCAATATTGCCTTTATCTAAATATTCTCTTAGTTTGGCTTCCAGCTTCTGACCTCTATATTCATATATGTCAAACGTGATATATGGTTTGCCCATGACTTCCAATTGGGTCTTTTGTACAGGAAAACCTGGGTCAATGAACAAAACAGTATCTCTGCCGGCATGGCATTCTGTTAATGCCATAAATGCAACGTATGAAGCTTGCATGGCTCCTACTGTAGGTACGATACCTTCCGGACGAATATCAACGTCCATAAAGTTCTTGATAAAGCGAGAAGCTTCATTTGATAGTTCTGGATAGCCTTCCAACATGGGGTAGAATTGTGCTACACCTTTTTTCAGAGCTTCAATTTCAGCTTCGGTTCCAATGCGTGATGGCGCAAGGCCCGGAACACCCATTTCCATACGAATGAATTTTTCTCCGGTTGCTTTTTCCAATATATTAGCGATTTTTACTGTGTCGCGGATGGAAGCGTCATCGAGATTGCTTACTCCGCATTGTGCCATAGTTGAGTCAACTAGTTGTTTGTCAATAAGATTATTTTGCATGATTATTATAGAGTTGTTTCTTACATTTTGAAACAATATTACAGTGTTTTGTTGGAAAAAGAAAGTGTTTCATGTATTTTAACTTATAAATAGGCTAATTTATAACGTTTGCAGATAACGGCTAGGGATTATTAGGGAGATGTGGTGTCGTTTTGACAGACTTTTTTCTCTATCTTTGTGCAGTATTGAAAAGTGATTGTTTTGAATCTGGAATTATTTATAGCGCATCGCTTGTTGGGAGGCGGTAAAGGTGATACAGTCTCAGTACCGATTGTAAAAATTGCAGTGGTAGGGATTGCTTTGGGGCTTTGTGTGATGCTGTTGTCTGTTTTTATCATCATGGGATTCAAAAAGGAGATTACAGATAAGTTGTCTGGTTTTACTTCTCATTTGGAAATTACTTCATGTGATGAGGACGCTTTGTATGCGGGGCAAGGGGTGGTTGTGACGGATAGTTTGTTGGGTGCTTTGTGTCGGATTGATGGGGTGAAGCAGGTTGCTCGTTATGTGACGAAACCATCTATACTGAAAAGCGATACGGATATTCATGGTGTTATGTTGAAAGGAGTGGATTCGCTTTATGATGCTTCTTTTTATGGACGGCATTTAAGTGCCGGCCGTTTGCCTGTCTTGAACGGATTAAAAGCTTCTAACGAAATTTTATTATCGGCTTCTGTTGCAGGTCTTTTGCAGGTGAAGGTGGGCGATCGTATCGCATCACATTTTGTGCAGGACCCTCCTCGTGTGCGAATGTTTACGGTTGTGGGTGTTTATAATACGGGTTTTAAGGAATACGATGACATGTTTGTCTTGTGCGATATTCGTCATTTGCAAAAATTGAACGGTTGGCAAGAAAATGAGGTGACAGGAGTCGGAGTGGAGCTTTTTGAACTTCCGAAAATAGCTCAGGTGGAGGAAAAAATTGATAAAATCCTTCCTTTGGATGGGGTAAATAGCTGCTTCCGGGTTGTTTCTTTACATGATGTGGCTCCGCAGATATTTGATTGGTTGGATTTGCTTAATATGAATGTTGTGATCATATTGACGCTTATTGTTGCTGTTGCCGGATTTAATATGGTGTCCGGACTTTTGATTTTGATACTTGATAAAACAGCATTGATTGGTATTTTGAAGGCATTGGGTTATCGGAATATTCGTTTGCAGAAGTTGTTTTTATATATTGCAATTGGGTTGATATCCAAAGGTATGCTGGTTGGTAATCTGTTGGCATTGCTTTTGGGAGGATTACAGCATTGGTTGCAGATTGTTCAGCTCGATCCGGAGGTTTATTATATGGACACAGTGCCGGTTTGTGTAAATATTGGGGCGATAATTTTATTGAATGTTGGAGTTTTGCTGGTTTCTGTATTGATGTTGGTGATTCCTACAATTTTGGTATCAAAAATCCGTCCGATAAAAGCTATAAGATTTGAATAATGAAACTGAAAGAATTGGTTATACTCCATCGTCATGGAATTATGGGAACGGTGATATTCCATTTGTTGATTGCCATTTTGTTTATGAGTATGCAGATTTCAAGGGTTCGTGTGCATACGGAAATGGAAATTCAGATGGATGTGCCGGAGAAAGAAGAAATTCAGAAACAGGAATTGGAAAAACAGCGGCAGGAAGAAATCCGTCAGAAAACATCCGAAGAAGAGGTGGAACGGATGTTGCGTTCTATTGCCGTAAATGAGAATATTACAGCGCAAAATAAGCAGACGGCTGATGCCAGTGTAGAGGATTATGTCAATGAGATTTTAGATGAATTGCGTGAGGCTGGCGATGATGGTCGTTACCAAGTGAAGCGTGACAAGCATTATAAACAAGATAGTCTGCAACGTGTCCGAGATTTGCGTGAACAAGAACTTGATTCGTTGAAATCAACCTTTTATTCCGGGGAGAGTAGTGTTAGTTATAATTTGAAAGGTCGTTATGCCCGTATTTTACCGATACCGGTATTTAAATGCGAGTCAGGTGGTCGGGTGGTCGTGGAAGTTATTGTTAATCCTCGGGGTGTGGTGATAAAGGCTGATGTAATAAAAGGTCAGTCTGCTCCTGACGAGCGTTTGTGGAGAGTTGCTGAGGATGCAGCCAATCGTTCTCGCTTTAATGATAAGGCTGACGCTCCTGCTCAGCAGAAGGGGACGATTACTTATAATTTTGTAAAGCAGTGATTATTTTGTTATAAATTGCAAGGTTGTGGATAGGGCATTGATTTCTTTTGAACGTTTTTCTTGGGTGTCGGCACTATTGGATCTTTTTTATCCCCGAGTGTGTGAGGTATGTGGTTCTGTCTTGGTGCGTGGAGAAAATTATTTATGTACGTCTTGTTTGGCTGATTTCCCTTTTGTTGATGAAGATTTTGCAACAGATAGAAGTGTGTTGGATAATTTTAATGAAAATTTTCGTCCGGAGGCATTGCATGCATTATTCTATTATAACAAATATAGCGATTACAGAAAATTGGTGTATAGTGTCAAGTATCATGCTAATCGTAAGTTGGGTGTGTATTTGGGGCGGATGTTGGGTCAGAAGATTATTCGCTCTTGTCGTGCGGATTGTGTTGTTCCCATACCTTTGCACCCTAAGCGTGAACGAGAACGGGGATTTAACCAGGCACGAGAGATTGCCGGGGGAGTGTGTGAGGTGTTAGGTGTGGAACTTTTGGACAATGTTGTGGAACGGAAGCGCAATAATGTGTCGCAAACGGGGAAAAATGCAGCTGAGCGTTTGGAGAATGTGTCCGGGATTTTTGAATTGCGCCATCCTGAATTGATTCGAGGACGTCATATACTGCTGTTGGATGATGTCATAACGACAGGTGCTACTGTCGGAGCGTGTCTTGAGGCCTTGGCGGAAGCTGGGGAAGTCCGTTTCAGTCTTGCCTGTCTTGCCAGAACGATGTGAATGAGGTGGTGGATAAGTGTTGTTTTTCTTATACTTATGCTCTGATTCGGTCAAATTTACAGATAGTTTATTTTTATGTCAAAAGTATGGTAACTATATATCAAAGATAATGGTTTGTTATCTTTGATATATAGTTGTCTTATAGTTGATATATCTTTGTAATATATTTGAGTGGGAGAGGAGTGGGGGATGATATAGGGAGAGGAGGGAGAGATTTGCATGGTTGGATTGTTTTTTCGAATGTTTATTTCATTTTTAGGGGCTCTTTTAAAACTTTGGCATGGTTTTTGGTGTATAATAAGTACATTTTTTTCATAAGTTTGTATTAGGTTAGTTAGTAGTAAAGGTTTCCCGCTGTGATAGCTCGGAACCTTTTTTTTATATCTGTTTTTTGTTGTATGTTTTGTATGGAAAGTTACCTGCTTTTTAAAAAGAAAATCATTATTTTTGTCCGATAGTCCTTTGAAGATGGGCAGATAATAAATAAAAATGAGATAGAAATGAGTGCAAAAAATCAAAATATTTTTCGTTGGGATTGGCTGGGGATAATCGCAGTGGTAGTTTTTATTCATGCTTGTGCAAATCGAGGGTATCCGGAAGGAGGGCCCAAAGATGAAACTCCTCCACAGGTTGTGATGGAGCAGCCTATGTCGTTTACTACGAATTTTAAGGGTAAGCGAGTGAATATATACTTTGATGAATTTGTACAGTTGAAGGAAATAAATAACAAGTTTATATTTTCGCCACCGGTAAAAAAAGACCCGAAAGTAAGTTTGAAAGGGAAATATGTGCAGGTAGCTATTCCTGACTCATTGCGCCCGAATACGACTTATAGTTTGGATTTTGCTGATGCTATTGTTGATAATAATGAGGGAAATCCGTTGGGATTTTATCGTTATGTGTTTTCTACAGGAGAAACAATTGATACACTGGAATTAAGTGGAACGGTGGTGAATGCCGAGTCGTATGAGCCTATGCTGGGTGTTCTGGTGGCTTTGTATGAGAAACAAGGTGATTCTATTCCTTTGAAAGAGTTGCCTGATTATATAGCTCGCACAGATAGTTCCGGTAATTTTAGAGTTACAAATTTGCGGGAGGCAGATTATCGGGTGATGGCGATTGAGGATGCCAATCGGGATAAGATGTATACTCCGGAGTCTGAGATGTTTGCTTGGATAGATACAACGGTGCATCCGATTGTGATGCCGATGGTCAGAACGGATACATTCAGATTGATAGATAAGATTATCGAGCAGGATACTGTTATGAGGGATAGTATCGTGACTCAGGAGTACCTTGCGTTTGGACCCAGTAATTTGTATCTGCGTGCATTTTTGGAGAAGTTGACTCAACTTTATCTGGTGGATGATGAGCGGAAAGAGCGTGAACGTCTGAATTTTACCTTTAGTATCCCGGGTGACAATCAGTTTAAGGCGTTGTTGTGGGATACGTTGTCGGCAGAGCCATTAAAGGAGGATTGGTATTTCAAGGAGGAAAGTGCCGGTAAAGATACCATATCATTATGGATAAAGGATTCGACAGTGTATAAAAAAGATACGTTGAATATGATTTTAAGCTATTTACGTACGGATAGTACAGGACTGTGGGTAACTTATCAGGATACTGTACGTTATACATTCAAGGATAAGGAAGTAAAAGAGAATAAGCGGAAAAAGGATGAAAAACCGAAAATCGATTTTTTGTCTATTAAACCGAGTGTTTCGGCTGATATGGATTTGGGAACGCGATTTTGTTTTGAATTCGGGCGACCGATAGATAAGCAGACATTAAAGCATATTCGGGTGTCTGAAAAAGTGGATACAGTCTATCAGCCCATGAAATTTGAAGTGGAAGAAGATCCTGTGAAGGTGCGAACCGTTTATGTCGATGCCGAATGGAAAGCAGGAGGAGAGTATCAGATAGAGATAGATTCGGCAACGATTTATGATATTTATGGTCGTTTTAATGATAAGTTTGATAAGAAATTCAAAGTGAAGACCGAGGAGAGTTATGGAAAGTTGTTTTTAATGGTAAAGGGTGTAGAGGGCAATACGATTATACAGTTGTATAAGTCAGAGAGTGGGAAGTCTGAGAATGGAAAACGTAAATATCAGGTGGTGAGGGAACAGCAGGTAGGTAAAGATGGACAAGTGACGTTTGAATTGTTGCCGGAAGGTAAATATATGGTTAGAGCCGTATTGGATGTTAATAATAATGGGGAGTGGGATACGGGGTTGTATTTGAAACATCAGCAGCCGGAGGAAATTATATACCTTCCTATTGAGATTTCTGTGAAACAGAATTTTGATATTGAGCAGGAGTTTGATTTGAAAAAGAAGTATGAAGTTGTAACTAAGGATAAAGATGTATGAAACGAGTAATCTGTTTATTAGCTTTTGTTTTGGGGATAAGTTTGGCATTGACAGCCCAACAGAAGTATCCGCCTATAGAAAAATTAGTGTATGACGGTTACTATAATTGGGGAATTATTTGGGTGAAAGCCGGTAGGGTTGAGTTCTCATTGTCTCAGTCTGATAAATATCCTAACGCACAAAAGCTAGAAGCAGTCGGAGTTTCATTACCGTCGTGGGATTGGGTGTTTACGGTCAGAGATACGTTAGTTACGCATTATGATAAGAACACTTATTTCCCTTTTGAGTTTTCGCGTAAAGCGCACGAGGGTAATTATCACAAGACATTTGATTATAAGTTTCATTATAATGATTCGTTGGTGATTGGGGATGTCCATCGCATTGGGCGATATCGTAGGACAGATACTGTACGTTTAAAGGCTGATACATATGATATGCTTTCTGTGGCTTGGATGACGCGTGAGTTGGATTTTGACAGCTATAAAAAAAATGAACTGATACCGATACGGATATTGATTGATAGTAAGATTTATGATTTGTATATCCGTTATTTAGGAACAGGAAAGACAAAAGTAGCCGGACAGAAGAGAGAATGTTATATTTTTTCGCCTTTATTGGTGGAAGGAGAGGTTTTCCGAGGGGGCGAAGGAATGAAAATATGGGTCAGCAAAGATGAATATCGTTTGCCATTGCTTGTGGAAGCTAAGATATTGATAGGTTCGGTGAAGGCTTTGTTGGTTCCGAATGAGAGTAAGGTAATAATACAATAAAATAAACGATTATGAGAAAAGTATTGGCTATTTTACTGATGGGGCTGCTTTTGGGCAGTGGTCTGATTTCGTGTAAGGAAGGCGGTGGCAGGAAGGCAGCTTTACAGGCTGTTACCGGTTCTGTTAACGAGATATTGGTGATTACACCGAAAGTGCGTTGGGATGGTCCGATAGGGGATTCTATCCGGGCTTATTTTGGGCAGCCGCAAATGGGATTGCCACAAGGTGAGCCTGTTTTCGATTTGATAAGTTTGCCTATGTCTAATTTTGACAAGACTGTTAAAGCGCATCGGAATGTGTTGATTGTGTCGTTGAAGAGCAGTGTTGATACAGCAAGTATTACCTATTCCGATAGTCCTTGGGCACGCTCTCAGAAGGTTTTTCGAATTGTAGCACCTACGGAAGAGGCTTTTTATAAGGTGTTTGATGCCAATAAAGAAAAAATTATGAGAGTGTTTCTGGCAGCAGAACGTGATCGTTTGATTGATATTTATAAGAGTTCTCCCAATACGAAAGTGTTTGACACTTTTAGGGATGAGTACGATATGTTGTTATATTGTCCCGGAGGATATAATATTAACAAGGATACTGCCGACTTTGTTTGGGCTTCTTATGAAACAAGAGTGGATAGTCGTGGTTTTATCTTTTTTGAAGAGCCTTATGAAAGTGTCAGTCAATTGGAGTATCAGGTTATTTTGGATGAGGTGAATGAAAAGCTGAAACAGTTTATTCCGGGACCGTTGGATAGCACTTGGATGGCCCTTGATATGGTGACTCCTATGACGGCAGCAAATTATCAATATGCAGGTAAGCATTATGCATGGTTGATTAAAGGTTTGTGGCAAGTCGAAAATGATTATATGGGAGGACCGTTTGTATTGAATGTTGTGCTTGACCAGAAGAACAATCGTGTCCTGTATATGATGGGGTATGTGTACGCACCTGATGGTAAAAAACGTAATTTGTTGCGTCAGGTTGAAAGTATCGTTTATTCTATGAATATTGATTTACCAGAAGAAGAGGAAAAAGAATAGTCATGAAAAATATGTTTATACTGGTCTGTTTGCTTTTTTTCGGTGGATGTGTGCAAGCTGTATCTCCCGGTAGTGCGAATATTGAGTTGTATAAGACATTGTTGGCAGGGAAAAAAATAGGAATTGTAGCCAATCAAACAGCTGTTGTTGGAGATAAGCATACTGTTGATTTCTTGCGGGAGAATGGGATGGAAATCGTTCGTATTTTTTGTCCTGAGCATGGCTTTCGTGGAGATGTTGATGCCGGTGAAGCTGTCGGTGACTATAAGGATAAGGCAACAGGATTGCCTGTAGTTTCTTTATATGGAAAAAAGAAAAAACCTTCTGCTGCCGATTTGGCGGGATTGGATGTGGTTGTATTTGATATGCAAGATGTTGGTGTCCGATTTTACACGTATCTTTCCACGCTTCACTATGTGATGGAAGCGTGTGCAGAAAATGGTATTGCCATGATTGTGATGGATCGTCCTAATCCCAATGCTTTCTATGTAGATGGGCCGGTGTTGGAAATGAAACATGCTTCGTTTGTCGGTATGCATCCGGTGCCAATCGTTTATGGAATGACGATAGGAGAGTATGCCCGAATGATTAATGGCGAAAACTGGCTGAAAGATGGGGTGAATTGCAAGTTGACTGTTATTCCTTGTCAGGGGTGGAGTCGTGATATGATTTATAAGTTGCCTCGTAAGCCATCTCCTAATTTGCCTGATAGTGTTTCTGTGATGTTGTACCCTTCGACTTGCTTGTTCGAAGGAACGGTTGTGAGCGAAGGACGGGGAACATTGACTCCTTTTCAGGTGTTTGGGCATCCTGACTTGAAAAATATGCCTTATAAATTCATTCCCCGTAGTATTCCAGGCATGAGTAAGTCTCCTAAATGTATGGGAAAAGAATGTTATGGAATGGATTTAAGGAATTGTTATGATGAAGTAAAATCAGGTAAGCGTTTGCGATTAGATTGGTTGTTGGAGGCCTATAGGAATTATAGCGGTAAAAATGCTTTTTTCTTGCCTTTTTTTGAAAAGCTGGCCGGAACGGAGCAGTTGCGTAAAGATATTGAAGCTGGTAGGAATGAAGAAGAAATCAGAGCTTCCTGGAGACCTCAATTGGAGGCGTTTAAACATGTAAGAGCCAAATATTTGATTTATTAAAATAGTGGTTATGTCTGAGAGTATGAAGAAACCGTTAGGACGGCGTATTTTGAAATGGACACTGTGGAGTGTATTGGGAGGAATTGTCTTTTCGGTGTTGGCAATAGGGATTGTTGTTAATTTTATATTTACATCTGATAAGCTGACTCCGATGGTGGAAAAAGTGGCGGCAGAATATTTGAATGCGGATTTGCGATTTGGAAAAATCGAGTTGACATTTTTTTCAACATTCCCTGATTTTGGGCTGGAGATTACCGATGCTTCGGTGGTTTCAAAAGCATTGAAAGATGTGGAGGAACGTTCTGAAATGCTGGCATGCGATTCTTTAATGGCAATGAAGTCATGTTTGGTGACATTTAATCCTATTGCTTATTTACAGAAAAAACGTATTGTCATCAAAGATTTTGTGTTGGATGAGCCGATGATATATGCTTTTATCGATTCAACCGGAGTGGCAAATTGGGATATGATGTTGCCGGATACTACGGTTGTAGATTCGTCAACTATCGATACGTTGCAAACGGATACATCAGATTTTACATCTGGTATTCGCTTGAGAAATGTGCGTATCAATGGCGGAAATTTGATTTTTGATGATAGAAATACTTCTTTATATGCAAAAGTGGAGGGTTTGGATTTATCCATGGATGGTTTTCTTGGGAAAAGACGTTCTCGTTTGAAATTGGATTGTTCCACAAAAAATGTATTGTTTTGGGAAAATGGTAAGTTGTTGGTAAATCATCTTGCTTTGGGGGTGGAAACGGGGATGAGAATTAATCGTGATTCTTCTTTATATACACTAGAAAAAGCAGTCTTCGATATTAATGGCGTGCGTTTTGGCGCCGGAGGTACTTTGCGTGGAAATTCAGAATTGAATGTATTGGAAGTTAATTTGGGATATGGGATTCATATACCATCATTAAAGACCTTACTGGATTTAGTGCCTGCTGCTATATTGAAAAAGTCAGAGGATGTAAGAGTGCAGGGAGAAGTGGTGTGTAAAGGTACTCTTTCCGGTTTGTATGGGAAGCAGAATATTCCTCAATTGCTTGCAGAGTTTCAGGTGACAAATGGATTGATTGCTTATCCAGGGATGCCATCACAAATTGATACGTTGAATATGGATTTGAAAGCTTTTGTTGATTTGGAAAAACAGAAGGATTCATATATCCAGCTGCGTAATTTTAAAATGGTGGGAGGAGGTTCTACCATCGCTGCCGAGGGACAAGTAGAGCATTTATTGACAGATCCGTTGGTTAAGGCAAAAATCAATGCCGCAGTGGATTTTGAAGATTTTACAAAAGTATTTCCTTTGGCGGATGGAGTGACTTGCAGAGGTGTTTTGAATGCCGGTTTGCAGGGGAAGGTGTTAATGAGTGATATTCAAAATGGAGACTATGGAAAGATTTTTGCAGGAGGAGGTATTCAAGCGAAGGAAATAGAGATCTTTATCCCTCAGGATAGTATTGTGGCTAAAGTTAAAAGCGCAGGAATGGCTTTTGCTTCTAATCGGGAAAACCGGCAAACCTTACAAGGGAAGGATTTGTTGAATGGTCTGGTAGGGTATTCAGGGTTGGATATTCATGTAAAAAACAGAGTGCGTCTATTGATGGATACCACTTGGCTGACCATAAAGACCTCACCTTTGCGGGATACAACATCCGTTGCATCTATGAGTTCAAATGTAAAATTGGGAAGAACGATTTTTATTGTTCGTGATACGTTATTGGTGGGATTAAAAAAGGCTACTGCTGATGCTCGTTTAGAGCCTTCAAAGCGTAATAATAAGATTCCTAAAATACATGGCAGTGTCGTTGTTGATAGCTTGAGAATGCGTATGCTAGGTAATCGGTTGAACATGGCTCATGCAGAATTTGAGGTAGATGCCGTACAGAATCCCAAGAATCGGAAAATGTGGTTGCCGGCTGGATATGTTGATTTTGTAGGTATGCAAGCATATACTCCTTATTTCCCATTGCGGATAAAAATGCCGGGAACCAGATTGCAGTTTAATTTCAATGAGATATTATTGGATTCTGCTGTAGTGAAAATGGGGCGTTCCGATATGCGTTTGACAGGAAGAATAACCAATTTAGCCCGTACTTTCTTTAAAAAGGATACGTTGCGAGGAGAATTATTGGTAAGTTCACGCATGATTAATTGCAATCAGCTAATGAAGGCATTGGAGGCAGGCACTGAATATATGAATAAAGTAGCTGCAGGATATAAAGATACAATATCCGGAGACGGAGATATTGATGATATGAAAGAGGTCGAGGTTCTTAGCGATAGTCTCTCTTACGATTCAGGAAGCTCGCTTTTCGTAGTTCCTCCAAGAGTTGATTTTACATTCCAGATGGATGTTGATAGAGTCAAATTCGGCAATGTTGATTTGGATAGTATTCATGGTGAGGTTGTGGTTAGAAATCAGTGTGTTCAATTAGAGGATTTGGTGTTGAAGTCGTCTGCTGCTAATATGAGTACATCTGCTGTTTATCGAGCTACTGATACCGTGAAAGCCTATACTGGTTTTGCTTTACAGATGCACGATATTCAGGTGGATAGTTTGGTTCATTTGATGCCTGATTTAGATACATTATTTCCTATGTTGCGTTCGTTTGCCGGAACCGTAGATTTTCATATTGCAGCCGATGCTTGGTTGGATTCTACATTGATGATTGATTTGCCTACGTTGCGTGGTGCTGCTTATTTGAACGGGCGTAATATGGTGTTGATGGATGGAGAGACCTTTGCTGAAATATCTAAAATGTTGATGTTTAAAAATAAAGAGCGGAACATGATAGATAGTATATCTGTTGATTTGTCTATCAAGGACGGAACGGTGGAGATTTTTCCTTTTATGGTAGAAATCGATCGCTATAAAGCAGCGGTTGGAGGAGAACACAATATTGATATGACATTTAAATATCATATTTCTATTTTAAAATCTCCACTTCCATTCAAAGCCGGTCTGGATGTTTCCGGTAATCTTGACAAGATGAAATTTAGGATAACGAAAGCTAAGTATAAAGATATATTTATGCCTTCTAAACGAGCGAAAGTTGATAGTACTCAATTGAACTTAAAGCTTCGAATTCGTGATATGTTGAAAATTGGCAGAAAATAAACAAGGGATGCTCATGCATCCCTTGTTCTCTATATATAAAGTTTACGAAGTAAACCCACGGTTCAGTATGTGAATTTCCCGAATTCGCTGAGTATCGTGAGCTTCTTTCCTTCACCTTCGTCGTTGTCGTAGCAACGTCCGATGATTTGTGCGTCAATGTTGAAACTCTTGGAAATGGCAATGATGTCTTCTGCTAAATCTTCATCGACATAGATTTCCATGCGGTGTCCCATATTGAACACTTTGTACATTTCCTCCCAAGGAGTGGCAGATTGTTCTTGTATCAATTGGAACAAAGGAGGCACGGGAAACATATTGTCTTTTACGATATGCATATTTTCCACGAAGTTCATCACTTTGGTCTGTGCGCCACCAGAGCAATGTATCATACCATGGATTTGTTTTCTGTATTTGTCTAATATTTTTTTGATTACAGGAGCATATGTACGGGTGGGAGACAGGACTAATTTGCCTGCATTTACATCTGTACCTTTTACTGCATCTGTTAGTTGACAGTTGCCGGCGTAAACGAGTTCTTCTGGTACGTTATTGTCATAGCTTTCCGGATATTTTTTTGCCAGATATTTTGCAAATACGTCATGACGAGCTGAGGTTAGACCGTTTGATCCCATTCCGCCATTGTATTCTGTTTCATAGCTGGCTTGTCCAAAGGAGGCTAAACCTACGATAACGTCTCCCGGACGGATATTGGCGTTATCAATGACATCTTCGCGTTTCATGCGGCAAGTCACGGTTGAATCTACGATAATGGTGCGAACCAAGTCTCCGACGTCTGCTGTTTCTCCGCCTGTTGAGTAAATATTTACTCCTAATTTGCGGTATTCTGCCAATAGTTCTTCGGTTCCATTGATGATGGCAGCAATTACCTCTCCTGGAATTAGATTTTTGTTACGCCCGATGGTCGAAGAAAGCAAAATGTTGTCTACAGCACCTACGCATAATAGATCATCAATATTCATGATTAATGCATCTTGTGCTATACCTTTCCATACTGACAAGTCGCCTGTTTCTTTCCAATATAGATATGCTAACGATGATTTAGTACCGGCACCATCAGCATGCATGATGTTGCAATAATTCTCGTCTCCGCCTAAAAAGTCTGGAACAATCTTGCAGAACGCACGAGGAAATACTCCTTTATCAATGTTTTTAATAGCGTTGTGTACATCTTCTTTAGATGCTGATACGCCGCGTTTGTTATATCTTTCGTCTTTTCTCATACCTAGGAATTAAAAGTCTTTCTTTGGGCAAAATTACTGAAAATAATCGTAATTATCAGTTTTGTATTTAGATTTATCGTCCGAATGTGCGTCTCAATAGAAGATAGAGGCGCCACCACATGATTAGCAATAGCCCTATGCCTATTAACAGACTCGTGGCTTTTCCCGTGTGCAGAAAGTAGCCGATTGTAAAGGCTATTCCTTCTACTCCATTCCAAGGATTCATGGCAACGAGCGTGTATCGATAGTTGCTGGCAACAGAACTCATGGAGAGAGCGGAGCAGGCAATTACTAAAATAATAAATGAAATAACTAGGAACCAAATATTTATTTTTCTCATAAATTGATTTTTATGCAAATGTATATAAAAAAAAACTGTCTGGTTTTTTCCCAGACAGCTTTTTTATATAGTGTGACGTTCATTATTGTCTTGCACCTAACTGCGCATCAAGATAGAAAATTGCACCTTCACCGGCTTTCTGCAATTTATCAACAATTCCTTGTGCAGTTGCTTCTTCTTCTACTTGTTCTTTTACAAAACCCCATAGGAAATTCTGTGTTGCATTGTCTTTTTCTGCGTGTGCTACTTCAATCAATCCGTCAATTAATTTTGATACATGACATTCATGTTCGTAAACGTGTTTGAAAACTTCCAGCGGGCTTCCCCAACCTGTTGGAACTACATCAACTTTGTCAACTTTTGCAATTCCTCCACGTTGCATGATATAGCTTGCCATTTCATATGCATGGCCTACTTCTTCTTGAGACTGTTTTTTTAACCAGTTTGCAAAACCGTTAAAACCTTCTCTTTCCATATAGAAAGACATTGACAAGTAAAGATTTGCTGACCATAATTCTGCAGTGATTTGGTCGTTTAGCGCTTGTTGTAATTTTTCTGAGATCATGACATTAAAGTTTTAATCATTATACTCGTTGTGTGACAAATTGTATGCCAAAAGGCATAATTGCCATTTTGGCATACTTGAATGTTTATTTTCTTCCTTTTTGCTGTTCGCGCAATCTTCTCTGCTGTTCTTTCTGCATTTCTTCCAGACGTTGTTGGAACTTGGATTTCTTCATTGGTTTTGTCTTGGCAATTTCAATTTGCTTGAGCAATTTTTGATCGTCAACAAATTTACGGATAATCCATGTCTGGAGAATTGTAATTAAGGTTGCTATAAAATAATAGTAGCTTAGACCTGAAGAGTAACTGTTGAATATGAACAGGAACATCACCGGCATGATATACATCATTGTCTGCATGCCTTTCATCTGGTCATTTTGTGGCTGATTGCGGTTGTTCATGATCATGTAGATAATGTTTGTCGCAGTCATTAGCAAGCAGAAGAGACTTACGTGGTTGCCATAAAATGGAATGGTGAAGGGCAACGTTGCAATTGAATCATATGAAGCGAGGTCTGTAGCCCATAAGAATCCTTGCTGGCGTAATTCGATTGCGCCCGGGAAAAAGTAGAACAAGGCTATCAAAATAGGCATTTGTATCAACATCGGTAAACAGCCACCCATTGGATTAACTCCAGCTTGCCTGTACAGCTTCATGATGGCTTGTTGTTTTTCCATGGCTTTGTCTGCCGGATATTTTTTGCTGATTTCATCAACCTGAGGTTTCAAAACACGCATCCTTGCCTGAGACATATAGGATTTATAGGTCAAAGGGAAGAGGATGATTTTGATAATCAATGTCAATAACAGGATAATGATACCATAGTTCAAAGTTGTATTGTTCTGTAAGAAATTGAAGATTGGAATAACAAAATATTTGTTGAACCAAGCAATCCATTTCCAGCCCATATTAATAACATCCGGCAGGTCAATATCATTTCCATATTCTTTCAATACATTGTATGAGTTCGGACCAAAATAGAACTGCATGTTGTATTGCTCATTTGTTTTGCCGTTGTAGGGTAGAGGAATTTCTGCATATGCGTCTTTGAGGTATTCGCTTTTCTGACTGTTCTTTGAAATCAATGTTACATCGCTGAATGGTGTTTTGGCAATGAGGATTGAGGAGAAGAACTGTTGTTTAAAGTCAATCCATTGAACTTTGGTAGTCAATGTCTCTTCCTCGTCAGAGGTCAGTGACATATGCTCTACATCATCTTCAAAGAATTTGTAATATATACCAGTGTACCGATTTTCAAAATCTTTACTCTTTTCCAACTGTGGCATGTTTACGCCCCAATTCAGTGTTAAGAATGATGAGTTGGAAGCAATCACGTCACCCATGTTATGAGTAATGATATTGAAATCTACCATGTAGCTATCCGGCGCCAATGAATATTGGTATTCAATATACTTTGTGCTGTCAGCATACAAGCGCATAGTCAGTGTTTGTGCTTGTTCTTTTGCATACAGCGTTGGCGTTGTAGCGCTTGGTACAAATAAAAAGTTTTCTGTGTTGATCTCTTTGTTCTGTGCATAGAAGTTCATGCCTAAAACACTTTCTTTTTCCTTCCATAACACTAAGGGAAGAGAGTCGTGTGTACGATATTCTTTTAGGTCGACAATTGTTATTCGTCCTCCGCGTGTGCTGATATTCAGCTTTATTTTATTATTTTCTAATGTATAAAGCTGTTCTGCAAGACTATCTTGCATGAATACACTGTCTCTTTTTATGCCTGCAGCATTACCGTTTGCTGCAGCTTCCATTTCCAGCTGCCGTTGTACAGCAGCAATTTCCATTTTCTGTTTTTCTACTCGGGCAATAGAGTCTTGTCTTTGCATTTCCCGCACCTGCTCTTCGCTGGGACGGTTAAGGTACGAAAATCCGATTAGGATTAAGAAAATGATTACAAGACCGATAACTGTATTTTTGTCCATATTTTAATAATTAGTATGCTGATTATGATAAACACGCTTTGATGAATGCAACAAATAGCGGGTGAGGTTTAATTACCGTACTTTTATATTCAGGATGGAATTGTACTCCAACAAACCATTTGTGAGACGGAATTTCAACGATTTCAGTTAAACCGCTTTCTGGATTAATTCCTGTTGTAATCATTCCTGCATTTTCAAATTCTTCGCGATATTTACTATTGAATTCATACCGATGGCGGTGTCTTTCTTGAATTTCTTTTTGTCCGTATGCTTCGAATGCTTTAGATCCTTCTTTTAATTCGCATTTATATGCACCGAGACGCATTGTGCCTCCTTTGTCTGTGACGTCGTGTTGAGAAGCCATTAGGTCAATGACCGGATATGCTGTTTTGGCAGCCATCTCTGTAGAGTCGGCTCCTTCCATTTTCAATACATTGCGGGCAAATTCAATAACAGCCATTTGCATACCCAGACAAATACCTAAAAATGGGATATTGTGGGTACGGGCATATTCGATGGCTACTAATTTACCACTGATACCACGATGTCCGAAACCCGGAGCGACAAGTATTCCGTGCAGGTCCTTCAGTTTTGCCGGTGCATTTTCTTTGTTTAATTCTTCGCTATGAATCCATTCAATATTCACTTTACAGTCGTTAACAGCTCCTGCATGAATAAAGGATTCTACAATTGATTTGTATGCATCGTGCAGTTCGACATATTTTCCAACAAGACCAATTCTGACTTCTTTACTGTAATTTTTGAGTTTATAGAGGAATTTTTTCCAATTGTCCAAGTCGGGTTCGCTGTTTAGCGGAAGACCAAGTTGTTCCAATACGATTTCATCCAGCTTTTCTTCCCGCATTTTGATAGGCACCTCATAAATGGTGTCTACATCAATAGACTGCATTACGGCTTTAGGAGCTACATTGCAGAATAATGCTACTTTTCTACGTATTTCAGTATTTAAATCATGCTCTGTACGGAGTACGATGATATCCGGTTGTACACCAATTTCCAGCAGAGCTTTTACAGAATGCTGGGTCGGTTTCGTTTTTAATTCTCCGGAAGCATGTAAATAAGGCACTAGGGTTAGATGGATCAGTACAGATTTCTCTCCTAATTCCCATCTCAATTGGCGCACGGCTTCAATGAATGGTAATGATTCGATATCACCGACAGTTCCTCCGATTTCTGTAATGACAACATCGTATTCTCCTTTATTGCCTAACAGTTTGATATTGCGTTTGATTTCATCGGTGATGTGAGGTACTATCTGTACGGTTTTTCCGAGGTAGTCTCCGCGTCTTTCTTTTGTGATAACATTTTGGTAAATACGTCCTGTTGTAATGTTGTTCGCTTGTGAAGTTGGACAGCCTGTAAAACGTTCGTAGTGGCCTAAATCAAGGTCGGTTTCTGCTCCATCATCTGTAACATAACACTCTCCGTGTTCATACGGATTCAATGTACCCGGGTCGATATTTATATAAGGATCCAGTTTTTGATTGGCTACTTTATAACCTCTTGCCTGTAACAATTTAGCAAGCGATGATGCGATAATCCCCTTTCCTAAAGAAGAAGCAACGCCTCCGGTGACGAATACATATTTTGTTGACACTGTATATTGATTTAGTGATTTATCAAAGTGGCAAAGGTAAGAAATTACAGGAAAAAGAAAAAGGTTAAAAGTAAAGAATTACACTTTTTACTTTCAACCTTTTAACTTTATGTGACCAATGAATGTCTCTTATTTGCAACTAAGCGTTTTTAAATCATTTCATCCAATGCTTTTAGTTTTTCTTGCAGCAGATTTAAGCGTTGGCGTGTTTTGCCGATTTTTGATTCCAGCTCATTTAAAAGTCCTTGTGATTTATTAGACTTAGCAATGAAGCCAATGTTGTTCTCCCAAGTGTGGATGTCAGTTTCTAGCTGGCGTATTTTTGCTACAAGTTTTTCTCGTTCATTGATGATTTTGTATTCTTTGTTTTCATCGGTGTCCAATGTGCTGATTTTAGCACGGAAGCGTTCCAGATTCCGATCGAATTCATCGAGATTCAACTGGTCAAACCAATGATTGATGATGCCTCTGAATTCTTCTTGGATAGAGTCTTTTTCCTTGATGGGAACAAAACCGATTTTGTTCCAACGGTTTTGAAAATCTTTCAGCTTTTCAATATCCTCATCGGTATTCCCGCTAAGAGAAAATTGCTTCACTTCTTCTATTAGAACTTTCTTTTGCTCCAAGTTCTGTTCTTGTTCTGCATCTTTGTCTTTGAAGTGCAGACTCTTATTATTGAAAAATACATCGCATGCAGCGCGGAATCTTGCCCATACTTTGTTGGAGTATTTGCGCGGAGCAGGACCGATTTTCTTCCATTCTTTCTGACAAGCTATTATTTTATCTGTTGTTGTCTTCCAATCTGTACTGTCTTTGAGGGCTTCTACTTTTTCGCAAAGGGCAATCTTTAATTGTAAATTCTTTTCTAATTCAATATCCAATTCTGCATGAAAAGTCCGTTTCTTTTCAAAGAAAATATCACAGATGCTTCTGAACTTCTTATATATCCGATTGCGTTCTTTTTGTGGTACATTGCCAGCTTGTTTCCACTCTTGCTGCAAGTCAAGGATTTTCTGGGTAGCAGTTTGCCATTGAGCCATAGTCTTGTATTCTTCGGCTGTAATTGCTTCTGCTTTATTGCACAATTCTTCTTTGATGCGCAAATTGTTATCTTGTTCTGCTTTTAACGTTTCGAAAAAATTGTGATATTTATCGTTGATTTGTGTGCTGGCAGCTTTAAATCTTTCCCATAATGCTTCTTTTTGCTCCTTGGGGATAGGACCGATTTCTTTCCAACGTGCATGCAAAAGTTGAAGCTGTTTGAAAGCTCCTGTAATATCATTGCCTTCATCTAATTTTTCTGCTTCTTCACATAATGCAGTTTTTTCTTCGAGATTATGTTTGAGATCAAGATCTCGAAGTTCTTTATTTATTTTTATATAGTTGTAGAAATTTTCAACGTGATGATGGTAGGTTTCTAGCAATCCATTAAGTTGAGCTTGTGGTACAGGGCCTGTGTTTCTCCATCTCTCTTGTAATTCACGAAATTCTTGAAACGTTTTGTCCATTGATTCCTCTTTTTGAACCAATACTTTCAACTCTTCGATAATCCCTTGTTTGATTTTTAAATTCTCTTCTCGTTCAGCTTCTACTTGGCGGTTTTGTGCGCTACGTTTGTCTTTATATGTTTTATATAACTGGTTGAAGCGTTCTTTGCTGTCGTTTTTATAATCAAAATCTTCAGGATTGTCTCCATCTGCGGTGAATGCAGCAAGTGCTGTAGCGTATTCTGCATTGTATTTGGTTTCGAAAATTTCTGGCAGAGAATCCATGATATCTTTCAATAGATTCACTGGATATTGTTCCATTAGCTTTTGCAGATGTTTTACAATATCTTCGGTTGAAAGAGAGGAGAAATCAATGGTAGGGATTTCTGTAACTTCTTTTGTAGCTTCGACAGTGGTTTTCTCATCGTTTATGAGTTGCTCATCTGCGGCATGAATGTCTGTGATGTTGTTTTCTTGCTCCATAATTTGTCAGCAGTTAAGTGTATGTGTACCAAACGTAATTCGTTAGGGTTGTTCAACCATCACTCTGTTTGATGGTTCCAATACTTTATTGGACTCACGAAAATAGTAATAAAATATGAAAGTGGCAAATTAATTTTTATTGTCTTTCTATTGCCTGTTTTTAAATGAACTCTTTGTATTTTTGTTGCGTTTTTAGTAGAGAATACTCTGAAATAATTTTAGGAATCATTATGTTGTCGAAAATTGTATACGGATTTGTTTGGTTATTGAGTCTGTTACCTTTGCGTGTATTATATCTGTTTGCCGATATATGTTATGTTTTGCTTTATTATGTGGTTCGTTATCGGCGTAAGGTTGTGATGATGAATCTTAGAAATTCTTTTCCTGAGAAAACGGAAGCAGAGTTGGGTAAGATAGCCAAAGGATTTTATCACCATTTGTGTGATTTTTTGGTAGAGTCTTATCGTATGTGGCATATGTCGGCAGAGGAAATAAAGCGTAGATGTGTTTTTAATAATAATGAAGTTGTTCAGCATTATTTGAATGAGGGAAGAAGCCTTATTGTGGTATTAGGTCATTATGGAAATTGGGAATGGATGGCTTCTTATAGTTTATGGATGTCTGACGATGTTGATTTTTTCACATTGTACAAGCCTCTCCATAATTCGGTGTTTGATAAAATGATGCATCAGATTCGTTCGCGTTTCGGTGCAATACCTGTCCCTAAAAATGATGTGTTGCGCGAAATTGTAAACAATCGTCGGAAGGGGCGTCTTTTCTTTGCTGCTTTTATCGGAGATCAGACTCCTAATGTGGCAAATTTGAATTTCTGGATGGAATTCCTTCATCAGGATACACCGGTGTTGATAGGTACGGAAAAAATTGCACGTAAATTCAATCTTCCTGTTATTTCCTTGCGGATGCGGAAAGTGAAACGGGGCTATTATGAGGTAGATGTGATGGATTTATGTGGAGAGCCAGGAACTTTGGAACCAGGCGAATTGACCCGTATGCATACAAAGATGTTGGAACGTTATATTCAGGAAAAGCCAGAATTGTGGTTGTGGTCTCATCGTCGTTGGAAACATAAGAGGGAAATAAATTAGAATATGGTGAAAGCTGCTGTTATTATATTGAATTGGAATGGTGAAAAATTATTGCAGGAGTTTTTGCCTTCTGTTATTAGGAATACTAATTCGAAAATAGGAAAAGTTGTTGTTGTTGACAATGCTTCTTCTGATAATTCTGCCGAGGTGATGCGTGCGATGTTTCCAGAAGTGGAATATGTGCAGTTTGATAATAATTATGGGTTTGCAGGTGGTTATAATCGGGCCATAGCGATGAGAGAGGAGGAATTTGTAGTGTTGTTGAATAGTGATGTTGAGGTTACAGCGGGATGGTTGGAGCCCTTGGTTGCTCTCTTGGAAGAAGATCACAATGTTGTGGCTGTACAACCTAAAATTATGGCTTATAAAGATAAAAACTCTTTTGAGTATGCAGGTGCCTGTGGAGGTTTTATTGATTATTTAGGATTCCCGTTTTGCAGAGGAAGAATATTGGATATACTTGAAACAGATTTTGGTCAATATAATGATATCCGAGAGGTGTTTTGGTGTAGTGGAGCTGCTTTATGTATTCGCCGGGATGCATATATGCGGATAGGCGGATTGGATGAGCGTTTTTTTGCTCATATGGAAGAAATTGATATGTGTTGGCGTTTGCGAAACAGTGGGCGAATATTGAAAGTTTGTACAGCATCAGTCGTGTATCATTTAGGCGGAGGTTCATTGCCTATGAATCACCCTCGTAAGTTATTCTTGAATTATCGGAACAATTTATTGATGTTATATAAAAATCTGAATATAAGAGAGTGGAGAAGGGTGCGTTGGCAAAGGTGGTTTTTAGATAGTGCAGCGATGCTGCTGTTTTCGTTGAAAGGGGAGTGGGCAAATGCTAAATCTATTATTCAGGCTTATCAAGAGTTCCATTTATTGAAAAAACATTATACACATGGAACGGGCACTCGAAATGATGCTTGTATTTATCCTCATAGCTTGATATTTCGTTATTATTTTAAAGGTATACATACATTTTCAGATCTATGGAAATAAACTTTTCTATAATAGATTTGTCTAAAAATAGAAATTAATTAAGAGCGTGCTATGAATGTAATTGAAGATGATTATATCCTCAAATTGTTTCACGAAAATAATCGTGAGCAAGATGCATTCAGATTGTTGGTTGACAAGTATAAAGAGCGTCTTTATTGGCACATACGAAAAATTGTAATTAGCCATGAAGATGCAGATGACATTTTGCAAAATGTATTTGTAAAGATATGGCAGGGCTTGAAAGAGTTTCGTTTTGATTCAAAACTTTATACTTGGATTTATCGGATAGCAACCAACGAAGCTTTGAATTTTTTAAATGAAAAAAGACGTAAGGTCTATGGTAATTCAGATGAGATCTCTGATTTCTTGGTCAATACGTTAGAAAGTGATACGTATTTTTCTGGAGATGCAATACAGAAAGAATTACAGTGTGCCATCTTGTTATTGTCTGATAAGCAACGAATCGTTTTTAATATGCGGTATTTTGATGATTTGTCTTATGAAGAGATGTCTCAGGCATTGGGAGTAGCGGTAGGTACTTTAAAGGCTACGTATCATAATGCAGTGCAGAAAGTGGAAGCAGCTCTTAAAATTGTTGATACCTTAAATTAATCGGTGATGGAAAACATGAACGAAAAGTACAAGGAAAAGAATCCGTTTACAGTGCCTGATGGTTATTTTGACGGATTGACCGAAAGAATCATGGAGCTTACGGATAATAAAAAGGATGTGCGTAAACCGAGTCTTTTGCAGGTGTTGCGTCCTTATATTGGTATTGCGGCGATGTTTGTAGTGATGATGGGGATTATGCATGTTGTTGTTCCGATGACGATGGAGAGAAATCAAACTGCGTCCGGAGAAGCGGTTGCTCATAGTACTTTGGAGGACGAGTTATTGGAAGAAGATATTTTTGATAGTGAATTTAATCCGACAAGTGATGAGATTATCGAATATTTGGCAGCGGAGATCGACAATTACGAATTGATATTGGCAGATGTTTATTAAAGAATGGTTATATGAAAAATCTTTTGTTTATAATATTTTTTCTTTTAGGGACTGGAGTCGCTTTTGCCCAGACAGGCAAATTATCAGACGAAAAACGCAAAGAATTTGAAGCTCAAAAAGTGGCATTCTTTACGCAGGAATTAGATTTATCCCCGGAAGAAGCAGCTGTATTTTGGCCTTTATATAATGAAATGCAGCGAAAATATCGCGATATTGAAGAAATTATGAAGGCAGAATATAAAAGAGTTCGGGAAGCAACAGCGATGAAGGAAGCAGATTACTCAACCTCTATTAATTTTATTTTGACTCATGAACAGAAAATGCGTGATATCAAAAAGGAGTATTATGGGAGATTGATGAAAGTTGTTCCTGCTTCTAAAATATGGCGATTAGAAGGTGCAGAACGAAAATTTCATCGCCAATTATTCGATAAATTACGCCGAGAATGCACTCATAAGAAATAATATTAGAAAAAGTCGGCTAAAAGTTTGTAGGTTCAAAAAAATACTCTACTTTTGTCAGCGCAATTCAGTGCTACCAATGGAGAGTTGGGTGAGTGGCTGAAACCAACAGTTTGCTAAACTGTCGTACGGGATTACTGTACCGGGGGTTCGAATCCCCCACTCTCCGCTGAACGTGCTGGACAGAAATGGTCAGCAAACGGACAAAAAGCTACAAATCAATGATTTGTGGCTTTTTTTATTGCCCGAAAGTCCTGCTTCCAAGACTTCAAAAGTACGGTAAAAGACAAAGTTTCGTTACTAAATCGTTACCTATTCCCCGCCGGACAAAAACGGTAACGATTTGTCCATAAATGACCTGATAATGACTATATTAGTCCATAGTCTGCATAACTCGAAAACGAGAGGTAAAAACTAATTTTGCAACTAAAAATTTTGAGTTATGAAATCGACATTCAAGGTTCTTTTTTATTTGAAGAAAGGTTCTGAAAAGAAAAACGGCGAGGTTATGATTATGGCACGCATCACCATAGACGGCAAACTTTGCCAGTTCAGTACGAAACAGAGCATCCAGCCCGACAACTGGAGCATTGCTGCGGGCAAAGCCAAAGGTAGGGATGCCGGGAGGATAAACGCCCTTTTGGACGACATACGTTCTTCCCTGAATACCATTTACCACGAAATGCAGCGGCGTGACAACTACGTGACCGCCGAGAAAGTGAAAAACGAGTTTTTAGGTCATAGCGAGAGCCACGAAACAATCCTTTCATTGTTCCAAAAGCACAATGACGATGTGAAGCAGCTTGTGGGCATATCCAAGACGATAGCGACCTACCGCAAGTATGAAGTGACCCGCCGCCACCTCGCTGAATTTATCCAAAGCAAGTACAACGTATCGGACATATCCATAAAGGAGATAAGCCCGATGTTCATTACCGATTTTGAGTTGTATTTGCGTACCGCCTGCAAGTGCGGCTACAACACCACCGCCAAGTTCATGCAGTTCTTCAAGCGTATCATCATTATTGCCCGCAACAACGGCATACTGGTGGGCGACCCGTTCGCCAGCTATAAAATTCGGCTGGAAAAAGTGGACAGGGGTTATCTGACAGAGGACGAGATAAAAATCATCCTTAAAAAGAAAATGGTTTCCGAACGGCTGGAACACGTCAGGGACTTGTTCGTCTTTTCCTGTTTCTGCGGTTTGGCTTACAGCGATGTCGCCAACTTGCGGCAGGAGAATATTCAAAAGTCCTTTGACGGCAACCTTTGGATAATCACCAAGCGGCAAAAGACGAATACGGACGTGAATGTTCCCCTGCTGGATATTCCCAAGATGATTTTGAAGAAGTACAAGGGCAAGTTGCCGGACGGGAAGATACTTCCCGTAATCAGCAATCAGAAGCTAAACGCCTACTTGAAAGAGATTGCCGATATATGCGGTATTAAAAAGAACCTGACATTCCACCTTGCCCGGCACACGTTCGCCACGACCACCACGCTGTCAAAGGGCGTACCCATTGAAACGGTGTCCAAGATGCTGGGACACACAAACATAGAAACTACGCAAATTTACGCCCGCATCACCAACAGCAAGATAGGCAGCGATATGCAGGGGCTTGACAAGAAGTTTGTCGGCATCGAGAAGATTTACAAGGAAGTCGCCATGTAATCTTGATTATTGGGAACTGGTCACAATTTGTGACCAGTCCTTACTATTATTCCAACATTGCTAAATTTCCTAAAATATACGATTATGGATTTGCAGATTATCCAAAACAATATTTTTGAGGTCAGAGGTTGCCGGGTGATGCTCGATTATCATTTGGCAGAACTCTACCAAGTGGAAACACGAGCCTTGAAGCAGGCGGTCAAGCGCAATATCGAGCGTTTTCCAAGTGATTTTATGTTTGTTCTCACTCAAGAGGAAGCTAACTTGCTGTTATCCATAGGGGTATCACAAAATGTGATACCCCCTGATTACAACTTCGGCGTTGCTATGCCTATGGCTTTCACCGAGCAGGGCGTAGCCATGCTTTCTTCGGTTCTCCGCTCCAAAGTAGCCATAGAAGTAAACATTTCAATCATGCGGGCTTTCGTCCTCATGCGCCAAATGGCAATCGGTTACGAGGAACTGTCAAGGCGCATCGAGGAACTGGAGGTAAGCACCGATGCGCAGTTCAACGAACTGTACCAAGCCCTTACCCAGCTTCTAAGCCAGTCGAAACAACAGAAAGAACGCCGTCCGGTAGGTTTCGTTACCTATAACCGTGACAAAAACGAATAGGTAACGATTTCGGTAACGAAATTCCGCCTAACAAACTATATCCCAATGAAGTACATTCTTCCACCTTGCGGGCAGTCCACCGACTACCCGCATTTTTTATATCCTTTTCCAACTGGCACATTCCCCGAAACGCCAGCCGTGCGTGGCATGGCTGACTGTATTCCGTGAAAAGAGCCGTTGGAAACCCGCACAAGCGTATTGCAAGCAAGCTCACAACACCCTTGCCTTTCCCGCCCGCATGGAGTGTTCCCTAAAAGATGAAAGAGAACAGGCACTTTTCCCCGGTTTCCCTATCTGTAAATCTTCCTCTTACGCAGTCCCCCAGCCGGGACAGTCGTTTTAATCATTTCAATAGGCAAAGGTAGTTACGTGTTCTTCACGATTTTGCAAGGTCGAGCCGTTCCGGTTTGGCGAAAAAATCTTCCCTGCCTTGCGAGGTATTTTTTGCCCAAAACCTTGCAAACTCTAAACACTACCCTTTTACGCCTATGTGAAACGAAAACGACCGACCCGACCGGAAGACGCATAAAAAAAAAGTCGGATTTACGGGAAACAGGAAAAAAGTTCAGTGAAACTTCAACTCCCTCACCTCTCAAATCCGCATAAAATTAAAAACTTAAAAAATTACAGCAATATGGAAGCAAAGGTATTATCGGAAGCAAAAGTTTATGTAGGCACTTATGTCAAGTACAACAACGGTTCATTGTCCGGCGCATGGCTCGACCTTTCGGACTATTCGGACAAGGAAGAATTTTATGAAGCCTGCCGGGAACTTCACAAGGACGAGGAAGATGCGGAATACATGTTTCAGGACTGGGAGAACGTGCCGGAGGGCTTAATCGACGAAAGCTGGATTTCTGAAAACTTCTTTGCCCTGCGTGATGCGGTGGAGGATTTGAGCGACACCGAGCAGGAAGCCTTTTTCGTGTGGTGCAACTATAAAAGCCATGATTTGGGCGAGGAAGATGCGGACGACCTTGTACGGGATTTCCGGGATGAATATCAAGGGGAATATGACGATGAAGAAGATTTCGCCTATGAAATTATAGAAGAATGTTACGACCTGCCGGAGTTCGCAAAGACCTATTTCGATTACAAACAGTTCGCCCGTGACCTGTTCATGTGCGATTACTGGTTTGATGACGGCTTTGTGTTCCGGGCGGCATAACAACCAATCCGGGCGGGGTGTCAAAGCCCTGCCCGCTAAAAACAACCAAGTTTATAACCATAAAAAAATAAGACATCATGCAGTCACTTAACAAAAACGGGGTAAGCATCACCCAGACACCGGGAGAAGAAAAGTTCGTGAAATGCCATTTAGGGGCTTTCAGGGGACAGATTTATTTTCAATATGACTACCGCCACACGGACGGCGAACTTTTCAGCACGGTAGCCAAAACGCTGGACGAGTGCCGCCGCAGGCGTGACGGGTGGATAGCAAAGAAGAACGGAGTAATAAACAAGTAAATTTTGGGGGCATGAAAACGACAGAAGTAAACAAGGAGCTTATCGGCAGGCGTTGCGAGTGCATTTTTACGGGCTTAATGGTAACGGGCGTTATCGAGGACACAGAAGAAAACGAACACACCATAGAGGTAAAAGTCCGTTTCGACCACCCGCACCAATGGGGCGATGATTTGTATAATGATGTGTGGGCGTGGGGGCGCAAAATTGACGATTTCGGCACGCTGCACCATTTGCAACTGCTGGCAGATAAGCCGGACTTTCAGATAATGACGGTAGTTTTCGGCGAGCCAATCAGCCGGATAGACCGCAGTGTTTTTGAAGATGTGGACACGTGGGGCGTCTGTTCCCTGCAAGGCTGGGTAAACAGCCACGAGAGTGTCCGGTTTGTAGCCATAAACGACCATACGGCAATTATCACGGGCGAATACAACATGGAACAGGTAAAGGTGTGGTTAGAGAAATACACGTCCATAAGGAGCCTTAAAACCAGTTGATAGAGAACGGCGGCTGTTTGCCGCCGCTACTTTCTTTCGTGAGTGCCGGGAAATAAAGTAGCAAAGAAACCCGCCTATATTCCCCAAAAATTATTAGCAACCAATGCCTTCTGACTAGCTGTTGGTTAGCCAATAATACTTTCTGTCTCTCTATACTGTTTGTATATATTCAATACCTGGCAATTTCATAAAACAACTATAATTTTTTTCAAAAATGCCCCTATTTGTGAGTTGTTTATGACTTGCCGTAAAAAAAACTTGCTTTTTAGCCCGAGTAACTGCTACATAAAATACACTTAATTCCTCAAAGAATGATTTTTCTATATCTTTAGTCATCACAAAATTACAGTCATTTCCATTTTTACATCTACCGCATAATCCATACCAGTTAGGAAATGAATCTTTTTCCATATCAGGAAGTATTACATAATCCCATTCTAAACCTTTTGCTGCATGTACCGTAGAGATTATTATAGACGTATTTAAGAATTCCATATATTGTTTTATACCATTATGTTCAAAGGTATCTTTAATCAGATTAATTTTATCTTCATTAGATAAAAACGAATAATCGACAAAAAGCTGAACCCAAAAAATTTCGAGTAATTCTAAAAGAGCTTTAACAAGTACGGAATCATTGTTAATATATATTTCTCGTATTTTATCAATATGTTTTTTCCCTATCTTTTTAGTAATCTTTGAATTTGATTTTAGTAATTCAATAAATTCATACAGACATTTTCTGTTGAATGTTATATATTCAGAGTCTTCATCTGTAAATAATCCATAAAAGAATGGTATCTTATTGTGATTGAAAGTTTTTATAATATGCTCAATATTAGGTCCTCTTTGCTTTGCAAGTATGGCAACTTTAGCAAAGGAATCGTTTTGTAATATTTTTTGTGACTTAATTACAACTTGTAAAGCTTCTTCTTCTTGGTTATCATAGATATTAAATTCCACCTTGGATTTTAAGCTATTAGGGTTATCAAAAGGAGTAATAGCATTTTGCCGTATTATTTTATCCAATTGAAGCATATTCTCATTGGATGCAAAACGATAATTCTTCTCCAATGAAATAAGTTGTAAATTGAATGTATTTTGTGCATGTGAAAGTAAATTGGGTACGGCTCCTATAAATCCATAAATTCGCTGTAAAGAATCTCCTAATAGCAATATATTTGTTTTATCTGTAATTAAGAAATTCAATAGCCAATAACTTAGTAGATTGGTATCTTGAAATTCATCTACGAGAATTGATGTATAATAATTTCGGTAAAATTCTAATATTCCAATTTGTTCTTTAAACAATTTAATTGTTAAAGTAATAATTGCATTATATGGAATGGCATTCTTTATTAATAGTTTGGAGATGACAATAGAATTATATTTATCAATATTTTCTTTTAAATACTTTCCTTTTATGTTTTTAACTCCGGCGTTGAATTCTGACAAAACATTCGCTTCATCTATTGAAATATTATTAAATACTCGCATTATACTATCACTTCGACTATCATCAACGGATTGTAGAGTATCTAAATTCGACAATGCAGGATGTAGTCTATGACCGTATTTTTTTAAAATGCTTCGACAGAAACCATGATAATTAGATACATATATTTTTTCTTTAATATTAATTTGCTTGCCTAAATCCTGCAATAGTTCTGGAATATTCTTACTTACATCTTTTTTAATTTTATATGCAGCATTTACGCTAAAAGTTAATGCTAAAAGTTTTTTTGGAACAGGTAGCTTGCCGATAGATATTAAATAGGCTATCCGGCTTACCATTGTATGTGTTTTACCATAGCCAGCAGGTGCTTCAACTAATAATCGTTTGTTAGGAGAAAAAATAATTTCTAATTGTTTTTCATCCCCTTGGTGTTTGTTCTCAATCCGAGATTTTATAATTTCTATTTCGTTTTGATACATCAGCATAAACTTTTAGCTTGTTCAATTAGATTGACATATATTTGAGGGATTTCGCTTTTAGATAGTTTCATTCCTATTAAAAGTCCCAATGGTTGAGACTTATTGATTCCAAACCATGTAGAATAATAGGCTTTTAGGTTTGTGATATTTGTTTTGTCTATATCTGATAATTTGAGGTCTGTACTGATAGGTGCTGTTAAATAGCCATATTTTTTATATGCTCGTTTATTTAATGCTTGTGCATTCAGAATTCGTTCTTGTTTTTCCGAATCATATTCACAAAGTATATCGCATAATACTTCCTCTCTTCCTATATCAATCAATTTCATTAATTCAGCCTCAAAATCCCGTTCTGTTGTTTTCCATAAATTAGGAATACTTGTTGGGGTATTATCTCCATCACTATCTCTAATCCCAATACAAGGTATACCAAATTTTTCTGCTAACTGTATCAGTTGTAGAACGGAATCTCCACCTGCTTGAATAACACATATCCCGCAATCATCTAAATCTATATCACATTTTTTTGCAAACAAGGGAAAACTTCCATATTCAGAATCCCCTTCGACAAAAATAGCACAGCGAGCAAAGAATGCTTCTTTGATAAAAGGAAAATGAAGTAAAAGATGTTTTTCAAGTTGTTCGCCGAGAGATAGATTTGTTCCTGAAACTATTTTAGTGCTTGTTCCTTCTTTATAAAGTCGAATAATCTGCTTAAAATCATTAAGAATAATACTTGGTGAATGTGTTGCGATGATGATTTGACCATCTAATTTATCAATTCCAAATAATTCTTTTATTAATAACTTTAAGTCAGAATCTTCATTATTGATAACTTTATTGAGATATTTAATAAGAGAACGTTGCATATAAGGATGTAAATGTATCTCTGGCTCGTCAAGTCCTAATACAACAGAAATAGACCTTTCTCCTGTATCCTCATTAACAAATACCCCTGTTTCTCCACGTTGGTCGGAAATTGTTTGAAGTTTATTCAAAATAGATAAAGTAACTAGTAATAAAAATTGAATTCCATATCCACATTTTGACAATGCCCCTCCTCTGGCATCTTGTAAAGAGATTAACTTTGGGAATAACAATGAAACATCCCCCTCCAAAACAGCTTTAATTGCGTGGTCTTTAAAAGATTTTATTTTTTCTAATTTAGTATTTACATTAGTTAATAAATCATTTGTAAATTCAATATCAACTAAATTATTAGTATTTATATCTGTATTCGATACGTAATCCTTAATCATTCTTGATAAAAAACGCCCTACGCCTTTACTGCTGTCAAAATTAATTTCAGAAATGGGATTTCTCAAGGAATCATAGTATATAAAGTTTAAGCATTTAATAAGGGTTGGAGATATGTATGTTTCTGTTTCTAAATGATAAAATTCCATATTATCATCAGGTGATACTTGTTTACAGATAATATTGATATAGGTGTAATCATCTATATCAAACAAGTCTTCAAAATGCCCTATTTCATCATTTGTGAGTTTTATTCGTATATTAACTGTTATAGGTAAATTTGCATCATTAAAATCATCATAAACAAATCCTCTTCGTGTGAAAATGATATTTAACAGGTTTAATATATTTGATTTTCCTAAATTATTTTCTCCAACAATAAAATTGCACGATTCGTCAAATGTAATTGTTGCAGAATTTAAGTTTCGATAATTTTCAACGGAAATATCCTTTATTCTCATAATGTGCAGTTATTTTTTTATAAGTTATTTACAAGGAACAAAGGTAATCACAAAATAAACACCCAGCAATAAAACACTGGGTGTTTATCAACATACTAATTCCAAAAGATTTATTCTTCCTCGCTGCTGTCATTGTTAAACGAGAACGAAAGTTGTTGCATCTGCCCGAAGCTGTCGATAATATAAATGTCAATCGTCTGCTGGTCTGTCGATGCCGAGGTGTAGTAGAGCCTGAATGTTTCTTTCTCCAACGGGTAAAGGTCATTGAGCAAAAGCACCGTGCCGTTATCCATTTCCAGCTTTCCTTTGCCGTCCGGCTGGAAATACCGTATCTGATAGGCAGTCGGCTGGTAATAGCCGCCACGCACCAGTCGGCAGCGTATTTCGGCGGTTTCCCCGACTTTCAGCCTTTTGGGTACTGGCAGTGTTTCGATGCTGAACGGGTACGCCTGCTGAATATCCAAGTTGTCATTACAGGCGGTGACAAGCACGAGGGCGGCCACGATGTAGCAGCCCATGATGATTTTATACATTACATTCTTCATATACATTATTATATAGCGGTCAGTTGATAATGAATTTCAGTCCCAAAGATACCTGCGTGTGGAACTTGCCTATGTCCGAGCCGAACAACGCCCGTTCCCTTGCGTTCAACAGCAGAGCCACCCGGTCGGTCAGGTAGGCTTCCAGTTCCAGCGTCAGCGCACCGCCGTAAATGAAGCAGTCCTTATCCAGCAAGGTAGAGCCGTCCGGCAGCAGCTTTTCGCTTCGGTTGCTTGTTTCGTACCCGGCGAGAGCCGACAAGCCCAATGAAAGGAAAAAGGTCTTTCGTCTGTCCGATAGGAATTTCAGGTAATAGCCGCCCTCTGCGGTGAACTGTTCCACGGGTATCTGCATATCCTTGTAGTCATACTTCTTGTGCAGGTATTCGCCGCCAATCACCCAGCGGTTGGCGTTCTTGGTGTAAACGCTGTACGCCGCCCCGATGTGGTAGGCAAAATCCGTATTGGCGTTCCAATGCACCCCGTCCGTCATGCCCGCCGTGACCTGCAAGCCTTTCATGCCCGGCAGGTATCTTTGTGCGTGTGCCTGAAACGAGGTCAGGCACAGCGCAAAGAGCATCATTATAAAGATGTGTCTTTTCATTCCCTATTTGATTTTTAGTTCGTCAATCACTTCTGCGTTCACGATGTCGGCGTTTTCCACCCGTATGGTCTGATGCCGCCCGCCGTTCTTCTCGTAGAGTTCCACGACCAGCAGCTTGTCGTCAGGAATGGTAAACTTCGGCAGGGCGTACACCGTGCGCACGGTCGATTTCCCGGCAATCTCTATCACCTCGTTGTAGCTGCGTACCGCATCCAGTACCGTTTCCTGAATAGCCGTGCGTTTGGGCACTTTCTTATCGGTTATCTTAAACCTGATGAAGTCCGTGTCGAAAGGCACGTTGGAACTGTTCTTTGTCTGCGTGTGCACGTAGAGCATCCCGTTATAGGTGTAAATCCCCTTGATTAAGAACTGTATGCCGAAACGCTTGCTACCCAAGTGGCGCACTTTCCGGTCATTGTTCTTGTAGATGCTCTGCATTATCAGCTTCACTAATAGCGGGCTTTCACCCGCCAGTTCCCGGAAATGGATGTTCATCCGGGTATGCGAGAAGTCGGACGTATCTTCATTCTCCAAGAAGTCCTTCATTTCGATGTTGAGCATTTCCGGTTCACGGGCGTACTTGGCGTTGAACGAAAAGAAACTGCCGTCCTCGCAGATAACGGAGAAGTTCGTTTCTCCCGGAAAGCCCTCTGTCGTGGCTTTCACCCTGATTACGTTCTCCGCACCGTCCGCCTTGCCCGCTATGATGTGGTTGCTTCCCAAATCGACATAGCGGACGGCGGCGGGGAAGATGATATGCACCGTCTTGGCAAAGGTCACTTCCACGCCGTAGGGCGTAACCATTTGGCGGTACGGGAGTTTCCGGGTAATCCCCCGGTACAAGTCGTTGCCAGCCGCATACTTCACGGTGTCAGCGGTTTGTGCGTTTGCCGCACACATGCCCAGCAAGAGGGCGAACAATCCAAAAATCTGTTTCATTGTCAATTGAAATTTTAACGGTTGATAAAATGGTTATTGTTGTTTGGCGTAAAGCATGACTTTATAGCCTGCTTTCAGCTTCACTTTCACGGTTCGGAACTTCTTGGCGAGGTAGCCGGACGTTCCTTGCAGCAATCCCCTTGTCACGTCCATAGCCACCTGCTGCCCGGCACTTTGGGCAAAGGAAATGCTTGTACCCAGCCCGCTTCCGATATTCGCCATAGCTTCGTTGAACGCTTCCTGCTCCATAGAGGACGGTACGGAAAGCCCCTTTTGCCCGTCCGTGTCGAACACGGCGAGTTCCACCGGGATGATGTTGCCAGCGTACTCAATCGAGGACACCAGTATGTCGAGCCGTTCGCCCTGCACCTTTGCCGTTCCCGCCACAAGGGTATTCTTCGGCACAACGATATTTCCCGCCTGCATGGGTTCGAGCAACCGGAGTTTCACCGCCTGCCCGTCCACCAGCGTTTGGTCTTGGTGTATGCAGGCGGCTACCGTGTTCTTTCCCATAGCGTACCCCGTGCCTACCGCCGTGTTGAAGCCGTAGTTTCGTGGCTGGCTGTAAGCCCGGATGAAGTCGGCATCGCTCATGGGCTGCTGCAATCCCGAAACGGTCGTTTCCCGGATAGCCTGCACCGGAATAGCCGGAGTGCCGATACCGCCGCCGTTCTGCCCGGCTGTCGGTATTTGGGCAATCTGTCCCCTTTGTCCGTCCTGCCCGTTCATATACTTTGCCGCCAGCTCGTAGGACTTTTCCAAGAGTGCCATTTGGTCGTCAGCCGTAGGCGTGGCGTTCTGCTGCTGTTTCAGTCGGTCGGTCAGTTCCGCCACCTGCCGTTTCAATTCCTCTTTTTCCTCGTCCACAGGGGGCGTTTCGTAGAACGTGCTTAACTGGCGGTTGATGTCCCGGTAAGCCGCCCTTGAAGAAGCACCGCCGCCCCTTTGTGGCTTCGGATCTTCTTCCGGCATCAGATTGATTTCCTCTTGTGGTTCTTCCGTATCATCGTCCAGCGTGAAACCGAAGTCCTGCAAGGATTGTATCTTGTCCTGCTGTTTGCGGTTTGTCACCGCCTGCTCGTAAGCCTTTTGCTTGTCGGCTATAATCCCGTCCTCTGCGGGCAGGGGTATGTCGGCATTGAAGCCGCCCACGCTTTCCACATTCACGTCCTCTTTGCCGGAGGGTGCGAATATCAGGTACATGCACCCTGCAAAGGCAAGGAACATCAGCGGGAAGACTATCATTTTCCTGCGCTGCTGCACCTGCTGCGGGGTAAGTTCCCGTTTGGGTTTATCTTCCTTTTTCGGCTTCCCGTCCGCCTGCGGTACGGTCGTGCCGTTCTCATTCTTCTGTACTTCTTCCATATTGCGGTCTGTTTAACGGGTTGATACTTTTGGTTGTGTCATTGCCGTGCAACGGCAGTTGTCTGATGTGTTCTATTTGCAGCCTTTGCCCGTCCCGTTTCCCGATATTGTAGATTGATGAAACGGTGATGTAGATAGACAAGCCGCCGAAAAAGAAGAACATCAGGAGGATAACCGCCAGCCTTTTGCCCGGCGTAATCCGTCCGCACATTCGGCGCAGGCGGTCGTCCGCCCAGTCCCGCACCTTTTCGATGTGGTTTCGTTTTCTTTCCATAAGGCTATCTTTTAATGGTCTGCAAATCCTTGTTCTCGGTAATGGTGAACGCTTCGATGATAAAGCCGTGCGGGTTGTTGTCGCTCCGTGTGGCGTTAAGCAACCGGCACGAGGTGACAAGGCTTCGCACCGTCAGGCTGCTTTCCCGGACAATCAACTGGCGGGCATACGTGTTCACCTTGTAGGGGTACTGGTCGAAGTCGCACTTCACGCTGTCAATCTCCACCGTCTGCGTGACGTTTCCGGAAATCACCCGGTTGTAGTAGCCCTTTTCCGCCAAGTCCTTGTAATAGTTGAAAGCGGTCTTGTCGGCGAGAAACAACGAGCGTTTGATGTTGCTTTCGATAGCCCCCTTTTCGGGTGATAAGGTGAAGAAAAGTTCGTGGAAACGCCGCACGTGCGACTTCGCTTCCACGGGTCTGTTCTGCGCCATGTCCTGCGAGAGTGCCAGCATCAGGCTTTTGCCGTTGTCGAGGACGTATATCTTCTGCCGCTGCTTTTCGGCGAAGCTGTACGAGTTCCACACGGCAAAGCCCGTCACCAGTGCGCACAGGCAGATGAATACCAGCGCAAAGAGCCGGATTTGCCGGAAACTCGTTTCGATGTTCGTTAATGACTTAAATTCCATATCCTATAAATTGATGTTGTTTATTTGAGTAGTTTTCCCGAAACCTTTCCGCCAGCCGCACCGACCGCAGCCCCGGCGATTGAACCAGCCCGTGCCACGTTGCGGTTATAGGCAGACGTACCGCCAGCCGACACTATCCAGCTTGCCACCGTTGGAATGGTGAAGTAGCCCACGATGCCGATAATCATAAAGATTATATACACGGTGCTGCTCCCGTCCGGGATGAAATCCGGGTCTGAAAGCTGCTCGATGTCTTTTTGGAGCATCAGGGTTTGTATGCGTGCCAGCACGCTGCTGAACAAGTCCGACACGGGCAGCCACAGGTAAATGGATATATAGCGTGAAATCCACCGGGTCAGCGTGCTTTGGAAACCGTCATAGACGGAAATCGCAAACGCCAGCGGACCCAGTATGCTTAACACGATTAGGAAGAACGTGCGCAGCGTGTCTATAATCAGCCCCGCCGCCTGAAAGAGCATTTCCAATAACTCCCTGAACCAGTCCCGGACGGACTTCTTTATATTATAAGCCGTCCTGTCCATGTACATGCCCGTCATGGTCACCATGTCGGAGGGCGACCAGCCCAGTTCTTCCAGTTGTCGGTCAAATTCCTCGTCCGATGCGAGGTAAGCCGTTTCGGGGCTTCGCATCAGGGCTTCATATTCCAGTCGGTCTTTCTGCGCCCGGTACTCGTTCATGTCGAAAGTCTGCGTTTCCATAAGCTGGTTGCACCCTTTCACCACTGGCGACAATACCGTGTTGATAGTCCCCAGTACGAAAGTTGGAAAAAACATGATGCACAGCCCCAGCGCAAAGGGACGCAGGAGCGGGTACACGTCTATGGGTTCGGCACGTGCGAGCGACTGCCACACTTTGGCGGCTACATAGAACAAAGCTCCCAGCCCGGCTATCCCTTTGGCTACCCCCGTCATGTTGCTGCACAAGGGCATCATTTCATCGTACAGCACCCGCAACACTTGGTGCAGGTTGTCAAAATCCACCGCTGCTAATAACATAGGCATACCGATTTATATGTTACCAGTAGCGTTCATCCGCCGAGCCGTAGAGAGCCAGCACCCGGTCGGTGTCGTTCTTCTTCTTCGCCCGCAGGTAGGACACGGATATGTTCTTTCGGGTGTAGTAGTTCACGAGGTTGCGGTAGTTGAGCAGGCTTTTATAGGCGTTGTTGATTACCGCCAGTCTTTCGGCATCCGTCAGCGACATGCCCGTCACGTTCACTACATTCTTCAAGTCCTGCAACACGTCCGCACTTTCGGAGAGCAGCTTTGCGTACCCGGCTGAAATGGCGGTGAGTTCATCCGGCGTGTAGTTCGGGTCTGCCAGCATGTTCTGATAGTTTCGCACGTAGATTTCGGATATTTCCGCCACCAACTCAATGGACTTCTTCACCTTGATGCCGCCCTTGACAACATCGTGTACCGCTTTGAGCGCATCGTAATATTTTTTACCCTGCTGGAAAATCTTCTGCGCTTCCATGAAGCCGTCCAGCGTGTTCTTGGCAGTGGTGGAAGTCTGCACTATCTGCTTGGTGGTGTTGATGATGCCCTGCGCCAAGTTGCCGGGGTCTGACACCACCCACTGTGCGGATGCCTTGCCGATGAAGCAAAGGCACACCGCCATAAGGAGAATTGTTCTTTTCATTATCTTTTGTTTTCAGGGTTTGTAACTCGTTTGTATTCGCCGCCGGGCATGAGCGTTATCCGGTCGGTCTTTTTGTCATAGGTGAACTGTATGCGGAAGCCCGTTTCGATGAACAGGCAGCCGTTCCGTTCTGTTACCGGGTAAGCCGTTTCCAGTATTCTGCCCCTGACATTCGCTTTCCGGGTGACGGTGTATCTGCCGCCCGTTTCCGAGAGTGTGAAAGCCGGGTGTCCCCTGACGTGTACCCAATAGCCCTGCATCCTTTCCAGCTCCTTGCTTCCGCTGTCCTCGCAGCCCGCCAGCAGGCAGGCGGACAATAGCGTGTATATCAGATTGTCAATCCATTTCATGTTCCTAATTTTTAAGTTGTTGATGATTGGGGATTTCTTTTGCTTTCTGCAAGCCGCTTGATAGCCAGTTCAAGGTTGCCGTCCAGCTTCTCGGCAAGAGCGAACAGTTCCATTTTTTCGCTTTCCTCAGTCGTGTACGTGTAATATTCTTCCAATGAAACTTCCGTGGCGTACACCGCCGATTGTGTGCCGCCCAGCGAGAAGAAAACTTCCTTGTACTTCCGTCCGGGGTGGTTCGCCATGTTGATAGACAATATCTGCGAACGCTCCTTGTCGGTCAGTCCCAAGAGGTTCTGTATGCTGTCGAACTTGTTCAGGTATTTTCGCTGGTCTAACAATATTTTGCAGTCCGAGTTATTGATGATACTTTCTTTCACGATAGGGGAAGAAATAATATCCTCTACCTCTTGCGTGACTACAATTGCTTCCCCGAAATACTTTCGGACAGTCTTGTACAAATATTTTATGTAGTCCGCCATGTTCGCCGATGCAATCGCTTTCCACGCTTCTTCAATTAGTATTAACTTCCTTATCCCCTTTAACTTGCGCATTTTGTTTATAAAGGCTTCCATGATGATGATAGTCGTTACCGGGAATAAAATCTTGTGGTCTTTGATATTGTCCAATTCAAAGACAATGAAGCGTTTATGCAGCAAATCCAGCTCCTTGTCGGAGTTCAGCAGGTAGTCGTACTCACCGCCACGATAGTACGGTTCAAGCACGTTCAGGAAATTGTCAATGTCAAAATCCTTTTCCCTGACGTTCTTCTGTTCAAGCTGTCGGCGGTAATCATCCCGGACAAACTCGTAGAACGTGTTGAAGCAGGGCGTTACCGAACGGTCTTTGCCTATCAGTTCGATATAGGCACTCACGGCGTTTGACAACGCCACTTCTTCCGACCGTTTGGGGGCTTCATCATCCCGCTTCCACAGGGTGAGTATCAGGGTCTTGATGCTCTCTTTTTTCTCGATGTCAAATACCCCGTCCTCGACATAGAACGGGTTGAACGCTATCGGGTTCTCGTTGGTGTAGGTGAAATAAATCCCGTCCTCGCCGTGCGTGCGGTTGTGGATAAGCTGGGACAGCCCCAAGTAACTGTTACCCGTATCGACCAGCAGCACGTGCGCACCCTGCTCGTAACACTGGCGCACCATGTGGTTGGTGAAGAAGGACTTACCCGACCCGCTCGGCCCAAGTATGAACTTGTTTCTGTTGGTCGTGATGCCTTTCTTCATGGGCAAATCCGATATGTCGATGTGCAGCGGGCGACCGCTTACCCTGTCCACCATTTTGATGCCGAACGGCGAAAGCGAACTCTTGTAGTTCGTTTCTTCCACGAACAGGCAGAGAGCCTGCCCCAAGAACGTGTAGAAACTTTCCTCTGCGGGGAAGTCGGCTTCGTTGCCGGGTATGCCCGCCCAAAAGAGCGTGGGCGTATCGACCGTGTTGTGGCGTGGCTTGCACTCCATTAGCGCAAGTTGGCTTCCCACATCGTTGCGTATGCGTTTGAGTTCGTCCCTATCGTCACTCCATGCCATGACGTTACAGTGGCAGCGTACCGAGATAAGCCCCTTGCTGTGCGCTTCGTTCAGGTACTCGTCTATCCACTCCTTGTTCACTTGGTTGGCACGGGAGTAACGGGAGAGCGATTGCATGTTCCGGGCGGTCTGCTCGAAGTTCTTCAGGTTTTCGGCGTGGTCGTCTATGAAGATGAACTGGTTATAGACGTGGTTACACGACAACAGCACGCCCACCGGGGCGGCAAAACTTAACCTGCAATCGCTTCTGTCTGTGGACAGCTTCTCAAATCGGCAGTCCGTCCCGACCTTTCCGGGCAAATCTTCCACGTCCGAAAGCGTGTGCAGGCACAGTATATCGTCCCCGACCCGCATTTCTTCCGGGTACAGCCCGATGTCTTTCAGGCAAGTAGTGTCGGTTTGCGAGAGCGAGAAGTATTTCTCGATGATGCCCGCCTTTCCGTCCTGCCCGGTGATTTCCGATGCCGCCAGCCGGGTAAGGGTGACAAAACCGCTGTCGTTCATAATCCTTTCAAACTGCCCGACCGCTTCGATAAACTTTGCCGCCGCTTCCTTGTCGGCTATCTCCTGCGGTACAATCCTGCCCCGGCAGAGGGTGGAGAAGTCGCTCTGTCGGCGGCTTCTCTCCCTTGTCGTCTTTGTCAGGAACAGGTAGCAGTAATGGTTCAGGAACGGGCGTTCATTGAAGTGCCGTTCAAAGGAGCGGCTTAAAAAACTAAGCTCGTCCCTTTCCGTGTCGGGCTGGTAGTTCTCCTTGATGAAGAAGTCCTGCTTGTGTACTATGGAGTAGTCGGGCAGCACCTTGATTGCCTTATACCATGCCGAATGTATGGCTTCGTACTCGGCACTGGTGACGGTGAACAGTTCGGGCAGTTCCACCCTGAAAGCCACCGTTATGTCCGCATCCTTTGAAATGATGCAACCGTTCTCCACCGCCAAAAGTGGAAATTTCCTTTCCAGCGTGGTAGCCTTTAACATATTCCTCATGTTCTTTCTTCCTTTCTTCTTTTGTAGTTGAACAGCCGGGGTATCGCCTTTCGGCTAATAATGAAGCGTGGGTGTCTTTTGCGTGCGGCAGCTTTCATCAGCCCGTGCGTGCCGTACTTGGCATTGAGCCGGAACGTCTGCCACACGAGCAGCAGCGAAGCCGACACGATGAAACCGATACATAGCCACTGGTTCACGCCTGCCATGAACAGGACGATGAACACCACGAAGACGGCGAGCAAGCCGCCGCAAAAGATAAAGAGGTACTGGCTTTTCAGCCCCTTGAACTCCACTGGCTTCCCGATACCCCTGTTTACCGGATATTCAGACATTGCCGCCTTTTTAGAGGAAGAACGAACGCAGGATAGTGGCGGCGACAATCAGGAAGATGCACGCCCCGAACCAACTGGCGGCAGTCTTTGAGGTATCGGGGTCGCCGCTTGAAAACTTGTTATATACTTTTACCCCGCCAATCAAGCCGCAGACCGCCCCGATTGCGTACACCAGTTTTGTTCCGGGGTCAAAATACCCGGTGATTAGGTTCGTGGCTTCGGTGATGCCCGCCTGCCCGTTTCCTTGTGCGTAGGCACTTACCACGGCGGCAAGTATAGCCGCCGACAAGAAGATTTTCTTTCTCATTGTGATTTGTTTTTAATGCCGGGCGGTGGGTGGATAGTCCGCCTTTCCCGGCTGGTGAATAATTTGAAATTTTAGTGGTCGGGGATAGTCCCGTTTGTCTGTTTGTTTTCAGGTTGCCAATCAACCGTAATCCCGTTGTTTCATGCTGTCAGGCTTATACATTATTATATTATAGGAAATCGTTCATGTCGAACGCTTCGTGTTCCTCGCTTGTATCGACAGTTCCGGCAGGGACAGCAGCCACAGCCAGTTCCGCTTCGTTGCGTCCCAGCAGTTCCGCCACCTTTGCCAGCCCGCCGTTGATGTTCTCCACCACCGCATCGTAGAGGTTCGTCCCCTCAATGCCTGCCAGTGTCCCGGCGGTTTGCCGTTTCTCCGCTTCGGTGGGGTTGTCGGCGTTCGCCGTGCGTACCGCTTCGCCCAGTTCATCGAAGCTCACGCCCGTAGCCCGCCCGGTATCATCGTCACCGTCCATGTACCCGGCTATTTCCTCGTCCTCGTAGTCGGGTTCGTCATTCTCGTAACCGGGCGTTTCTTCCGCTTCGGCTGCTGTTTCCGGAATGTTTTCTTCCGGCTGTCCGTCAGCCTGCGGCGCAAAAATAGTATCATTTTCAGCCGCTTGCGGGAGGTGTCCCGATTTGTCCTGCGCTGTCCCGATTAGTCCGCCCTTGTATCGGCTTTCACCTATCAGCGTGTAGCCTGAAACCCCGTTTCGTGGGAGTGGCGCATCATCCGTTCTGCCCGTTGATGTCCGGCTGTCCGTGTAGCGATACCACAGCCATAGGGCGATATAGTACACCAAAAGCCCGGTAAGTATGCAATAGATTATCATAGTCAGACAGGCTTTTGGAAGTGGCTTTCGTACAGGGTGTTTATCTCGTCTTGGTACTGCTCGAAGTGCCGCAGCAGAATGTTTTCCACGTAGCTGCTTACCGTCACCTTGCGCCCGCCTATCACCGTCACGATACGCATCAGCTTCTCGTGCGTGGTACGGCTCACGTACAAGGGCTGTCGGTCTGCCAGTTCCACTTTCTGAAAGTAAGTTTCCTGGTAGTCGCCCGAACCGCCCTTGCGCCTGCGGGGTGTCGGTTTCTCTACTTGCACCGTTTCTGTTTGTGTTTCTTGCGGTACATCATTCGTCTTATTATTATCTTGTTTACTGGGAACACCCTGCGAGATAAGCTCTTTCATGAAATCCTCGTCTATCTTCGGCATCCCGCCGCTTTGCTTTGCCATATCATTTTAATTTGATGTAGTACACTATTTCGGTTATCAGTTCTTCCAAGTTGCTTCCCCTTACCAGCGAGCGGCTGGCGGGAAAGAGCGTGGAGCGGAACACTGCCTTTTTATCCGCCACCAGTTCCTTTTTGTAGCGTTTGGTATCGGGGATAAAGGTTTTCATCAGCGGCAGTTCCAGTTCCTTAATGGTCTTGTCGTAGGCGGTGTAAAGGTCTGTTTTCTCCCTACCGTCCACCATGTTCCAAAAGAGGTACAGCCCGGCAAGTCGGCAGGCTTCATTCCTTACCAATAGCTTTTGGATAGCCATTGCGAACGACAGGCTGCTTTCCAGCACCACCTTGTCGGCGGAAATGGGTGTGAAAATGTAGTCCATGCCTGCAAGGGAGTTTATCACGCCCTCGCTGTTCACCGTGCCGGGCAGGTCGAAAAACACAATATCCGGCACGTGTCCGGCGGCTATATGTTCGTCAGCCGTTGCAATCGCCTTTTCAGGTGAACTGCACAATACCGGGTAGGCTTTCTTCCCCAGTCGGGTAAACTGTTCATACGCCATTCGCTTGTAATCTTCATCCGCCCCGACCTGCTCGGCATCCCGCTTTCGCATCCCGGCAATGGAGTGTTGCGGGTAGTCGCAATCGACCACCGCCACATCGTAGCCTTTGAGGTAGTAGAGGTAACTCGCCGCCAGCACGGTAAAGGTGGTTTTGCCGACTCCGCCCTTTTGGGTGGAAAAGGCGACATAAAGGGGTGTTTTCTCGTTTTCCATATTGCTTTCGTTCATTATTGGTTGATAGATTTATTTATTGCTTTCAATCAATCCAGCCATATAGCTTTCTTTGTTTCCATATTGCAATCTTGAAATATTGAAAGACTGTTTTATTTCAATCTTGTTTTCCAGCTTTCATTCTTTCTTGAAATATTGAAATCCTGCAATCACGTTTTCTTGAAATCCTGCTTTCTATCCTGCTTTCTTGCTTGAAATATGGCTTTCAACCTTGAAATCTTCTGCAAATAAAAGGAGAAAAAACGTTCGTTTTTAGATGTGTCCCGATTTGTCCTGCGCTGTCCCGATTTGTCCACCAACCGCCTATTTTACAGCATTATAAATCACCGTTACTTTGCAGCGGAGTAACGAACCGCAGGGGGCAAAGGTGTAAAACCGGGCTGGTGAACGGCAGGGCTTGCCGTTCCACGCTAACCCCAATCCGTCCGTGACGGATTTCGATTTTCGTCAGAAAATAGCAAGGTGTGTTTTGTATGCTACAAAACCGTTTTCCGTGCCTGAAAACGCCTTGCCCCTTGCGGGGGTAAAAATCACTCCGAAGTCGTAATTTTTTAATTGAAAGAAGCATGGAAACAAGAAAACCTAACAAGGGCGGTCGCCCCGCCCTCGCAGACCCGGCGAAGCATCGCCATGTCCTTTACCTGAACGACCGGGAGAATGCCCGCTTCCTCTCGCAATGGGAGCAGTCGGGCGTTACGAGCAAGTCCCGTTTCATCGCCGCCCGGCTGTTCGGCGAGCCGTTCCGGGTGGTGAAAGTGGACAAATCGGCAGTAGAATATTGCGCCCGGCTGACCGAATTTTACGCCCAGTTCCGGGCGGTTGCAGTCAATTACAACCAAGTCGTAAAGGCGTTGCACAGCAACTTTTCGGAGAAAAAGGCACTGGCTTTTCTCTATAAACTGGAGAAAGCGACCACCGAACTGGCGATGTTGAACCGTCAGGTTATCGACCTGACAAACGAGTGCAGGGAACTATGGTTGCCAAAATAAGCACGGGCGGCAATATGTTCGGCGCACTGGCTTACAACCAAAACAAGGTGGACAGCGGGGAAGCAAAGGTGCTTTTCTCCAACCGGATGCTGTTGGGCGAGGACGGGAATTTCTCTATCGGCGAGTGTATGCGCAGCTTTGAAATGCAGATGCCCGTCCAGCTATCCACCAAGAAGCCGATACTTCATATTTCCATAAACCCGCACCCGGAAGACGTGCTGACCGACCAGCAGCTTTCCGACATCGCCAAAGAGTATATGCGGAAGTTGGGCTATGGCGACCAGCCTTATCTGGTGTACAAGCATACCGACATCGACCGCCACCATATCCACATCGTGGGGTTGCGGGTGGACGAGAACGGCAGACCGCTGAATGACAGGTTCGAGCATCGGCGCAGCAAGCAAATCACCCGTGAACTGGAAAAGAAATACGGGCTGCACCCGGCAGAGCGGAAGGAACGTGCCGAACGCCCCGAACTGAAAAAGGTGGACTATGCCGCCGGGGACGTGAAGCACCAAGTCGGCAACACCGTGAAAGCGGCTTGCTATGGCTACCGCTTCCAGTCGTTCGGGGAGTACAAGGCTTTGCTTGCCGCTTACAACGTGTGCGCCGAGGAAGTCAAGGGCGAGATAAACGGCAAGCCCTATCAGGGCATAGTTTATTCCGCCACCAATGACAAGGGCGAAAAGACAGGCAACCCGGTAAAGGCTTCCCGCATCGGCAAGTCGGTAGGTTATGAAGCGGTGCAGCGCAGAATGGAGAAATCGGGCGAAGCAATCAGGAACGGGAAACTGAAAGAGCGCACCCGGAAGATTGTAGCCACTGCCATGCAGACCGCCCGCAGCCGCAAGGAACTGGAACAGCAGCTAAGGAAGCGGGGCATTGACGTGGTATTCCGTCAGAACGACAGCGGGCGCATCTATGGCGTTACGTTCATCGACCACGACAGCCGGGTGGTGCTGAACGGTTCACGCTTGGGCAAGGAGTATTCGGCGAACGTGTTCAACGAACGTTTTTCGGGCGAAACCGGAAAGATACACCAGTCCGAAGTGGCAGCACCGCAGCAAGACCAGCCCACGCATCAGGAACAGCCGGGCTTCACGCCGAAATCCGACATCGTTTCGGGCATGGCTTCCGTGCTGGGTGCTTTCGGCGGTTTGCTGGGCGGCGGTGCATCTGGCGGTGACGAGCCGCAGGACACCGCCCGCCAAAAGAGAAAGAAGAAAAAGAAGCGCACAAGGCGCATTGACTAACTTAAAAACATACAATTATGCAGCAAGAGGATGATTTGAGAGGGCTTGCAAGGGTCATGGACTTTATGCGGGCTGTCAGTATTCTATTCGTGGGAATAAACGTGTACTGGTTCTGTTACTCCACCCTGAAAGAATGGGGAGTGACGTTTGAAGTGATAGACAAGATACTGTGGAACTTCCAGCGCACCACCGGGCTGTTCTCGTCCGTCCTTTGGACGAAACTTTTTGCGGTGGTGTTCCTCGCCCTGTCGTGCATCGGCACTAAGGGCGTGAAAGAGGAAAAGATAACGTGGGCGAAGATACATTGCAGCCTTGTGGCGGGTGTCGTGTTGTTTTTCCTGAACTGGTGGCTGCTGGAACTTCCGCTGCCACATACGGCGGACACTGTGTTTTATATCGCCACGCTATCGGCGGGCTATATCTGTATGCTCATGGCGGGTACATGGATGTCCCGGTTGTTGAAGAACAACCTAATGGATGATGTCTTTAATACAGAGAACGAGAGTTTCATGCAGGAAACAAGGCTTATCGAGAACGAGTATTCGGTAAATCTGCCTACCCGGTTCTACTATAAGAAGAAATGGAATAACGGCTGGATAAATGTTGTGAACCCGTTCCGTGCCAGCCTTGTGTTGGGTACGCCGGGCAGCGGCAAATCGTATGCAGTGGTAAATAGTTACATAAAACAGCAAATCGAGAAAGGTTTTGCGCTCTACTGCTATGATTATAAGTTTCCCGATTTATCGGAAATCACTTATAATCATTTGCTTAACCACTTGGACGGGTATAAGGTAAAGCCCAAATTCTACATTATCAATTTTGACGACCCACGCAAGAGCCACCGATGCAACCCGATAAACGCCAGTTTCATGTCGGACATTGCGGATGCCTACGAAGCAAGCTACACGATAATGCTTAACCTCAATCGAAGTTGGATAAGCAAGCAGGGCGACTTCTTCGTGGAAAGCCCGATTATCCTGCTTGCAGCCATTATTTGGTACTTGCGCATTTATCAGGGCGGCAGGTATTGCACGTTCCCGCACGCCATAGAGTTGTTGAACAAGAAATACGCCGATGTTTTCACGATTTTGCGCAGTTATCCCGAACTGGAAAACTATCTTTCCCCGTTCGTGGATGCTTGGGAAAGTTCGGCAGTTGAACAGTTGCAGGGGCAGATTGCCAGTGCGAAAATCCCGCTTTCAAGGATGATTTCACCCGCCCTTTACTGGGTAATGACGGGCGATGATTTTTCACTTGACATCAACAACCCGAAAGAGCCTAAAATCTTGGTTGTCGGTAACAATCCTGACCGCCAAAATATCTACTCGGCGGCACTGGGATTATATAATTCCCGTATCGTGAAGCTGATAAACAAGAAAGGTCAGCTTAAAAGTTCGGTGATAATAGATGAATTACCGACTATATATTTTCGTGGGCTTGATAATTTGATTGCCACCGCCCGAAGCAACAAGGTTGCGGTTCTGTTGGGCTTTCAGGATTACAGCCAGCTTACCCGTGACTATGGGGACAAGGAAAGCCGTGTAATCCAAAATACGGTGGGCAACGTGTTCAGCGGTCAGGTAGTCGGTGAAACGGCAAAAATACTGTCCGAGCGTTTCGGAAAGGTGTTGCAGAAACGGCAGAGCATGACAATCAACCAGCGGGAAAAATCCACCTCGATAAGCACCCAAATGGACAGCCTGATACCCGCCAGCAAAATATCCAACCTCACGCAAGGTATGTTCGTGGGTGCTGTGGCGGACAACTTCGATGAACGGATAGAGCAGAAGATTTTCCACTGTGAAATCGTGGTGGACAATGAAAAGGTGAAGCGGGAAACCGCCCGTTACGTGAAGTTGCCGCAGATAATCGACTTCACCGACAAGGACGGCAACGACCGGATGCAGGAGGAGATACAAGCCAACTATGACCGCATCCGTCAGGAAGTCCGGCAGATTGTCGAGGACGAGATAACCCGGATTAAGAACGACCCGGAGCTATGCCACCTTATAAAAGAGGAAGAATAACCGATATTCTTTCCTGACAGACAGTATTTTTACTAATTTTGCAGACAAAGAAATGATTATGAATGAAAACCAAAATATGGAATGGAAAGAAAGCTGGCGTGACGAGTATCTGAAATGGATATGCGGCTTTGCCAACGCCACAGGCGGCAAGATATATATATAGGTATGAATGACAACGGTAAGGTAGTCGGCGTTGCCGATGCCGACAAACTGCTGGAGGATATACCGAACAAAGTGCGTGACGTGCTGGGTATCATCGTGGACGTGAACCTGCTGGAAGAAAACGGGCTGAAATATATCGAGATTGACGTACCGCCTTATTCCAATCCTATCAATTACAAAGGTCAGTACCACTATCGCAGCGGCAGCACGAAACAGGAGTTGAAAGGTGCGGCGTTGAACCGTTTTATCCTGCAACGTACTGGCAGGCATTGGGACGAGTTTCCCATAGAGTGGGCAGGCATAGAGGAACTTTCCCCCGGCGCATTGAACCGTTTCCGCAAGGAAGCGGCGAGAAGCGGGCGTGTGGACGAAGATGTGTTGAAAGATACTACCGAAAATTTGCTGCACGATTTGCGGCTGATTGACACCCAAACCAACCGTCCGACCCGTGCCGCCTTGCTGTTGTTCCACCCCGACCCGGAACGCTTTGTAACCGGGGCTTATATCAAGATAGGTTTCTTCCGGGATGATAAGGGTAACTTGGAGTTTCAGGACGAGGTTCACGGCTCTTTAATGGAGCAGGTGGATAAGGCAATGGATTTGATAAAGACCAAATACCTGATTTATCATATATCATACGAGGGAATTTCCCGGCGTGAAACACCGCAGTTCCCGGTGGAAGCTATCAGGGAGTCACTGATGAATTGTGTGGCACATAAAGACTATGCCAGTGCCGTACCCATTCAGATTAGCGTGTTCCCCGACCATATCACCTTTTGGAACGCCGGACAGTTACCGGAAAGCTGGACGACCGAAAAACTTTTTGAAAGCCACCCGTCCTCTCCCTATAACCCGCTAATCGCCAACGCCTTTTTCAGAAGCGGGGATATTGAAAGCTGGGGACGTGGCTACAAGCGTATCTTGGAAGCTGTCAGCGCATACAAGTTGTTGCCACCCAAACTTGAAATGTTAAGCGGTCTGATGATTACCTATTATACCGATATACGTTCGCAGCTATTGGCGCAGCGAGTGGATGAAAGGTATATACCCATTATTGAGTATGCCGCCCAAAATGGGAGTATAAATAATTCAGATGTGCAGAATTTGTTAAATACCAGTAAAACTACTGCTTATCGAATTTTGTCGCAACTGGATAACTGGCTGGAAATACAAGGAACAACAGGAAAAGGCACTCATTATACACTTAAAGGGTTCACAAAGGGTTCATAATTGAATGTTTTTGCTTTTATGAAATGCTGAACTTCCTGTTTAACAAGCATTTGAAAACCATTAAAAGGGTTCACAAAGGGTTCATCGAAAGAGAGTGATTGATTTCACTCTCTTTTTTATGCTTAATTTCGCAACCATTGGTTGAATATTTTATCTTAATTGCGTTTTTCTTGTTTTATAATCCAAGTTGAACCGTGTCGTGGGAAGAATGGTCTTTGCCATTTCTGTTTGCAATACGGTTTGTCTGATGTCGCCCAGTATGTCCGCCACCACCTTTCTGACACGTGGCGGGTAACTTTTCGCCAAAGATACGATTTTTTCCAGTTCCAGCAGGCTATACCCGTTGAAATATTGGCTCTTGACCCGGTTGTAGATGTCCTGCCCGGTTGTTCCGGGTATGCGCTTCATGTCCTTTATCGCATCGAGCAGCCGCAAGTACGGGACAAGGCTTTCATCCGGGTAGTCCATGCAGTAGGCTTTCACGCACTCTATATCCAAGTTCTTGAAACGGAAACGGCGAACCGGGTTAGGAGTGGCTATCGTTATGGTTGTGGCTACCTGTTCGGTCAGCCCCATTTTGTTATAGACGTAAGCACCCGTGATATAGCCGTTCAGTTTTTCAGTCAGATAGCGGAACTGTTCATCCTGATAGACAGGCAGCTTTCCCAGTCCCAGCACTGATTTCTTGGGACGGTAGTACGCCCCCTTTTCAACCCGTACCAGTACCCCTTTGCGGCTCTGTTCGGAAAGTAGCACCGCAACATTGGCGGTCTTTTCCGTTTCAAACGACAAATCCCGGAACGTGAATATACGCCCGGTATCTATCCGTTCAATCTGCCCAAGTATCTCTTTTCTGAATGAAGCCATATTTATGTCCTTTGTTTCTATATGCAAAGATAGTATATTATGTAATCACCTGAAAAAACATAACAAATATTTTGCCGAAGATGTTTTTTATTTCTCCAACTATTGGTTGGATATTTTTTTATTCACTCGGACAAATTGGGACAGTACCGGACAAATTCGGACAGTCCTTGCCGCCCGTCCAAATATAGCATATTTAGTCGCTACCTTTGGGCGGGACTATTCCCGTAACCACTAAAATTCCAATTATTTATGGCAAACAGAATGACCCCGCCCGCAGAGGGGCAGGAAAAAGACGTGCTGCTGGTCTTGGATAAACAGCAGGGAAAGGTGAGTGCCGTTAAGGGTATCGACAAGGACGGCAATTTGCAGACCGTGCCACCCACTACCGGACACGGCGGCGAGTTCATGCAGGTGGACAAGAACAGCGATGTGTTCAGCAACTTCATTTCCAACTTCTACCGCAAGTATCAGGACACTTCCGGGCTGGAACTGTTCAGCGTCAAGGCTTCCGAAGCGGAGCGGGACGCAAAGGCAATCGAGGACAACCACCGCAACCCTACACCGGAGGGTGACAAGCGGGCTGAAATGCTTCGAGTTCCGAAGCCCGACTTCCACGAGTTCAAGCAGGGCTACCGCTTCGACCCTGCAAAAATCGACTGGGAGAACCTGAAAAAAGTCGGCATCACCGCCGACACCCTGAAAAACACGAGGGACTTCGACCGGGTGATGCGTGGCTACAAGTCCCGCAACACCTACACCGTTTCGGGGACGGTGGGCGGCTTCTACCTCAAACCTACCGATGTCAAGCTCTCTTTCTATCAGGCAAAGGACGGCACGGTAGTACCCAAGCTACACGGCGTGCAGCAGGACGAGAAACTGCTGCAACGCCCGTTCCATGAACACGAGTTCACCAAGCAGGAACAGGGCAACTTGCAAGGCACTGGCAACTTGGGCGGCATCGCTGAAATCAAAGACCCGAAAAGCGGCGAGCAAATCCCCGTGTTCGTCAGCCGGGACAGGTACACGCACGAACTGGAGTATATGCGGGCTGACAAGTGGAAATGCCCCGATACAATCTGTAACGTGCAAGTCAGCCCGGAACAGAAAGCCGCCTTTGAAGCCGGGCAAGCGGTGAAAATGGAAAACCTGCAATTCAGAGACGGCACGCAGCGCAGTGCCTATTTGCAGGTCAGTGCGGTGGAGCGTGGCTTGGAGTTCCTGCCCCGTGCCGCCGTCCAGTTCTTGCAGCAGGGACAGCAGCCCGCAGAGCGGCAGGTCGCCGGGCTAAAGGACGGTGAGGGCGTTGAGTTCAACGGTCATGTGCAGCCCGGCGCACAGGGCAAATCCCCCGACAAGGTGCAGCCGAAAGACGTTACCCCCGCCGCCGAGAGCCGGACGCAGGTAGCGGTCAATTCGGGGGGCAAGACCAACGAAGCCACCAAGCAGGGCAAAGAGCCGTTGAAACAGGGTCAGGACAAGCCCACCGCCAAGCAGAAAGAGAAGCAGGAGAAAGCGCAGGACAAGAGCCTGAAAGCTGACAAGCCCAAGAAGTCCAGAGGAATGAAAATGTAATATCCACCATTAAAAAGTAAAGAATTATGATTGCATTGATAGCAGAAAAGCCCAGCGTGGCAAAGGACATCGCCCGCATCATCGGTGCGACCGGACGTAATGACGGTTATCTTTCCGGTAACGGGTATATGGTGACATGGGCGTTCGGCCACTTAATCCAGCTTGCCATGCCGGAAGCCTACGGCGTGGCGAACTTCCGCAGGGAGAGCCTGCCCATACTGCCGCCCGATTTCCAGCTAATCCCCCGTCAGGTGAAAGCGGAGAAAGGCTACAAGGCAGACCCCGGCGTGCTGAAACAGTTGAAAGTGATAAAGGAAGTGTTCGACCGGTGCGACCGGATTATTGTCGCCACCGATGCCGGGCGTGAGGGTGAGTTAATCTTCCGCTATATCTTCCATTACCTGAACTGCCGGAAACCATTTGTGCGCCTGTGGATAAGTAGCCTTACCGACAAGGCAATCCGTGAGGGGCTGGATAACTTGCAGCCGGGAGAGCGTTACGATAACCTCTACCTCTCTGCCAAGTCCCGCAGCGAAGCGGACTGGCTGATAGGGATAAACGCCACCCAAGCGTTGAGCGTTGCCGCCGGGCAGGGGGTGTTCTCGCTGGGCAGGGTGCAGACACCCACGCTCGTGATGATATGCAGCCGCTATTTGGAGAACAAGAATTTCGTACCCGCCAAGTTTTGGCAACTCAAAGCGGCGACCGCCAGCGGGGGAATAAATTTTACCGCCCAATCGACCGCCAAGTGGGAACAGCAGCCCGAAGCCATAGCCGTCCTGCAACGGGTAAAGGATGCCGGGCAACTTGTGGTTAAATCCGTTGAGAGGAAAGAAGCCTGCCAAGAACCGCCGCTTTTGTACGACCTTACCACGCTGCAAAAGGAAGCGAACACGAAGTTGAACTTCTCGGCTGACAAGACGCTTTCCATAGCGCAAAGCCTGTATGAAAAGAAAGTGATGTCCTACCCAAGAACCGGAAGCCGCTATATTCCGGAGGACGTTTTCGATGAAATGCCGGAACGTGTCGCCCTGTTAGGGCAATACCCCCGCTTTGCCGGGTATGCCGCCGGGCTGGACGGCACACCCCTGAACCGCCGCAGCGTGAATGACGGCAAAGTGACCGACCACCACGCCTTAATCATTACCGAGAACCTGCCCGGCGAACTTTCCAAAGACGAGCGGGCGGTTTACGAGCTGGTAGCCGGGCGTATGCTGGAAGCCTTTTCGGGCAAGTGCGTGAAAGACGTTACCACCGCCTTGCTGTCAGGGGGAGATACCGACTTCACGGTGAAAGGGTCTGTGATGAAAGAAGCCGGGTGGCGTGCCGTGTTCGGCGAGCAGGAAACGGGCGGGGATGAAGAAGCCGCCAGCCTGCCGCCACTCCAAGAGGGAGAATGTTTGCCACTCTCCGGCGTGGATCTGCTCGAAAAGCAGACCAAGCCGAAACCGCTGCACACGGAAAGCAGCCTGTTGGCGGCAATGGAGAACGCAGGCAGGGAACTGGAAGATGCCGAACTGAAAGCCAGCCTGAAAGATGCCGGGATAGGCACGCCCGCCACCCGTGCGGCGATTATCGAAACGCTGTTCGCCCGCCAGTACATCGTGCGTGAGAAGAAGAACCTTGTGCCTACCGACAAGGGGCTTGCCGTTTACAAGATAGTCAAGGACAAGAAGATTGCCGATGTCGAAATGACGGGCATGTGGGAAACCGCCCTTGCCAAGATAGAAGCGGGCAGCATGGATGCCGACACGTTCCGGAAGGGCATCGAGGTGTACGCAACGCAAATCACCGCAGAACTGCTATCGGTGCAGCTATCTGTCGCTACTGGTGAAACCTGCCCCTGCCCGAAATGCGGCAGCGGGCGCATCCTGTTCTACCCGAAAGTGGCGAAGTGTTCCAACGTGGACTGCACGCTTACCATATTCCGCAACAAGTGCGACAAGCAGCTTTCCGACAAGCAGATTGTCGAGCTGGTGACGAAACGCAAGACCGGGCTAATCAAGGGCTTCAAGGGCAAGAACGGCAAGGCTTTCGATGCTTCGCTGGTACTGGACGAGCAGTTCAATGTCGGTTTTTCATTCCCCGAAAAGAAAGCGAAACCGAAGAAATAGCCTATCTTTGCCGCTGAAATTTCATTGTGATAGGTTTTACAGCTTATAATAATTGAAATTTTAGTGGTTGCGCCCGGAGGGAAACCGGGCGCATTTTTTATATGTTCCCGCCAAACAGGTAGGTCGAACAGACCACCCCGTTATCCAGCACCCTGCTTTCCGAGAGCTTCCACAGCGAGCCGGATGTTTCCCCGACAAAACCGATGCCTTTGCCCGCCATGACCGGGACGGTGTAGATTGTCAGGCTGTCCAGCAGTCCGGCTTTAATCAATGAAGTAAGCAGCTTGCCGCCACCCACCACCAGCATGTCGGTTTCCTGTTTCAGTTCATAAACCCTTTGCAGCGGTTCTTCGGTCAGGAACTCCACCCCGCAGTCCGGTGTAACGTTGGTGTCGTAGTGTGACACCACAAAAGACCGTTTGCTTTTGTGCGGCCACCCGCCCCAGTGTTCAAAGATGTAGTTGTAGGTGTTCGCCCCCATAAGCAGGCAGCTTGCGGCGGCGTGTTCCCTTGCCGCCAGTTCCTTGACCTCACGGGGCATCCAGTCCAGTTCATAGTCCGGCGTGGCGGTATGCCCGTCCAGCGATACGGCGATGTGCGCTTTGATTTGTTCCATATTATCAGGTATTAAAGTGATATAAATCCCTACTGTCTTGGCACGTTAGCCGCAACCCCAAAAAAGAAAGCGTGGCATGACGCTGTTTCGATGCGAGGTACTGGCATACCCAAATGTGGAAACAGTGCAGCCACGCTATGACAAACGCATAGCATATCCTGCGCTGAATATCCCCACATTTTGAAAAGTGCCAGTTTTCGCATCGGGACGTTCGGCGAACGTATATGTTATATATAAAGGCAATATTCCGGCAACCGCCGTCCAACTGCCGTTACTTTTCCGTGTAACTTCTGCAAAGTTAAGCAAATACCCTGAAAAATCACGTGCAAACAGAAAAAATCCTGCCGTGTTATCACAACAGGGCAGGACACAAGCACCTAAAAATACACAAGTTCAGCCCATACGCCTACGGGCAGCTTGCGTTCCTTTGAAGATGATATGAACCGATGACAAAACAGCTTTGGTTCGCCGTGTCTTTGGTGATGATGTCCCTTTCCCGCATGAAGCGGATATAGCTCTTTGCGGTGCGCTCCTTGATGTCCAATACCTGCTGCAACTGCTCGCAAAGGTCTATGTAGGTGATGCGTGTCTGCCGCCCGAAGATGTCACGTGCGACATTCACCAGTTCCCTTTCCTTGCGCTTCTCCTTTTCCTCACGGGGCTTCTCGCCCTTGTACACGTGCATCCCCGCTTCCTTGTCCCATGCAAAGAGCATCAAAGGAACGTCCAACGGGCTTCCGTCCCTTACTTTCAAGGCTTTCACGACCGACTGGGCGGGTTCTTCGTCTTTCTCTATCGAAAGGATTGTAGCCGCCTTACGCTGCAACTCACTACCCAAATGTCCCCGCAGTTTCAATCCGTTGGGGACGAAGTGCAGCACGCACAGAATACACGTGTTGTAGATACCCGCCAGCCGATAAAGTTCATCTATCACCGCCACGCTTTCCGCTTCATCGTTGGCGCTCTTAACAAGGTCTGCGATGCCGTCAATGACGACCAACTGGATGCCGCCGTACTGGTAGTAGAACTTGTCCATGCTTTGTACAATGGCGTTCAGGCGTTCTTTGCGTGACATGCCGGTAAGACAAAACGCTTTCAGTTCATCGGGTTTGTCCGGCTGTTTGGCACGTGCCAGCAGGTTGCTTACATTCTTGAACAGTTGCACTTCCGACTGTTCGGTGTCGTAGAGCAAGACCGCCTTGTGTTTGCCGTTGGCGGTTATCTGTATGCCCAGCGTATCTACTTCCGCACCAGCCGGGCAGATGCAGCCCGCCACGATTGCGGCTATATAATTGCTCTTTCCCGTTCCCTCGCCCCCGGTGATGCCGAACAGGTTGCCTTGTGTCCCCAGCGGAACGTCACCCGCCGAAATAATCTCTTGCGCTTTGGCGGGCGGGTTGTTGAAATCTATTTCGCATGATTTAAGCATAATCAATGTGTCGCTATACAGGTTGTCTAAAAATTCGATAAACAGTTTCAGGAAATCTTCACGGGTGTTCCCGGCTTTGAAGTAGTCGGATATGTCCTTTTCCTCTTTCGTTCCCGGAAGCGGGAGCAGCAGGCGTTTCACTCCAAATTCTTCCAGTAGTTTTTCCTGTTTGCATGAACTTTCCCTGCCCGTCTTGTCCATGTCAAAGAGCAGGACGATGTGCTTGAACCGGAATGTCAGCCGATAAACCAGCGTGGGCGGTATTGTCACCGTTTCGCTGTTGAAGCAGATAGCGTGAAAACCGTGCGCCGCCAGCGAAAGCACGTCTTTCTCGCCGCCCGTGATGAATAGCGTGTCGCCTTTGGCTGGCAGTTGTTCCAGCCCGAAACAGTAGTTCTCACCGAAGCTGCCGCCGTAGAGGAAACGGGGCGTGGAGAACGGGCGGTACAGCTTGATGTGCTGTTTGCCCTTGTAGCCGTACATGGGTTCTGCCACCGATGAAGTGTAGGTGTACGGTTTGCCCTCTGCCGTTTCACTGTTGTATTCCCGGAGCGAACAGACCTTGTAACGTTCCAGCAGTTCGGGCGTGATGCCGTACTGTTGCCAGTACACCAGTTCGGCAAGCGGGAACTTCTGTTCCCGGAACTGGTAGGGCTTGACGGGCTTTTCGGGCGTTTCTTCGGGTTTGTCCGGCACTGCCCGGCAGACGGTTGCCGGGGGAACGGAAACCGGAATGCCGGAAGCCAGCCCCAAGCCCAAATCCCGGTCGATGATTTCCAGTATCTCCACGAAGTCAGCCGCCCGGTTGCAGTCCAGCCCCTTTAACTGCCCCACGAGGAAGAAACAGTCGCCGCTGTAACTGTCGTTGCCGAAGTCTTTCATCTTGTAGATACCGCCCCGGCGGTCGAAATAGATGTTGCAGGAAGCCTTGCTGTCCTCGTACAGCGGGTTAAGGAAGTTGCGACCTATGCGCCAATTGCCGGGCAGGTAGTGTTTGAACACCGCCAGCCCGTTACTTGTTCTTTCTAAGATTTCCTCTTTCCTTAGCATACAACTGGTGGTTGGTTATCAGGTTGTCGATGTTCTCCTTGTTGCTCCTTATCAGGCGTTCTTCCAGCATCCGGCGTATCTCGCTGACCTTGTAGAAGTAGCGTCCCCTGATGTTGGAATAGGCGATAGTTCCCGACACCCGCAGGCGTTGCAGGGTCTTTTCGCTTATTTTCAGGAACGTGCAGACCTCGTAGCTGTCCACCCACATGTCTTCCTCGCTTTGCCTTGCCGTTTCCATGTGGTTGAAGATGTAGTCGGCAATGGCGGTAATCTTGTTGTCCAGTTCCTTGTAGGCTTTGGACTCGAATGTTATTATTTCCATAACGGTAACTGATTGATTTGCCGCAAAGTTCGGGTGTCCTGAAAAATAAAACGCCACAGATGTACCCACCTGTGGCGAAATAAATTTTGTTAAAGCACGGTTGCCTAATCCTGCTCCCTCATGCGCATCAGCAACCTGTCTTTCAGGGTGGAGAGGAAGCCCGTTCGGTCTTTGGTCTTGGCTTTTAGTTCCATGTAGGTGTGGTAGAAGTCGCCGAGGTCGATGTCGAACACGTATTCAAAGTAGGCTACAATCTCCTTAATATCAACCGTCCCCTTGTTCAGACAGCCGCAGGCGTCCAGTGCGTAGATAAGTTCCACCAACGCCCTTTTCGTCCCCGTCCAGCGCAACACCTTTCCCATGAAGCCGTTCTTCACCCGCTTGCGTTGTTCCCGGCGTTCCAGCTCGTGCAGACGGTTGGTGAGGTATATTTCCAGCAGTTCGTTGGCTAAAATCTTGGCTACCTTGAAATCGTGACTGGTGCTGAACTGTGGGTCTGTTTCGTAATAGAAACTGTCCACGATGATTTGTATGTCAGGCTTCCCACGCATGAAATACTGCCTGTCCAAGTAGGTGGCTTTCGTTCGGTGGTACTGGTAGAACGCCAAGTTCCGCTGGAACGACTTTGAAATCCGGTCGGTTTCCGACAGCAGGTAGTCCCTTTGCACTTCCTCGCTGCCGCTGGGGAAGCGCACCTCTATCTTGTAAACGGTGTTGTAATAGATGATTTTGCTCGCTAAAAGCGGTTTCAGTTCCTTGAAGAAGTGTATTTCCTCTTCCGTGCTGGCGAACGGGTAGGAGATTATAAAGTTTTTGAGTTCGCCCAGTATCTCTTGCAGGTAGTCCACGCACAGGCGGCAGAGCGTCAGCGTGTCCGCTGCGGTGTCCTCGTATTCCTGTATCTGCCATTCCACTTTTTGAAGCAGTCCGGCGAAGTATGTTTCCAACGGTATCTTATGTTCCATAACCTTGTGCTTATCTTTTATGAAGCACAAAGTTACGGGCATAAAAAATCTGTTTTATTCTTGATTTTTCACATTACGTTCTTGTAACTGTGCATTTTCTTGTTTCCTGCGCTTTTCTGCGTATCTCGCCCGGTGTGTCCAGCAAGTAAGCCTTGCAGAAGTCGTTCAGGTTCGATGTCGATGCGAACCCCGTGGTGAACGCCACTTCCGTAAGCGTGAGGTTGGTGTTCTTCAGGTAGTGTTCCACGTCCTTTGCACGCTCCTTTATCACCCATTCCTTAGCCGTGTACCCGGTCATTTTCTTTACCTTCCGTCGGAACGAGCCGTATTCCATGCCGCATTTGTCCGCCAGTTGCTCGGCATCATAGACCATGTAGCCTTTCAGACGCACCATTTCGGTGAATGTCTGCCTGCCCAGCTCCGGCAGCATCCGTTCGGCGTGGCGCAGTTCCTTTTCCGTCACCAGCAGGCGGTTGTCCCTTACCGGGTTTCTCCGTAGCAGGTGGAAAGCGTGGCATACCGTGTTGTACACGTTGCAGAGGTACTGCCGTCCCGGTCGCATCCAGTGGAGCGCATCGCAGTAGGCGGTCAGTTCGGGTATCTCGTCCCGCTTGCGGTGCTGTTCCGCCAGTTCGTCCAGTATGGCGTAATGGGTGGTGGACATACCCAGCAGGATAATGATTGCCTTGTAGTCCTTGTATGCCGCCAGTGTCGGCGTTTCCGGCAGGCTTTTGAGCGTGTCGCACACGTGGGCGCACAGCCGCACGTCCTTGCTGAACGGTTCAAGTTCCAAGTAGTTGTCCATTTTCCGGCTGTTGTGCAGCAGCCATGTTACCTTTTCGTCCAGTTCCTTGCAGGACGCTTCCAACTCCGCTTCGGGAGCGGGAAGCAATAATGATGTAATCCGTTGTTCCATATCTGAATAAATTGATTTGTTTTCTGTACGTTACCCGGTAGCCCATAGCCAAAACTTTTGGATTAGCCGCCAAACCACGTGATAAAGGAACATGGCGGCAAGCATAAGAAAACCTGCCCGCAGGAAATATTCTTCAATGCGCTGCCAAACGCTCGTTTTTCGTTCGGGCATCAGTATGTCCGCCACTTCCTCAAAGGTCTTGCAGGCGAAAATCGCTTGCCGGAACTCGTCTGCGCTGTTCCAGCATTCTTCCTTGAACCACCGTGTCTTGGGGTATCGTTCCGCTACCAGTTCTTGCAGTTTTCGTAGTGGGAACGGTTCGGGGTTGTCCCCGTACTCGTATTCAATGGAAATCACACGTCCCTGCATCCTGATACAATATCCGAATATCCCTTGCCACTTCACTTTGTGCGCCCCCTTTTCAACATATTTCGTCCCGGTTGCATCCACTACAATGTAGTTCTTCCGCTTCTTCAACAACTCGGTATTGGTCGTTGTGTACAGTTCTTCCTTGCGAAACACGTATATCATGTTGCCTTTGGGGGCAAAGCTGAATATCGGGTATTTAAGTCGGGCTTTCATTGTAAATAGTCTATTGTTTTATAAAAGCAAAATAAAACAGGGTAACACCTACCACAACCCCGAAAAAGATACAACCTGTAATAATGAAAGCCCAATCGGGGTAATGGAAATCAAGTTCTTCATAAGGAATGGCAGTTTTCTTTATACATCTGTTCCATACCCATATCAGAACTTTTCCAAATCTATTTACTGTGATAAGGTTACTCATATTGATTAATGGTTTGACAAGGAGCTGCGTTTAGCAGCTAACTTGGCTTGTTATCAGTGATTTATTTTGTGATACCTGCACATGTAAATTTTAATCCTGTGATTGAATTTTGCTTCACAAAATCTACAAATTCATCTGTGCAATAATAATTGTTATTAAACAGACTATCCCGAAATATGATATATGAACCGATATTTCCTTTATTGAAAATACCATTATTATCCCTCATCATCTTCAAGATTTCTTCATTGCTCTTGGACTCTATATTTAAGGCATCGACTGTATTCAATACATTTATAAAATAATAACCTGAAGCGTTCCCGTCCACATTGACAGGTAAAACTTCTATTTGCCCTTTCAGCTTTTCAGAGAGTAATAAGGAAGTTCTTTTATTTACTATCAGACAACCGGAAAAATAACAAGATGCATCAAACTCCTCACTTCGTTTGTCTTTCTTTTTCCTTTTATCTCTAAACAGTTCCAGACTAAGCCCTTTCCACTCATTAATAAGTGATTGACCATTATAATCCCAAACGCCTTTATTTGACTCATCATCTTCCTTGAATACAAAGAACTTGTAATTATCAAAGTCTTGTCCAATTTCATATATATTCATAATGTTACACTATTTAATTACTGATAATGTTTAGAGGATAGCCGACCGTTTAGGGCGGTTCATCCTCATGTTCGAGACAA
>CAMDJC010000001.1:0-178954 GCA_945900015.1 uncultured Odoribacter sp. | reverse complement strand
AAGATAACAGTCGGATATCTTTGACTAGTAATTGTCATATATTTGTATTGAAAATAAGTCAGACTTGTAGATGAATATATACTACCATTTTGCAAGGATGAATTATCTCCCTTGCAACAAAAGAAATACTTAATTAGCAGAAGGCAGATTCGCCATATCAAGTCTATTATCAAAAGATACTTAAATTGTAACGAAGCTATTACTATTTTGGCAAACAATTAAAACATTTCTTATATTTGCCTTGTGAATATCGTCTCTATAATAGAGACGATATTTCTATATTTAATAAAAACTATTTGCTCATGGAACAATTACCTTTGGTTTCGGTTATAGTGCCCGTATATAATATGGAAAAATATCTGGCAGAAACATTGGACTCTGTACTAACATCTGATTATCCAAATTTCGAAGTAATTGTCATGAATGATGGTTCTAAGGATTCATCCTTGAGCATTGCACAGAAATTTGCAAAACGAGACAAACGGGTTCAAGTTTATTCTCAACCTAATGCGGGAATTTGTGCTGCCCGCAATCATGCTATATCATTAGCATCAGGAGAGTTTATTCTTCCCTTCGATGCTGATGATATTATGTGTTCAAATTTTATCAGCGACGCAGTAAAAGCAATTATGACAGACAACGAGATAAAAGTAGTCCGCCCAAAAGTTGAATTTATGGGGGAGCGCACAGGAGAATGGAAATTAGCTCCATATTCACTCAACCTATTAGCACGCAAAAATATGATTCCAATCTGCTCCTTATATCGTAAAAAAGATTGGGAAAAATCTGGCGGATATACAAAAGATATCACTGCCCGCGAAGATTGGATATTTTGGATTTCTGTATTAAAAAATGGTGGTAAAGTTGTCTCTCTATCCAGACTTTCTATGTATTATCGGATACGTAAAACATCCAAACGGATTACAGACCGACAACAAAAAAAAGAAATCATCAACTATTTGAACAAACAGCATCCGGAATTTTTTGAAAGAGAACTTGGAGGACCACTACGCTACCAAAGAACATACTCAAAATTAATCAATAAAATATACCGAGTACTACATCCTCGCCAAGCATATGTGCATCCCAATTATCAGTATTTGCACGATTTCATAAAGACTTTACCTATACATTTTTGTAACAACAATGGGAAAATCATTTACAAAGGACGAAATGAATTACGTGAATTTAAAATAAATGATACAGAATTAGTTGTAAAAGCATTCCGCATACCAAATATCATAAACAGGATTGCATACGGCCTATTACGTTCTTCTAAAGCCAAACGTTCATATGCATATGCACAAATGCTTCAAAAAAGCAACATTGGGACTCCTCAACCTATTGGTTATTATACAGAAAGAAATGGATTTCTATTTGGCAAAAGTTATTATATCAGCCTAAAATCAGAATGTCCATATACATACTACGATTTGACGAAAAACGACTTCGTCAATGAAGACAAAATACTTCGAGCTATTGCCCGTACAACTGCTGCAATGCACGAACATGGTTATTTACATAAAGATTATTCGCGCGGCAATATCCTATTTAAAGAATCAGATGAAGAAGTAAAGGTAGAAATTATTGATTTAAATCGCATTCGCTTTGCAAAAATAGACATGAATACTGGTTGCAAAAATTTCGAACGCCTACCCGCAACACCCCACATGCACCATATTATGTCAGAAGAATATGCAAAAGTCCGAGGATTTGATGCTAAGAAATGCTACGAACGAATGGTTTTCTATCGCAAGCTACAACCTGATAAAATAGAAAATCTGTACTAAATAAAAACGTTATGAATATTTTTACAGTTGTCGTCACCTATAATCGTTTAGAATTATTAAAGAAAAACATTCAATGTCTACGACAAAACAAACCTATTTCGACCATTGTTGTCATAAATAATGGAAGTACTGATGGTTCTGCTGAATGGCTGGATTCACAAAAAGATTTAAAAGTAATTCACCAGAATAATGTCGGAGGCTCCGGAGGTTTTTATACAGGAATACAATATGCCTATAATGCCGGTGCAGATTGGATTTGGTGTATGGACGACGATGTGTTTCCTCGAGCCGATTGTCTGGAACATCTCTTACAGGCCAGTAATCACCCCAATGTAGGTATCCTTGCTCCGCGTAGATTATTGGAAGGGGAAATATTTACAAATGATTTTTTAAAATATAATCTAACCAATCCGTTCGCCTCTCTATATGCCAACAAGCTCGCTAAACAGACTGTAACAGAACCAACAGAAATTGGAGGAACAGCATTTGAAGGACCTTTCATAAAAAGAGAAGTTGTCGAAAAAATCGGTCTGCCTACAAAAGAGCTTTTTATTTTTTGCGATGATACAGACTATTGTCTACGCACCACATTGGCCGGATTTAAAATTGTGTATGTCCCAACAGCCTTAATGGATAAAGAAAAATTCTTTTCTAATGTGAGTTGGAGCGTACGCAACAAAAAGAAAAAGTGGAAACGATTCTACCACGTACGAAATTACACATACTTGAACCATCATTATGGAAAAAATATAGCCGTGAAATATCTTAGGGGATTAAACGGGGTGATGGGCTATATATTGATAGCACTATTCACGTGCCCATTTACCGATGCCTGGCAATTTAAAGACATTTCAAGATTATGGAAAGCATATAACGATGGTATACGAGAAAAATTGGGAATCATCAAATAAATACAAGTGAGTCAACTAAATAACAAAAAAATTGACTCACTTATATTCTAATACAAATCTTTAACTGTCCGCCATAATTTTAGGGCCGCAATGATTGTATCATCCATATCTGCATAAGTGTATTGTGCTAAACGCCCTCCAAACAATATATCCCGACATTGATTTGCCATTTCTTTGTATTTAGCAAAAATTCGGGTATTCCGCTCATCATTTATAGGATAATACGGTTCTTTCCCTTTTTCAAAATTATCAGGATATTCATATGTAATAACCGTATCCGTCTGAGTCCCGAATTCAAAGTGCTTGTGTTCTATAATTCGTGTGTAAGGTGTCTCTCTATCTGTATAATTAACAACAGCATTTCCTTGAAAATCAGCAACTCCTTTCAATACATATTGCTTAAAAGACAAACTACGATAATCTAGGTGCCCGCAAGTATAGTTAAAGAACTCGTCAATACATCCTGTATATAATGTGCATCCAGCTAAAGCACTCAATGCCTGACGATCATCCATATAATTCACTCCTGTACGAACTTCTATTCCTTCAAGTAATTTATTTATCAATGCGTTATAGCCCCCTATCGGAATACCCTGATAAGGATCATTAAAATAATTATTGTCAAAGACGAAACGAAATGGTATACGCTTGATAATAAATGCAGGCAGATCTACAGCAGAGCGTCCCCATTGTTTTTCTGTATAACCTTTAATCAAATACTGATAAATATCTTTACCACATAGTTTTAAGGCTTGTTCTTCCAAATTTTTCGGCTGAATATCCGCATACTCCTGACACTGCTCTTCTATTTTAGCTTGAGCTTCTGAAGGTGTACGCACCCCCCATAGCTGATAAAAAGTATTCATATTAAAAGGCAGATTATACAACTTACCTTTATAATTCGCTATTGGAGAATTAGTATAACGGTTAAATTCTACAAATTGGTTAACATATTCCCATATTTCCCGAGAGTTTGTATGAAATATATGTGCCCCATATTTATGCACATTAATACCTTCAATATTCTCACAATACACATTACCACCACGATGGAATCTTTTTTCTACAACCAGGCAACGTTTTCCTGCTTTATGTGCTTCATAAGCAAATACAGCACCAAACAAACCACTGCCTACAATCAGATAATCATATGGTTTCATTTTATTCTATGTTATTTATAATCTGTCATTTCCCGTCTTTGCCCGAATAATAAGAATTGAGAAATAAATAAATGGCCTAGCAAGAATCTCATCAACCTTAGAAGTTCGATATTCTTTAGGTGTACCTATATTCTCAAAATAATGGAACTCCAATTCCGGATGGCGAATTATAAAAGGACGCAAAATCGCCTCTCCCAAAGATACTTTCATAATAACAAGTGTACGCTTCAACACAACCGACTCCAACAGCTCGTCAACCAAGACGTCTCCTGGAATTACGACCATGCGTTCTTGCTGTTTCACCAGATGCAAGCCAATAGAAGAGGATGCAGCTATAAATGCCGGTACTCCGGCAACCATTTTTATAGGGAATCCTGCTCGATCTAATTTCTCATATAAATAATTGGCAGAAGAATAGAAACAAGCGTCACCTTCAGCAACAAGAGCAACTGTTTTGTCTTCGGCAACAAAGGATACTATCTGCTCGAAAACATTATCATAAGCAACAATTGCCTCTGTACGGGATTGAGACATTGGGATTTGATACAATTGTATTTTAGTTAGTTCGACAGGTAAAGCTTTCAATATATCTAAAGCCCTAGATTTAGTTTCACCTCCCGCAACATTCGTTGCTGGGCAAAAAATAACATCAGCTTGCTGAAGTGCATTCAAACCTTTCAGAGTTATTAGCTCTGGGTCTCCGGGTCCCAAGGACACTCCTATAATTCTTTCTGTTGCTTCCATCACTATATTGTATTGATTGGATTACAAATTTCATAAAAAAATTCAAGCCAACAAAATTAATATTATCTTTGCATGTGTGTTAGTGACATCCCCATTTAGGGAAGGGAATCCGGTGAAATTCCGGAGCTGTCCCCGCAGCTGTAAAGTCAATACTGTTATCGACAGGTCTTTTTAAAGCAACCCACTGGAAAAGAATTACCGGGAAGGGAAAAAAGACGACAAGCCAGAAAACCTGCTGACATTTTATAATTAATTTACATAACAACTTTATCTTTCGGAGGAAAAGAGTATGAAAAAATGTATCTGCATTTTATTGTTCTTCATCTCAGTCTGTAGTATCAATTTTTCTGCGTGTAAATCAGATAAGACTAAAGATAAAACAGTCTATAACGATTCGTCACGAATAGAAGGCATTCTATATGCCAAAGGTTTTTGGCTAGAACAATGTAACGGATATAAATTACTGCATATAAAAGATCCGCAAAATACAAATAGTATAGAATACACTTTTGCATTGCGCAAACAGGGGACTACTCCAGACATTCCAAAAAATATTGAAATAATTGATTTGCCAATCAACCGCCTTATCTGTATGACTTCGCTGCAACTATCTAATTTTATTCGTTTAGAAGCTACAGACAAAGTCGTAGGAATCAGTAGTACCCGCTTCCTTACAAATGCAAAAATGCAAAAACAATTAACCAACGGACAAACCCGAAAGATTGGTATTGAAGGAGATTTCGATCCAGAAATAATATTCAGCCTTTCACCGGACATTATACTGATATCTCCATTTAAACAAGGAGGATATGACGCAATGAAAGAAGTTGGCATTCCTTTAATTCCACATCTAGGTTATAAAGAAATGAATCCGCTGGCACAAGCAGAATGGATCAAGCTCATCGGTATACTTATTGAAAAAGAAGAAAAAGCAGACAAAATATTTACAGGCATTCAAGAAAAATATAACAACCTCAAACAACTTACTAAGAATATAAAACAAAGGCCCATCGTACTCAGCGGTGAAATTCATGGAAATTCATGGTATGCTGTTGGAGGCAAGAGTTTTCTTGCTGAAATTTTTAAAGATGCCGGGGCTGATTATATATTTAAAGACGACCCTCGGGCCGGAGGTATCAATCTTGATTTTGAAACAGTATATAACCAGGCTGACAAGCCACAATATTGGCGAATACTAAATAGTTATCCAGGCAAATATTCATATGATGCACTTAAAGCACAAGATGCCCGTTACGCTGATTTTCGAGCTTTCAAAGACAAGGGTATAATCTACTGTAACATGCGCGAGCAAGCCTATTACGAAAATATGCCAATGGAACCGGATTTGCTGTTATCTGATTTTATTAAAGTGTTTCATCCTGAATTATTACCCGATTACCAACCGACCTATTACCATCTACTGAAAGAATAATTTTTATGCACGGCTCTATAAAAAACACCTTGCTTTGGAGTGCAATATTATTGACTATTGTCATATTTATATTTTTAAATATGGTATTAGGCTCAATACATATACCTCTTGGAATAGTGTGGGACATCATGACAGGCAAAGAGGGCACTCCGATTAACTGGACAAACATCATTTGGAAATCCCGATTCCCTCAGATATTAACAGCTATAGTCGCAGGAGCAGGATTAGCTATCAGCGGTTTACAGATGCAGACTGTTTTCAAAAATCCATTGGCAGATCCTTCTGTATTAGGAATCAGTTCCGGAGCCAGTCTTGGCGTAGCCTCTATTGTTTTAATGTCTGGCACTATTGGAGGAACAGCCTTAAGTAATGCAGGTATTTTAGGAGAAGTTGCCCTAACTGTTGCTGCTATTACCGGAGCCCTAGCAGTCATGGCATTAATTGTTCTTGTATCTCACCGAGTAAAGGGAAATGTCACTCTCCTCATCATAGGGGTAATGATTGGTTATTTAGCCAATGCCATCATCGGTATTTTAAAATATTTTAGTGTTGAAGAAGATGTAAAGGCTTATGTTATTTGGGGATTAGGCAGTTTTTCGAGAGTTTCCGGAGACCAAATAACCACATTTATTTGCATCATGACAATACTACTGCCCTCATCATTACTTTTAGTAAAAACACTGAATCTGCTATTACTCGGAGACGGATATGCTCGTAATTTAGGTCTAAATATACGACGAGCAAGAATCGCAGTTATTGCTTCTGCCGGAGTGTTAACTGCTATTGTAACTGCCTATTGTGGTCCTATCGCTTTTCTAGGATTAGCTGTTCCTCACTTGTGCAGAATATTATTTCAGACATCCGATCATCGAATATTAATGCCTGCATCTATTTTAATGGGAGCTGCTTTAGCATTAATATGCAATCTAATAGCTCGGATGCCAGGTTTCGAGGGAGCCTTACCAGTCAATTCTGTTACAGCTCTTATTGGAGCACCTATCGTCGCATCAGTATTATTCCGCAAACGTAAAAGCGAATTGAATGAATAAAGTCACTACAATAAAATTAGACAATCTGGGAATCGGCTATAAAACTAAAAGTAGCTGTAAAACGGTAGCGTCAGGTCTACACTGCCAGATTTATAGTGGAGAACTAACATGCCTATTAGGAACCAATGGCGTCGGCAAATCCACATTACTACGTACATTATCAGCATTTCAACCTGCTTTATCCGGGGAAATACAATTGATGGGCAAATCTCTTCAATCATATAGCGATAAAGATTTATCTACTCTTATGAGTATTGTTTTGACAGAGAAATGTGATATCCGCAATATGACTGTCAGAGAATTAGTAGGCATGGGACGCAGTCCTTATACCGGTTTTTGGGGTAAATTACGCAAAGAAGATCAAGTTATTGTAAATGATTCCATTAAATTAGTTAACATTCAGGATTTATCAGAAAAAATGCTCCATACCCTCAGCGATGGAGAACGACAAAAAGCAATGATTGCAAAGGCTTTGGCACAACAAACACCTATTATTTACCTGGATGAACCTACTGCATTTCTAGACTTTCCAAGCAAGGTAGAAATCATGCAACTATTGCATAATTTAACACGCGAAACAAACAAAACGATCTTTTTATCAACGCACGATCTAGAGCTTGCTTTGCAAATTGCAGACAAAATATGGCTTATGGATCGTAATCATGGCATTATTACCGGAACTCCCGAAGACTTAGCCTTAAATGGCAATCTCAGCTGTTTTTTTCAACGCAAAGGTATTGTCTTTGATATGGAAACCGGATTATTCCGTATTACCAATAATTATTCTCAAGAAGTCTGTCTAACTGGACACGGATATAAATATGCAATGGTACGCAAGGCTTTACAACGCAATGGAATTTTAGGCAATCGAAACATCGTTACTGATATTTGCATAGAAACCCGTACAAATGAGCCTGATACCTTTATTTTACAATTTCCAAACAAAGAAACTATGCTGATTAGAAGTATTGACAATTTGCTTACACAATTAAACGAACTCTGGAATTAGAATTATCTCCAACTGGGTGTTTTTAAGAAACTTACGACAAACTTCCACACATCGTTGCACTAAAAGGTCATAAAACAGATGTCCCACTGGCAATATATTCCACAATTCTCGCGCCAATGAAAAGCCATATACTTTAGAGCATATCGTTTCATCACAATCACTATCTTTTAATAATGATACAATAAAATCTTTATTCATCACAACATTACGGCTATGAGTATCAGCATTCCCCTCTGCCAATTTCACAGCTTTACCTATCATAATTCCCATCGTTACCCGTTCTATTCCCTCTTGTTCAATTATATTTAATGTAGCACCAATATAATTTCCATAATGAATAAATGCTTGAGGTATAAACTCTGGGAAACGTGCATGCAATACCTTTTCACTCTTCGCTCCGGAATTAATAACAACATGTTTACAACCCAATGCCTTAGCTACTTGTATTTCTTTGCGAATGGAAGCTAAAAACGCATCAGAAGAAAATGGGCGCACAACCCCTGAAGTTCCGATAATAGAAATTCCTCCCATAATCCCAAGTTTAGGATTAAACGTTTTGACGGCTAGTTCTTCTCCTCCAGGCACTGAAATCATCACAACCACCCCCTGATGAAGGGATGCAGACTGAAGAACTTTCCCTAATTCCGATGCTATCATTTGTCGCGGAACAATATTTATCGCCGGTTCTCCAATATCTAGTCCCAGTCCCGGTAAAGTAACAATTCCCACTCCAGGACCGGCTTTAAAGGTTATACCAGAATCTACTAATTCTACAGTAGCACATATTTCGCAACCATTCGTAATGTCAGGATCATCTCCGGAATCCTTTTTAACACTACAAGTAACAGTATTCCCAGTTCGAATAGTCCGGAAAATCGGCAAATCTATCACTTCTCCATTGGGCAATGCGATATCCATTCGTTGAAATTCTTCGCCAGAAATTAAAGTTTTCAAAGCTGACTTTGCTGCAGCACATGCACAACTGCCGGTTGTAAAGCCGCTATTCAAATGAAAAAAACCAGGCACTAAACGCTCAACCCGATACCTCAACCCTTGCTTCCCTGTCACAACATAAAAACCCTCCGATAAAACCGGACGTTTTATCACGATTAGCGGAATTCCTTTTTCAGCTGCAATATCTTCTTTAGCAGTAAAATAACCAGACAAGCCACTTTCTTTTGTCAATATTGCATCTGGTTGCAAGCTCTCTATTAAAAGATCTTCTGTCTCATTTGCATCAAAAAAAACCAATCGTTCTTTGGGAAAACCATAACTCAACGCCAAGTCTATTGATTCTTGCCGATTTAAAACTCGAAACCAAGACGGATGTTTACCCCACCAATTCTTTAACTTTGGTATTGTCTGCACGCCGGAAAGTGCCAGAAGATTTTTTATCTGCTGATTTTCCAGCCAATCGACAGCATCTGAATAAGTGTCACACCATATCCATCTCGGATTACGAGGAGGATAGATACGTTCATAACGCACTACAGGGATATGCAATTTCTCTGATACAGATGCAATATTTTGATGCAATTTCTCTGCAAATGGATGTGCAGCATCTACCAAAAGGCGGATTTCATGCTGCAAACAAAAGGACTCCATGGCCGTAGCCTCCATACCACCAACAATATGGATTCCATGCGAACATTCTATCTGCTGTCCAGACCCACGTGTAGAATAGTAATACTCACGTCCGGCAGTATCAAGCACCTCTACAGCGGCACGTCCTTCCGTTGTCCCTCCAAATATCAAAATCATATAATTATCAATTATCGTCTCCTTTACGGAACATATGTGTAAAATGGCTAGAATAGAGCTTTGATAGCCCACCCCGATTATCTATTGCATCCCCTACAACAATCATTGTAGTAAGTGTTAATTTGTTCTCTCGTATAATATTAGCTAAATCACACAACTGTCCCCGAAAAATCTTTTCGTCTTTCCAGGTCAAATGATAGCAAGCCGCAACCGGCGTTTCCGGAGGATAACACTCTAACAATTCACGCTGAACCTCATCAACAATTGAAGCACTCAAAAAAATACACATTGTGCTTTGAGAACGGGCCAATAAATGCAATTTTTCTTTTTCCGGCATAGGAGTACGTCCTTCCCCACGCGTCAGAATAATACTCTGCACCTTTTCAGGAATGGTAAACTGAGAGCGCAAAGCAGCAGCGGCAGCCAAAAAAGATGAAATTCCCGGAGTAATACGGTAGCGCATACCATATTGGTCAAAGAAAGCCATCTGCTCTTGAATGGCACCATAAATGCAAGGGTCTCCTGTATGTAAACGTACTATCAGTAAACCTCTGTCATAAAATTCTTTCATTAAATTAAACTGCTCCTCCAAAGTCATGGAAGCAGAACTACGCACTGTAGCTCCAGGTTTTGCATAATAAGTCAACTCTATTGGCACTAAACTACCGGCATACAATATCAAATCAGCTTTTTCCAACAAATGCTTACCGCGGACTGACACCAACTCCGGGTCTCCAGGGCCGGCCCCTACAATTTCAACAAATCCTCCACGCTCGGCAGCCTCATCCATTGCTATTGCAAAAGTAAAATCACTTCCTTTATTTACTTGCGCTTTCTGTTTTTCTAGAAGTAACCTTACATTATGAGCGCTTTTTAATGCCGTAGCTTCCGCAACACCATAAACACCCGTCACTTCAAAAACCTTATCTGATGGATTAGGAACTTCTATTCCTTGTAATTCCTGCTCTGCATAAATAGTAGGAATCACTCCTAATTTTGCAGCAACATCCGCCACTAAGGGTTCGTCTTTTTTCAATTCTATTGTACTGACAGTTTTTACAGACAAGGGAGAATATCCACACTCCAACATCCTCTGACAAATATACTGCCACGCCCCCTCTGATTCACTTTGTTTACGACAACCCAAACCCAAATGTAATACTGCCGGACGATAATATAATATGGGTAAATTGGCAGCATAAACAAAAGGAGAAACAGCAATAATCAATTTATAGTTTTCAACAGGAATATCTTCAAAATGATAAAAAACAGTTACATGCCCAGGACATTCCCTTTCAAGCACTTCTGTCCCACGATCCCGAATATCCAATAACAAAGCTGTCGGCTGCATATTTACAAAACGCACAATCAGCTCGTTCATAGGCAAGACGTGTTCTTCCTTCCATCCGTATTCACGGGCAAGCAAATCCAAAGCCCACAAACCAGCCACATCACTTTGTGTTGTAACGACAGCTTCTGCTCCCAATATCCTTGCCAAATGAAGGGCCAACCGATTAGCTCCACCCACATGTCCAGAAAGAACAGGCACAACATAATTTCCTGCTGAATCAATATTTATAATAGCAGGATCAGCATATTTAGATGTCACACAAGAAGCTATTGACCGCACACATATTCCCATCGCACCGATAAAAACAAATGCCTCAAACTCTTTAAAATGTGCCTCAACAAATGCAGATACAGAATCTATCCTGTTACATCCTTCACGTGGCATCACCGAGAACAACATCACACTTTTATCCAGTTCATTTTGAAGCCGTTTCGCCGTATTTTCACCAGCATCAGAAGTTATCAATATTGCTATTTTCATCGCTTTAATTCTATGATATTTTCATCTAAATTTCTAATCCTTAAAACTCCCAAATCATGCTAATCAACAACATGACATTTAAACCTGATACAATCATTCCTAACAAATACAACACCCATTTAGTTACCAAACGGTTTTTATATTTCCCCATCACTTTTTCAGAAGAGGTCAAGTAAACTTGCAAAAAAATGGTTATAGGCAATTGAATACTTAATATCATTTGGGAATATATCAAACCCATAAACGGATTCGACACAACCATAATAATCAATAATGCCACTAGCAACGACAACAATACACCCCAACGGGAATGGCTGTCCTTAATATCATAGGATTCCCTGTAAATACCGGCAAAAATCGAACCGGCAGCCATTCCGGAAGTAATTGTTGAAGCAATTCCGGCAAAAAGTAACGCAACAGCAAAAACAACAGCAGCATTATTACCCAAAAGAGGTTGCAACAAAGCACTTGCATCCTGCAATTCATTCACAGAAGAGCCATTCTTAAAGAAAGTTGCGGCAGCTAATAAAATCATAGCACTATTAATAGCCCAACCAATCAACATTGACAATAAAGTATCCCAAAATTCATAGCGCAATTGTTTTTGCACAACTTTTTCATCCTCCAGATTCCACTGTCTACTTTGAATTACTTCCGAATGCAGAAAAAGATTATGAGGCATCACTACAGCACCCAGCACACTCATAATTACTACCATAGCCCCCTCTGGAAATGATGGTGTAACCCAAGCCTTAACAGCCTCTCCCCATTCTATGTTTACCAATGAAAGTTCATATATAAACGATAAACCGATAATCGAAACGAAAGCTATTATCCAGCGCTCTATAATCCTATAAGAGTTGGTAAACAACATAATAACAACAAATATACTCACGAAAACCGCACCGATTCTCACAGGAACATCAAACAACATTTCTAAAGCTATGGCTCCTCCCAATATCTCTGCCAATGAAGTTGACACAGAAGCTCCCATTGCTGTCCACAACATCGGACGAGCATAACGAGGTTTAATATATGCCATTGCAGCCTCAGATAGGCATAATCCTGTTACAATCCCTAAATGTGCCACATTGTGTTGCAAAATAATCAACATAATCGTCGAAAGCGAGACCATCCAAAGCAACGCATAACCATAATCTGCACCAGCAGCCAAATTAGAAGCCCAGTTCCCCGGATCAATAAAACCGACCGTCACCAATAAACCGGGACCGATATATTTTAATATTTCCAAGCCACCCAACTGAGGATGGTGTTTAGCCGTTCTTAAAGAACGTTTTATAAATTCAAACATGCCACGTCTCCTTCCGTTTTATTAATTTCACCACCTGAATAGGGTGATATTCATCTATTGTAATAGAGGTTGTCTGCCCGATATCAAAACCATATTTAGCAGCCAATTCTTGCAACGAATTAAAAGTTTCAACAGTAACAGCATTACATACAACGACTCCGTCTGGTAGTATAACATTAGAAATGATCTTCAGTATTTGCTCCAATTTCCCTCCATGCCCACCAATAAAAACAGCATCCGGCAAAGGGTAAGCAAACAAACTCTGTTGAGTGAAATCACCTATTACAGATTCTATCCCCGGTGTTCCAAATCGGCGAGCGTTTCGCTCCATCAATTCTCGCCCCTCTTCTCGAATTTCAAAGGCAGTCACCCAAAGATGCGGAAACTGCAATTTAGCTTCTATTGAAACAGAACCTGTACAAAAACCTACATCCCAAAAACTCTTTCTGTTGTGTAAATCCAACATACTCAAAGTCAATAAACGGATAGGCATCTTCGTAATCATCTTTGTTCTGCCATTCAGTAAATGAAAATCAGATTCCGGAATGCCAAACGGTCGCATTTTTACAGCTGTCTGACTCAGAATCAAACAATTCGGATTCTCAAACCTCGTTTCTACAGCCTCTTTCAGCGACATTTCCCGAACCTTTTCACCCACATTCCCCAACAATTCCCCCACTGTCATCCGATAATTATCATATCCATACTCCAACATTCTTGCTGCAATAACTGCAGGTGTATGTGTGCGATCTGTCAACACTCCAATCTTACCCTTACCTTCTATCAATACCCGATCAAATTCATGCCAAGGACGTCCGGTCAACGACACAATACTCATATCGTGATAAGACATCACCAAACGATGAGCCAATATCTGCAATGAATTAAAGTAAGGATACACGATAATTTCCACATCAGGCAGACGTTTTTGTATCGTAGTAGCAAAACCAAAAAACAAAGGGTCGCCAGATGCAAAAACAACAATTTCCTGCCAACAGTGATACTCATCAAACACAACATCCAAAGGCACTGTTATATCAATCCACCGATATGCCTGCGGCAGATATCTTTCCACTAACTTATGATGCCTTTTTCCACCGGAAAACACCTGATGGGCAGCCATTAACTTGACCAACTCATCAGAAAACTCACGTTCCCCGTTATCATCTATCCCTATAACATAGAATTTACTCATGCCACCATATACATTTTCTAAAGGTCCCTTCCCGGCAACAATTGCACCGCATCATCAAAACAAAGAATAGCATTCACAATCGTCGCTGCCAAATTACTTCCACCCTTCCGACCTTCGATAATCACTTTCGGTAGCCCGACAAAAGATTTCAGCATATATTTTGATTCCCGCACATTTACAAAACCGACCGGTGCTCCCACCACTCCAACCGGATTTGCTTTACCTCTCCTCATCAAACTGCACAACTCCATCAAAGCCGTCGGAGCATTGCCAAACACATAGAGAGCCTCCGGATGCTCCTCTACTGCCAACCGGATGCCGGCCTGCGTACGGGTTATATTCATTTGATTCGCCATTTCAGCGACCCGACCATCACTCAAATAACACTTTACCTCTATACCCAGACGCTCTAATGCCCCTTTTCGGATTCCAGAAGCAGCCATCGTCACATCTGTAACAATCGTCTTCACTTTACCACTGCTCAATGCATTATAAATGGTCTCAACAGCCCCGGCATCGGAATAAAATATATTTTCCATATCAAAATCTGCAGTCGTATGAATAGCATGCAATAAAGCCCATTTACAGTCCAGTGGGATATCAGGATTCCTCAATTCTGAAGCAATGGTCCGGAAACTACGAATCATGATTTCCTGCCCCACTTTATGGTTTCCTGCAAGAGTCTCATGGTAATAGCCACGAGGAGTGATAAACTGATTATTCCATTGATAAGACTGACTATTACCTATCAGCACCACTGTAAACATGTCTACATTTTCCGGATCAAAATCTTTTAAAGTCGTCACCACGACAGTCTCTTCCTCGCGCCCGGCCTGACGCACATATCCCACCGGAGTGGATTCATCCCGATGCATCAAAAAAATCTCTTTCAACCGATACAATTGCCAATACCGACCCTCACTTTTAGGATTATATATAGCTGTTACAAAATCAGCTGTTGCAGCAGCTACAATACGTCTCTCTATTTTCTCCCAAGGTGTAAGTAAATCCGACAGCGATATCACACAAAAATCATGACCGACCGGAGCGCCCAACAAAGATGCCGCCTTCTGAAAAGCACTGATACCCGGCAACACCTCTATTTCAACATTAGAATGCCGCTCCCTTTTCATCTCCCATACCAAAGGAGCCATACCATAAATACCGGCATCCCCGGAACTTACCACACAGACAATTTTCCCCTGCTCTGCATATTCAAATGCCATTTCAGCCCTGTCCCTCTCCTTGCGCATTCCGGTGTCCACACATTCCGCTCCCTCCTTTATAAGGGTACGTATAAATGCAAAATAATACTTATACCCGACAACGACATCTGCCTCTGACAACACCTTACATACAGCCGGAGTAATATCCGACTCGCTTCCAGGTCCTATGCCTGCCACATATATCTTACCTATTTCCATACTTCTATGATTTTAAAGTCAATAATAACTCCTCTGACCCCGGAAGAATTTTTATCTCCAACAATCTTTTGGCAGGTTTCCTGACTTACCCTGGAAAGCAGCCTTCCCATCCTCCAAGGACAGTGGCGTAAGATACTTTCCAACTCTATGAAAGGCATTACAGTAGCGGGCACTGTTCCGGATTCTCACCGGATTCCCTTTTTCCGACAATCAAAGAAATTTATTGCCGACCAAAATCAGGAACAAAAATAATATAAAATACAATTAATCCCAATGATTTTTCTTTTACCTTTGCATGATACAAATATCGAATAAGATGAAAAACAATCGTTTATTTACAATTCTACTTATAACACTATTTACTGCAATAGGAATTTCTGCCTGCAACAATAATGACAACGACGCCCTACCACAATTTATAACCGATGCCCAACTACAAGAAGCAGGACAAACGCTTTCTCCTGGAGAAAAGATACATCTTCTAGGGAACGGCTATCAAAAAGACGATGAAGTAATACTGAATTTCTTTTGGGAAACCGGAGACCCCAATTTCTCAACCGGCTACCTGAAAATGTATCGGGCTCAAATCACCTCATTTGCAGAAAACGGCATTACCATTGTCCTGCCCAACAGGAAACCGGAATCCGATGTGGAAATTATGCTTCACCGTGGCGAAGAAATGCAACTCATAGGCAAAATACATCTGAAAGACGGCACAACACCTGCTGATATCCGCCTATATGGAATAATCCATAACAAAACAATTACAAGATGTCCCTTTAACAATTCCAGATACGACAGCCATGAATGGTCTGTTGCTGATTATCCGGACTTCCATTCTGTTGTGTCTTGCTGGCAATGCTACGGAATATGCGGACTTTCTAAAAAAGACGGCAAACAATTTCCTTGCTTCTTCGATTTATACACTTCCGAATGGAAACAACTGAACGATTTATCCACCCTCTCCTTATTCAGTGGCCCTGCTTTTGTAGGGGCACTGCAAAGCAATGATGGCATCCATTATTTTGCCAATACCATTTCTGATGAACTGGAGAAATGCAATTACCAGACGACAACCCCGAAATCCGTCCCCAATACACCAAAAACATTCCCGCTACCTGAAAATCTAAAAGCCGAATATTTCGGCAAATATCCGGGAGCTTTCAACGGGAGCAGCACCCTGCTTTTTTCTGCTCGTACGAACACCGGCAAATGGTATCCTGTGCTTTTCGACATATATCAAGGTTTCAAAGTATTGGAAAAAATTGAAGCGGATGAGCTACTGCCGTTTTCGTGCATAACATCCACCCAGGAATGGCTTACCGGATATATTGTTGTAAAAAAAGATGCAGAAAAAGCGACTCAAATCTATCTCTTGAAAAAAGGTCAAACAAACGATTTATTTAAAACACCGGTTGCCCAATACATCGACTGCGCCATCTCGGTAACAGCCAACTACAATCGTCCTTATACGATTACTGTACACTTCCACGAAAGAGAAAAGAATAATTCTATCTGTGAATATTCCTTTGAAACTCAACAATGGAAAGAAATAGCTTTATCTAAAGTTCCGTTTGACGAGATTGTATGGACAAACTGAAAACCGTCTTATATAATCTTCCCCTGCTATTCTCATGTTTCTGTCCGACTTATTTCCTATACAAATATATCTCAAAACCATATCAAAGATAACAGCTTGTTATATTTGTCATATATTTATATTATATTTGATATATGTTTGTGATATATTTAAGTGGGAGGGAAGTAGGGGAAAAGGGGGAGCAAATAAGGTGGCATGGTTGCCCTACTTGCATGAAATGTTGCGCATTGAAAAACTGTGTCGCCTTGTGGACTTCGATAAAAGGCAGACCATAACGCTCGTCAAGGGAAAGCAAGGAATTCAAGCTATAAATGTTAAATCCTACCCAATTTACCGAAAAAGAGCAAAGTATATAATTCCAATTTTAATTATGGCGAATTCGCCACAATTAGAAATCAGTCCGGACTAAACAGCTTCAAAATAAGCGTCAAGGAGTTTGTGGCTCGTACAAATGCGATAAGTGTGCAGGCGAAAGCCGGACGATACGGAGGCACATACGCTCACAAGGATATAGCCTTTGAGTTTGCCATGTGGATAAGTCCTGAATTCAAAATCTACATAATCAAGGAGTTTCAGCGACTTAAAACAGAGGAGCAACACTTGTTGGGATGGTCTGCCAAACGGGAATTGTCAAAAATCAACTACCGCATACATACCGATGCAATCAAACAGAATCTTATTCCAGCAGAAGTAACACCCAAACAGGCGAGCATCATTTATGCCAATGAAGCCGATGTGCTGAATGTGGCGATGTTTGGCATGACTGCAAAACAATGGAGAGAAGCCAATCCCAACTTAAAAGGAAATATTCGGGATTATGCCACTATCAATGAGTTAATCTGCCTGTCGAATATGGAAAACCTGAATGCCGTATTTATAGGACAGGGCATATCACAAGGTGAGCGGCTTATCAAGCTAAACCAAATAGCTATTCATCAAATGAGTGTGTTGGAAAGCGGCATCAATGGTGACAGAAAGTTGCTGAAATAGTTGTCCAATCATAAATTTCAATGTTGCATGCAACAAATCCTACCCAATTTACCGAAAAAAGAGCAATGCACCATTTCATTGTATACAATACTTTTTCTTATATTTGCCTAAGAAACAAATGAATGTAGTGAATATCTATTGAAAACGCCAGAGAAATAATCATCCATTTCCAAAAGCAAAAAAATATGAAGATGATAAGAAGAGCTTTTGCTGTTTTATCAGCAGTGTTTTGCCTGGTAAGTTGTAATAATGAATCTAAGCGAATACCCATTTATGTTGAGCCGTGGTATAATTCTGAACCTTTTACAATTCAAGTGGGGAAGTTTAGCGATGTATTAAAAAATGAAGATGTAAAAAAACTGCAAAGTACGGCTAATGTAATTCGAGCAGAAATAGATAATACTCCCATTGAAACGCTCTATGTGTTGGCAATTAGATTTTATGACTTAGGATGAATACTATATCACGGATTTTTTATACTTTTGTATTCGGATTGGGGCAACTCTTTCCAAGACATATTAGAATTTAGAAGAAGCGTTATGCTTATTTCTTGCGAATGAAAACCTGAGAAACTTTCAAACGTGTACAAGAATAGCATAGTGGTTCTCACGCTATAGCGTGGGCTGCTATTACCATATTCGTGCTAAGGGTTTTCTCAGGACCTTCAATTCAGACGTAGCATTGCAGTTCCACACTTCGTGATTTATAAAGGTTCTTGTGGTAGCTGAAGAATATAAAACTAATTGCATATGAATACGATTAAGAAAGTATTTCTTGTAGTCTGTAGCATTTTAATGTTAGGAAGCTGTGCGCCACTTCGACTGCCTGTAATTGTCAAGAACGCCCCTATTGAAACTTATAAGTACGCATATATTTCCCACACAAAAGAACTGACTTCAAGTAGCGGTGGAACATATGGTGGGCAATATGGAATATATGGGTCTTCAACAACAAAAAGTGTTAATCCCAGTGATGTTATAGCAGGAGTGTTGATTAAAGAGGGATTTATAATATTGCCTGAACTTAAGTCAGAGTTGTCTAATGAAACCCTAATCGTGAATTATGGTGAAAGTGGTAGACGGAATAGAGGATTGGGCTATACTATTGAAGTAACAATTCAATTTATATCTGCCGAGACAAAACAAATGATATGCTCTTGTACTGCAGAAGGACAAGGCGAAACAGAAGCAGATGATATACGTCAAGCTATTAGACGAGCCTTAGAAGGCTTATTCCCTAAAAAATAATCAATAAACCGCAATTATGAAGAAGTTTATATCCATACTTGTTTTAATGATGATTGCTTTGGCTTCATATGCTCAAAGTAATTCGGTTTATAAAATGTATCGGACACAAAATTATCATAATCAGCTCCGATTAAACACAATGACAGGAGAGGTACAACAAATTCAAGATGACGGTCAGTCTTGGATAATTTGTAGTGCCCGAGAAACATTAGGAGATGCAGCAGGGCGATTTTGTCTCTATGAAACGCAAAATATGTGGACATTTATAATGCTTGACACATATACAGGAAAAAATTGGCAAGTTCAATTTAGCATGAAAGGCGAGGATTACATGTTTGCCGTTCCTATTAACAAATACTCTCTTGCTTTTCCTGCTGAGGATTCAAAATGGATTGGTAGGTTTCAAATGTTTGCGACACAGAATATGTGGACATTTATACTATTGGATTCATATAATGGCAAATTATGGCAGGTGCAATATAGTTCGCAGGACTTGGATAATTTGATGTGCATACCCATTAACGAATATGAATTAGTTTCGGATAATGAAAAGTGTATTTTCTCCATTCAACCTTTAACGAGTATGTACCAATATTATCTTATCAATGACTATACTGGAGATATGTGGAAATTTCAGTGGAGCACAAAAGGGGATGATTACAGGTGGATTGAAAAATTCTAAAAAATATAATCATGAAAAAGGTATTATTGTTTATCAGTGGGTTCGTCACAGGAATAGTAGCAACAATCTTGGTCGCTGTGCTGATTAGCTCTACGAATCAACCCAATGATGGTTTTCCTGGGCTTACGCTGTTTCCTGAAAAAGGGGAATGCATAACAACTTCTGGTGAAATAGAAGTTATGCAAGTTCTGGCACCGAATGCTGCATTGGCATGGACTGGAGGACTCTTCTATTCTGATAGGATATTAGTTTTGCTTATCAATTACGATGACAAATCTTATTATGATGAACAAAAAATCAAAATTCCTTCAGATAAATGTGCAAGGCAGATAGGAACGTATCGATACACCGCTAAAAACGAAATGGTTAAAACTGTTCCTGCTGTCGTAATTGAGTAAATAAATCATTTAAGGATATGTGATATGAAACCAAGCGTCAACGACTATACTCGAGAAGAAGAATGTATTTACAAAGACGAGAGATACTCGGTTCGTGATAATGGAGCTGTGTGGCGGCATCCCCGTGAAGGCAAGAGACCGCGACCTACCGATTGTCAATGGACTTTCGGTAAGCCCAATAGCAAAACGGGGTATATGGAGATTGGTTCGGCACGTGTTCATATCATTGTTGCAATGGCGTTTTATGGGGTTCGTGACACGAAAATATACGTTGTTGACCATATAGATACTAATCGTCAGAATAATCGGATAGAGAATTTACGCTGGCTTACAAGACTTGAAAACGTATTGTTAAATCCTATTTCACGAAAGAAGATTGAATATATCTGTGGTTGTAGTGCAGAAGAATTCCTTGCCAATCCTGAAAAATATCGGGATATGATTCAGTCCGACACTGGTTTCGGATGGATGCGGACTGTTACTAAAGAGGAGGGAGACCAGTGTTTGAAAAATTTGTTAGAATGGGCAGCGAGCGATAAACAGTCATCAGGTGGTTCAATGGGCGAGTGGATTTATCGACCATTATCTACCAAGTATAATCCTATCGAAGAAACACTCGAAGAACCGGATTATATCATGTCATTAACACCCGGAGCAGCACAACGCAACTGGCGCACACCCTCCGAATTTCCATGCACTCCACAAGAGACCAGCGATACTCCACTTGCTACCTATGCCGAGAACCTAAAAGGGAAAAAGGTCTTTGCTCAAAATCAATATGGTGCATCATTGATAATCAATAGTGGATTTTCCGAAGACAAACAATCCTTATATGTGATGACCGAGTCGTCCGAAGGTGAAGCCGCTATCAAACGCTATGCACTCGCAAGAATCACTTATGAAAATGGCCTGTTTGTTCATACAGGACACACGTTCTTTACAAAGAAAGGGGCAGAAAAGCAATTTACTCTTGCACAAGGGTTAGAATGGACAGGAGAAGATTCTATTGATGATTATTGCTGATTCCTATTACTACCAGTATACCTCCAAAGATAAATTATTTATGGAAATAGATACTTAGAATCCACGAAATTTTGTACCTTTGTCATGAGTTATTTGACAGCATAGCAATGTAAAACGCTGAAATTCGCACGGTTGCAAAATCGTTACCTCTATTTTTCAAATGGCTCGCTAAAAGTTTATTCCTCAAATGGTTATATCAAACCGTTGAAAGTTTAAAATAAAAAAAATTCCATCCATTTGTTTTCAGAAAATCAGATAATTATTACTTTTGCACCTTGTAGTGGTTTATATACTCTGCAATCTGCAGAATGTAATTAAAAGGGAATCAGGTGAAAGTCCTGAACAAACCCGTTGCTGTAAGCTCCATGAAATGTCATCGAAAGACTCTATGCCACTGTCCTGAAAAGATGGGAAGGCGTTCGATAGACGGAGTAAGTCAGAAGACCTGCCATTACATTAATCATTTCAAAGCTTTCGGGGAATAAAGCTGAAGAAATCGCCCTTTGTATTTTTAGGTATCAAAAAACATCGGACTTATTCTTTCAACATTTTCTCTATATGCTTTGACATAAAATAACGAGGAAATGAAAAGATTATTATATGCAATCCTATGGTATGTCACCCTACTAAGCGCAATGGAAGGACAAGCTCAGGACTTTTTCATCCTATCAGGTCATATTACAGACCTGCAAGGCAAACCACTTCCTTTTGCAACCATAAAAATTGATGATACGACTTTAGGCACTTACGCTGATAGTATCGGTTATTATTCATTGCATATTCCGAAAGGCAAATATTCATTGACAGTCTCTTTGGTTGGATATCTACCATCAACAAAATCCTTTATTGCTAACAAAAATTGCAATTTGAATTTCATATTAGAAAAAGACACTATCAACCTTCAGGAAGCCAACGTATACGGCAAAGGGAGTATCAAAAGAACTCGGGAAAGTGTATTTGCGACCAATGCCGTTGATGTAAAATCCGTAGCGAATTTCACCACAAAACTAAGCGATTTGGTAAATAGAACCACCGGAATCAGAATTCGAACGGAAGGCGGACTCGGAGCCGATTATGATTTATCGCTCAATGGTATGTCCGGTAATTCCATCCGATATTTTATTGACAACATCCCTTTAGATGTGAAAGGAAATGAAATATCGTTAGCTAATTTACCTGTAAATACAATTGACAGAATAGAAATATATAAAGGAGTTGTCCCTTCTTATTTAGGTGCCGACGCCTTAGGTGGTGCCATTAATATCGTCACTCGCAAAGAGAAAAGCAACTTCCTCGATGTATCCTATAGCATCGGTTCCTTTCATACTCATATTGCCGACTTGAATGCATTGATTGTTATGCCTCAAAGTAAAATCATCATCAAACCGACATTTGGAATCAGTTCTTCCAAAAATGACTATACCATGAAAGGGGTTGAACTATGGAACGAAGAGGTACGTAAATATCTACCGACCAATGTGAAGCGTTTCCATGATGATTATTTATCAATCTTCTCGCAACTGGAATTCGGTATAGAAAATAAAAAATGGGCAGATGCCTTTTATCTGTCTGGCTCTTATTCAAAAGTCAACAAAGAACTACAAACCGGCGCCATACAAACAATCGTCTATGGGATGGCTGAAAAAGAACAAGAAGCCTGGAACATGTCTGCCCGATATAATAAACGAAATTTATTTACAGACGGACTGCAAGCCAACGTTCTAGTCTCACATACTTGGGAACATTCGGTAACAATTGACACAACCTACAGAAAATATCAATGGGACGGCAACTATATTGAAAGCTCCCGTAATGAAATCACCGGACGTGCCAAACAATTACGCCATTACAAACGTCCACTAACCATAACCCGTATCAATTTGGATTATCAGCTAAATGAACAGCATGCATTTAATGTGAATTATATGCTACACCGAAACGGGAACCGCCGATATGACAAAATAGATAACGACTTTTCCCCATCTAAAGATTTACTCTCGAAACACATCATCGGAATCAGCTACAGCCAACTATTGTTCCAAGAGAAAATGGCCAATAATTTCTTTATCAAAAATTACATCAATCACGCAAAGATAGAACAGACCGACCTGTCCTGGATTACCCATTCAGATAAAATACCCAATAAAACCACTGAAAATAATCTAGGATACGGCATTGGCACTCGCTATATTTTCTTCGAACCGTTTGCCTTAAAATTATCTTATGAACATGCGATACGCCTGCCTATGGCCAAAGAATTACTGGGAAATGGTAATACAATCTATCCTAATCTGGCTTTAAAACCAGAAAGCAGCGATAATTACAATGCCGGACTATTTGGCTATATCCATCCAGACAAACAACACTCTATATCCTACGAAGCGAATGCTTTTTTCAGAAAAGTAAAAGATTATATCCATGCCGTACTCTCACAATCCGATGGCACCATACAATATGTAAACGTATCAGATGTCAATATAAAGGGTCTGGAAGGCGAAATCCGTTATCTATACAACAATCGCCTGCAGTGCATGATAAACTGTAGCTATCAGGACTCCCGTAATATGAATAAATTCAAGCAAGACGGGAAACCCAGTATCATATATAAAAATAAAATACCCAACACCCCTTGGTTATACGGAAACGGAGAGATTACATTTACCCAACCGGATTTTTTCTGCAAAACAGATAAACTCCGTCTGAGTTATCTCTACCAATACATACATTGGTTTTATCTGACTTGGGAAGGCTATGGTTCCCTTGAAACCAACACACGAATCCCCACCCAACATTTTCATTCTGCCGTTATCAGCTATTCCTTGAAAAACGACAGATACAACATAGCATTGGAATGCAACAATCTTTTTGACAGCAAACTATATGATAATTATATGCTTCAAAAACCGGGTCGCTCTTTCACATGTAAATTTAGATTATTCATCCATTAATATAAAACACTATTCAAATGAAAACACTGAAAAATTTAATGCTACTGCTGCTTACTGGCTGCACCATGTTCTTCGTTGCATGCTCTGACAATGATGATGACAAGGATAAAGACAAACCGGTCACCCCTCCCGCAACAAAAGATGTTCACTACGACATCTGGGTCGGTCTCGATCAATCTAAAATGGGACAATTCGGCACTTTACTCGTTCAGAATGTCAATTCATTGGAAGAATCCAAAGAAATTGATTTCAAGAATTTCGGTTGCAATGTCACTCAGACTTTCGGAAAAACAGACGCTGCCATTATTAAAGGGAAATACTATTATCAAATAGATGCTGTAAACGAAAACAGATTTGTTAAATTTCAGATTATAAACAACCAACTGACCTGTATTCATAAACAACCGTTCAAGAAAAACACATACACTCCAGGAAGATACACACATGTATGGCTTGATGACAACACCTTCATCATTTTTGCAGCCAATGGTAAAGCCGATGATGTCATTTGGACAAAATTAAATGCAGAGACATTGGAAATCCTTGCCGAAGGTTCGTTAAATCTGAAAGGAAAAACAGATGTCACTAAATTTACGACCTCCGGACTTGCCGCTTATCGTAAATCAGACAATAAAATCATCTATTTCTTTAAACACAATCCGGGACGAAACAAAGTTGCTCCTCCCTACTTTTTCGCGGCTTTTGTGGATGCCAATTCCATGAACATAGAAAAAATCATAAAAGAAGACCGCGCGGAAGAGATGGCCGGAACCGCATACGGAGAATTGCGCCAGAACAAAATGTTCTTTGACGAAAACGAAAACTTATACCTAGCCTGCAATACACAAATTCAAGGTTCTGAAAGTACCACCTGTCAGTTCGGTAATTTATTACGCATCAACAAAGGAGAAACCGATTTTGACAAAAACTATAAAGGTTTTGACGGGAAAAACAGTAAGATCGTTACCGTCAACTATCTGGGCAACCACAAAGTGCTGCTTTACCTCCAAGACCCTCAACACACAGGAGTTAGCGATGATAACAGCAAAAAAGACGGTTGGGGAGATAAATACAACTGTTACTATGCCATGTACGATATAAACACCAATGCACTCACCGAATTCCAATACGAAGGCAAGAATCTTCCCTACAACATTGGAACTTTCTCTCAACGCTCGTTTGTTTTAGATGACAAAGCATTTATCGGCGTCAATCCCAAAGATTCTCAACCGGTAATATACATCTATAACAGCAAAGACAATACTGTCAGCAAAGGCATCTCAATACAGGAAGGTTACGAATTTTCTCGTATCAATTACATCCACAATTAAATAAATCGTATTACATGAATCCGAAAGATTATAAAATCTTTTTCGGATTCATATAATACCCATAAATTTAAAGAACCATGGAAAAGCCTCAGTTTCTCATAGGAGCCACTTCTTCCGGATGTGGAAAAACAACATTTACTCTCGGATTATTACGGGCATTATACAAACGAGGATTAAATGTGCAACCTTTTAAATGCGGACCGGACTATCTGGACACCAAACATCATTCCATGGCAGCCAACCGGACATCATACAATTTAGACACATTCATGTCTTCTCCACAACATGTCCGAACTATTTACTCTCAACAATCTGCTGGAGCAGACGTATGTATTACAGAAGGAGTCATGGGATTATTTGACGGATATGACAACATGAAAGGCAGCAGTGCAGAAATTGCAGAACTGTTAGGGATTCCGGTCATCCTAATCGTAAATGCCCGCTCTACCGCCTACACGGTTGCAGCAATTTTATATGGATTCAAACATTTTCGTCCTAACATAAAAATCGCAGGAGTAATCTTCAACTTTGTAAGCTCTCCGACTCATTATGCCTATTTACAACAAGCCTGTCACGATGCAGGTGTTGAATCTTTAGGATATCTGCCCAAATGTTCCGATATTGAAATTCCTTCTCGCCATTTAGGACTGAACATTGACTCTGAATACTGTTTCCACAATTTTGCAGATAAAATTGCAACACAAATTGAAAAAACAGTCTTGATTGACAAAATATTAGGACTTACATTAAAACAAACGCCTCAAGCAACAGACATTCCCCATGCCTCCAACAAACCTTCTATGCGCATAGCGGTTGCAAAAGATGAAGCCTTTAATTTCGTCTATCCGGCAAACATCCAGGCATTAGAACAACATGGAACAATCTCCTGGTTCAGCCCTCTACACGATACAGAACTGCCAACTGCCGAGTTCATCTATCTGCCAGGAGGATATCCGGAATTGTACCTGCCACAACTAAGTGACAACCGCTCCATGAGGCAATCTATTTTGGACTATTGCCAAAACGATGGTTTACTATTAGCCGAATGCGGAGGTATGATGTATTTGTGCGATGCCATCCGGAACGAACAGGGAGAACATTTTCCCATGTGTGGTTTTCTGTCACAAACGGCTACCATGGAAAACATGAAATTAAAACTGGGTTATCGTAATGTAGCCATTGGCAACCACACATTCCACGGACACGAATTTCACTATTCCCATATCATACCAGAAGAAAATCCAATCCCCGCCATAGGCCGGTGTCTCAATGCCAAAAACAACATAGTCAACACCCTCATCTACCGAAAAAATAAAGTCACTGCAAGTTATATTCACTTTTACAGCGCAGAAATCGGACATTCTTTACTAGATGTAGCGCAAGCAAGTGACAGCAACAATAATTAATACACAGACCAGCGTCACGCTATGATTAACTTTCACTGCCAGACGGAAATCGCTGTAACTGACTTCCCGGTCATTGTCTCCAATATATGGTTTTTGCACCAACAATCCATGATAAATATGAGCGCCTCCAAAGCGACAATCCAAAATACCCGCCATGGCCGATTCCGGGAATCCGGAATTAGGACTGGCATGCATATAACAATTTCGCAAAATAAAACGAAATAGACCTCTACGATAAGCAACCAATGCCATAAGTAAAGCCGTCAGGCGAGCGGGAATATAATTCAATGCATCATCTAAACGAGCAGCACAACAACCGAAACGGCGATAGCGCTCATCTTTATAGCCAATCATCGAATCCAAGGTATTTACCATTTTGTAAGCCATCATCGCAGGGAAACCGCCTAAAGCATAATAAAACAGCGGAGCAACAACACCATCACTTAAATTTTCAGACATTGTTTCCAATACGGCCGTATAAATCTCACGAGAGGTCAGTTCCGATGTATCCCGACCCACAATCCATGACAACCGTTTCCTGCCGGCCTCCAAACCCTCTTCACGCAATATTCGTATCACTTCAGCCCCCTCTTGTATCAGACTCTTGTTCGCCAGACCATAAAAAACAAAAACACTGGCAATCAGACAATAAAACCAATCTCCAACCATGAAAGCAGCACAAGAAATTCCCCAACCGGCCACTAATACAAACAAAGGATATAACAATGCCACGACACAACCTTTCAACCAACGTCCTTTTCCATGATTCCATAAACGCTCAATCCAATATATCATATTCCCGAAACCGACAATCGGATGAGGCAATTTTCGAGGATCACCTAACCATAAATCCAACAAATACCCGACTACCAAAGGGATAATTATCAACCAACACTGTTCCATATTTGTAAAGCTTCAAGCAAAAGATTATTTTGAGAATCCGTAAGAGTATTGATACGAAAATAATGTTTATCAAGTCCTCGGAAATTAGATGCATCCCGAATCAACAGCCCATGATTCTGCAACAACCACTGTTTCAGACAGGGAACATCCGCATCCGTATGCACAAGAAAGAAAGAGGTATGCGATTCCAAGGGCTGGAAACCTGGCAATGCTGCTATTTGAGCAGAAAAACATCGCTGCCTCTCCAATAAATTAGTTGCATCCGGTAAAATAGAATCACCGCTCTGCAACAGAAACTTACCAGCTTCAATAGCCAAGGCATTAACCGACCAAGGAAATGTAAAACGGGCAATTTCAGCTATCAGGTGCTTATCTCCCAACAAATACCCCAAGCGCAAGCCGGGTATAGCATAGCACTTTGTCATAGAACGGATAATCAGCAAATTTGGATATTCTCTCAAAAGCGGAACTGCCGTACTTGCTTCTGGGGCAAACCAAATAAAAGACTCGTCAACGACCACCACTCGATCAGGATTGGCAGAAAGAATAGCACGAATTTCTTTTTCAGACCAAATACGCCCATCCGGATTGTTAGGATTGCAAATAAACATCAAAGACCCAACCGACAACAGGTCTTCCGAGTTCGTATGAGACACGAAAGTAATATGATGCTGATATAACGAACAGGCATCCTCATATTCCTTAAAAGAAGGTATCGGCAACAACGTATCATGCCCGGCAAAAGCATGTGCCACCAAATAAAATAATTCCGTCGCCCCATTCCCCGCCAATACATTTTCAGGCAACAAGCCATGATAGTCCGCTGCCACTTTGCAAAAAGAACCAGCATCCGGTTCCGGATAGTGATATATACGCTCTAACCGTGTCTCCAGAAAATGACAAAGAGGCTTCATATCAGCTTCATACCATACATTTGTTGAAAAATTCGCCCTCACCTCTGCTTCCGAACGGTAAAGGTCGTCCCCATGTCCATGAATCATAACTGTAACGTAGAATAAATATAATCTAAATCTACTGCTGCCCGTACATGTTCAGCCAGTAAATCATATTGTTTTTCCTTAAATGCAAGATAATCAAAACCAGTTTCCGGCACATTGGCAAATCCGGAAGCCAAATCATCCAACACCACTGCATTATCCAAAATACCATGCATATAACTTCCCCAACAGTGCTCATTTAAGACATATCCCTCAAATGTCCCATCAGCCAGCATGTTTAGATTCTCTTGAACAGACAGCGGTCTCTCATGGGGGATGGTTACACCCATATGTATTTGATATCCCTTACACCATGAACCCTTATTCTTAAAATTAAAATCACTTTGACAAACAACCTTTTTCGTCTGCATCACAGTGACTAATGGAAACAGACCCAACCCTTCTGTACTTTCGGTCACACCCTCCACATGTTCCGGATCTTCAATCCGTTTTCCCAACATTTGAAAACCACCGCAAATACCAATAATCTTTTTCCCCGCCAGTCCTGCACGCATAATAGCATCTGCAACTCCGTTTTCCCGAATAATCAACAAATCGTCTATAGTATTCTTTGTTCCCGGCAAAATAACAACATCCGCCTTATCTATTTCCGAAGGTTTATCCGTATAGTACAAATGAAAACGTCCATCTTGTTCTATTGCATTAAAGTCAGTAAAGTTAGACATCCTCCGCAAACGCACGACTGCAACATTCACCTTCCCGGCTTCAGCCATGGCAGCCTTGTTCTCCAATGCAACAGAATCCTCTTCTTCGATACGAATATTCCGGAAATAAGGAATCACACCCACCACCGGAATTCCTGTCAAATCCTGAATGATTTTCCTGCCTTCATCAAAAAGAGAAACATCACCTCTAAATTTATTGATAATAATACCTTTCAGCAACCGACGTTGCTCTTCCGGCAACAACATAACAGAACCATATACAGAAGCAAACACCCCACCCCGGTCAATATCTGCCACCAAATAAGTCGCAGCATCAACTTTTTGAGCCATATTCATATTCGTAATATCCCGATCACGCAGATTCAGCTCCGAAATACTACCGGCACCTTCCAGAACAATCGGAGAATAACACTTCTCCAAACGCACAAAAGCAGCCAAAGCCTCCCTCCATAAATCTTCCTTGTTATTTATACGAAAATACTCCCGTGCAGACATATTCCCCACAGGCTGACCATTCAGAATAACTTGCGAAGTCTGATCCGAAGATGGTTTTAACAACACAGGATTCATATCTGTTGACGGAGCAATTCTACAAGCCTCTGCCTGAACCGCTTGTGCCCTTCCAATTTCCCCTCCATCCGGAGTCGAATAGGAATTTAAAGACATATTCTGCGCCTTAAAAGGAGCCGGAGCATAACCATCCTGCAAAAAAATGCGGCAAAATGCAGTGTTTATGATACTTTTTCCTGCATCCGAGCAGGTCCCTACAAACATAATAGGCTTCAATTTTTTCATTGCCTTTTCTTTTTATATAAAAACGATTGCCATCTTTCCTCTTCTGCCCCTTCCCGATCCATTTCCTGCCGTGCCATTGTAAATAATAAATCAGAAAGACGATTTACAAACCGCAAAATGACGGGAGGCAATTCATCTACCCGATTCAAAGTCCACAAACGGCGTTCCGCCCGTCGGGCTACGGTTCGGGCTACGTGACATTGAGCAGAAAGTATATTCCCACCCGGCAAAATAAAATGAGTGGACGGATGAGTAATCCGACCGTTCAAATGATCTATTTGTTTTTCACAATAAACATCCAAATCCTCCAATAACGGATTCGGATTTTGTTCACGCAGTTCTGCTGGTGTAGCTACATGCGACATAACAACCATCAACTGCCTTTGCAAAAAACAAAGCATTTCTTGCCATTCATGTGTTTCACCCGCTTGTGCACGTATCAATCCCAACAAAGAATTCAATTCATCTAACGCCCCATTTGCTTCAATACGAATATCATCTTTGTCAACCCGCGAACCTCCATGGATACCGGTTTTTCCTTTATCACCGCCACGTGTATAAATCTTCATTATTCATCTATTTACTCGTAGCAAAGATAACAATATACCACCATTTTCTAAATTAAAAGAGCTATCTTTACGGGGCAAAAAAAAAGAAAGATATGGCAAAAAAAATCATCCTTGTCACAGGCGGACAACGCTCAGGTAAAAGCGGATATGCCCAGCGCTTAGCCCTACAATTAGCCGACAATCCTGTATACCTCGCCACTTCCAGGGTATGGGACGAAGAATACAGGCAACGCATCTTAAGACACCAACGTGACAGAGGACCGCAATGGACCAATATTGAAGAAGAGAAAGAGCTGAGTAAACACTCTTTATCAGGACGTGTCATTGTTATAGACTGCATGACGCTTTGGGCAACAAATTTTTTCTTTGACAATGACTCCGATGTCGACAAATCACTTTCCGAACTTAAAGAAGAGTTCAAACGTTTCACTGACCAGGACGCCATCTTTATATTCGTCACAAACGAAATTGGTTTAGGCGGAGTATCCGAAAGTCTGATACAGAGACGATTTACAGATTTACAAGGATGGATGAACCAATTTGCAGCGCAACAGGCGGATGAAGTTGTACTAATGGTATCTGGAATACCTATAAAAATCAAACAATAACCCACAACAAACTCACCATGAGAACTTTTAATATTAAAACACCGGATAAAAACATCATACCTGCCTTACAAAATAAGATTGACAACTTAACCAAACCGAAAGGCTCTTTGGGCAGGTTGGAAGAATTGGCCGTACAAATCGGTACGATCCAACAAAACCTTTCACCCCAATTACACAAACCACAAAACATCGTTTTTGCTGCAGACCACGGAGTTGTCGTTGAAGGAGTCAGCTTTTCAGCACCTGAAGTCACAGCACAACAGATTTATAATTTTGTCAAAGGAGGTGGTGGAGTCAACATGTTCGCACGCCAACACAACTTTGCGCTCAAAATTGTAGACTGTGGAGTCAATGCCGATTTTCATAATCTCCCGGGACTAATTGACCGCAAAATACGGAAAGGCACAAGCAATTATCTTTACGAAGCTGCCATGAGTAAAAAAGAGATGGAACGTGCCATCGAAATCGGAGCGGAAATCGTAGACATGACCTACCATGAAGGAACCAACATTGTCAGTTTCGGAGAATTGGGCATGGCCAATACATCAGCGTCTTCCCTATGGATGACATATTTCACCGGAATACCTTTAAAAGAATGCGTTGGCGCAGGCAGTGGTCTGAACTCCCAAGGTATAGAACACAAATACAATATCCTTAAACGGTCTATGGAAAATTATTCCGGCGACCATACTCCGGAAGATATTATCCGCTGGTTCGGAGGCTTCGAAATGGTTGCTGCAGTTGGCGGTATGTTGCGTGCTGCAGAACTAGGCATGATCATCATCGTTGACGGCTTTATCATGACCAACTGTGTGCTTGCCGCTTCACAACTCTATCCGGAAGTTTTAGAATATTGCATTTTCGGACATCAGGGAGATGAAGCCGGACACAAATTGGTTTTAGAAGCCTTGCATGCTCGTCCTCTTCTAAATCTCGGTTTAAGACTAGGCGAAGGCACCGGAGCGATATGTTCCTATCCAATCATAGAATCGGCCATCCGTATGATTAATGAAATGAATGATTTTCAATCAGCATCTGTAACCAAATATTTTTAACATGCGCTCATTTTTGGCTGCAATCATGATGTTTACCCGTCTACCTTTATGGCGGTTTATACAAGTGGATAAAAAATACTACAGCAATGTACTGCTATACTGGCCACTAGTCGGATTTATAACAGGTTTTACCACCTGGGCAATCCTATACATTGTCAGCACAATCGGTTGGGCTGATTTACCCGCTTGTATTTTAGCTATTGCAGCCCGACTGTTATTGACAGGCGCCTTACATGAAGATGGCCTGGCAGATTTTTTCGACGGTTTCGGAGGAGGGATTAATAAGGAAAAAATCCTTGCCATCATGAAAGATTCGCACATCGGCAGCTATGGTACAATCGGTCTGATCGTCTATTTCTTTCTATATGCATCTTTCCTATACTCATTGCCAACAAATGCCCTGGCAGGAATCATTATAGGAGCAGACGTTCTGTCCAAGTTTGCAACTGCTTTTATGATCAATACATTAGACTATGCACGAACGGAAGAGACAAGCAAAACAAAAGTCCTATACAATCCCATCAGTCTCCACAAATTCATGCTAATGGCTGTAATATGTATCATTCCGTTATACTTTCTCGGCACAAACTTTTGGGCTGTCATTCCGATGATACTCATTACAATAGGCCTACGATATTATTTCAAACATAAAATAGGCGGCTACACAGGAGATTGTTGCGGAGCTAGCGTATTATTGGCAGAACAGGCATTCTATTTAGGTTTTTTCATAACAACAGCACCCTTCCTATGAAACTCACATTTATCAGACATACAAGCGTCGCTGTAGAATCAGGCATTTGCTATGGCTGGAGCGATGTTGATACTGCATCCACATTTCCCCAAGAGGCAGAGCAAGTCCGCAAAAGCATCGAAAAAGAACATTTTGATATCGCATACTCCAGTCCTCTGTCTCGCTGCCGGCAACTAGCCGATTTTTGCGGTTATACACACCCACTGATAGATAAAAGACTTAAAGAATTAAATTTTGGCACTTGGGAAATGCAACGCTGGGATACAATCTCCGATCCGCATCTAAACCTTTGGTATAAAGACTGGATAAACGAACCGGCTGGAGGAGCAGAAAGCTATATGGACCAGTACCAACGTGTTTCAAATTTTCTCGATGAAATACGTACTCTCCCTCAACAGCAATGCTGTATATTTACACATCGGGGAGTTATCGCCTGTGCTTTAGTATACGCAAAACGGTGTACGATTGAAAAATCATTTGACGAAGACATTCCTTATGGCAGCAAAACTATCATTGAGCTATAATCAATGCCGTTTCATGTTATCAAAGCGATAGGACACTCCCAACATAATACATGTCGAAGGTACTGTATTATAAGAAACATTGGTAGATAAATCAGTTAAAGAATAAGTCATAGAACGGCGATTTTGTAAAATATCATTTGCTGACAAAGAAACTTTAAACTGGCGTTCCTTGCCAAATTTCTTACCGACAGTAGCGTTAAGTATATGCTCCGATTGTTTTACTCGTTCGTCCTTTTTTGTGATATGAAAACTTCCGTTATACATTGTCTCAACATAAAAGCCTCGCCAGAATATCCAATTAAACGAACCGTTTAAATTACTGTTATAATATCTGGCATTTCCGGTTTCACTGTTTTCAGACCAAGATAACGTATTACTGGAAGAAAGATAACAATCTATATCTTCAGAAATATTTGTATATATAGAAACACTCATCGTTCCTGTATGAGAACTATTCATATTTTCCAAATTATCATAAATTGAAGGAGTATGCGAAAAACTATATCCCATAGAGGTATTAAACCGTAATTTCAATTTTTCCCATGGGAAAGAATAGGATACACTACCTGACAGATTCCAACTTCCATTTAAATTTACCGGCACTGTCAAACTAGCTCCTCGTGCCAAAAGATAACCATCAACAATTGTATCTCGATTAATAAACTGCACATTAGAAGATATCATATTAAATGTTTGTCCGGCACTCAAAGTTGCATTCAAAAATCCCGAACTTTCAAGTTGAGAATAAGTATAATTCATCATCAAATTGTGAGTAAATGACTTCTTCAAATTTGGATTACCCTTAGACACTTGCAATGGATCACTAATAGTCAACACATTTTGCAACTGAGTCACAGAAGGGGAAGATGAATTTCCTGAGTAAGTGACATCCAAATTACTGTCATCATTAATTTGACAGCCAAAACTCATCATAGGCGAAACATCCATATACCGGCTAATCAACACAGAATCGCTTTTAGCCAGATATCTATATCGATTATCCATCGTTGTATTGCTAAAAGACAGACCGGTACCTAATCGCAATTTGTCATTGGTAAAACTATAATTTATACCATAATTATGTACATGATACACATTTTTCAATTCATTTGTTTGAGTAGAATCAATACCTATCAACTCCTGAAAATCCTTATCCCGATATGACAAACTGGACTGATCAGCATTACTCATGCGATCTTGATACATATAATTTAATGTCAAACGTGAATGTTCAGACAGAGGCTCTGACCACCTTAAAGATGCAGACCAATTATAATCTTTCTGGTTATTATCTGTAGCCAGATTACGAAGCGTATCCAAATAAACACCGTCCATTTTCAAAGAATGTTCATCATTACTTTGCCATCGGTTCGATAAATTACGTGAATATCCCCCAGTGATATTCATGGTCATCGAACGCCCTTTCTTCCTAAATGCCTGCATCCAAAGAACACTACCGTTCACTCGTAATGTATTTCCATCACTCCAATTCTCTGTATTTGAAACATTAACCGTATCATTATTTTCTACATTTGAACTATAAGCAATGCTCCAGGAATTGGACTTGCCTGTCGATATGGATGGAGAAAAAACAAACCGACTTTTTTTACTCGGAGTATATTCAACCCTTGCATTAAAAGAATGGTTATTCCCATCCCGACGTGAGCGATTCTCATTGTCATATATACGGTTCTCATATTGCTCGGTAGGGAAATACTCCTGTTTCGACATCGAAGCAGAATTAGACGCATTGTCAGACCAACGATAATTGGTAGAAATACTCCAATTCTCTACAATATCCGTAGAAACATTTGCATAAATCCCTTCAGAACGATTATACCCTTTTCCTCCACCCAAACGGCTACCCGGCATATTAAACCGCTGTCCTTGATTGCTTGCATCCGCATTCAGAGTGATCTTGTTTTTCCGATCAAAATAATTACCATAGATATCTCCATTATAATTATTTTCCTCAAAAGTGTTTTTTACCGGCGAAGTAATTCCATATGCAACACTTGCCCTACCAAAAATCTTAGCTTTATTGGGCTCATGCGTCTCAATATTTAACGCACGGAATTTTTTCCCATCCTGATATCCGGAAAATTCAGCCTCATCGCTTCCCCGGTCGTACATACTGATTTTATTCACCAGCTTAGCCGGTAAATTTTTCAATGCTGCTGCCGGATCATTAAAAGAATACTCCATCCCGTCTATAAAAAGGCGGGTCACCTCTTTACCTTGGGCAATAATCTTCCCATCAACAATTTCAAACCCCGGCAGCTTTTTAATCAATGCTTCCAAATCCCCATCAACAGCCACTTTCACTGCACTGGCATTAAATTTTGTTGTATCCCCATGTTGCACAGCTATCGGGACTTTGGCTTCGACCACCACCTCTTCAAGCAAAACAGTTTTCAAACATATCTGCCCAATATCCGTATCCTCCTTTATCTCAAACAAACCAGAATATGTTTCATACCCGATATAAGATACAGACAATTGTATCTTCCCAGCACGAATTCCCTGAATAACAAAACGACCGTCAACATCTGTCGTACCGACAGGTGTCTTGGCTTCTCCTAAATAGATATAAGCTCCAGGCAGCGACTCCTTTTCATCACCTCCCACAATTACTCCCTGCAGAGTTAATAGTACCTGTTTTACAGAATCCTGCGAAACTGTGTCTTGCTTATGCTCTTGCGCCCAAAGCACATGTATCCCCAAAAGGAAGAAGCACAATACTCCGATTCGTTTGCCGAACATTCTCATGGATGCCAAATACTGTTTTTAGCATACAAGCTCTACAATTTCCGTATTTCCCATGATTGGCTTTTCCAACATCTCAAGCGGTTTACGCCCTTCCAAATGATTTAAAATCGCCCGATTAAAAGCCCCATGTCCAACCGCCAGAATTCGTTTCCCCGGATATTTTACACGCAAATAATTTACAAATTCACCGGCACGCATATCCAATTCTTCCAATGACTCCACCCCAAACGGAAGATTATACCAATCAACCTTTTCAAAAGCATCTCCCGTATAACTACCCCAATGCATTTCGCGAAGCAATGGAGTAGAAAACACTTCCATACCTTTCTGACCTGCAACAATCTCCGCAGTCTTATAACTTCTGGATAAATCACTGGATATAATGACATCCAACGGCACCTCCACCAATCTCTTAGCTAACTCTTCAGCCTGTTGAATACCGAGTTCAGACAATGTGCCGGGCAATTGGCCTTGCAGGATATTTTTTTTATTTTCGATAGTTTCCCCATGACGGGTCAATAGTAGCGTAATCTTTTTCATAAGTAAAGTTTTTACAAATATAAAGGTTATATCTGTAAAAACAAATCCTTCAAAAGCAAAGACCAATAGCAATCACGAATCTTTTTACATTTCAATTCTTTTTCTGCCAATTTTTCCACCTTCTGCTTCCAATGTCCATAAATTGATTCCCAGGTAGTCAATACTAAGTTTTCTGCAACACCATCCCCTAACCTCATTGTTTCGCGACAAGATTTCAATTCTTCACAAAAAACCTCAACACAAATACGCTGAGTGAGCATCTGAGCACTAGAATTCGTTTCCTCTCCATTCCCTATGATTTGAATTAATTCACTTTCTAATAAACGAAAAACCTCACTACCATTACTTTTTTGCGCTAATTGCAGCCATTTTTCTCGTTTAAAAAATTCTTTCCATACTTTCTTTAAATTTCCATTCACTTCTCTAACGCTACACCCCAACATATTTTGCCGGACAAACTCAGTTTCATAAAAACCGGCAACATCCTCTTCCAACAAACGGACCAAACGCTTTACATCACCAATCTGCCATTCAACTTTATTCAAAATAGTCAAATACTCTTCAATACTTAAAGCAATGCATTCTTTATAATAATCAACCACATCCATCCTATTTATCCCCTTCAACACTTCTTTGCGAGCATTACGTACAAACAACAATTCATCCCATATACCGCTTCCTGCTGCTGTAATAGGTCCTTGCAACCACTGACGATCTCCGGCATACACATATCTCAATGATTTCCACATATAACTACGATCCTGACTCTCATTCATCTTTTTCTTATCAATCCCCAACAACATCAATATCCCTTTTTCCAGGTCATCTTCCACACATTTCCAATAAGCATCAGTCTTGGATGGTAGCATCCATTGTTTATCATCATTTTGATAAAGATGCTTCAACTGCCAACGTATTATTTTCTGATCATACGCTTGCTGTCCTATCACCAAACGTCCAAACAATAAATGCGCTGTAGCTGGATGTACCTCGCTTTCTATTGTTATTCCTTTTACATCATTCGCAAATACAACACCGCACATATCCGTAGCATCCAACAAATCACATTTCCTTACCACTTGTATCCCCCTCTGCAAATCAAGAATCTTAGAAGCTTTAGCAATAACTTTCTCCAATATTTCAACCATATTATCCGGAATTTCCGGTCCAATACAAATCTTCAAAGGTTTATCATCTGTAATATTCCAATGGATTCCTCTATCACATTTAACACATCCAAACGGATTAATTCCATAATCCAATGCCACCTGTGTTCTAAGTGGACTGTTTGGAAACATTACAATAGGCTTACAGACATCTCTCGGCAACAAACGCAAAACCACTGATATTTCTATCGGAACGACACCACTTTCAGGAACCATTTCCACCACGCCCTGCTTAAGATTACTGATAACATAATGCCGAATCTTAAAACAAACTCCTTCATCATAAGGAGTTATATTTATTATTTCCGGCTTATCTGCATTTGAAAATCTCAAACTTCCGCTAAGGTCATACCATTCTCCTGCTTTATTTAGCCAATCCGTAACATCCACTAGAAAACCGTTACCGATACGACCGGCAACATTCCAAGCACTCTCAGGAATTTTCAATCCATCCAATTCAAGCACATTACCATTCGACAAGGCCGTATTCGTTAATTGTTCAACCTTTGCTGCACTATACACATCCAATTTATCATCTTTATTGGCTTTTAATACAAAAACCCCTTTGGATTCCAATATTCTTCCTCGACAATTTTTCCCTTTATCTACTTGAGCAACAACAAGGAATTCTCGATCTAACTTACTATGTTCAATCAAAACATATATCTTGCCATCAACCTCATATACGGGTAACATACCACCAACTACAGCATGTCGTTCAAATTTCTCATCTAGTGATAATATTTTATTTTGGGCAACACTAGAAAAAACACTCACCCAAAAAAACAAAACAGACAATATTTTCAAGCTCATCTCTGCCCCATTATTAAATTTATACTATTTCTCCAATTTTCCCAACAAACACCTTTATGCTTTTTCAAATCACTCTTCATTTTCCACAAATTGCACCCTAATAGTGCAACCATTCCTGGATATTGCCGACTATTGTTTTTGATAAAATTTGCAACACAATCCGTGTAATGCCAAAGCAAAAATCGATCCCAAGTATTCGTCATATTTTTTTTAATCAAAATATTCCTGATATCATCAAGATATTCTTCCACTGAATAATTGCTAGTTCCGCTACGCACACTTTCATCTACATATTTTATCCGACCGACTAAATCTGCAATCACTTTTTTCGCCCATTCTTCCCTCCATTTTAAAGGCAATCTGGTATTTTCATCCAATACATACGTCCGTAAAAAAGATAAAGCCGCCTTCTGCTCCTTTTTTTCAACAGCAACAGATAACAACGTATCTACATTCCAACATTTTCGCCGTCCTCCTATATAAGTCAATGCCTGATTTATGTATTCGGAATACTGGTCACGAACAGCTTGATTTCTATTATCATTCACAGACCAAGCACCACATCCCCATTTTTCCATATCGGGTTCAGTAATACCTAAAGTAGTAAGTCTTTTGATACCAAGCTCTGCTGTTTCCAATGAAACACGTCCTAAATCCTCAGCTTGTGCTTCAGGCATCACAACTGCAGCATCCTGGAAACGATATCTACGCTCACTCTGTTTCTCTTTGAGCCATGTTGATAATTCTATTCGTTCGTCATTAAGAGATAAACCGGGGAAACAACGATACCCCCATTCTATTGCCAAAGAATCGTAAGCTCCGATTTGGGGTATTCTATCATAAACCGACAGTCCATCTTCTCCTGTCACAGCATAATTAAGTCGCATATAGTCCATTATTGAACTACCGTGACGATATTTTTTCATCAACGAAGAATCTTTCAACTCATGTGTATGATAAAGAGAACTACCATAAAAATTATGTGTCAGTCCTAACGTATGTCCAACTTCATGGGTCACAACCATCTCTAATAATTTACCGATGATATCATCTGATAAATTATCAGGTTCTTCACCTATTTGTGCAACATACCACCGACACAACATATTGAAAACTGAATGAAATATCGCTACATGACAACTCAATATTTCACCAGTACGGAAATCGATAAAAGGACGTCCATAAGCATTCTCCATAGGACCGGCTTTATAAACAATCCATGACAACGCTGCGTTATCCAAAACATATTCTGCTGAATCTGGAGCTACACGTCCCTCAATTGCATTTTTAAAACCAGCACGTTCAAATACCGCATTCCAATTATTGACCGCCTTTAATATATACGGCCACCATTTTCGAGGAAAGTTCCGGTCAATATACATAACAATAGGCTTACATGGTTCAACCAACTCTCCTCGATTATAACGCGCCGTATCGCAATCTGCAATCTCCAAGCGCCAACGTTTTATTACCTGTATCTTCTCCGCACTCGTTTTATCAGTATCATCTAATGCCAGATAAGGAATAGCAAAAAAACCAACATTAGACGACGCCTGACGTACTCTCATCAAATTGCAAGGCAAAAGATTTAGGCAACAACCAATTTCCCATCGTGTTATTTCACCACCAGCAGAAGTTCCGGGCATAGGACCTGCTGCATCATACACTCGTTCCGAACGGACAATGACTCCATCTGGCAAACCAATAATATCAGTAACATTACTTTTTTGTTCCGCCCCAATACCCAACAAAAAGAAGAAAGGACGCAATCCCCACAATCGCCCCTCATGCAACCATTCTGTAACATCAATCACCACAGAATGATTCTTGCGCTGTAATATTTTAAACTTTTGTAATCCTACCGGAGACACACTTTCTTTAAGCATTTCTTTCAAAGGATGTCTGTCATTTACAGACAAATAATCTCCCACTTGTTTGACAATAACGCAATCACCTTCTATTTCAAAACGAACAATGCTAGGACCGAAGCGATCTCCTGCATATCCAAACTTAGCATCCGCAGACTTCATCTTACGGTCAGCTCCTTTCAATATTGTAGTGGTCAAGCTCATATCACGCCCCATCATTTGTTCCGGAATAGCCCATAAAATACGGCCGTTTTCTTTATATGTCGTAAATAAACCCGGAATGACTTCCGCCTGTCCATATGACCACGTTTTCAAAAACAATAATAAAACACAACAAATAATTTTCTGCAACATACATTCTACTATAAAAATATTCAGGGACCTAAAAGATCCCTGAATAACATAAACCTATTTATTCCACATCATCTAAAAGCATAGACAAAATCAACAATTTTCTTAAAACCTTTAAATTCATAAGCAACTAATTCCTTCGCATCATCTTTTTTTACTTCACCAGCTGTTGTCAGTTTCATTTCTAAAACGCTACATTCTCCTGCCGGATACTCAAGCACAGCACCTAAATAACTGGTAAAATCAAATGGAATAGCTGGTGCATCATCACCTCCCGACACATCCCAACGGTCTTCACGCTGACTGCGGAATTTTAGTTTGGTAATACGTACAGCAGGATCTGGATGTTCATAAATTAAATAAGAGCGAGGTGTTGAACGTGTTAAGTCTGCACGATAAATCTTATTACCGGCTGCATAATAAAACATTCTGTCATAATAAGCAGAAGTTGCTACGGGCAATTCGTCTTCCATATTTCCGGCTTCCGGAGTAAAATCCCAATAACCACTACAAATCGTTCCTTTCTTTCCCTGTATCATTTCCGGTGAAATTTCATAAACAGCAAGACCGCTACCAGCCATCGCAATAGCCATTATCTTGGGAGTCTCTCTGGAAGTTGTAGCTCCGATATAAACAACCTTATTATTTATATTATTGGGATTAAATTTATTCGGATAACCAGCTTGTTCTCCTATAGGCTCTAACATTGCTTTGTTTAAAGGACCATTTATATCATAATAACTCTCCATTCCTCCATTTATATAGCGGTTGATATTATAATTATTACCACCAATTTCAGCATTATAATATGATAGGAATCGTTTATTCTTTGAGTCATAAATTATATTAACCCCCTCGGGAGATACATCATAAGCCATTGAAGCAATCTCTGCATAATAATCACCGTCTGAAGCTTGCACAGGATAATAAACAGAAAAGCCGTCAGGTTTTGCATACCAAAACACTCCTCCATCAATAATACATTCTCCCTTACTATCCCCTTCTGCATATAGAGGAGCATAATTATTGTCTCCGGTCAATTTTTTATTCAATAGCAAACGATTATATGCATAACGTTCTGCTAAAGTCGCTCCGTCCAACATATAATTTTTCCCTCCTTCAGTAAAAATACCCAACAAAGTTTCATCGCTATTCAATTGCGTTTCATCCTTTTTATGTAAATTATTGACAGATAAAAACAATGGTTTTCCAATTAAAGACCCACCAGTTTCTTTCATGTAAATATTCTGATCCACAACCCTTGTTTCTCCTTCTCCATCCACACTACCCAAAACAGCCTTACCGCCATCATCTTGTAAAACAAACCAACAACGATTAAATGCTGCAACTAAATTAATTATTGTTTCTCCATAAGTTACAATATTTTGTTCCTTATCTGTAACCGCCAGACGCAAAGTAATTTTACCTGAATTGTTAGGATATACCCAAATCTTACAAGTTGGTTCTGTTCCACAATCTGTCCAAGTAACACCACTGATATTCTTCTTCCACAAATAAGAAAGGTTATCATTATTATCTCTAGATACTTGAGAAATATCGGCATGCACTTCAACTAATACAGAATCTACTTTGGGAATAGTAACACTAACACTGCGTGGCATCTCGATCAACATATCATTAATATCACTATAATTATAATTACCCAAGTCATCATAACAGGCTACACTTATAATAGCCAACATGATCCATATCAAATGTCTTTTCATCATAATCTTTTACATTAATCTTTTGGGAATACAATTTCACTTTGAGGATTCTCATCATCCATTAAAGGAGGATTTTTCTTACGGTATTCTTCATATGCTTTACTTACTTCATTCCGTTCTTCTTTAGTTTTCTCCAACTTTGCATAAACTTTATTGAAATGGTTAATCATAAAAACATATTTACTATTACTATATATACCCCACAGATTTTCATCCCAGCCCGAAGGACGGATACTATACGTCACGGTTATATCACAATTCAAATTTTCCAATCGCCCTGCTAGAAAATCATTAGAAGCATTCTCCATATCAAAAGTCAATTTAAAATTCTTTGAACTACCTATAAAAGCCGGACGCTGCACTTTTACCAAAGCAATTGCCTCTTCTGCATCAGATGGATATTCATAAAAAGTTTCAAAATTAACACCTTCTACTTTCGTAACAGTATCTAAAACGTATTTTAAAGGAGTTTTTAATACATAGCCTAAACTACGAACTTTCAACTCCAACGTTTTTTCCGTAATATTTCCGATATAATCATTATCATCAAAAACAACGTTCACCCTTGTTTCTGCAAATTCAATTCTCGGTTCTTCACCATATACTTCTATGTCATTTTGTTTACAGCCTATCATCACAGACCATAAAACCAATGCTACATATATCAATTTATTCATCGCGTTCTATTTTCCGGTTATACCAAATATATCCTCATTTTCAGGCAACGGGAATTGATATTTTTCCCTTACATCCTGCAAACTACAATTATCGAAAGTCTTATAATTATGACGCTTATAAAAATAGAATAATTGCCCTTCACCATAATATTCTTTCGCATATTCTCGCATTAAATCATTAATTCTACGCGTATGTTCATTATCAAACCCTTCACGATTATCCAATTCATCATATCCTTTCCCTCCATCTGTTGCATCACTGGAAGCTATTCCCCGTTTAAAACGCACCATATCTAATATTTCTGCACTACTTTGTGCATTCTCATCACACTCAGCCATAATATAGTACATTTCCGGCACTCGAATCAAAGGCATAACATCCGCTCCTGAATAAGAACCTGTTCTATCTGGCAACATATCAAAAGCATAACCAGATTGATCATATTTTGATAAAACTTTTTTCACACCTTCAGTCACAGATACTTCACGAAATGCGGCATTATTTGAACGGAAATCCGTTGATCCTCCAGCGGCAGTTTCAAATAATTTATTGAAAGTTTCTCTACTAATTCCCATTACCATTGAAGCACTTTGATTAACAAAATCCACATCAACGACTTTTTCCATCTCATAAATATGTAATCCGAAAATATGCTCTTCAAACAAAATTCTATTTCCTGTACCCAATGATTCAGCCAAAGGGAATAAGCCACTTTCCACAACTTCTGTAGCATAAGCATATGCTTTTTGCTTACTTTCGGCATCTCCTCTATAACAATAAACTCTTGCCAACATTGCCTTCACAGCCCAGCGATTCATACGGAATTGACGCAACTCTAAGAAAGGATCAACATTTATGTCATGAATAAAAATATCCTGATCCACTTTCTGCAGAAGCGTATCCGCTTGATGTAAGTCGCTAAGACAAGCATCAACAACTTCCGAAGCAGACAAGGCTGGCGTTGCTTCGTTATTAAATACCTTTCGATAAGGAATTGACCTCTCCTCCGGATTTTCTGCGTATACAGGACCAAAAATACGCAACATATCAAAATGCAAAAAGGCTCGCAATCCTAATGCTTCTCCTTTCATTATCTCATAATAATTCGGAGTTGTAATCACACTTCTATTGGCATCCAAATAATATAGAAAATTATTTATATTCGCAATAATATTGTAGACACCAGAGAAAAATTTATCTTTAGTAGCTTTATAAGTACCGTTATAATTGTAAATATCTTCCCAATTTGTTATATTAGGAGCATATTCATAACGTCCGGCAAGCATATCCATATAATTGTACGTCATTTCACGTCCATACAATTCAGGCGCTCCCATTTTTAAATAAAATCCGGTCAATGCATCTTGAAAACCAAATTCCTCTGCAAATAAATCCTCCTCCGGCACTGACGTTTTCGGTTGGACATCCAGCCAGTCAGAACAACCAATCATACCCAACATGGCAAACAATAAACTGCCATATATAAATTTACCTATCTTCATATCTATTATTTAAACACTATATTTAACGAAATTGCGAACTGACGGGCAAAAGGATAATCCAATCCTCTTTCCTGCTTAACAGAAGATAAATAGAATATATCCTCCATCGTAAAGCCCCATTTCAATGAACTGACAAAGCTTTTCTTCAAGAAACGGGTATTCTGCTGGTCCATTCGATAGGTCAATGACAGCGAACCGAATGTAAAGGTATTTTCATCCATCACAAAACGGGATGTCGGACTTGTTTCAGCACCTCCGGTTGCGTTTGTCAAGCGCTTATACTTAGCTATATCCCCCGGTTTCTGCCATCTTTCTGTCAATACTCGCTTATCTACATTATACCTTAAATCGGCATTCTCCACCTTATCTACCAACGTTTGGTTATATACCTGTCCTCCGAATTTATAATTAAATGCCAAATTTGCGCCGAATCCTTTATAATTAAAGGAGGTATTGATGTTACCTTGCCACTTCGGTTCCGTATCTCCATAAGGCACTTTATCTATTGCATTATATACACTTGTTACTTGTCCGTCACGAGTCAGAAGCATTTCATCACCTGTCATCGGGTCTATTCCTAAAGAACGGACAACCCATATACGGGTCTGCGATTCTCCTTCCTCATACATTGGCAAAGGCTTGTCCGTCTCTTTGCTGGTATTCAAATCATTCATATGTCGCAGTGCATCTGAAATCTTCTTCAAACGCTCCTTATTGTGTGAGCCATTCACTGTAACCACCCAATAAGCATCTTTGTCCAAATCCCGATAAGGAATAAAAGAGAAGTTCAACTCAACTCCCTTGGTTTCCAAATTTCCCATATTTTCAGGATATGAAGCAAATCCGATCGACGGAGCCAAAGTAATTTGAGCCAACGAATTCTTAGTGTTTTTTAAGAAATACTCTGCACGTGTCGTAAAACGCCCCTTAAACATTGAAAGTTCCAAACCGCAATTCCATGTACCGGTCTGCTGCCACTTCAATTTGGTATTACCTAAAGCTACCAACTCTGTTCCTGTCGCATTCGATGAAAAATAAGGCTTCATTAAATTCGTATAGGTGTATACCGAACGAGACTGATAAGGAGAAAAGCCCTGTGTACCGGTTACTCCATAAGAAGCGCGCAATACCACATCATCCACCCATTTTACATCTCTCAGCCAACTTTCTTTCTTCATATTCCAACGTACTCCACCAGACCAGAATGGAGCAAATCGATTGTCTTTACCGAACTGTGAAGAACCGTCTATACGAATATTAAAGTCTGCAGAATAGCGGTAGTCGTATGAATATCCCAAAGTAGCCACTGCTCCCAATGCGCGTGTTGTGCCCTCACTACCGGTCATATTCTCATTATATTTTTTACCGAACAAAATATGATCCATATTTCCATTAGGGAAACCTGTTACAGTTGCTCCATAAACTTCACTATGAGTTTGCTCAACGGAATAACGCAAGTTACCTGTAACATAATGTATATCATTGATTACATCATTATAGCTGGCGGTAAGAGCAACCATATAATTAAAATCTTCCGATTGACGACGCACAAAATCGCCTTTCAAGGTAGGATCAACCACTTCAGCAAAGGCTGTGTGTTGTGCCGGGCGGAACACTTCATCTTTACCTACCGTTTTTTGAACAGAAATATCTGCCTGCAAACGCCAAGCATCTGTCGGAGTATATTCCAATTTAAATAGATTTCGGATACTGAATGAGGTTGTCCGGTCCTTGCTATTAAATGTTGTATTATACATTGGGTTTGCAACTTGATAAGGCTCCGAACTCCCAAGATATAGCATATCCCAAGTCTGCATAATCTTATTAATTTCCCCATTTTCACCATAAGGACGAAGATACGGATTCAATCTTGTATATTCACTAAAAGAACCATAAGGGCTATCGTCTCCTGTTGAATTATCTACATTCAAACTGTTTTTCATAATCAGGTTTTTGAAACGATAAGAAATATCCAAAGCACCGGTTTGTGTCGAACGGCGCGACTCCTTCATCACTCCAGGTGTTTGATTCATGCCTACATACAGTTTATAACGCAATGCCTCACTTCCTCCTTCTAAAGTCAACGCATGTCTATGCTGAACAGCTGTACGCAGCGGTTGAGACAACCAATAAGTGTCAACACCTCTTTTCACTTCTCGTAAACGATTTTGATAATCCCGCTGAGAAGCCAAATCATGAGACGCATACAATCCCGCCAAAGCCTCTGTCCGAATTTTTTCTTCGGAATTCATCAGATTATAAGCAGATAAATCCGGAATCTGCACTCGGAAATTACCTCCATAACTGACATTGATTTCTCCGGGTTTCGGTGTATAAGTCTCGATTACAATCACTCCATTAGCAGCTTTTGAACCATAAATAGCTGTTGCAGAAGCATCCTTCAATATAGTAATAGATTGCACTCTATCAGGGTCCAAATCCACCATAGTCTGTACGTCAATCTCAAAACCATCCAACATCAACAAAGGTTGGTTGGGATAAGTATCATATTCTCCTTGCAAAGACACTAGGTTATTATCACCTCCTGCGCCGGATGGTAAGGTGGAAGAACCGCGCATACGCATATCAGGCAAACGGTTCGGGTCAGAACCTGCACTGATATTCTCCATGATACGGAAACTCGGTTCTATGGTAGAAAGAGCTTTCGCTATATTCGTCGTACTGATTTTTTTTAATTCATCTCCTTTTACCGTCACTGCCGAACCTGTAAATCCCTCTTTTTTACGAGCAAACATACCGGTTACAACCACTTCTTCCAACTCTGTTTCCTCTTCTTCCAATACCACTTTCAGCAAATCCACCTTTCCATTTACCACTTTTACCGGTACCTCTTTAGGTTTCATTCCCACAAATGAAAAAGCCAAAACCAAATTCGGAGTTTCTGCCACCTCGATACTGAATTTACCGTCAATATCTGTGGCTACACCCACAGAAGTTCCCTTCACCATAACAGTTACTCCAGGCAATACCTCCCCCTTACTATCCTTCACGACTCCTTCTATTTTCATTGACTTCTGCGGAACAGCCAGCTTCACATCCGGCTGCTTTGTATAAATTACAATTACGTCATTTTCAATCTCATATCCTAAGTTGGATTTCTCCAGACACTGAGTCATCACATCATGGATATTTCCGGATGACACATTCACAGAAACCTGTGTATTTTCCCGCAACACCTGATCATTATAGGCAAGCTTATAGCCCAACTGTTTCCTGATTTCTTTAAAAGCCTCTCTTAGCGAAACGTTTTCCAATCGCAAACTGACCTGCTGTCCGGATGCGTCGGCAGACAATGGCACGACAAACATAAACAGCGTCAACAAATACGCTCCGACCCAACGGCAAAATATACCTCGTCGAATCCAACATTCTCTGTTAATTTTCATATTTTCAACCAATTATTTTAACGAATAACAACCGTCCGGCCATTAATCTCTACATCTAAGGTTCTTGTTTTTCTTAATATTTCCATCACTTGTTCCAAAGAACTATTACGTTCTATTTCAAATGAATAATATTCATTTTGTTTTTGACTGTCAGCATAAAACACCTCAATGTCATACCAACGTGCTAATTCTTTCATGATATACATCAAAGACTTGTTTTTAAAAAGAAAATAACCGTCCACCCAACTTGTCATTTCCAAATCAGCCGGTTCGACAACCCACTTATCTCCTTGCATACGAGCCTGTTCGCCAGGCTGCAATTTCACATTTCCACCATTTCCAGTCAAATGTATACTTCCAGATAATAATACTGCAGTGTAAGGCTCATCAGCATAATGACGAACATCAAAACGAGTACCTAACACTTTCACAACATTCCCGGCAGACTCAACTAAAAAGGGACGCAAAGAATCTCGTGCCACATCAAAAAATACTTCACCGTCACACATCACTCTGCGTTCTCCAGTCGAAAACGCAACCGGAAAACGCAATGATGATTCAGCATTCAAGCATACTTTTGTTCCGTCCGGCAATACCATCCGATATTCTGTTCCACGAGGAGTGTATATTTCATGATATTTCACAGATAATGAGTTCCGTTCATCGTTTGCAGTCGGTTCATAACGGACTACTCCTTTCTCCTGTGATGCCAAAATACCTTCTCCCAAATTATAAACAGAATCCTTTGCCAAACAAATCTCCTCACCGGAAGCCAATCGGATTACCGGCAGAGAAGTATCCACATACTCCTCTGTCGGCTCTCCCTTCCTTATACTAACCACACTTTTTGTCAAGAACCAGACACTTCCACCGACACACAGAGGAATCAACAAACCGGCAGCCACACGCAACCACATTTGCATCTTGCGTCTCCGGATGCGCTTTGCAATATTCATTTTCAACCGCTTGCCTGCAAGTTCCTTGTCAGAATGCTCAAGACAAGCTAACTTATATCGGATATTTTCTTGTTTACAAATTTTCCGGAATACCGCCAAATGCTCCGGATTGTCCAACCAAGCATCCAACCGCATTTTTTCCTGTTCATTCAAATCTCCTGTCAAAGCATGAATAAGCAAATGCGCTATCGCCTCCTCTCTGTCTGTTCTCATAACTAACCACTGAATATAATTTCTATCTATTTGTCGGCTTTATCTCTTTTAAGAAAATCACCGACACTTGCATTCGGGAAATCCATACCCTCACCACGAATATTTTTCATTCTTAGATATATCAGGTAACGGCTCAGTATATTGAAACCCTCATCCATACCTTTCATCAGACTATTCTCGGACGAACGCCATACTCCACCACTGCATGAAAAACCACCGACATAAACATTGGGGAGTTTTCCTGCATCCTTCAACTCTTGCCAAGGAGCTGGGAATTCCGTAGAAGACAGAGAAACATTCTGATACATACCGACCTCTTGCCAACTCTTCAGATAATTGGCATTCATTTGGTCTATAGGTCCGCCGAAAGAGTATTCATCAGCCAATTTACCAAAAGCATGTCCTCCTGCTTCATGACGCACAATCTGTACAAAATTATTCGGGAATGCCTCCTGAGAAGCCGGACAAATTGCAACACCAATTCCAGATTTTGTCAAATTTGCAACGCCACCGTAACGTTTACCGTTTGCAACTACAATAACAACATCTTTAGTTGCCACATACTCTTCTCCTTCGTTTTTCAAACTTTCAGTTACAAAATTGGTAATAGCATCAAAATCGCAACTCATTCCGGTTCCAAATTCATCGTAAGCGCATTTAAAACGGGTATTTACGGTTATAGGACCGCCATGTGTTGAATTTTTATCCGTACATCCCGATTCCTGAGATTCTGCATGTAATAGAATAAATCCAAAACGCTCAGAATAAGTCTTGAAAGGTTCCAGGCTTTCCATCCCTTCCATGGCTTCCTGACAATATTGATCATATACGCCTGTTTCTATCTCCTCCTTGGTAAAACCGTCTCCAATCAATATAAAGTTAAAGGTAAGTTTACCTAATGTAGCACCTGCTTCTCCAAAAGGATCCCGATAAGTCGGTTTTTTCCATATCACAGTATGACCGTCATAAGTTTTATACATCTGGCTTAAAGACATAGGAAAACTTAATCCCAACAACTCATTATTCAAAGTCAAATTAACCCTATTGAAAGCCTCTCCTGCATTTTCAGTCAACGTAAAAATCATTTTGAATTTTCCGTCCTCCAATTTCTTCTCTTTCAATTTAACCCAAGTCACAGTCGAATCTTCAAATGTAATATCAAACGGAACATTACATTCAAATTCACTTGCTAATTCAATTGTATTATACTTGGCAAATAATTTATCTCCATTTAATTTCCAAGCTGCTTTAGGATATTGGGTCACATATAAAGTATCCTTCAAACCGCTTTGTGGATCATTCAGATACACATCCGTTTGACGAATAATACCGCTGGTATTTTCAGTCAAACCAAAAACCAATTTCTGGTCAGTTACAACTTTTGTTTTCGGGGCAGAAATCCAATCAGCCCCTTCACTGAAAGAGATTTCCAAAGTCCCGTTTGCACGATAAGGAACCGTTATTGACGAATTATTGTAGAGTGCTACAAATTCTTTCTTATCTATTTCAAGCACCCCTTTCTCTAGTTGATAAACAGTCAAATTCCAACTGTCTCCTCCGGATTCCACCACCAAACGCACCTTACGTTCCTCCTCATTGGTATTATCCAAAGCGGCTATTTTAACCTCAAATTCTCCTGCATCACCTGCGGCGGGTATGACAGACAGCCATTCTGGAATTCCGGTAATCTTCCACGGCTGGCTTGCAGAAATCTTCACAACCTGTTCTGCAGCCAAAGAGCCGAAGCGCAAAGAACCTTCCGATACCTCAAAGGTAGCTCCACTCTCAACCTTGTCATCATCCGAGCAAGCCCCATTAAATAGGGCTGCCCAAATGAACATTACATATAAAAACTTATTCTTCATAAATCACTCTATTTAAAATGCCAAGAACGGACGAATTTCACCATAAGCAGGTTCTGTTGAATAAACATGATGAGTTTTCCACCAACCATTTCTCAAATAGAAACTGAAATTCATCGGATGAGTCTGATAATCCGTTTCAGTTGAAGACCAAATACTGTTAAAATAATCCGCTTCCCACGCATTTGTCTGATCAATAATGAACGACTGATCATAACCATAAAAATACAATTCGTTTCCTCCGTTATCTACTATCAATTGGTTGATTGCTTTACGCTTCTTTTTAATTTCTTCTGTCGGCTCAACCAATGGCTCTCCATCGATTCCTCCATTCTGACAAAGAACTGTTCCATCAATCCATGCGACCATAGCCAAAAGTTCCCTAATAGAAGGCAAATACCAACCTGGGAAACCGTTTTCATCATTCATATTATCTACGTAAGCTGCTATTGGAAAATGATTTTTCCAATCCGGAATACTTTTATATCCTTTCATATTTTCTAATCCATCAGCTTCACTTCTGGCTACCACACCCACATTATTCGGATCAGTAGGATGATCTTCATCATAAGGCAATCCTTGACGATAAGCAATATTCAAATCTCTATGAGCTTTTAATGCAAACACTTTACCATGCGCTCCGCCATCACTCACCTCATATACAATACCTAATTTCTCTCCATTAACAACAAAGACATCTCCTACTTTATAGAACTTACTCTGTACAATTGTCAGTTTTACCTGTACATCAGTCTGTGGAATCTCTACAGTCAGCTCAACCGAACGAGAACCGGCTTCAGCAGGGTCTGCACTAATCTTAATTTGATTATTTGCATAATCAGGTGTCACTTTACACCATTTTTGTTCTTCTCCTTCCGGCAAAGTACAGCCCCATAATTCAGCATTGGTAGCTACATTTACAATCACTTCACTTCCCTGCTCATTCAAAGTGATACGGTCTGACGACAAAACCAATGAAGGCTTAGTTCCGAATTGGGTTACGGCAATCTGTGAAGAAGCTGTATTAGAACCATCACCTGTTTTCAATGTGATAATTGCAAAACGATCATTCTCCTGATCTGATGCAGTTGCATTTATTTTCAACTTATTCCCATCCTTAGTAATGGTACACCAAGGCGCATCCTCACTTACGATAGCCTCCCAAGTCTCCCAACTGGAAGTAATTTCCACCTCTTGAGATCCACCTGCAGTTTCAAAACCAATCTTAGATTTATTAGCTGAAATTGTAGCTTTCACATTCTTCTCCTGATATATTTTCAAATTAGTATATACTGTAACAGTATCTTGGGTTCCTGTAACTAAAATAGAACCTTCTCGAGCAGCAAGATTCGGATTTACAGCTATATTCAATGTATATCCCCCCTCTTCTCTTTCCTCTACAGTTGCCCAATCAAGATTGTAAATATTGCATTCTGCAAGTGTACACAAAATTTCCAAATCAATTTTTTCACCATTAGCTCCCACACGTACTGTATCAGGATTTACCTTTACCATCGGACGGTTGCCCATCTGCTCAATATTCAATACTTCTGTAAAACGGTTTCCTCCAATTCCACCGGAAACTTCCAAATCAGCAAAACGAGAAACCAATCCAGGATTCAACTGCGGTTTCAAGATAAGCTTTGAATTTTCTTTATCTTGTATAACCTCAATCCAATCAACCAGGGTATCACCTTTCCACTTCCATTCGATTTCCGGGCTGGCTGTCATATACATTACCTCTTTCTGTTCATCATCCGGTGCAACAACCACTTTTTCCGGCATAAATACGATAGACATCTTATCTCCGGCTTTCTGTACGATATCCAGATACAATGATTCTACATTTTCACCCTCTCCTGAAAAAATTCTCACTTTTGAAGAACGTACAACAGTATCATAATTGACAGTCGGTGTAATCACCAATTCTTTTTCTGTTACAGCCAATTTACACCAAACACTATCTGCTGCCGGAGACATTTCTGCATGACAAGGATAATTAGATTTAAGAGCTATTTTTTGCTCTCCTCCTAAAGCCTCAAATTCAAATGTTGTCTGAGTTGTTCCCAAAGACAACCCGACAGGCATCACAACCTCTTCTTCATCCTTACAAGAAGACAATCCCCATACAAGGAAGGCACACAACAAGCCTAATAAAAAATGTTTTATTTTCATAAGATATTAAATTAAGTTATCAATTAAATTCATTAAATTGCTATAGAAAACATAATTGAAAGTCCGGTATGTTCCGGGACATAACGACATACTCCTCCAGAACATTGCATTCCGGCACGATTGCGTCCATAATCAACAGAAGCTCTCAAATTACGCCAACTGTAGCTACATCCCGTCCGATAATAATGCAAAGACTCGCCATAACTCTTATAATTACACATATCGCTTACATAAACCATCCACCTAGGAGCCAAACCTAATTCAAGCAATCCCATCACCCAACGCTGATCATCCTTTGAATTGCTCCACACATGTTGCAACTCCATACGTAAAGACGTTTTGGATGTCACCTTATATAATACATCCGCAACCAAAACTTCGGAAGCCATCTCCATATTTCCAAAACCATATTTGCTGAACTCTGCTTTCTTCTGATGATAGAACAACAAATTGCTTTTAAAATGCTTGGACCATTTCTGTTCCAATTCCAAACCTACTTCACTATAAAGCAAATCACCCTTTTGCTTGAAAAGAGATTCACATTCCCCATCGGCTTTCAACGTCAGTTCTCGGTACATCGAACCATTGACCGTAAACAGCAAAGGATTCCTCTTTTCACCCCATAGAGGCAATTCCCCGTAAAGGCTGAATTGCCCCCCTGTTTCTCCGGCCATTTCCACCTTGTGCGGAAACAAGGACAACAACGAATACTTATGTTGCAACGTCAAAGCCGGTACATAATTCAAACTGACACTCTCCGCACCCAAATTATCATCGATTCTCAAATCCCCGTTCTCAAATGCACGAAACTCTGCAGAAAAACCAATTCCAGGCGCATCGATTCCTAAATGCATCAACACCATCTGCCCTCTTCCCAATGAGCTTCGTTTATCTACATTCCAATAAAGAGAATTGCTCTTAGAAACATATTCACCACCAAAAGAAAAAATACCTTTTCCCCACTCCAAACGTCCCGCATAATTGTTAACCTGACGGTCCGCTCCCTCATAACGTTCGTCACTTTGATCATCACGCATCACCCATGAACCACCCAAAGACAGAAACATATCACTTTCTGGGAATAAAATACCACCCAAATCCAACTCGCCATCAGCTCCATACACTCGGGTCGGTGCATACTTCTGAAATTTCTGAGGAACTCCAGCCACAGCTTTCAAGGTTAACCATCCCCAAGGACGCCATCTCACATTTCCTCCCATCAATGCATTATTGAATCCCAATGCCCGATCCTCATAAATGCGCAACACCAAACCGCTTCCAAACTGTTCATAAACAGTTCCTGCCCGCAATTCCAGTTTCCTGCCGGACCACGCCGCAAACCCCCTCATCAATTTGCACCCCTCCAATTCCGGAGAGAAGCCGACCATAGGTGGCTTATATAAATCGTATTCCAAACCAAACCGAAAATTCTTAATGGCATATCCCAAAGTCAAATAAGTGTTCGTTCCGTATTTATCTTCCACATCCTTAATCCCCAGTTTGTCGTCTTTAAAATAAACGCCCCAATTCGTCTCCAAACTTCCGTTCAACTTTCCCCAATCCCTTTGCGTTTCCTGGGCATACAAATCCCAGGAAGACACAATAGAGAATAACGACACAATAGAAATGATTAAACACTTCATTCTTTTGCTATTTCATGATTAATAACCAATACTTGCATTTACAGAAACCTGCTGAACATTTTCAACCTCACCTTTCTCATTCACTACAAAAACAACAACAGAACATTGTTCACGTACAGCCTTGCCAAATTCCAATGTAAATTCAACATTTTGCAACTGCCCCGGAGCAAAAGCCACTGCATCTCCACCACCAAAAGAAGGCTGGTAATCTCGCATGGTATGGAACCATTCAACCATTCCTAAACGAGTATGATTCAAATAAATACCATCTTCAACCAAAGCAGCTATTACTTTGCCATTAAAAGATTTCTTTGAAGCTACAGTAGCAGCAACCTTTACACTTAAATTATCATCTGCAATAGTGTTTTTTATTGCAATAGCCACATCTGCCTTGGCCTTTACAGCAGACAAAATTCCATTCTTACCAACATTTTCAATAGAGATTTTCTTTTTAACACGATCAAAATAAACAGAAGGAGTTCCTGTAGAAGCATAATAAGATACAAAATCGTCAACCATAGTCTTCGTACGCTCACTGTATTTTCCCCACATAGTCGAATTTCTGCTATGCATTTCCAATAAAACAATCCGCGGATTAGTACGAGCAAGCTCATCTCCTCCCTCTGTCAGCATTTTAATAGTTTCCGTACAATAATCGCAATGTGTTCCGGTATAACTTTCAATCAACATACGTGCAGTATAATCGCTTTCCGGAGCAGCTAAAATCTGAAGAGTCCCATCAACATCAGCGCCATTCCATTTGGCTGTAATACGATGTGCCCCTGAAGTAGTTGTACTGAAATAAGAACCAGTCAAAGCTTGACCATCAACAAAAAATTCTCCATCTGTATATTTACTTCCCTGCTCGTCTGTCAGATAAAGGCAAGCAAAGTCTCCTCCATCAGCAATAATCCCCTTCTTGTCTGCCTCTATTTTCATTTTCACATTCTCTGCCATAGCAATAACATCCAATGCATTGGAAACAACACCTTTAAATGTTGCAACAACTTTATAGGTTCCGGCTTTGGATGTCTTAAAAGTATTGTCAAACAACTCTTCGTCATTCGCCTTAAAAGTACATTGAGAAGTCAAATCTTTTCCATCGTTGTCTTTCACAGTAAAAGTCACGACATCTTTACCATCTGCGGAAAAATAAGGGCGGTCAGAACTAAGTACAAGACTGCTGGTACCTGTATCCGTACCATCTTTTTCATCATCAGAATCAGAACAAGCTGTTGCAGCCCAAGCTATCACTGGCAACAACAAGAATAATAACATTGTCTTCATATAATTTGTTTTTTAATTAAAAATGGTTTTTACATTAAAAACGTTTGCGCCCATCAACAGGGTGACAGGCGCAAACGTTTTTAACAAAAAAATTATTGCTTTACCAATATCTTTTAATCTTCTCGATACAACAAGAACCAATTAATCATAGCTAAACGATAAGGACCTAAAATATCCCGCAACTGCTGGTAGGCTCTTTTCTTCAAAGTCTTTAATGTATTCAATGAAATATTCAATTGACCGGCAATATCAGGATTTGACATACCATCCAATGTCAACAAAATAATCTTTTTAGTCTGTTCCGGTAATTTACAGACAGCATCATGCAATTGCCCAAAAACTTCCTCCTCCAACATCTTGTATTCAAACGAACTGGAAGAATCCATCTGCAACCAAAAATTCAACTCATCTTCATTTTTATCTTTTACTTTCCCATGGCGAATATAATCCAATGCTCCATTTTTAACATTCTTAAAAAGATAAACTCGTGCTGTATTCATATTATCAAATCCATCACGATTCTCCCAAAGCTTAATAAAAGCCTCTTGAACCAAATCTTCAGCAACAGAATCGTTTTCTACAAACTGAAAAGCAAACGACCATAAAGACGAGTAATAACGATTAAACAAAATATCCAGCCATCTATGCCCGTCGGCAAAAGATGGCTGTACATCAGGCTGAATATTATACAATTCCTCTTTTGACATTTGCAAATACATTAAACAATTTACAATTGCTTGTATTCAAAATAACATTCACGAAAATACATGAATATTTTTAAATGCCAAAAACAAAAGAGTAACCTTAGTCTATTTTATAAAATTTCACCTATAAAATCCACTCAATCTTGACGAATATTATTTATCCTTTTTCACATATTCCAAGGCTTTCTCAACCACTTCCACTTCATTTCCAGGCATATATCCGGAATGACTCCACACAACCTTACCTTCATTTATAATCACAACATACGGCACAGCAGAAATATTAAAAGCCTTATACAGCTCTTTATTTGCATCAAGTAATACTTCAAACGGCCACTTTTTACCTTTGACCAACGACTTCACCTTAGCAGTAGCTCTTGCATCATCAATAGAAACCGCTATAATACGCACTTTATCCTTCCACATATCCTCAATATCTTTCAAGGCTTCCAACTCACTTTGGCAAGGTTTGCACCAAGTTGCCCAAAATGAAACAATCACCGGTCCTTCCTTGACTACATCATTAAAAAATACCTCTTTTCCATCCAGCTTTTTCAATGCAAGATTCTCAGGAACACTCTGTGAATACGTTTGTTTAAAACAAAAAAGACTCAATAAAAGAATTAAAATACCTGTTTTCATATTATTCATCATTTAAAGTTATTACAATCTACCCCACATCCTAAAAAGAAACGTTTTAGCAAAGTAAAAGGGTGACACATCAAACCAACTTTTTGATAATGATAGCTTAGTTATTTGAAGAAGCAATGAACGCTTTTATTTCTTCCTCGCTTGGAAGTTCTATCATATACTTTTGTACGAAGATATTCGGATCTAATCCGGCAGTGGCATACTTAACCAATGTATCTCCCTTTTCTGTGCAAAGCAGAATTCCGATAGGTGGATTATCATCCGGCTGCATCACTTCCGCTTTGAAATAGTTCAGATACATATTCAGTTGCGAAGCATACTCATGGCGGAACTTGTCAATCTTCAATTCCACAATGACATGGCATTTCAAGATGCGGTGATAGAATACAAGGTCGGCAAAGAAATAGTCTTCATCAATCAAGATACGCTTTTGCCGGGCTTCAAAACAGAAGCCATGTCCCATTTCCAACAAGAAGCGTTGCAGATTATCAAGAATGGATTGCTCCAAATCATTTTCTGTTACTAAGGCACGCTCGTTTAATCCTAAGAACTCTAAAGTAACAGGGGTGTTAATAACATCTTTAGGTTGCAATAGGGTTGCTTGTTGCTGGACTAAAGCGGAGAGGGCTTCTTTGTTTTTGGAGAGTCCGCTACGCTCATAGTATAAAGATGCTATTTGTCGTTCCAACTCCTTCACAGACCAGCAACCACGAATTGTTTCCATTTCATAGAAAGCACGTTTTACCGGGTTTTCAATTCCCGATATAGTATTTAAATGTGTGGAAGATAATCTGTTGAATAATCTATCTGCCGGAATCATCCATGTTTCGGCTTGTGGATGTTCTGCTGATAGTTTCCAAACGCCATTATCAGATTCGGCGGTCGCCAACCGCCGAATTGGCTCGGTGAATTCGGCGGTCAATGACTGCCGAATTTGAATTTGTGACGCAATGTATTGTGAAATAGGTTCTTTCAGTTGTGGATAAACAAGGTACAGCCGTCTAAATTCGCGGAATCTACGTTCATTCAGACCTTTTGTTTTCAGCCGTTGTTCCAGCTTTTTCAACAGTTGTTCACCGTATGCGGCACGGTCTTCTCCATTCTGCTCAAATTCCACGATATAGCAACCCATAAGCCAATTACGGGAAGTAAGGGCGAGGTTTACAGCGCGTGCGGCTTGTGCCTGCAACGTATTCTGTATCGTACAGATATGTTTTACTAATGCTTCAAAGTTCATAGTTGCAAAGATAAGCCTTTTATGATTAAAACTTTAATCAGAGGCATTTTCAATGTTTTCCACACAGGAGGCAGTTCTGGTTCACTATATTTGCGGAAATGCTCAATAATGAAATCATCATGAGAACGTACTACCTCTTTACGGATGACAGCTAAATTTGCAGCAAAACGTACTTCATTGGTCGCATAGCTTTCATCCATAAACTAAAATGCGCCAAATTCAAGAGCAAAGTGCTTGATTATTTTTGTGCGTACAGAAACTTCAATTGTTTGAATGGCAGTAAACAATAAAGCCCGAAGCTCCTTATCAAAAGAATATAATTTTACTATATTAGAAAAGCAACTGCCTGCTCTAAATTGGTGTGTAAAATGATCAATTTCAAAGTGTTTCCAATAACCTGCAAGACGAAAATAGCTGATGGTATCCCAAACATCAATGGCCTGTTTTATATCATCAATATGCAAACCCCTCTCCTTGAGAATTTCAATTTGCTGTTCAGTGGTTATGGCTTGATTCGTATATCTGACTCCCATAGATAAAAAATGTCCCGCTGGGTACGCTAATCTTACGGGAAGCGGGCGGGATTTGTTAATGCAAAAATAAAGCATAATTTTTAATCTTGCAAGCAAAAAAAAGAACAGTTTTTTTATTACATCTTCTTCTATTTCAAACATAATCACTATTTTGTGCGTGGATTGAGGCAACTCTTTCCAAGACATATTAGATTTAGAAAGAAGCGTTATGCTTATCTTGTAAATTGAAAACGTAGGAAATTTTCAAATAACGTATTCACAACCGATTATTACTCAATAGTTTGTGAGTAATAAGTCAGAAATATGGTCATAACCTTTTAGGGTACATTCTAAAGGGTGAAGATTTAATGCTTTTATTGATTTTTAACCTACTTGTGGTATCAATACGAGCGGTTACTTCTTTTTTCGGTACAGTTTATTTCCGATATTCCACTTTATTTTGGCTCATTGTCTAAGCTACTGCAAAGGTAGCTATATTTTGTTGGATATTGTTCGATTTTCCTTGTCTTTTGGTTGCGCTGCCATTTCTCAACCAGTTATCTGAGGCACGAAGGGTAGAGAGACAGGGTATGAAATCGCACAAGAAAGAATAGGAGCAATGATTAGCCACAGTAGCAATATGATTCCAACCAATTCATTATCGGTAATGTATGTACCGACATCGGGCGGTAAGTCGGCAGGGCGTTCTCCCGTATCATGCCAATTTCCACCATTGGTTTCCGTTGTATAGTTTCCACGCGATGATACTTCCGACAAGAAACAGGAAACAAAAAGCAGCAGAAAACAAAATGGGACGAAGCATAAAATGATTTGCCCATGAAATAATCATGCTGATGAGTGAGCATATCAGCACTATTACCTCAAATATCCAAAACCGTTTATCTTTCAGTTTCATTCTATGACATAAGTTTCGGAGGTTAATATATCAACAATATGTTCAGTAGTGTTTATCGTATAATGCTTCACATTTAGCGATGAACCATACAATACATTCATCCCGCTCGCCATCAGTTCATTCAAATATGAAGAATTTTCAACTTCATATAATGGTTGAGAATGAAGAGTTAAGCCGTCCATTACTTCGGTAATTCTGAAATGTTCAAGAGTAATACGATACGCATAGACATTCTTAAAGCGAATTGTAACTTTCCGATTACTGTCAAATCGGTCAAGTATAACTATAAGCTCGGTAGCATCGTAGCTAATAAAATTGATTGAACACTCACAACCAATCATATTTATAGGATGATAAATTTCATTTTTCATCGCATACCTCTTATTCCTAATGCTGATTTATTCCTTCTTTGTTTCTGTGCGTAGAGGAAGTTCTTTGCCAAACGCTTCCATTTCGTCTGCAACCACTTTCTTTAATTCCTCTTGTGGAACAATTAGCTGATAGTCTGCCACACCAATAGGCTTGCCCATATCTTCTAAGGCAAGCTCCACTTCCACATGGTCTTTCTCTGCACACAAAATGATGCCGATGGAACGGTTTTCGTCCTCTCTGCGTTCCAAGCGGTCAAGCAATGACAGGTAGTAGTTCATCTTACCTGCATACTCCGGTCTAAACTCGCCAATCTTCAAATCTATGGCTACAAGGCAGTGCAAACCACGGTGGAAGAAAAGCATATCGACCTTGCTCCGTTTTCCGTTATATTCAAGCACATACTGATTTCCAAGATAGGTGAAGCCTTTGCCAAGTTCCAAAAGGAAATGTTTGACCTTTTCCACCAATCGGGTTTCCAGCTCCGTTTCCAAAATTGGATCTTTTACGCCAAGAAATCCAAGATTATAACCGCTTTTGAACACTTCATTGGCAAACATCGCTTGTGTGGCTGGCAGTGTCTGCTCGAAATTATTATCCAAGGTTTCATTCTTTTTTAAGTGCATTTTAAGAGTGATGGCACTGGATAACAGTTCGCGATTCCAACCTTTTGATATAATTTCTTGCGCATAATACAACATGGCTTTATCGTCATTGCCGAACTTACGCATCAGGGTCAATGTATGTCCCCACGGCAAAACTGCGACAGTCTGTCGCAGTTTTGGCTCACTGTCGCAGAAACGCTCATAAAACTTCTTCATATCCCACAGATTTCTTGGAGAAACACCCATCTGTGGATAGCGTTGTTTCAAGTCGTAGGATAGGCGGTTTACGACACCGCTACCATGCTTGCTTTCAAGTTTTCTGTCATGAAGCAGTTTGCCGATTTCCCAATGGGCGGAACCGATGGCAGAGCATATTGTTGTTGCTACCATTGTTCTTGTCCTGTCAATAACTGCGACAGCCTGTCGCAGAATTGCATCATATTCAGATTCTTGTATGTTTGTTATGTCAGCCATATTCCTCTTTAATTCATTTGCAAAGTTACTCATTTTTATTTGACTGAACCTCAAAATATTACGATTATTTGAACATGCCTCTACATGGGTCATCTTCTTATTGAAAAGCCTTTCTTCTGCTGTTGGTCATAATGCCCATCCACCACGTTATCGACTTCCCGTCTGGCTTTGATTTGCTCCCGATTGTCAAACCCACCCTTTTGCCTGGCAGTGAAATACAGGAAATCCCCTGCCGCACGATGTGATTGCCAAACCGACTATTGCAGATTTACTGACATATTCATTGGAAGAAAAGGGAATGAAAACAATCATTTGCATTTAATTTTTCCTTGCCCCAAGCGCCAACAAAACGCCCAACACAACCCCCAAAAGGGCTGCACACAATACACGCATATTTCCCGGCAACAAAAAGGTTATCGTATGGGCAGGAAACCAGAATAAAGGGATTGTTTTCTTGAATACAAACCCCCAAAGAACGCCCCAGTTCAGCTTCATCATCGTCTCCTTCATTTTTATCGGACGGAAAAATCCGGCCAATGTCCCTCCGTTTTCAATGATATGGGTATCCGTTATCTTATGCAACGTCATAAAAACCGGAGCAAAAAAAGTATTCATACTTACAGATACCGCAAAAGCCACCAACACCTTTCCCCAAGAAAGTCCCTCACTGTGAAATACACCGACAGCATCCTGCATTCCCAAATACTGCAACACAATCGGAGTGCCGTTCGAGAAAATAATCATGGCAATATTGATACCCATTCCCAAAACACCCCAAACAAGCATTCGCGGCAGTATTCCAAAACCCTTCCGATTATAAACCCCGGTGCTGATACGCAGACCGATCACCTCTCCCATGGTCGACAAAACAGCAAATTTGATAAAACTCATCACCATGCCATGCTCGGCATTAAACGTATGATACCAATCATAAACCGGTTCGCACACAAAAAAGGGTAGCAGCAAAACTGCTACCCCTAATATAAATAATAAATCCTGTTTCTTCATAGCTTTACTTTTCAATGCGGATACGTGCATCTACAGCCACAACATTCTCTTTATTACCCAACAACGGATTCAAGTCCATCTCGAAAATTTCAGGTGCAACCTTCACCAGCATAGAAACACGGGCTACCGCCTCTGCAAATTTCTGCTCATTGACCGGTTCCTGACCACGCACACCCTGAATAATCTTATAAGACTTCAATTCGCGAATCATATCCAAAGCTTCAGGAGCCGCAATCGGAGCCAATCCTGCCCGCACATCTTTCAATACCTCAATAAAGATACCTCCCAGACCGCAAAGCACCATGTGACCGAATTTAGCCTCACGCTTAGCACCGATAAACACCTCTGTACCGGACAACTGCTGAGCCAGCATAACAGCATGCGTATCTTTAATCTGCATCATACGACGGAATTCACTGCGCACCGTAGCCTCATCGCGCACATTCAAGGTCACACCACCCACATCTGATTTATGCACCGGACCGACAACTTTCATCACTAACGGGAAACCTATAGATTTAGCCAAAGCCACAATCTCTTCCTCTGTATCAGCGACACCCTCTTTTGCACGTGCAATACCTGCAGCGTCCAATAGTTCATGTATCTGCTCCGGAGCCAGATATCCGTTTTCTGCCTTATCTACAACAGCACGGATGCGAGCCTCGTCCACCTCCGGCAATTCCGGCTGTGCAGGCTGGGGTGCCGGAGTCTTGAACACTTTACAAAGCGCATTTCCAAAATTCACCTCATACGGGAAATATACACCTCCATTGCGTACAAACTCGTCAATCTCATCCTTCACAACCATAGAAGACGGGAATATCGGGTAAATCGGTTTTTTAGAAGTGGTAATCTTTTCTCCCAACACCTTATATACATCATAAACAGGGAACAATCCCGGGCTACCGAATATAACTGCAATACCATCAATATTATCGAAGTCGCGATTACATGCATCCAAAATAACGCCCAACTGCTCAGCCGTTCCAGTTGCCAGGAAGTCAATCGGATTACCGACAGAAGAACCGTTAAACAATTGAGACAACAAAGCCTCTGCTTTCGGACCTTCCAAGTGAGGGATTTCCATGCCTCCGTTAGAAAGAGCATCGGTCAACATCACGGCAGGACCTCCGGCATGAGTCACAATAGCAATATTCTTACCTTTCAACTCCGGATATGTAAAAATTGCAGCAACCGTAGCCAATTCATCACGGCCATGGCAACGAACAATTCCCGCTTTACGGAACAATGCCTCTACAGCCACGTCCGAACTTGCCAAAGCCCCGGTATGCGAAGATGCAGCGCGGCTACCTGCGGCAGAACCGCCCGATTTAATAGCAGCAATGCGACATCCCTTGCGAATCAAAGAAGATGCGTGTTTCAACAATTTGTCCGGTTTGTCAATGCTTTCCACATACATCAACTTAATACGCGAGCTTGTTTCCGGATCAAAAGACTCATCCCAATACTCCAGAATTTCTTCCACACCCAACTGTGCAGAGTTGCCCACGGAATAAACACTGTTAAACTTCACACCTTTCTGCATGCCGGCATCCATAATAAACAGAGCTGTAGCTCCGGAACCGGATACAAAATCAACACCCTGCGGATCCAATTTAGGAATAGGAGTTGTAAACACTCCGTTATAATTTGTATTCAATACGCCTATACAGTTCGGACCGATCAATGAACCTCCGACAGCATCGATTGTATTGACTATCTGCTGTTCCAAAGCCTTTCCCTCAGCATTCTCTTCGCTGAATCCTGCCGAAAGGATAATGAAAGCACGAGTATTCTTCTCCTTTGCCAGAACTTCGATAGTAGCCGGACAAAATTTTGCAGCAATAGCAATAATCGCACAGTCTACTTCCGGCAACTCTTTCACATCATGGTAGGCTTTCACACCCTGCACTTCATCCATTTTAGGATTAACCACATACAAGCCTCCTTTAAATTGTCCGTCAAGCAAATTTTTCAATACTTTGCCTCCGGGCTTCTGTATATCGTCCGACCCTCCAACAACCACAATACTGGAAGGGTTTAATAATTGTTTGTTTATCATATTGTTTTTATCTTTTTATTTTTACACTTGTTCGAAAAAACGCAGAAAATCCTCTACTTTTTCCACCATATTCTTTGAGCCGGTATAAAACGGCACGCGTTGGTGAATTGTTTCCGGCTGAATTTCCAGAATCCGGCGGCATCCGTCCGTCGCCAATCCCCCTGCCTGTTCTGCAATAAAAGCAATCGGATTGCATTCGTACAACAGGCGCAATTTCCCTGTCGGGTGGCTATTCGTTTCCGGATAGATAAACACGCCGCCTTTCAACAGATTGCGATGAAAATCCGCTACCAACGACCCAATATATCTCGAAGTATAAGGACGATTTGTTTTCTTGTCGGTCTCTTGGCAATACTTGATATATTTCTTCACGCCCACAGGAAATTTCTCATAATTTCCTTCATTGATGGAATATATTTTTCCGTCGGCCGGAGTTTTGATATCCGGATGGGACAAACAGAATTCTCCGATAGATGTGTCCAAAGTAAATCCATTCACGCCATTACCCGTTGTATAGACCAGCATCGTTGATGAACCGTAAATCACATATCCGGCAGCAACCTGTTCACAGCCACTCTGCAGAAAATCATCCAACTTTGCCGTTTCTCCGATTGGCGATTTACGCCGATAAACAGAAAAGATGGTACCGATGGAGACATTCACATCGATATTAGACGACCCGTCTAACGGATCCATACAAAAAATATATTTGGCATCACGAGCCATCCCTTCTTCAAAAACAACCACATCCTGGTTTTCCTCCGAAGCAATACCACAACATTCACCGCTCGCCTTCAACTCTGCAATAAATGTTTCATTGGCATATACATCCAACTTCTGCTGGTCTTCGCCCTGTACGTTTTCTGAGCCAGCACGTCCCAGAATATCTACCAATCCGGCTTTATTTACTTCCCTATTAATTTTCTTTGCAGCAATTCCCACATGGTGCAACAAACAAGAAAAACCACCGGTCGCCTCAGGTACATTAGCCTGCTGCTCAATAATAAATTGATTTAAAGTTGTAACTTTATTCATGAAATCAGAATGTTTTTGTTAGTAGACGCAAATATAAAATGAGAAATTGTAATACACAAACGTTTTCATATTATTTAGTGTGTCAGAACTTCTCCACTCCCTCATTACCCCCTCCTCCCTCCCACTTAAATTCATCTCAAACATATATCAAATATAACACAACTATAAGACAAAGATAACAGATTGTTATCTTTGATATATTTTTATCATATAATTACCATAGGTTTCTATAGGAGATGAATCTGGCAGGGATAGAGGAATTATACTGCAAACAAAATAAACTTAAGGTTATTCCTCAATATAGTCATGGCCCGTTTGAAATGGGTTTTTACCGTTGTTTCTGCAACATCCATTTGTTTGGCAATATCTTTTATTTTTTTCTTTTCAACAATATGCTGCATGACCACTTCCCGTTGCTTGTCCGGAAGAAGTTCCAGAACTTGCTGCAACCGTTTATGCATATCTTCATCAATATCCGGTTCTTCAACATTTGAAAACAATATAGTTTCAATCAACTTGTCCTGATGCTTGTCCTGTATCTTCAAATTGCGTAAATACAGCAAACAATTGTTTCTGATAATCCCCGTCATATAATTAAATATGGATTGTCTGGCATCATACCTGTCCGTGTTTGCCCAAAGAGAAAGAAAAGCATCCTGCACCATATCTTCAGCCTCTTTCCAATCATACAAATAACGCATAGCATAGTGCTGTAAAGGCACAAAGCAGGTATTATAAAGTTCATGAAAAGCCTCTAGGTCTCTGTTCTTGATTTTGAGACCCAGGCTATCTATGGATTGAAATTGACCGATTTCTTTCATAATGCTTGGACAAAGATAATTTTTTTTGAGAAATCATGTCCTCCATTTTACCCATCAATGTAAATTATCGGAAAGCATCAAGATATTTATGGAAGAAGAGTTTATCAGTTGGGAGATTTTGTTGAAAAAAGTCCGTCGCTCTCTGACTACGGAAGAAGAAGTCCGTTTCCGGAGCTGGCTGGCAGAGGACGCAAGCCACCAAGAATATTACGAGCGGATGCGTAAAGTCTGGAGTGCAGATGAGACAACGGATACCTTAACAACGGATGTGTCAAAATTAATTGCAGATTTTGACCGACGCATCATGCACGAAAACAGGAACAAAAAGAATATAAAGCGAATCATTTACCGCATTGCAGCCTGCCTGATTGTATTGATGGCCGTAGGAGGAAGCATCTTGCTCTGGCAAAAAAGACAGACAGATTTTCAGCCTTATGCAGAGGTGGTACAGCCGATTGTTGCAGGATACAGCAAAGCTATTGTCCTCCTGTCAAACGGTGAAAAAGTAAATATAGAAGCATTGGCTGATTCATTGCAGTTTAGTATAAAGGAATTGTCGGTCGAAAAAGATTCCGGAATTCTCAAATACAATGCAGTTGCAGGTAAAGATTCCGCCTATAACACAATTATAATTCCTAAAGGCGGAGAGTATCAGGTAGAGCTGTCCGACGGGACAAAAGTATGGCTGAATGCAGACACAAAATTAAAAACTCCGATTGCTTTTACCGGAAATGAACGAAGAGTTTTTCTGTCAGGTGAAGCTTATTTTGATGTAACCAAAGATGCCGCCAAGCCTTTTATTGTAGAAACCGACATGGGGGATGTACAGGTTTATGGCACAGAGTTCAATGTAAAGAACTATGTATCCGACAAACAACTGAAGACCACTCTGATAGAAGGTTCTATCGGATTCAGCAACAGCCGGATTGCCGAAATAAAATTAAAGCCCGGCTATCAACTGACACTAACAGAAGGAGAAACTCATCCTCAGATTGAACGGGTCAAGGTCAGCAATGAAATTTCCTGGAAATACAAACGCTTTTGTTTTGAAAACATGTCATTGGAAGCCATCGCCAAAGATTTGGAACGATGGTATGATGTAGAAATTGTTTTTGCTGATCCGAATTTGAAAAAACTGGAGTTTTCCGGCAATATAAGCAGATATAGCGAAATTACTACGTTATTGCATTTTTTTGAAGAGAGTGCAAATATAAAATTCCTGATAGACAAACGTATTGTGAGTATTGGAAGAAAATAAAACGGAGAACGGATTCTGTGGTCGGCAAACTAAGAACCCATTCTCCTGTCAATCATCAATATTAATGAATTAATAAAACAAATGTATGAAAAAAAAGACTCCTGACAGGCTTTTAAAAGCTGTGTTTTTAAAAAAAATGTTGTTAGTAGTACACTTCTTGTTTGCCCTTTCCCTGACGTATGCATCAGTGGATAATCAGGCAACCTTAGTGACGTTTACTGCAAAGTCTGAGAGTTTGAATGATGTGTTGATAAGATTCAAAGACCAAGCAGGTATTGACATCTTGTTCAACAAGCAATTGATTGGAAATCAGATTTGCAAAGATGTAAATCTTGTAAAGCAACCGGTAGAGGTTGTCTTAGGTAGAATTTTAGAGGGAACAGGGTTCGTTTTTTCTAAAGTGGATGGTGTGTATGTGATAAAAAAAGAAGCCGCCCAACAGGCAGAGCCACAATCCGTGAGCGGTGTCGTTGTAGATGAATCAGGAGCTCCATTGCCGGGAGTGACGGTCATTGTAAAAGGGACTTCCCTTGGCTGCGCGACGGATATGGATGGAAAATTCAAGCTGACTTTGGCTTCAGGGAACAATGTCGTATTGGTATTCTCATTTATCGGTATGCGAACAAAAGAGGTGGCTTATGCAGGACAAAAAGACTTGAAAGTAGTATTGGAAGCAGAAGCTACAGAAATGGAGCAAGTGGTAGTAACCGGTATCTTTACCCGTAAGAAAGAAAGCTTTACCGGTTCTGCAACTACTGTAAAAAAAGAGGACCTGCAGAAAATGGGCAACCAGAATCTCTTGCAATCGTTGAAGAGTTTGGATCCAGCCTTCCATATCGTTGAGAACAATGATTTCGGTTCAGACCCCAACAAAGCACCTCAGATTCAGATGCGCGGACAACAGTCCATGCCGGACATCAAAGGAACCTATAAGGGAAATCCCAACCAGCCGCTGTTTATTTTGGATGGTTTCGAAGCTGATATTACAACTGTATATGATTTGGATATGAATCGTATAGAAACCATTGTATTGCTGAAAGATGCTGCCGCCAAAGCCATCTACGGTGCCAAAGCTGCCAACGGGGTGGTTGTAATCGAGACTCATCAGCCCAAAGCCGGGAAATTAAGAATCTCTTATAAAGGAGATTTAAGTTTAACCGTGCCGGACTTGACAGGTTATAACTTGTGCAATGCCCAAGAAAAATATGAAGTTGAAAAAGCACACGGAGACAACTATGATTCATGGTTTCAGGAACAATATTTGAATGATATCAAGGCAAATGTAGAGCGGGGTATCAATACCGACTGGCTGGCTCAGCCCTTGCGTACCGGAGTCGGTCACAGACATTCGCTTTATATGGAAGGTGGAGATGAGCGTTTGCGTTATGGTGTGGATTTGCTTTATAATGATATTAAGGGAGTAATGAAAGGTTCCGACCGTAAGACTTTTACCGGAGGCTTTACGCTTTCATACCGTTACAAAGACCTGCTGTTCAGAAATCAGTTCAGCACAAGTTTGAACCGTGCCGATGATTCTCCTTATGGCGAGTTTAAGGAATATGCAGCTATGAATCCTTATTGGACTCCGTATGACGAAAACGGCGATTTGAAACAAATTGCAGGCACTACCGGTGGCGGAGGTTATAATCTTGTGAATAGAGGAAATCCTTTGTGGAATGCTTCTATTGGTACTAAAAACTTCAGCAAATATACCAATCTGACCAACAACTTCTATATCGAATGGCAGGCTTTGGAATCTTTGAAATTTGTCGGTCGTTTGGGTCTTTCTAAAAATTTAAGTTCACGCGAGGATTTTTATCCGGCAGCACACACAGCATTTTTAGGTTATTCGGAAGATAAGTTCTTTGAAAGAGGCTTATATAGTAAGCAGAATGGTGAAAGCAGCAGTGTCGATATGGATATTACTGCCAATTATTCTCTTATATTGGACAAACACCAGATATTCCTGAATGTAAACTATAATATGGAACAAAACCGTTCAGAGGATGCAACCTTTTCAATGGTCGGTTTCCCAAATGATAAAATCAGTTTTGTTACATCCGGATTAAAATTTAACATGGATGATTATGCTCCCAAAGGTAGTGATGACATCAGTCGCGAAATTGGTATTTTGGGAGCATTGAACTATTCGTATGATGATCGTTATCTGGCAGATTTGTCATGGCGTGCCAGTGCCTCCTCCCGCTTCGGTAAAGACAAACGCTGGGGACAATTCTGGTCGGCTGGTATCGGCTGGAACCTCCATAATGAGCATTTTATGGAGAATGCCGAATGGTTGAAACAATTGAAATTGAGAGCATCTACCGGTTATACGGGAGCTCAGAATTTCAGTCCTTACCAGGCATTGGCTATGTTTGGTTACCACAAGGAACAAGCATACGACAATTGGATTGGTTCTTATCTGATGGCTTTACCGAACGACAACCTGAAATGGCAGAAGACCCAAGATTTCAATGTCGGATTCGATTTGAATCTATTTGGACGTTTAATGGTTTCCTATGATTACTATATCCAAAAAACGAAAGATCAACTGTTGGCTCTGACCGTGCCACCATCCATGGGCTTCACCAGCTATATGGAAAACATTGGAAGTACTGAGAATAAGGGCATGGAATTAAAATTAAATGCTCATTTACTATATGATGTTGACAATGACCGTTATTTAAGTGCTTCTTTTTCTATTGCAAAAAATACCAATAAATTGAAAAAGATATCCAATGCGTTGCAAAGCTACAATGATGAAGGAGATAACGAGATTTTAAATAAAAAAACAAATAAGCCCAGAACCCGTTTCGTAGAAGGACAATCCATGAATGCTATTTGGGCTGTACGTTCATTAGGAATCAATCCGGCTACCGGACAAGAGGTATATCTAACAAAAGATGGTAAAACAACAACGGAATGGAGGGCAGAAGACCAAGTGGTGTGTGGCGATGCGATGCCGAAATGTTCCGGTACGTTCGGAGTGAACATGGATTATCGCGGTATTTTCATGAATTTGTCTTTCTATTATCAGTTTGGAGGACAGACATACAACCAAACCTTGGTAGACCGAGTAGAAAATGCGGACATTACCATGAACGTGGATAAACGAATTTATAATTCAGTATGGAAGAAACCGGGAGATGTGGTTGATTTTGCCTATAACCGTTTCAGCGTAACAAAACCAAGTTCCCGTTTTGTACAGGATTTGAACGAGTTGAGAATGTCTTCCTTGAATGTCGGTTACGATTTCCGCCATTGTGCCTTCATGGAAAACAGCGTTATCAAACAGCTGAAGGCCAGTTTCTATATGGATGATGTATTCCGTGCCTCTACTGTGAAGGCAGAACGCGGATTGACTTATCCGTTTGCACGTACTTTTTCATTTTCATTACAAGCAACTTTCTAAAAGATAGATTCAGATGACAAGAATACAAAAAATAAAGAATCTGCTCGGCATTTTATGCTTGGCATTGCTGAGTGTTTCATGTGAAAAATGGCTGGATGTCAGTCCTAAAACAGATGTGAAATATGATGACTTGTTCAGCTATAAGAATGGCTTTAAAGACCAGCTGACCGGAATATATACGAATTTATGTGCAGAGGAGCTTTATGGGGCGCATCTTACTTTTGGAATGATGGATGCCTTGGGACAGCAGTATACATGGACGCAAGCAATAGGAACATATTATCACCTTCACCGCTTTGAATATAAGGAAGAATCCAGTGAAAAGGTGATTAACAAGGTGTGGGAAAAAATGTATAACACAATAGCCAACGTAAATATTCTGCTGCAGGGTATCGAAGAGCATCACGGTATACTGACGGAAGAGGAGGAGAAGATTTACGAAGGTGAGGCTTATGCCTTGCGTGCATTCATGCATTTTGATTTGCTCCGTCTGTTCGGCAAAAGTTTTGCGAGTGGAGCACAAGAAAAAGCAATCCCCTATGTTAAGAAAATTTCCAAAGAGGTAACTCCGTTGTCTACGGTGGCAGAAGTGATAGAATTGGCGTTACAGGATTTGGGAAAGGCAGCATCGCTATTGGAGCAAGCTCCTGAAAAAGCGGGAACAGCTACGACTGATTTTATCGGGAAACGAGAATTTCACTTGAACTACTATGCCGTACGAGCTTTGATGGCACGTATCTACATGTATAAAAATGATAAAGTAAATGCATTGAAATATGCACAAGAGGTGATAGATTCCAAAAAGTATCCTTGGGTGTCAAGTGATTTTGTGACAACTTCAGATCGTAATAGTCGGGATGGAATTTTTATGTCGGAATGTATATGGACATTGAATAATACCAAATTAGGAAAGTTGGTTGATGTTTATTTGAAAGAAAGTAAAGATAATGGAAATTTACTGGTAACTTCAGCAGAGGTGAGGAATGAAATTTTTGAAAGCAATTTGTATGGGGGTTCTGACTGGCGGTATATTTATTATTTCGAGCCTTATAATACCAATTTTATCAGCTCTAAATTATGGCAGGTATCTTCTACATTCAATCATAGACAGCCTTTGCTACGAATCAGTGAGATGTATCTGATTGCAGCAGAGTGTGCCGGCAGTACCAAAGAAGCGTTGGAATACGTGAATAAATTACGCCATCACAGAGGATTCAAAGAAGGAGATGACATTCAGGAAGAGGGAATGACAGCTGAAAAACTCCAAGCAATCATCGGGAAAGAGTATCGGAAAGAGTTTATCGGAGAAGGACAGTGGTTCTTCTATTGCAAGCGGACAGACAAAGAAATGATGCCCAATGTGACAGTACACTTCAGCAAGAGCTTTTATGTACTTCCAATGCCAGATCAGGAAGTGGATTACGGAAACAGAAATTAAAAAAAGACAAATTATGAAAAGTTTTATACATATCAGCTGCCTATCATTATTGGTGTTGATGACGGCTTTTTTGGGTGGCTGTGAAAAAGACGACTATATAAAATATGAGTCAGATTATGCCTCATTGAAATTTGAATATACGGCAGCAGGTAATGACAGTATTGTTTATTCTTTTGCTCTGCATCCTGACGAAGAAGAGGGAATATTAAAAATTCCCTTTAAGTTAATAGGTATACCAGTCTCTCATAATCGGTTAATAGGAGTTGAGATTGTTCAGGATTCGACGACAGCGAAAGAAGGGGAAGATTTTGAAATAATCCGACGTGAGTTGGCAGCCGATTCTATTGTAGATTCGCTGCAGATAAAGGTAAAGAAAACTGCCAAATTAGATGATGGTAGTCTGTACATTGCCTTGCATTTGTGCGGCAATGAAAATTTTGTGGCAGCCCCGATTAACGGAGATACCTATAAAATCGTGATGAATAATGTGTTGGTGGAGCCGACAGGGTGGCCATTCGGTGCTTATAGTAAAATAAAGCATCAATTTGTGATTAAGGTGACAGGCGTTGGAACGGATTATGACAAATGGAATACTTCAGACCGGATTCGCTATACCAGTATGCTAAATCAGGCTTTGTATAAGTATAACAAAGAACATCCGGGTAATCCTTTGAGAGATGAGGATGGCTTGCCTATAACATTTTAAATGACATGTTAACATTAAAGAATTGTATAATGAACAAGATTATAAATATACTTTTTACCATACCTCTTGTTTGGGCGTTAGCTTCCTGCTATGATGACAAGGGGAATTATGATTACATCGAATTGGATAAGGTAACAATCAGTTTTCAGGATACTGTATATGCAACCCAATTCAGAACCTTGGAGTTGGATGCTGATATTCTATTTGATGGGGCTTCCGAGGAGGACTATACTTATGATTGGAGGCTTTGGTCTAATGGATTTGATGGTGTAAATCACAAAAAGGAGATAGGTAAAGAGCGCAAATTATCATACAAAGTGGAAGACTTAGCGGGAGCTTATACTTTAGTATTGACCGTAACAAACAAAGCCACAGAGGTGAAAAGTTATAAGTCAGCTCTTTTATTAGTACAGAGTAGCATTACAGAAGGATTGATGGTGTTGCATGAAAAAGACGGGAAAAGCGATTTTGATTTGGTGATGAGCCCATATTTCTCGCAGCGGGTACAAGAAGACGAAATCTTGCGTAATGCATATGAAAAGGTGAATGGAGAGCCATTAGAAGGGAGAGGAGTATCGATTGATGCCTTTTTTGCTTTAGGACGATACCAGGATGTGATGGTGTTAACAGACAAAGGGGGAGCCCGTTTGTCGGCATTAACAATGAAGAAAAGTTATGATATATCAACTTTATTCTTGAATATGGAGGACTGGAAACCGGAAAATTATCTTTATTGGAATTACTACTGGAGCCCAGGTCGATTTGGTTATGATGCTCTTATTTCAGGAGGACGTTTTTATATTTATAGTGCTATTGGAGAATCTTTTACAAGTTATACAGAGCCGATTATAAAAGATGGGTTGACATACAAAGCTTCACCTTATGCTCCGAAATGGTTCGATTATTACCAAGGTATTCTTTATGATGAACTGCATGGACGTTTTTTGGGGATAGAAAACAATACATATATATTGAAAGAGTTAGCTGCTCCGACCGCAGCACAAGCGTTTGATTGGAACAATATGCATGCCACATTGCGCTATATGGATACCGGATATGGGAAACATGAATTCGGATTATTTGAAGATTGGGATTCGCACGAATTAGCTTTATATGAATTTAATTTTGATACAAAACCCAACATTGCCGTAGCCAAATATCCGGCATCCCATTGCCCGAATTTGAAGAATGCAAAGTTCTATGCAGTAGGTGACTTAGGACCTCTTTTTATGTATGCAGATGACCGGAATGTTTACCGTTTTGACTACAATGGTTCAAAAAATGAGGAAAAACTTTATACTCTGCAAAAAGCGGATGAAAAGATTACGGGAATGCAGATATTGACTATTTTCGTAGACCGTTATTTCCCGAATCATCCATACAATAATAAAATCATGGTGCTGTCTACCTATAATGAAAGCACTAAAGAGGGAAAAGTGTACATGTATTATATCAATGTAACTAATGGTGCCTTAGACCTTTCTTCTGAAAAAGTATTTGGTGGCTTTGGTGAGATATTGGACATGAATTGGAATTACCCTAAATATTAGTGATAATGCGTAGATTGTTAGTAATGAGCTTTGTGTCCCTCTGCCTATTGTGGGGGGCACAAGCTTTTTCTCAAGTGACTTTTCACTTTGATGATAAATTTCAAACAGAGGAAATCATTTTAAAATTTGCCGGAGAATCTTATCGGACAAAATTAGATGCTTCCGGAGCGGGAACCATCACTATCCCTAACAATTTGGAAGCGGGATATGCTGTTGTATATGGTCCTAGAAGTGTACATATGTTTTATCTGATTCCGGGAAAAAAACAAGACGTAACCAAGCTTTTAGGACAAAACATCAGCTTTGCTGGAGAGGCAAAAGATATCAATGATTATCTGAACAATACTTTTTTGTCTTGTCTGGACTTAGGTTATGAAAAGGAAGAAAAAGAATTCATAAAGGAATGGCAGCAACTTCCAAAACGGTTACAAAAGAATCTTGCTAAACAGAGGTTACCTTCGGATTTCAAAAAGAAGGAATCCAGGCGTCTGTATTATGTAGGATGCAATATGCTGTTGGATTATCCGTTTCAGCACTCAAGACGACTGAAATTGAACGGATTTGCCCCAAGTGAGGCTTTTTATAAAAAACTTGCTGAACGAATCAAAGAAGATACGACAGCCGGAGAATTTGTTGAATACCATCAGGTATTAAGAACCTATATGCATATATTAGGGGATAGAAGAATGGGAGAAACCGGAAAGTCTTTGGATAAATTGAGATGTGAGGTTGAATATATCGACAAAAATATCTGCGACAAAAAAATAAAGGAGTATCTGGCAGATGATTGTCTTTCTGGCTACATAAAATATTACGGTGTGGAAGGAGTAGACGAGTTCCTGCCTATCTATGACAGAATGGTCGATAATGAGAATTTGAAAAAAGAATTCCATAAATCTTATTCTCAATATATTTCTTTAGAGCCGGGTAAAAAAGCTCCTGACTTTTCTTTACTTGATATAAATGGAAAACAGGTGAATTTATCTGATTTTCTGGGCCATTATGTCTACATCGACGTGTGGGCTACCTGGTGCGGCCCCTGTTGTCGAGAACTCCCCAAATTTCATGAATTGAAGAACCAATTTAAAGACAAGGACATACAATTTGTCAGCATATCGATTGATGCAGATGAGAAAGCGTGGAGAAATAAGGTAGAAAATGACAAATTGGACGGAATACAATTACGAGTAACCAACAAGGATTCATTTCGAACGGATTATAAAATTTCATTGATTCCCCGTTTTATTTTAATAGATAAAGAGGGGAAAATAATTGAGTCCAAAATGACACGTCCTTCGGATCCGCAAACATCTGAGAAGTTTTCTTCTTTATTGCGTTAATGTTGTGTGTTCATAACGGAGTCTATGATTTTTTTATATCATTTAAAGGGGGCATAAGTCCCCTTTTTTCGTTAACTACAGAAAAACAATATCATACTATGAATAGCTATATCACATAATTAATGCGAATCAGTAGTTGAAAATCACTTCTAATCCTTGGTTAAAATTTTGTAATTCAGTTAATTATCTCATTATTTTATTTTGTAATCTCCTTGAAGATCGGTAAATTAGAACAATAAAACCACGCATTTTTCTAATTATGATTCCATGCCGATTGTAACCTGTAAAGGAAAAAACGGGTGGGGAAAGTAGCTACGGAGATAACCTCAAAAGGGTATTGGTACATACCTTTGGAAAGTTGGCCATTACTCTACTTACATTTGTTAATTTTTAAATCTTGAATCAGAAAGCCAACTGCTGATTCGCATAATACAAGTAAAAATAAACTTCTTCATATCCGATTGAATTTTATTAAAGTACCGCCGCAATCTTCCTTACGTTGGCAAGGCGTTCCAAAAAAGACTTATCCCGTTTAGCGGTAATCATATCATATTCGGCTTGCAGATTCAACAACAAGTGTGCTGGAATGTCCAGTGCTTGTTCACAAAGCAAAGCAAACTTGGTATTCACAGCTCGTTTCCCCCTTACAATGTCATTCAAAACGGTATATGAAACCCCCATATCGGCGGCAAGTTGTTTTTGAGATATGCCTCGACATTCGATTTCATCTTTGAGCAAATCGCCCGGATGCGTGGGTTCAAACGGTTCAAGATTATTTGCTATCATTTTAGGGTCCATTCCTTTAACTGTAATCATAATTGTTTTATTTATAATGATTTGACAATTCCAATATATTGCAGATGCAAACAATCGTTTCGCTTTCTTCTTCTATCACGGTAAATTCAATTCGATATTGGTCGTTTACCCTAATTGATGAAATGCCCGCCTTGTCGCCTTTTAGCACTTCATATCGCAATGATGGCAACCGAAACAAATCTTCAATTCCATTTGCGCTTTTAAGGTAATCAATGCTTTTTATATAACGCTTGATTATGTCAGGTTGAAAGCGGTGTTTCTTATCGCTTTCCCCGGTTTCGTAAAGTTCGCGCAAATAATCCTTATCGAAATTTACAATCATATCATGCTGCCGTTTACTTTGCAAAGATAGGTATTCTCCCTTAAATCCGCAAAAAAGTTGATTTATTTTTTAGAACCAATTCTTTTTTCGTTTTCTCGCTATATATATACGAAGATGTTGCAATTACACCCTAAAGGATGAGACATATGAATAATAAACCTATTGTCTAATAGCACATGCAGTTAATATATTAGAGGATTGTATGTGCGCTGATTGATTTTCTCGACAATCCGAGCAAACAATCTATCTGTATCTTTCGCACAATTCCTCATAATCATAAACCGGTCACACAAAACCAATATCATACTATGAATAACTATATCACATAATTTTCTCACTTATAAAACCGGCTGCAAAAAATGTATTCAAAAGAATTATGATGAAAATATCCAATTTAATTATAAATTAGCGGCCTAAAATAAAAGTGTTTATAATATTTCGAAATATGAACGTATATAAATTTGGCGGTGCATCCGTAAAAGATGCCGATGGAGTGAAAAACCTGTTCAAGATTATCAACACTCAAAAGGAGAATCTGATTATTGTCGTATCGGCGATGGGCAAAATGACCGATGCCTTGGAAGTGTTATGCAATGCGTACTTTCACAAAACCGGTGATACCGCATCCGCTTTTCTGCGCATTAAAGATTTTCACCAAAACATCATTAATGATTTGTTCGGGACCTCAGCAGACGAAGTGACTCGTCTGACTGACAACCTATATTGCGAATTACAAAACATTTTAGATAGCGACCCGTCTCTGTCATATGATTATGAGTATGACCGCATCATCTGTTTTGGAGAGCTACTTTCCACTACCATTATTTCTGCCTATATGGAGAAACAAGGACGGAAAGCTAAATTCATTGATATCCGTAAATGCCTGATTACCGACCAAAATTATCGGAATGCCTGTGTAAATTTAGAGCTTTCCTCTCAATTGTGCCGAAAAACGTTCACGTTCCAAGACACATTCATGTATATTACACAAGGTTTCATTGCAGGCACGACAACCAACCAGACAACGACGCTCGGACGAGAAGGATCAGACTATACGGCAGCTTTATTGGCAAATTTACTGGATGCCGAGTCGGTTACTATCTGGAAAGATGTTCCGGGAATCATGAATGCTGACCCCAAACTTTATAAAGATACGGAAATCATCAGCAAAATGTCGTATAAAGAGGCGATAGAACTTTCAAACTGTGGAGCTAAAGTTATCCACCCCAAGACCATCAAGCCTCTGCAAAATAAGGGAATTCCTCTCTATGTGCGCTCATTCCTCTACCCGGAAAGCCACGGCTCCGTGATACGGGAATTAGACGAACGCCTGAATCTCCCCCCTATTTTTATTGACAAAGGAAATCAGTTGTTGCTGACGCTCTCCCCCCGCGACTTTTCGTTTATTGCAGAAGAAAAGCTTAGCCGCATTTTCGCAATCCTAGCCAAATACCGGTTGCGCTTGAACTTGATGCAAACCTCGGCTATCACGTTCTCTTTCTGTATTGACCTGAATGAAGCTATTTTTGAAAGTTTCATCAACGAATTGCACGACGAATACGAAGTCTTATACAATACAAATGTACGTCTGCTGACTATCCGCCATTACAATGAAGATGTTATAGCAAGACTTACTGCAAACAAAAACATATTGGTAGAACAACGCAGCCGTCTGACAGCCCGCTTTGTTGTTGCCGATGAAAATTAAAAATAGTATCTTTGCACCCTATTCATTAAGAACCATTTAAAAACTACATAAATGAACGAGAAATTTCCTGAATACAAAGGGTTGAATCTTTCTCAAGTGAACAAAGAAGTACTGAAAACTTGGGAAGACAACCATACTTTCGAAATGAGTTTGAAGACACGGGAAGGTCACCCTTCGTTTGTCTTTTTTGAAGGTCCTCCTTCAGCAAACGGAATGCCCGGCATTCACCATGTCATGGCAAGAACCATTAAAGATGTCATTTGCCGCTACAAGACTCTTCAGGGATTTTTAGTTGAACGCAAGGCCGGATGGGATACTCATGGTTTACCTGTTGAATTAGGGGTAGAAAAAAAACTCGGCATTACAAAGGAAGCCATCGGCAAAAGTATCAGTGTTGCCGACTACAATAAAGAGTGTCGTCTTGATGTGATGAAATTCACAAAAGAATGGGAAGATCTGACCAAACAGATGGGATATTGGGTAGATATGCACAATCCTTATATCACATACGACAATCGTTACATTGAGACTCTGTGGTATCTTTTGAAAAAACTATACGACAAAGGATTCCTTTATAAAGGATATACTATTCAGCCCTATTCTCCTGCTGCCGGAACCGGTTTAAGCACACATGAGTTGAACCAACCGGGATGTTACCGTGACGTTAAAGATACAACCTGCGTGGCTCAATTCAAGGTGGTTCGTGATGAGAAGTCGGAAAAACTGTTTGCATACAGCGATACCGTACATTTCTTAGCCTGGACAACCACCCCCTGGACATTGCCGTCCAATACAGCACTGGCTGTGGGACCGAACATCACTTACTATGTAGTAAAGACATTCAATCCATATACCTATCTTCCGGTGACAGTCATTCTTGCCAAGGATCGTTTTGCTGCTTATTTTAATCCCAAAGCGGCAGACATTGCTTTGGAAGATTATAAAGCAGGAGATAAACTTATCCCCTATCAGAAGGTGGCTGAATTCAAAGGCCCGGAATTGGAAGGTATCCGCTACGAACAACTGATGCCCTGGATGCGTCCGGAAGGAGATGCATTCCGTGTTATCCTAGGAGATTACGTAACCACGGAAGATGGTACCGGTATTGTACACATTGCACCAACATTCGGTGCGGACGATGACCGCGTTGCTAAAGCTGCCGGAATAGCACCTATGTTATTGGTTGATAAAGACGGCAACAAACAACCGATGGTAGACAAACGTGGACGCCTGTTCATTTTGGATGAAATCGACCCAGAGTTTGTAAAGAACAATGTAAATGTCGAATTATACAGCGAATATGCCGGTCGCTTTGTGAAAAATGCTTACGACCCGACTCTGACTGACGAGGATCCGACATTGGATATTGACTTGTCTGTCATGCTGAAAAAAGAAAACAAAGCATTTAAAGTCGAGAAACACGAACACAACTATCCACACTGCTGGCGTACAGACAAACCGGTGCTCTACTATCCGTTGGATTCTTGGTTTATCAAAACGACTGCCGTACGCGAGCGTATGATGGAACTGAACCGCACCATCAATTGGAAACCAGCCAGCACAGGTGAAGGTCGCTTCGGTAAATGGCTTGAAAATCTTGTAGACTGGAACTTATCGCGCTCACGTTACTGGGGAACTCCACTTCCTATCTGGATTAGCGAAGATGGTTCTGAGCAGAAGTGTATCGGTTCTGTTGCAGAATTAATGGAAGAAATAGAAAAATCCATTGCAGCAGGATTCATGACAAAAAATCCTTACGAAGGATTCGTTGTTGGGGACAATTCAAAAGACAACTATGCAAAAATAGACTTACATCGTCCTTATGTGGATGACATCATCCTTGTCTCTTCCAACGGTCAGAAAATGTTCCGTGAGAAAGACTTGATTGATGTATGGTTCGATTCTGGCGCAATGCCCTATGCACAGCTTCACTATCCTTTTGAACACAAGGATGACATTGACAAACATCTCCGTTTCCCGGCAGATTTCATTGCAGAAGGAGTGGACCAGACCCGCGGTTGGTTCTTCACGCTACATGCAATTGCTACGATGGCATTTGACTCTGTTGCATTTAAAAACATCATTTCCAACGGATTGGTATTGGATGCCAAAGGCAACAAGATGTCCAAACGCCTCGGTAATGCTGTAGATCCATTTACCACAATCGCAGAACATGGTTCCGACCCATTGCGTTGGTACATGATAACAAATTCTCAGCCATGGGACAACTTAAAGTTTGATGTAGCCGGAGTGGATGAAGTGAAACGTAAATTCTTCGGTACTTTATATAACACATACGGTTTCTTCGCATTGTATGCCAATGTAGACAACTTCCGCTATTCAGAAGCCGACATACCGGTTTCAGAACGTCCGGAAATCGACCGCTGGATTCTCTCCTTGTTGAATTCGCTGGTAAAAGAAGTGACAGAAGCATATGAAAAATACGAACCGACCCGGGCAGGACGCGCCATTCAGGAATTTGTCATTGAGAACCTATCCAACTGGTATGTACGCCTATCCCGCAAAAGATATTGGGGTGGAGAATATTCTCAAGACAAGATATCAGCCTATCAGACGCTTTACACTTGCTTGGAAACAGTTGCAATACTATCGGCTCCTATCGCTCCGTTCTACATGGAAAAACTATTCAACGACTTGAATAGCGTAACCGGACGTTATAATGGCAGTGTGCACCTGACAACATTCCCTAAAGCGAATGAAGCACTTATTGACAGTGCATTGGAAGAACGCATGGAATTGGCACAAAAGATATCATCCATGGTATTGGGATTACGCCGCAAAGTGCAACTACGCGTACGCCAGCCGTTGAGCAAATTGATTATTCCTATCTTGAACGATGAAATGATTCCTCAGTTGGATGCTGTTAAAAACATCATCTTATCAGAGGTAAACGTAAAAGAAATAGAATACATCACAGATACAACAGGTGTACTAGTAAAACGTATAAAGCCGAACTTCAAGACACTAGGCCCCAAATACGGAAAATATATGAAACAGATTTCCGCATTGGTCGGCAAAATGGAACAAAGCGATATTTTCAATTTGGAGAAGGAAGGCAAATATAACCTGGCTATCGGAGATGAAACCATTACCCTGACACTGGAGGACGTAGAAATACTTTCTGAGGACATTCCGGGTTGGCTGGTAGCAAATGAGGGACGTCTGACTGTAGCTTTAGATATCAACGTAACGAAAGAATTAAAAGAAGAAGGTATTGCCCGTGAACTTATCAACCGCATCCAGAATCTTCGTAAAGAGAGCAATTTTGATGTTACAGATAAAATCACTCTGGCAATCGGCCGTCACGATGAAATCAATGAAGCTGTAGAACATTTCAAGGCCTACATTGCAAGTCAAGTATTGGCAGAAAGCGTAGAACTCACTGACAATCGCGACGATAAGGCGAAAGATATAGAGATTGACGAAATACAAACATTCATCAAAATCGAAAAATTATAACAATTTGCCAACATTATTTCAAGTAAACCGTAGTGCATTGAAAAAAAGTTATTATTTTTAGGCAAAACTTTAAAGCTATGGCAGAAAAAACTAGATACTCCGATGAAGAGTTGCAGGAATTCAAAGAATTGATTCTTGAAAAACTAGACAAGGCTCGCAAGGACTACGAAATCCTTAAAGCCTCGCTCTCAGGCAGTGACGGCAATGACATTGCTGACACTAGTCCAACGTTTAAAGTGCTCGAAGAAGGTGCTTCTGTCCTTTCCAAAGAAGAAGCTGGGCGTCTCGCTCAACGGCAAGCTAAATTTATTGCCCATCTAGAAGCCGCTCTCATTCGCATTGAGAACAAAACCTATGGCATTTGTCGGGTTACAGGCAAATTGATTTCTAAAGAACGTCTACGCGCTGTCCCTCATGCAACATTAAGCATTGAGGCTAAAGAAAACGGACAGGGCTAACAAAAATTGAAAATTGGGAATGGCTAGCCATTTCCAATTTTCTTCTTCAATATCCAATTTCATGATTCTACGCAACAAACTGTTAATATTCACAGCCATACTTCTTATTGTTGATCAGGCTGTAAAAATCTGGATTAAAACCCACATGATGATAGGAGAAGAGATTTCCGTATTCGGAGATTGGTTTAAAATCCTATTTGTAGAAAACAACGGTATGGCATTTGGTATGGAACTAAGTGATGGGAAAATAGGCAAAATGATTCTCAGCCTGTTCCGAATCGCTGCTGTAGGTGCTATCGGTTGGTATATCATGAAATTAATACGAGAAAAAGCTCCAGCAGGGGTTCTTTATTCTTTCACACTCATTTTCTGTGGAGCAATCGGTAATATAATTGACAGTTTATTCTACGGAATAATCTTTAATGACAGCCATTTCCAAATAGCTACATTATTTCCGCAAGACGGTGGATACTCCTCATTTCTGCATGGCAAAGTAGTTGATATGCTATATTTCCCGCTAATAGAAGGACAGTTCCCTTCGTGGGTTCCCATCTGGGGAGGACAAGACTTTATATTTTTCCGCCCCGTCTTTAACTTAGCAGATTCATACATCACCATCGGAGTACTGATGCTCTTATTGTTTTACCGGAAATTCTTTTCATCAGACAAATCGAAAGAATCAACTGAGAAGCACTGAATACCTAAAAATACTCCTTTTAGATGGTTTTTTTTCTGAAGTTTTTTAGTTGTAACTTTTTTTCGTAGGTTTGCACCATGATTTTAAACTATTAACTTTGGCATGTGATATGCCTGAGCATTATAATATATGATTGAGAACCTGGTAATAGTAGAGTCTCCTGCGAAAGCTAAAACTATAGAGAAATTTTTAGGTGACGGATATACGGTAAAATCAAGTTTTGGACATATCCGCGACTTGGAGAAAAAAGATTTAGGAGTTGATATTGAACATGAGTTTCAACCCAAGTATGAAATATCTGCCGATAAGAAGGCTATTGTGAAAGATTTAAAGGCTCTTTCCAAAGAGGCTAAAATCGTATGGCTAGCATCCGATGAGGACCGCGAAGGAGAAGCCATTGCCTGGCATCTATTTGAAGTATTAAAGCTGAAACCAGAAAACACAAGGCGAATTGTCTTTCATGAAATTACGAAAGATGCTATCTTGTATGCCATCCAACATCCACGTAATATTGACAAAAATCTTGTAGATGCACAACAAGCCAGACGAGTTTTAGACAGACTTGTAGGTTTTGAAGTATCTCCTGTGCTTTGGAAAAAAGTAAAACCATCATTGTCAGCAGGACGAGTGCAATCTGTCGCTGTAAAACTGATTGTCGAAAGAGAACGAGAGATAAACAACTTTAAAGAGCAACAATACTATAGGGTAACCGGTAATTTTGCTACCTCAGACCACGCAGTCTTACATGCAGAAGCACAAGAACGCTTCAATACCCGTGAAGCCACTATAGAATATTTAGAAGCATGCAAAAACTCAGTGTTTACTGTTAAAAATGTAGACACAAAACCGACCTTTAGAAAACCGGCTCCTCCATTTACGACATCAACTCTACAGCAAGAGGCATCTCGTAAATTAGGCTTCTCTGTGTCACAAACCATGTCCGTAGCACAAAAGCTATATGAACATGGACTTATCACCTATATGCGTACCGACTCGGTCAATCTTTCTGATTTGGCCATCCGTACAGCAAAGGCTGTCATTTGTGAAACCATGGGAGAAAAATATTCGAAATCTCGCAATTATGCGACTAAAACGAAGGGGGCCCAAGAAGCGCACGAAGCAATTCGCCCTACCTACATGAACCGTCCGGAAATAGAAGGAGACAAAAATGAGCAACAGCTATACGACCTGATATATAAACGGACTATTGCATCTCAAATGGCAGATGCTGAATTAGAGAGAACAAACATCATTCTTGAACTTTCTAATCACAAGATTCCATTTACAGCCACGGGCGAAGTAATTAAATTCGACGGATTTTTAAAAGTGTATATGGAATCTCACGATGATGAGACCGAGGACGAACATAGTGCACTGCTACCACCGATAAGCAAGGGAGACCAACTGACATACACAGTTATAACAGCACAAGAACAATACACACAACATCCTCCCAGATACACGGAAGCTAGTCTGGTGAAAAAAATGGAGGCATTGGGAATCGGCCGTCCGTCAACTTATGCCCCAACTATCACAACCATTCAGAACCGGGGATATATCATCAGAGAATCCCGCGAAGGTGTTGAGAAAAACGTTGAAGTCATAGAACTTTGCGACAATAGCATTAAAAACAAAAAACAAAAGAAGAGTTTTGGAACAGAAAAGAAAAAGCTGTTCCCATCAGACATGGGTATGGTGGTAACAGACTTCCTCTCACAACACTTCAAAAATATCATGGACTATAACTTTACTGCAGAGGCAGAAGAAGCTCTGGACCATGTTGCAGAGGGTTCTGTCCAATGGCAAAAAATGATAGGCGAGTTCTATACACCCTTCCATGAAACGGTAGAAACGACTCTCAAAAACTCAGAGCGGAACAGTGGACAAAGAATATTAGGAACAGAACCGACAACCGGAGAAACGGTCAGTGTACGTATCGGCAGATTCGGTCCCATGGCACAAATAGGAGAAGGCGATACTGTCAGATATGCCGGGCTGTTAAAAGGGCAGCTAATGGAAACTATCACCCTTGAAGAAGCCCTTGCTTTATTCAAGTTCCCTCGGAAAATAGGACAATATGAAGACAAGGAGGTCAGCATTGGAATAGGACGTTTTGGCCCCTATATAAAGCACAACAACGTATTCGTTTCTCTCAAAAAAGGCGTTGATGATCCGGGTACAATAACACTGGAAACAGCCATAGCACGCATCGAAGAGAAAAGAGAAAGCGACCGCAACAAACTGATACATGAATTTGATAATGGAGTAAAGGTATTGAACGGACGCTTTGGACCTTATATCGCATACAACAAAGCCAACTATAAAATTCCCAAAGCTTTAAAAGCTGAAGAATTAACGTTGGAAAAATGCATGGAACTTATTGAAAAGGAGGGGGATAAAAAAAACAAAGTATCCAGCAAAAAGACCTCTGAAACGACTAAAACAAAGACAACAACTAAAACAAAAACAAAAAAATCCACATCGAGTACAAAAACAGATAAATAAATCCGTGAATAATCAATTTAATTATTTGCAGAACAGCGCACTTTTATCTATCTTCGTACCCTCGAAAAGAGATATTTGTAAAAAACATTAAATAATTTATAAATGGCAGCATTACAAACAATCAGAGACCGTGGAGGACTGTTAGTCAGCATTGTAATCGGTCTAGCCTTAGTAGCTTTTATCGTTGGAGACGCTTTAAGTTCAGGTTCTAGCATGTTTAATAGCGAACGCAATCAAGTGGGAGAAATCGCAGGCGAAGGGATATCTATCACTGATTATCAAAACAAAGTTACCCAGCAAGAAGAAATGCTGAAGGCAATGAATGGCATTACAGCATTAAATGAAGACCAACAAACGATGCTCCGTAACAACATTTGGCAACAAATGATTATGGAAAAACTCATGGGTAGAGAATATGAGGAATTAGGATTAACCGTTAATGGCGAAGAGTTATATGATGTTTTATTAGGTGATAATATGACTCCTGCTATGCACCAATTGTTCGCAGATCCCAAAACAGGTGTTGTCGATAAAGAGCGTGCACGCATAATTGTAAAACAAATTCTTGAGACTCCGCTGAATCCTAACTCGCCTGAGTACGGTGCCATGCTTAACCAAAAAAACTATTGGCTAAATATGGAGCGCGAAACCCATGATACCCGCCTGTTAAGCAAATACGGCAATTTGTTAGCTAAAGGGATGTACGTTACCGACGAGCAGGCCAAAGCAAATGCAGAAGGTAATGCAACAAAAACAGATATCAGCTATATCGTAAAAAACTATAGCTCAATTGATGATTCCAGCATCAATATCAGTAATAATGAAATCAAAGAATACTATAACAACAACCAAGCTAGATTCAAACAGAATGAATCAAGAAGAATTGTTTATGTGAACTTTGATATTGAACCGTCAGGAGATGATTTCGCAGAAACAGAAAAAAGTGTCGAAGAACTAATTGGAGAATTCGCAGCAAGCAATGAACCAATGGAATTTGTAAATTTATCTTCTGATGTTAAAGTTGATGTAAATTACTACAAGAAAGAAGAAATCGCCAATGACAGTTTGGCAAACTTCTTATTCGCCAACAATTCAGAGGTATTCGGTCCGTACTTGGAAAACAATGCATATAAAATTTCACGAGTAGGAGATGTTAAAATGTTACCTGATTCTGTTCGAGCCCGCCACATTTTAATTGCTCCGCAAAACAACAACTACATGCAAGCAAAAGCTACTGCAGATAGTTTAGCAGATTTACTTAGAAAGGGTGCAGATTTTGAAGAACTGGCTCTTAAAAACTCAGCAGACCAAAATTCTGCTATCAACGGAGGAGATTTAGGTTGGTTCAACCAGAAAATGATGGTTCAACCATTCAGCGACTCAGTATTCTTCGCAAAGAAAAATGACATTAAAGTGGTATTGACTCAATTTGGTGCTCATGTTGTACAGGTTACTGACATGGCAAAACCAGTACAAAAAATTCAGATAGCAACTATTGAAAAAGAAATCAATGCTTCTGGCAAGACTACAAATAAAATTTACAACGATGCACGCAATTTTGCAACAGGCATTAAGGATGCAACAAGCTTTGACAAAAAAGTTGAAGAAACCGGCTTAACTAAACGAATTGCAACTGTGGGCAAAAACGATAAAACCATAGCAGGGATGGACAATGCCCGTGAAATGATCCGTCAGATATATCTGACAGAAGAACCGGGACTTGTTCAAACTAAAGACGAGTCTATCATCTTTACAAATGGCAATAAATATACTGTTGCTGTATTGACAGAAGTCAATGAAGAAGGCATCGCACCTATCAACAGTGTAGCCTCTACAATCAAACGTATTTTGATTCAAAAGAAAAAAGCAGAAATCTTAAAGAAAGAGCTTGCTAGCATGATGAGCGGAAGCGAGAGTTTGCTATCTGTTGCACAAAAAGCAGGTGTTGATGTAAAAGAAGCAACTGAAATAAGCTTTAATTCATTCCAAATTCCAGGAGCAGGAATTGAACCTCGCGTAATAGCAGCAGCTTCAGTAGCAGAACAAGGTAAATTATCTGCCCCCATTGAGGGAAATCAAGGCGTGTTTGTTATCTTAGTAAACAACCGCACAACAGACGAAGTAACGCCTGACGAAATTAAGCAGACAAAAGCTTCTTTACAGCAAGTAAACATGTATCGTGCAAACTATCAAGCGATAGAAGCAATCATGAAAAACGGAGAAGTAAAAGACCAACGCTACAGATTCTATTAGAATCAAGCATAAAATAATCTTAAAGGCTAAAAACATGGAAAATTGTCCAGTTTTTAGCCTTTAAATATTTTAATAAAACCCTACTAATAAATCAACAAACCACCTACTTATATTACTTTACTTCATTATATATTTCAAAAATTTTGCCTGTCAAAGTCGCCCAAGAAAAATTCTTTTTCAGCCTTCTAGTTTCTGCAACAAAGAATGGCTCTCTATTCTTTTCATAAAAATCAACAATAGCATCCGCAATGGCTTCGCTTGTCGGTTTGACTACATAACCAGAACATTTGTCAGCAATTATCTCAGCCAATCCTCCTACAGCAGTCACCAACATAGGCTTGTCAAAATGGTAACCTATTTGTGTCACACCACTCTGTGTCGCAGATTTATAAGGTTGCACAACTAAATCTGCAGCACAAAAATATTTATTAATTTCATCAGACGGAATATAATCAGTCTTCAACACCAACTTTTCATCCAATTGAAGTTGCTTTATCAAAGACTCGTATCTATCTTGATTTCCATAATACTCACCTGCAACAATCAATTTAACCGGTTTTTCACGCACTCGAACGTCTGCCATAGCCTCTAACAATAAATCCAGACCTTTATAATCTCTAATAAAGCCAAAGAATAGCAAGTAGTGATAATCTGGAGACAAACTCAATCCCTTTAAAGCCTCCTCTTTAGGTATTATAAAACCATAATGATCATACACAGGATGTGCAGCCAAACGTTTTATAGGCTGTTTCACAAACAAATCAATGTCTTGAAATACTTCTCGAGACATCGCAATAAATCCATCGACACCCTTAACAAAATAATGGGTAAAGAGCCTATCACCAGGCCGTTTTTCATGAGGTATGATATTATCTGCAATACATACCACTTTTGTATGCTTATTCTTGCGAGCAATGCGACAGATTGATCCTAGAGCAGGCCCCATAAAAGGTAACCAATAACGCACAATAATCATGTCAGGAGACAATCGTTTTAGCTCCCGACCTACAATCAACCAGTTCAAAGGATTCACAGAATTTACACGCGGCAAGATGGTCACACTTTCAGGGGCAGGATCATCTGTATATTGAGTTTTACCCGGGAAAAGAAATCCCGGATATTGGAGTTTAAAATTAAAAACCATAACTTCATGCCCTTCTCTAATAAACTCTACTGCCAGCCTTTCATTCAAAGCTGCGATACCACCTCTATAAGGATTTGCAGGACCTAAAATGACTATCTTCATATAAATTCAATTTCTAATCAAAAATAGTAAATAAATTATATCAGATACATATACTCTCAAACAAAAAACATCAGACACACAAATTTCCAATAAAAAGTCGTATTTTTGTATGAATTGTCACCAAAATAACTACATATACATGCCTAATCAACCTAAAGATTACCAATACCCATTTAAAATCTCTGTAGCCATAAGCACCTACAATAGAGATTCATTTTTGAAAGGTCTGATGGATTCCATCTTACAGCAAACTCTATCTCCTCGAGAATTCGAAATTATATTTGTCAACAATAATAGTACAGACAACACAGATGCCATCTGCAAGCAATTTATCGCTGACCATCCCTCTCTGAAAATACAATACCACATTGAATACAACCAGGGATTGTCTTTCGCACGCAACCGTTGTATACAAGAAGCTAAGGGTAAGTATATAACATTTGCAGATGATGATGCTCTGTTAAATCCGGATTTTCTAGAAACAGTTTGTAACTATTTAGACGAGCATACTGATATAGCTGAAGTCGGTGGCCCCATATTTTTAAGTTATATGGAAAGTATTCCAAACTGGGAAAATCCTTACATAAACACACTTTTCGGATACTTCCAGCCGTCATTGAAACCTTATATTTTAAACCGCCCAAGTAAAAAATATCCACGAGGTTCCAATATGACCTACCGCACAGAAATATTTAATACTTGTGGTTTATTTAATACATCACTCGGAAGAATCAAACAACAACTTATCGGAGGGGAAGAAAAAGACATAGCATTCCGCATCATCAATGCAGGATTTCGCATAGCATACATTCCTTCCGCTATTGTACATCACCTAGTCCCCGAAAGACGGACAAAATTAGATTTCATACAAAAGCAAGCAAAAGGCATAGGCCTAAGCGAACAAATCAGAACATTAAACATTTCACGACCAGCATATCTCAAAGCCATTCTCTTAGAAGGAATGAAGTGGATTGCCTCATTCATCCTTTGCATAAGCTATATACTAAGAGGCAAACCACAAAAAGGCGGTATTTTACTATATTTCCGCTGGTTTGTTACTCAAGGTTTATTATTTAAATAAACTTTATCCAATGTTCTCTTTACTTTTAGCCATCTTCTTTCCATAATAGAAGATGACTAAAAGCAAGCCCAACACCAACAATCCAGAACAAATAGTGCCAATCCACCGGCCGGTCATATAAACATCCGGATGAAAATAAAAGGATATTGTATGCTCGCCAGCAGGAACCTCCATACCTCTTAAAATCCAATTTGCCCTAAAGTGCTCCGCAGGCTGTCCATCTATCATAGCCTTCCATCCATGAGGATAATATACTTCAGAAAACAACATCATTCCGGGTTGAGATGACGTATACTTATATTCCAAGCGATCGGGCTTATACGAAACCAACTTAACTGTTGCCGTCGAATCCAACGTCCATTTCTTGCTACTAACCAAAGTCTCGAACCGCTTATCCACAAGCGCAACTTCATGCGGGTCATTCGTTTGCAAAGCTACCATCTCTTCATCAGCATTATCCACGACCTTCACAGAGGACACAAACCAAGCATTTCCATAAGCATACGGATTCTTCAAAGGTGCCTGGTTAGGATCAATTATCAAATATCGCATATTAAGCATATTCAATATTGGAACTGTCTTGAATGCTGCTTTTGCCTCTTCCACAGAAGCCGCTTTTGCCAACTGCCGCTGTAACAATTCAATTTCCGGGGCCAATTTTATCTCAATCAAATCCTGGTAGCGACGCAATTTTGCAGCGCTATAACCACCGATACTCTTATGAAAATAAGATGGTCCACTATTATTAAAAGGATCCTGCAAAGACAAGACACGATATGATGGATCTTTATCTTGCATTATCATCCGATCTGACACAGACGGAGAATATAACTGCTGGACCGCATGTGCTTTTATAAAATGAGACTTATTCAGATAACGCTTATCAACTCCCCACAAATCAATCAATACCAATAACGACAAGATATAAGGCAAATAACGAGACGGTTTGTCATTTTTAATATAAAGATAAAGACAACCACCACCTAACACAATAAACAACAATGAACGATAGGCATCTGCCCTCAACAAAGCTGCACGGTCTTCAGCCAAAGCATTCATATACCAATCCGGCATACCGTATTGAAAATCCAAAGACGAACGGAAGTCCATTGGTGCAAAGAAAGCAAAAAATAAACAGAGACCTCCTGTAATTCCCACAGCATAATATAATGCTTTCAGTAGTTGCTGCTTCTCATTTTTCCGTTTAAAAAGCATTATCAGCCCCCATACAGCAATGACAGCAAAAATCAATTGAGGAATGACTAATGCCATTGAAACAGTACGGAACTTATTGTAAAAAGGCAAATAATGGAATAACAACGTATTGAAACTATCAAAATTTCGTCCCCAACTTAAAAATATAAAAACAACCATCCCTCCTATCAACCACCATTTTAATGGATGTTTAATAATAAAAAGCCCTAGGACAAAAAGCATACAAACAATAGCTCCAAAATAAACCGGTCCGGAAGTAAATGGTTGGTCTCCCCAATATGTATAAGACTGTAACGGAGTAGGCACTTGGTAGCCCTGTTTATATAATTCTTTTGCAACATGCGAATCATTTCCCAAGATTCCTCCGGAGGCTCCTCCATAAAAATCAGGTATCAAAAAAGTAAATGTTTCACCGATACCATAGCTCCAAGCAAAAGCATAATCTTTATCCAGACCATTTGATTTATTAGCCTTCCCATCAACCTGATGAGTCAGCTCTGAACATCCACGAATACTCTCTTTTGAAAGTTCGTAATTTGCATACAAAGGTCCCATATTACATAAAAACGCCAACAGAACTCCACCAATCAACGTCGCTAATGAAAAACCAATCAAGCGCCAGCTTTTCGAACGGATTTGATTCACAACATATCCGAGATATACAATACAGCAAAACAAAGCCAGATAATAAGTAATCTGTGGGTGATTATTCTTTATCTGTAATGCCAAGGACAAAGTAAATATAAAACCACCAAGCAAATATTTACCCCTCAAAACCAATACAAAACCTGCAAAAACCAATGGCATATAAGCCATTGCCCACGCCTTAGTAATGTGGCCCGCCTGTAGAATAATCAAACTATACGATGAAAATGAAAACGCTATTGCACCCAATATTGCCACTGGAATATTTGCCCCTAGCAACAACATCAATACATAACAAGATACTAAAGAAAAAAATACAACACCACAATCCGAACCTCCCAAATCTTTAAACGGTTTCTCCAGATAATTCAGCAGATTGGCAGGTCCACCCTGTGTAGTAATTGCATAAGTAGGCATTCCTGAAAACATAGAACCTGTCCACGAAGTCCCAACTCCTTCTTTCTCATAATATGCTCTCGCTTCTTGAGACATCTCCATATATTTTTCAGTATCTCCTTGTCTTAACTGCATTCCCTGAAATTTAGGAGCAAAAAATATCAATGAAATTGCCAAAAAGAAAAGAAAGACAAATATATGCGGACGTATTTTCGTCCAAATTATCGAAACTGCATTCATATCGATTTATTAATAAAATTACTATTTATTCAATTTAACATCTATCACTTGTCCTGTAAAATCAGATAAAAGTGTCTTTAACGATTCAATTGCTACCGTTTCCGCTTTTAAAAGAGTCGCATCATCTTCTATACCAAAATTCCTGACACGCATAGGTGTTTTTGTCCGCTCCGGATTAATACAATTTACTCGTACTCCATTCGATTCCCATTCTTGCGAAATAGCTTGTACAAAATTAACAACAGCTGCTTTTGTTGAGGAATAAAGACTATAAAACGCCCTCCCCCGCGTATAAGAACTAGAGGTATAAAATAATAACGTACCCTTAGATGATTTCAAATACGGGAAGCTCTCCAGTGCGACATTAACCATTCCCAAATAATTAACATTAACCACTTTACAAACATCAGCATATGTCATATTATTTAAAGGCTCGCGAATGAGCAAAGCTGCAGTATTCACGACATAATCGATCCTTTGTTCTTCTGCTGCCACATTTTGAAGACTCATTCTGACATCTTCCAACGAAGCAATATCCACTCCATTTAATGAACGAGAGAAGCAATGTACTTTTGCCCCATGTTTTTTTGCTATTGCTGCCATTTCTGCTCCGATACCATAACTTCCGCCAAAGATAACCAATACCTTATCTTGCAACTTATTAAAAGCATCTTCTTGTTCCTGCAGCGAAAAAGAATGTAACTGAAATAATTTGTCCAACAGATAAGAATCTTCCTTATAGGTCAGCTTCATATTCGATTCTTCACCTCTAACAACATATATCTTCTCATTAGGCAGATACTTCAAGACCACACCACAGTCATCCGTTGACTTAAAGTCAGGATCCAACAAAGCACATTTATAAGCCTCTTGTATTGTTTCCAATTTAAATCCCTGAGGAGTCTGTCCTCTCCGCAACTTACTTCTATCAGGGATAGCATCAATATAATCACCATGGACAGAAATGATTGTATCTACAGCCGGAACTGCTACATCAACGGCATTATAAGTATCCAGCGCCTGTATTGTATCATGAATGATTCTGTCTGTAATCAACGGACGTACGGCATCGTGAAAAATCAAATTCACATCTTGACATCCGGCATAAGCCTCTATCGCTGCCATACTGGAGTGATAACGTTCAGCCCCTCCTTTTAATATCTTGCGAACTTTTCTCCAACCATTTTTAAGCACAATCTCTTCAATGGTTGTCAAATATGCCGGATTAATCACTACAGCAATCTCGTCAATGAGTGAATTGCGTTCAAAAACCTCTATTGTATGCTCAATGACTGTTTTACCAGCTACTTTAAAAAATTGCTTGGGATGACTGCTATCTAACCGACTGCCTACGCCACCCGCCAATATTACAGCTATATTCATTATTCTGTCTTAATGGTAAAGTGTAACAAAAATAGGCAAAAAAATGGCATATACCTAAAAGAGTCTGCTATTAAAGAATTTTTTTTCGCTGTCTGGATTTCTGAAAACGTTTATAAGGACGCAACACAAGAGTCATATAGCATATTACCGGACCGGTTGCCAACTCCCAAATGCAGTATTTCATGCCTAAATCCACCTCCGACAAAGAATAAGTTCTTTTATCGTCTAAATACATTTGCCTCAAATGCTTGAAGTCTCTCATCTCTCCAAGCAACAAGGTGCCCCATAAATTATATAAATATTTTTTCTTCAAACGCCTCCGCAAAAGACTTAAATAAACAGCCTTATCCTCTCTGTCCGAGCTCTCAACATAGTTATAGATTCCCTTCGTACTTTCAAAATCCTCCTTCAGGTGCTTCAAATCCAACCACCATCTTTCATGCTGACACAAAGAGCCATAATGCAGGATATAATCTACCAAAACCTCTTTCAGATAAATACCTTCAATCCCCATTCCTTCTGTATAGTACAGAAATTTACAAAAGAAATTATAATCCTCTGTATAACTTATACTTTCGTCAAAAGCAATACCCGACTTTTCCAACAACCCCCTTTTCACTGTCCAACAGGCAGTCTGAGGCAAAGTACCACCACCCAAAATATGCTTGAGTAATGACACTCCCCCTTCTTTATAAGCAAATCTTGCTAAATTAATCCTTCCATTTTCTTTATTGATACAACAAGCCCATCCCTTCTCTGTTCCATCCAATACATCAAACATCCTTTGCAAATAATTTTCATCCAAAAAATCATCGCTATCAAGGAACGTCACAAATCGACCCGCTGCTTTTCCAATTCCCACATTTCTGGCAGAACTCACACCACCATTCTCTTTATAAAAATAATGCACCCTTTGTGGGTCTTTTTCACAATAACCGGCAACAATCTCTGAAGTATTATCCAGACTTCCATCATCAACCACGATTATCTCAAAATCATAAAACGTCTGATTACACACACTGTCCAACGTTGCCGCAAGTCTCTTTCCGCCGTTGTATACTGGAATAATCACTGAAAAATAAGGTTGCATATCACTGCTTATTTTTAAACATTTCTGTAATAGACTGACAAGCACTGCCCTTATATTCTCCCCAAAATCGTTCACGCATCAATCCGTAACGACTTCTATCATACTCATCGCGTTCTATTATTGCGACAAGCTCTGCAAATGTACAAGCCACTTCTCCAACAACATTTTCCATAAACGGATAATTAAAATCTCGATCCTTAACATACTCTTTATAGTCATAAAGATAAAGAATCACCCCCTTATTGTCAAGCAACAAATAATCATACAATATAGAAGAATAATCAGTAATCAATACATCTGTATAGGCCAGCAAAGGATATATATCAACTCCTCCTTCCAATAAAAGGATATTTGAATAATGTGACATCACCTCCCGATTTTCTACAATCGTGTTTGCATGCGGCTTCAACACCAATAATCCGTCCTTTTGTAACATCAGCTTGTTCAACGCTTCCAGATTTAAATGTTCGGCGAACAACTTGCGCTGAGACTCTCTCCAAGTTGGCATATACAAAAATACCCGTTTATAACTTTGCAGCCGGCCTATCAACCCCTTCGTCTTATCAGATTCAAAACGATTCAAGTATGCCTGACGTTCCCCTTCTGATGCCAACAATATATCATTTCTGGGATAACCGATATTCAGGCAATGCTGTTCGTCAATTCGGAATGCTTGGGCAAATTTTACAGACTGAAAAGGCGTCGACGAAAGGAAATAATCCGGACGATGATACACCTGTGGATAATAAAAACGCTCTTTCAAAGTCTTACGTACATAACGATTATATAACGGTCCCCGATCTATACAAAATTCTATTTTTTTCAATCCCACTCCATGCCATAAATTGACCTGTACAGCCCGTCCTGATGTAAAATAACAAATATCCGAACTATAGGCATTGAAAAAATAATAACCTCCCCGCAACGCATAATAAAGCCCCTGTATAGAAAAAATAGAATAAGCCTTCAGCCCCAAATCCCTCACCTGCTTTACTGTAGATGTTTTATACGAAATCCAAATAGGCTTGATTATTTTACTGTTTTCTGCCACATGAATAAAAAGATACTTTGCATTATCTGCAAAAGTTCCACGGAAGCTACCAAATACCCATATTTTCTTACTGCGAGGCATTAACAAAGAAAACGCCCACACTATATAACCGATAAAATATGCAATGAATTTCATATCACAAATTAATTCCGCACAAATATAAAAATAATAAATCTTACTACCTTTGTCATCAAACATTATTGGCATAATAAAAAAAACAGAATAACATGGGACTCAAGCGTAAGTTATGGCTCATATATGTAAACACTTGTATCCGTTGCATGAGAAGAAAGCGCCTGGAACAAACAGACCATCTCAATTGCGACACAACTCCCCAGAAAACAGGACACATTGATCTGGTTACCGTAGCTTTCAATAATGAACATTTAATCAAACAACAACTGCTTTTATTAAAGAAATTTATTCAAGACAAACCAGTCCATTTTACAATAGCAGACAATTCCAACATCCCCGGCAAACGCAAGATTATAAAAAACATATGTCGTGAACTAGGTGCTGGATATATCTCCATGCCACAAAACATGCTCCAACATTATCCCGGTGGAAGTTACGCACATGGCAGTTCTCTAAACTGGATTTATACCAACTATATCAAGCTTAGGCGCCCCACATTTTTTGGCTTTCTTGATCACGACTTATTTCCCATAAAAACAATATCTATATCCCAATTAATTGGCGGACAAGATTTTTATGGAGCCATCAACCAACGCCCTAAAGGCTGGTATCTGTGGGCCGGACTGTCTATTTTTCGCTTTAAAGCTGTCGAAAACCTTCCTTTAAATTTCATTCCTTACATTGAACAAGGAGAATATTTAGATACAGGAGGCGCAAATTATCCTATTCTTTACAAAAAATACGATATAGACAAACTGCATCATATCGAGCGGAAAAATATTCCCTTAGGAGAAGGCACCGACTATCATTCAGACTACATCCAATATCTGGATTCAGAATGGCTGCATATTATCAACGGCTCCAACTGGAAAGGTTGTGACCCCAACTCTTTAAGCCGCAAAGAAAACTTCATCAACGACCTATTAAAAGATTGATTCACTATTTCTATAATCTATCAAATCCATATCATGAATATTCTATTTGTCAACAACAGCGAGGTTAATCCTTTGAACTCAGGGATACAGCGGATCACTTATGTGCTTGCCCAGGCATTTACGGCATGCGGACACAGTTGTTATGGTGCCAATTTTGAAAAGCATACTCCATCCTCTGGAATATTATTTATTGATATCCTTAAACTGGATTATTCCAATGAATCATCCCGACAACTTGGCGAATTTATTCAAAAATACGGAATCAGTCGTGTCATTGTACAGGAATGCATGCCGCTAATAAAATTGAAAATTGTCAGTCAGGCCACTTCAAGCATTCCATCCTGTAAATTATTCTACTGCAACCATAGTGCTCCGGGCAAGGAATTTGTACGTCCTTCTATCTCCTCCGAGTTCTACCGATTACTACATCGACCGGGAAAGATAAACTCTCTGTTCAAAACAGCCGTGGCTCTCCTGCCACCCGCCCTCTATAAAGTTCTCGTACGCTCCGAAGTTCGGAAAAACTACACCTATATCTATGAACATTCAGATAAAATCATCTTGTTATCGCCAAGATACATCCCTGTTTTCCAGCAACTGGCAAACATCTCAAATATCGACTTGTCCCGTTTTGCCGGAATCGGCAATAGTCTTTCATTCAATGGGAATCTGCCAACTGAAAAGATTGCGCAAAAATATAAGGAAGTATTGCTTGTCGGGCGCCTGTCAGAACGGGCCAAAAGATTTTCTACAGCCCTGCAAATTTGGCAACAAATCGAAAATTCTCAACAATTCACAGACTGGCGGCTAAGAATCATAGGTTCCGGACCGGATGAAAAGTATTATCACCATTTAGCGCGCAGACTTAAGCTGAAACAAATCTGCTTTGAGGGCAAACAAGACCCGCGCCCCTATTATAAAAGAGCGGCCATTTGCATGTTAACCTCTGCATACGAAGGCTTCGGCATGGTACTTACAGAAGCACAGCAAATGGGTGTTGTACCTATCGCATTCGATACTTATGCGGCAGTCCACGACATCATTACGACCGGCCGCAACGGCATCATTGTCCCGGCAGGCAATAATACTGCATTTACAGAACGATTATCCATTTTGATGAAAGACACGGCAACTCGGGAAAGACTGGCTCACAACGCATTGACAGACTGTTCTAAATTTTCTGTAGAGAATATTGTACGTCAATGGTTGTCTTGCCTACAGTGACACCGGTTTAATATTGTGCCGATCAATCCTCTGACACTTTCAGACGTGCGCAGGAAATAAGTTGCCGCCACCCAACAAGCGCCTATCGGTATGGTTCTGTAAATTCCATCTATAAAAGGACTGTCGCTCCAACGGGGCAGGCATTCATTCATTACAAACAGGACTCCAACAAGCAATATCTGTTTCAAGATTCCAATACTATACGGATTTCCCTTTACTTTACGTAATACAATCCACTGCTGGAAAGTATAACTCACCACACAAGTCAAAAAAGTAGCCAGGGCGGCACCTGAAATACCCCACCGGGAAATAAACACACTATTGGTAAAGATAGTCAGACCTGTCAGGAAAAAAGTGATATACAAACCCCAATAATAATACTTGGAAAACGAGATTAAAGTGCCTCCGAACTCCAGTGTCGTAGCCAAAATCCGGGACATCGCAATAAAAAGCACCACCCATTTGCCGGTTTCATAAACCTCGCCATTCGGAAGAATATCAAAAATATTATCAATATTGATCCAGATCAGCAAAAACAGCGTACTGCTCGCCATCAGCTGGTGTAATGCCACCTGCCGGTACAATTGATTGGCTCTCTCTAAGTCTCCATCCTTTAATGCATTTGCTGCCAATGGTTTTGATATCGCCGAAATAGAACGGCTTGGGACCTCTATCACGGCCCCCATATACATAGCAATCGTATAAATGCCGGCATATCCCAATCCCATATTCGAACTCACCATAAATATATCAAGCTGAGGTATTATATTTCCACCGATAGCCCCGACAATCAGCACCAGGGTGTACCGCATGATGTCACAACGCAAACCTTTATCTATAAATGAATTGTCATGCTTTAAAGACAATGGGGTTATCATTGAGACATAATACATATAGGACAACATGGCACATCCGTACACTAACACAAAACCGGTTACCAAGCCTGTCAGGTCTATCCACCCCAACGCATAGCAAAAATAGACAACCAACAACATTACCCGAATACCGATCTCCTTAATGAACTTGGGTACGACTATCTTCATTAAGATATTGGCATAAGTCTCGACAACCGTTCCGAATGCCAAAAAAAGGATTAAAGGAATAAGCCAATAGAAATAATCGACCAACAACGCTGACTTCTCGATAAAAAAATCAATTATCCAATTTTTCAGCAACAAGAAAACACCGATAAAAAGTACCGAACCAATCGTTGGCATCAACATCAGATAAAAGAAAAAACCATTGTGTCCGTTTTGCTGATTACGGAAATAAGGAAAGAAACGCATGGCTGAGGCAGAGGTACCCAATTGCGCAAAGCCGGCAACCAACGCCGCCACCTCATACATCACCTTTGTCAAACCGATAACTTCGGGTTGCAGGAACTTCGTCAGAATAAAAAAGGTAGTCAGAAAACCTATAAAGGCTCCGATATAATTAAAGACTGTCGCTTTTATACTCTGACGAATAATAACCCCCATCCCAAAACATTAAAACACATATCCGAATCCAAAATTCAGATACACATTATACATTTTAAACGTAATACTTTTAAAATCATCCGGGAAAATAGCATTCAACCCCCAAGTCAAATCAGCATATACGCTCAAGTGCTTATAAGCCCGCCATTCTCCTCCTAAATCCAGTCCCCACTGGAATTTATGCAAATCGGATGAAAAATCATAAGTTGCATCATCAACATGCACTTTAGGACCTATCGGACTTCCATCCCGCAAATAACCGTCATACGCCGTTCCTGAAAAATCACCGTTCGTCAGAATTGAAACATAGGGACCAAATTTTACATCCCAACGAGGCGAAGCCTTGAAAATTGCCTGAAGCGGAATCGTCACATACGAATTTTTAACATTCGTCTTTACATATCCGGTCCAATTGCCTTCCATATGTCCGGTAATCTCTCCGCTCGTAGCATCCATCACCATAAAATAATTTTTTACACGGGCATCCGTTTTCATACCCTTATTTTCCAGACGGACACCAACCAAAGCCCCCCATCTTTTATTACCATCTAACCACTTTATTACATTACCTTCTATAGCAATTTGCGTTCCCGGACGGAAACCTTCAATTTTTCGAATTTCGACAGGCAAAGGCAACGGAGATGTACCGCCAAAATTAAAACCTGCCTTGATACGATATTCAAGACCCCTAAATGCCGACCAAAGCAAACCTTTTGATTTCACCTCATCAGCCTGTAAATTCAGACCAACAAAAACAAACAATATGATTGCTACAATACTTTTCATAACCATAACTTCTATTATTCACAAATCACCTGAACTTCATCTACATACAAGACACTTCCGACAGCTCCGATAAAAGTCGCCCCTTTTATACTTGAAGTAAATACTACAGCCAGATTATATTTATACTGTTTGGATTTATTCTCATCAAATTTCTTTTTATAGTCAAATTTCAAATCAAAATGGATATACTCCTTGGCAGACAAATCTGTTTCCGGACCATACACCACCGGATCCGTCAAACGAGCTAAAGCCACGATATTCTTACTGTTCAATACATTATCCCCATCCAACGTGCCTTGTTCAAGCCCTTCAGACTCATACAACACAGCATAAATATCACAAGCATCTTGCCCCTCAATAGGTATCGCCTTACCATCCTCACCCACATCTGTCAAAACCTCTCCCCGTTTTGCCTTATACCAACCGGTCATACGCTTAGGCTTCTTTCCAAATGGCAACCCAAAGCGTGTTGCCTTCATCGGTTCTTTCAAGGCATTTGCAACATCAAAATTACCGATAAACATATTTCCGGCAGCTATCGGCATATGCTTCATCTCCCCAAAACCGCCCGTACTTTTTGTTTCCAACTTAATACCTTTCCCTTCTTTGCCTTCCAAAACCGAAACAGTAGGAAAATCCTCCGGTTTTTTGCCTACACCGGTCAATGAATATCCGCCATTACCCGAGGCCCATATATCCTGTCTGAAATTGGCTCCTTGTCCATCTATTGTTTCATAAAAAACATAATATTTATTATCCCGATTCAATTCTGCCAATTCAAACGTATATTTCACCGGCAAATCAAACGTATCCACACTCACCCGATACGTTTTTTGCCATTCGCCGTCCTCCGAAGTCACAACAAAAGACTGCGGATGCGAATAATCTCTCACTTCTCTCGGATTCGGAGTAATCGTTGCGCCTTCTGTCAATGTCACATCCAAAGCCAGTTTTGTCAAATCAATAATCGGTGTTGCCTGTGCTATCACCCTTGTATTACTGATAATTACATTCCCCTTAATATTAGGATCAGGTTGCTCATGCTCGTTCAAAATAACGCACGTTTCTATATCTGCCTCAGTATTTGCTGCTTCTTTTTGAATACACGAAAAACACAGCAATCCAAGCATTAAATACAGTACTACTCTTTTCATATTCTATCATTAATTAATTTATTGCATCATCTCCGGAGTTGTATCCACCCATTTATAAAGCTTGTCTCCCCTTCTCACCTTCTCAGAGGTTGCCATTGAAAACACATCACCTTTCTCCACCTGTTCCACAGGCTTCAAATCCAATCTCAATTCCGGCACTGTCATTTGCAAAGTGCCCGTTGTCGGTCCCTGAATTAAAATTTCTTCCCCCACTTTCAAATCAAATGATTCAATTTTAAACTCAGCAACTCCCAAATTGGAAAAATAATTTGTGACTTTTCCCAACAGAATCTTTTTCTTGGTAGCTTTCGAGCCATACACTTCACTCCATTCCCCTAATCGCTGGCCTAAATAATAGCCATCCCAAAATCCTCTGTTAAATACAGTTGCCAACCGTTTTTTCCAACCGTCAATCTTTTCTGCCGAATAACTACCGTCCAAGTACGCCCGAATAGCCTCATCATAACATTCACAAACGGTTCTCACATATTCCGCCGATCGTGCACGTCCCTCTATCTTTAACACCCTCACTCCGGCATCTGCCAATTTATTGACAAATCCCACCGTACACAAATCTTTCGGAGACATGATATATTCATTCTCAATATCCAACTCTATTTCATTTTCACGGTCCTTCACCGTATATGCCCGACGGCAAATCTGATTACATGCACCCCGATTGGCAGAAGCATTCCGTTCGTGCAAACTCAGATAACACTTACCGGAAACAGCCATACAAAGCGCACCATGAGCAAACATCTCGATACGGATCAACTCCCCCTTCGGCCCTCTCAAGTCCTGTTCAATAATCTGTCTATGAATCTCCATCACCTGATCCAACACCACTTCCCGAGCCAACACTACAACATCTGCCCACTGAGCAAAAAACTTCAAGGCTTCAAAATTAGTAACATTACATTGTGTACTGATATGTACCTCCACACCAACAGAATGTGCATATAAAATAGCAGCCAAATCAGATGCAATAATTGCACTTACACCAGCTTCACCGGCACAATCTATCACTTTCCGCATCTTCTCCAGCTCATTGTTATAAATCACCGTATTCACCGTCAAATAAGTCTTCACCCCTTTTTCAGAACATATAGATACAATATTCTTCAGGTCATCCAAGGTAAAATTCGCCGACGAACGCGCACGCATATTCAGCCCTTCCACTCCAAAATATACAGAATCGGCTCCTCCTTGCAAAGCAGCATAAAGCGACTCGTACGAACCGACCGGAGCCATTATTTCAAAATCTTTTCTTGTCATATTCAACTATCCGCTTAGTATTTAAGAGGTACAAAGTTAGGTTTTATTCTTGAAATAATTGATATTATCCCTATATTTGCAACCATAAAGAATACACAAAAAAACGAACATATATGAACGAGGAAGTTAAAATGTACATGGATGAGGCAAAAGAACTCATGCAAAATGCACTTGCCCATCTTGATAACGAACTGGCTAAAATCCGGGCAGGCAAAGCCAACCCAAAAATCCTGAATGATGTCCTGGTAGACTACTACGGCTCACCTACCCCACTTTCCCAAGTTGCAAATATCACAGTACCAGATCCCCGCACCATCGCTGTACAGCCTTGGGAAAAGAGTATGTTGGCACCTATTCAAAAAGCTATTCTTGTAGCAAATCTCGGTTTTAATCCTGACAATAACGGCGAAATTGTACGAATCAATGTACCGCCTTTGACAGAAGAACGTCGTAAAGAATTGGTAAAGCAATCCAAAGGTGTCGGAGAAACAGCAAAAGTAAGTATTCGCAATGCCCGTCGTGATGCCATTGATGCATTCAAAAAGATGGTGAAAGACGGACTTCCAGAAGATGCTGCTAAAGATGCAGAAGCTGAGGTCCAAAAAATGACTGATGCCTACAATAAGAAAGTAGATGAAATTCTAGTACAGAAAGAAAAGGATATCATGACTATCTAAACTCTTTCTTCCAATAAAAAGAACAGGATAATCCATGAATTACCCTGTTCTTTCTCAACTTTAACCTACTATTTATATTCTACAACCGGTTTTATTTCGTCTCCGGCTGCATCTTTTACAGAGCAATATAAATTTGCCTCATTAAAACCTTTCGGAAGAATCACTTTTGTCAGTTTAGGATGCGTTCCCTGTAGCTGTACATCTGCCAGTTTTTTCGCATTGGACAAATCTATCACCTCCAAAGCCGAAGCCTCATACAGATAAAAATCTGTCAATTCCGTCAACATTTCCAAACCTGTCAACGTGAAATTCGGATTACCTCCACAATATAGTGTTTTCAATTTCAGATTGCTTGTCACATTCAGAGACGGTGTAGCTGTACCATTAATCGTCAGTGACGAAAGATTTACCAAATGACTGATATCTCCTATTTCAAAAGCCGACGAATTAGAAGCACTAAAGGAAGCCAATTGCTTGTTCCCCGACAAATCAATACTCTGAATTTTTACACACTCCTCAATATCCAATAAAAGCAATTTTGTATTGGCTTTTAAATCCAATGTTGTCAACGGATTTTGCCCTAATTTCAATTCTTCTAAATCAGAATTCTTTGACAAGTCAACCGTTGTCAAGGCATTGTGACGGGCATCCAGCACTCTCAGATATTTAAAATATTCAATACCTTGCAACGAAGCGATATCTTCCCACCATAAATCTAAATCTGCCACCTTTTCAGCCTCATCATCCGTTATCCGTCCGTTACCATTGGCATCATAATCCGTAAGCAAGGCACCCAAGAAATTGGCATCCGGAATTTCCAATGGTGTTCCTTTATCTTCTGAAACCACCACTTCACAAGTCGCCTCCTTATCACCACAAGTCGCCTTTATAATAGCAGTTCCAGCTGTAAGAGCCTTTACTACACCTACTCCGTTTTCCTCTACAACTGTCGCTACTTTTTCATCTGATGTACTCCACACAACCGTTTGATCCGTTGCATTATAGGGTTCTATTGTTGGACGTAAAGTAAAAGTGCCACCTTCACCTATTTCTTTATACGTATCGTAAAAACGGATGCTTTCCACCGGCTGGATGATTTTCACCGGCACTTCGCACCAGATAGAATCATTAATCCTAGCAGTCAACTTAGCCTCTCCGCCATAAATTCCGGTTACAGTTCCTTCATGCACTTCCGCATAATCACTATTATCTATCGACCAACTTACATTCCGTTCGGTTGCATCTTCCGGCTCTATTTTCACCTTCACTTCCACGCTCTCATTCACTTTCACCTCTATCATCTCCAACTCAAAAGCGATAGCCGTTGCCGGAACGAAACGTTCAAATACAGACACGTGACAAACAGCCTCCAATTCACCCACCTTAAGCTGAATATCTGCTTTCCCGGCATGTACAGCAGTAACGATACCATCAGCGACAGTAACCACAGATTCATCGGAAGAACTCCATACCACCTCGTCTTTAGTCACCTCCAGGCCCGGATACACCTCATAACTCATGTTAAATTGCTCTCTTTCCACTAACGTCAACTCCTCCTTTGAAAGTAGCAGCCCCTCTGTGCCAAACTTTCCTGCAGTAACGGTCACTGTCACCTCTGCATATCCATTCCCCACTTTCCCGGAAACAACGGTTGTTCCTGCCTTTAAACCTGTAATGACTCCTTTCCCGTCAACGGCTGCAATATCCGGTTCCTTACTAGTCCATACCACAACCGTATCGGTAGCATTAGCCGGAGCAAACGCTGATACCATCTGAATCTTTTCTCCAACCTTCAAAGACACCGTTTCTGTATTCAATGTCAATTTACTCACTTCAATGACAAGTATTTCTTTTTCATCTTCACATGAAGCGAAGCAGGCTGCACACAATAATACTGCCCATAATATCAATTGTTTCATAATAATCACCTTTAAATTATTTAGACTTAACGCATCTGACCGGTGTTCCGATAGCTCTTCTGTCTGCTATCATATCCAAACCAAACCCATTGCTAAATACAAATTGATAAGCATAAATTCCATCTGCTTCTGTCGGATTCACATCGGCACTCCAATAATATCCATATCGCCCTTTTCCCCATGAATCTTTCAGGACTCCACTATCTTCATCCAACTTGCCGGCTGCAGGGAAGCTTAATACAGCCTGTGGCTCGCCCAAATCAGCATACATTTTTTCTATTTCCTGCAAGGTCTTGCCCGTTTTTTCAGTCGGATCTGTAAAAAATGTTGCAGAAGCATCTGCCGGCCAATATGAAACAGTCAACACATATTTGTCAGAATAATCTTTCGCATGGTTTTTATACTCCCAACGCAAAAAATAGGCATCCGATTTCCCCTGACGTTTGATACCATAGTGCGTAAAATCATTACCCCAACCTTGATTTTTACGGAAATAATGCGCCTTCTGCTTTTTTACTCCTTCCGTTACTGCAAGAACCTGATCGGCATGTACTATAGCACCACCCTTGTCAGCCGAAGAAGGCATAATTGTCAACCAGTCTTCATTAGTAGGCACTCTATATCCATCTGAAAAAGGACTTGCATTCTTCCAAAGATCATCTTTTTTCTCATCCAACCAATTATAAGGTGTAGCTGTCACAGTTATAAAATTCTTATCTCCTGCATCCTCCTTATTTACAGCCACCTCACTTATTGCTAACGGACCTTCTGTCACGGCTTTATCTCCGGGCTCAAATCCGATATTACGTCCCCATTGATAATACAACCCATGAGTTGCTTCCCAGTCATTTTCATAATCCACACTCTTGGCATACAAATTTCGGTCACACCATATCAAACCGGCAATTTCTACCTCCTCAAAGACAAAATCCGGAGCAGCCTGTTCTATCATCAGTGAAGTCGTATAATTACCACACGCAAAGTCCAAGGTGAAATTTCTAGGATTCTGTTTATTGGATGTCAAAACCAACTCCAACTCTGTTCTTCCGGCTTTTCCCTCCTTCACATTCAGCGTTCCGTATTCTGCCGGGATTTCAGTTGTACAAGTCCATGCAGCATTTGCATCCAACACCACTTTATAAGAACCGCCATCTTTCGTTGCCTGTACTTTTGATGGTTCCAAAGTCACGCGATATGCTTCTTGTCTTACAATCACAAAATCCTCTACCAAGCCACTGGAAAAAATGATAAAACCGGCACGATTCTCCTGGGTTGTATTTTCAGCAGCACTCACATTCAGTTCCAGTTCTCCACCAGCACCTTCCACCTTATCAAGAGTACACCATTCCGGTTTCTGTTTTACACTCCAGTCATTATTCGCTGTCAACTTCAAAGCAACCTGTTCCATACCTGTAGGCAATAATTCCACTGTGTCCTGTTCCACTTTCAGACTGTTTTCAGTCTGCACAATCCGAACATCCACCTTCGCTCCTCCAGCCTTGAAAGTCAAAACCATTTCTCTTTCCTCCTTTAATTCATTTGCCGGCACAGTAATCTTCACACTTGCTGTTCCCGCTTCTCCTGAAGAGGGAGCAACCGTAGCCCAACCACTTGCTGCCACACTCCAAGCAGTATTCATTTCAAGATTTATTACTTTTTCTCCTCCTTGAAAATCAAAACTCAAACTTGTTTCATCACAGCCGATTTTATAATCCGGCAACACCGTTTCTGTGTCATTACAGGCTTGCATTCCAAGAATGCAAGCCATCAATATCATAAAAAAGAACTTATTCATTTCCACAAGTATTATCATTATACATATTTTCCGGATTCTTTTCCGGAGTAATCAAAGAATGTCCGTACATCATCTCCAACTTACGTCCTTCCGCCTTACAATCCTTATAGAATTTCTTGATATTCTCACCACATACGGCCGATTTAGGAATATAAAGCGATTTCAGATTCCGTTGTACAGAAGCATCCAATCCGATAATATCTGCCATTTTACTAATGGATTTGTCACTCTCATGCTGTTCTTCTCCACCGCCGGAGTTTATCCAAACGGTTTCCAGCGAAGTACAACCGGTAATATCAAGACTTTGCCAACCATTTTGTTGTGCATACAGACCGACCAGTTTGGTTGCTCCGCTCACATTCAAGCGAAAATCTGTTGTGTCGCACATGTGTGCATATACATTTTTCAAATTTTTACATGAAGTCCTCAAATCCACCTCTTTCAACAGAGGATTATAAGTAAATACCACTTCTTCCAACTCTTCCAGATGATCATACTTAATCGCAGTCAATTTCATATTCATCATCACCACCAATTTGCGCAATTTCTTATTCTTTGACACATCTATCTTCGAATCCGTTCCGAAAATACCCATGATAGACAGTGATCTTAAATTAGGCAAAAATTCCAATCCATAAAAATCAGAATAATCCTTCGCCTGAACATCCAGCATTTCCACCTTCGCCAATTCCGGATCTTTTGTCCAGATCCAGCAAGGACCGGTCAGTACATCAGGATTCTGAACTATCAGTTCCGGTAAAAACTGAGGATGAATATATCTCGGATTTGTCACATCCGCCTGCTTCATGCTTACATTCAGATTTCCATCCGTATAAATCGTTTTTCTTGAATCGTCATAAGCCAATTCACCGATTTTCTTGTCTCCCCATTGGATGGTATCCAGCATCACAATGCGTGAACGGGTGATAGCGAAACGGTGCAATTTAGCCTCTCCTTCTTCCCCTTCTACAACAATATAACGCTTCTTGCCGTCAAACTCCACATATTTTTCCTTACCCTCGCCCACCAACTGATGGTCTACAATAATGGAATTCGAGGACAACATCTCCAACTTTTCCGAAAAATCAGACATACCTCTGAAATCCCAGTCAATGCTTTCAGCCCTGCGTAAATACAAACGGGTCACGTCTGTCAAATCGGTCTTACTGCGCAATACCACCAAATCGTCCGATGCCGATTCGATTACAAATTGGAACTCTCCCCCTTTCATTCCACCTCCTGACGGGGTATCAAAATTAATCGAATGCCAACGGGTAAAGATACAGGCAGACTCAAACACCAATTCAGGATGCTGCCCAACACCCACTCTCCAAGGCACATTTTCCTCTACTGACTTTAAGTTGGCAAATCCTACTTCTTCATTCTTTATTTTCACATTACCGTTTGCATCAAACTTCAGCAAAACCACAAAACCTCCCACATCTTCTACAGAAGTATAATATCCCATCCAGCCATTTTCCGGTTTCATCAAAATATCAGCATATTCTCCGGTAATTCCTTCAATTCTGTCTTCAGGAGATTTGTCAAACAGATATTCCGGTTCCAAGTCTTCGCAGGCATACATCAATGCCAATGCTGCAATCAATATATATTTAAAAAGTCGCATAATTCTCTTCTATTTAATTTACACTACTGATCCGTTGCTGTATAATATCCCGCAAACGGACAATATCTATTGAAAAATTAGACTTATAATAAGTCACCATCAAATCATATTTCTGCTGCAAGCGCGCTCTGCCCGGATTCAACCCGTCATAATCCTCAGCGGCTTCATCTTTCTGTTCCAGATATTTTGACGTAAAATCATTTTCAGTCATCGTCAGGAACAAGCCTACAAAATCGGCAAAGTCTTCATGCTTCGAAGAGGTAGCATATGGCGAAACCATCCCTTTGGCAATAGCTGTTTCTTCCTCCAGATTCACCCACGAATTCCCGGTATAATCCTCTGAACTGATTTGCTCCCAACCTTCCGGCAAACCATGCCGCTGATGCACAATATGAGTAAATTCATGATGGATTGTCTGCAACTGGAACAACAGCCAAGCCGAATTCTGCAAATTGAAGTTATCCAATTCTGTCAAAGTTATACGCACTCCTGCATCAGCATAACCGGCAGTAACGGTTCCGTCAGCATTATACAAAGGCGAACCTACACACACCACCTCCGGCGGGAAATGTTCCAATATAAACTTTTCGCCTCCGGCTTCAACAAAAGGCTCCAGCCAAAAGTTCAACAACATCTCACCCACATTAATCATCACATCCTTACGGGGTGGGGTCACGTAAAAATTCACATCCACATAACGGTCATCCCATTTCCACCTCACCACACAATTATAAGGCTTCTGCAGATGTTCATACAACCAGATATCCACAGGATCTGTCAATTCAACTTCTGTCGAAGGCTGGTAAGCCGGTACGTCCTCCTCATCACAAGAGCAGAATACACAACTGAAAAACAGCAGAATAAAAAATATATTTTTCATAGACATTACTCGTTAATGGTTACAGTGCTTTCTTTTTTATAATTAGGTTCCAAACCATTGGCAATCGCTTCGTCCGGTATTTCCAAGGCAGCTCTATCCAAAGTCATGGTATAGGAATTACTGTTAATATCCACATGAACAACAGGGAACAACTTAAAACGCTTCAAATCAAACCAACGCATTCCCTCCTGAACGAATTCCCTTCTCCTTTCATCGATGATTATTTGTATAAACATATCCTCTTCCGTAATATCCGGATTCAGTCTGGACTTATACGAATCTATATAATCTGAATATTTCAAAGGTCCCATTTCCGATCCCGTATATCTGTTCTCCACGAACTTCTGCAATTGTTTGTCCACCTCTTTTACATTTCCTTCTTTTGCCAAGGCTTCCAGACGATTCAAGAATACCTCCTCTCCTCTGAAAATCGGCATGATTTCATAAGCATAGGCTTCATTCTCCAATGCCCAATAAAATTTAGAAAACCAATAGGCTGTTCTGGTAGAGTTGCCGACAAACAATTGTGCCGCTCTCAAGTCATCTTTCGCTTTGAAGAAAATATCCTCATATATACTATATGTCAAACGATAACCTATCTGGTAGTAGGGATCTGCATACACCTCTTTGCGTCCCAACATAATATTGGAAGCATCGTCATAGGAACAGAAATTCTGCGCATTAACAGTAGAATTACCCTTATTGATATTGTTATAATCACGGATAAACTTGGAATTATATCCCTCACCCATCAATGCATTCGCATATTCAATCACCTTTCCATAATTGCCCATAAACAGATAAAATCGGGATGCGTATGCATAGGCAGCATTCAGGCTAAAATGATATTTCAATGCCTTATAGCTGTTTTCGCTGATTTCCTTTTTCAATCGGATTCCTTCCAACATATCCTCCTCAGCCTTCTTATACACACTGGCAACAGACTCACGTTCGTATTCCATAATCAACCGATCTTCCATATCTTTTATATAAGGTACTCCCAGAGTCGTTTCAGCAGTGGCTGCATCGTAATGAGGCGCAAACAGATTCACCAACATAAAATGGGCATACGAACGACAAAGCAAAGCCTCTGCCATAATAATCTTCCGATCTTCTTCCGAACATGCAATCTCATCCAAAGAAATCATAGCCTGATTAGCATGTGCGATGGCTCGGTATGCTGATGTCCAATAATATGCAGGAGTATCCTGGAATGTTGAACGCACTTTTTGAAATGTATACGTTTCTGTCATATAAGGCAACATCATATTACCTGGCGTTTTACCTACATTATCCGTCATCCATTCTACAAAATACCAACTGCCTTCCGGATAAGCATTCACCAACAAAGCCTTCACTTGCTCCACATTGTCGGGACGCAGACGGTTGTCCGGAGCTTCACTCAAAAAAGAATCACAACCACAAATTCCCAACACGAATATGATAAAAATCAAATATCTCCTTTTCATACTTGCATCATTTGAAATTTAAAAACCTAAGTTCAAAGAGAACGAATACATTCTGGAAACAGGCAGAGAAACTCCTCCTGACAAAAAGAATTCAGGATCCACTCCGTTCAATTTTTTATCAGAATAAAGCAACCACACATTATTCACCTGAAATCCTAAAGAGGCATTTTTAATAAAAGTCTTTTTCAAAACCTGCGCCGGCAACGCATAACTCAAAGAAATGTCTTTCAATCGTATAAAATCTCCCTTAGCTATACGTTCGGTAGATTTATTATACATCTCGTATGCCATCACATCGCTATATTTCTGATAAGTCCGCTTGTCCAAAATAGCCGGGATATTGGTCACATTCTCATCACCCGGCAACATCCAGCGGTTTTTCAACTCTTTGGGGAAGGAGCGGTAGTCATTATAAGAAGACGAATAGGCATCATCCAGACGAATTACATTACCGGCCTTAAAGACAAAATTGATTCCTAAATTAAAACCATAGAACGTGAATGTATTGGAAAAACCTCCATAAAATTTCGGTTCTACCGGACCTTCATATTTCAATACCTTATCAATATTATCCCGAGACTGAAAATCTATATCATAAATAATATTACCATCCTCATCATAGAATGAAGGTACACCATCTCCATTCAATCCGGCAAAACGAACAGAAAAAATACCCTTTTGCGGATAGCCCAAAATACCGGCACCTACATTAGACACTGCCTCTGAAATCTGTGCAGACTGTTCCAATTTTGTAATCTCACTTTTGTGATAGTTAAAATTAAAGTTGCTTGTCCACTTAAAACGGTCTGTCATAATATTGATCGTATTCAATGAAAATTCGAATCCATGAGCTTTCATATCACCGATATTACCGATTTTAATCTGACTGCCACCGATTCCTGAAGCATACACCAAGTCAATCAAATCCACTGATTTTCTTTTATAGTATGCAAACTCTCCCGCCAATCTGTTGCTCAAAAAGCCGTATTCCAATCCGACGTTCAACTCGTACATCTTTTCCCAGGTCAAATCTTTATTCGCCAAGGCGCTGATATAATTGCCTGTCTCATTATGATCTGGACGAAGCGTCTTTTTTGCATAAATCATCAATTCTGAAGATGCTGCAGGTCCCATAATACCATTATATCCATATGACACTTTCGGACGGAGCGTTGTCAGCCAATCCACTCCTGCCAAAAATCCTTCTTCTTTCATATTCCAAGCACCGCTGACATTCCAAGATGGTAAATAACGGGCCTGGTTCGAAGACCCTAGCTGATTCGAACCGTCATATCTGAAGCCGGCATTGAAAACATACTTTCCAAGATAAGAGTAAGCTACATTTGTAAAGGCAGATATTCTTCTGTCGTTCAGTTTTGCATACCCAAACATACTCTGTCCGCGTGTATTCAGATAACGGCTCAGATTATCATGCTGAACAACAATACCGCCCTTGTCATAAATATACCCCCAACCGTCATTCCAGCGATTTTCACGTCTTGTCGAATTGATTTCAAAACCCACCAGAATATTCATCATGTGCGCCTCCTTGAATGTCTTTCCGTATTCACCCTGAAACTTTGCATACAAATGCTCCAACGTATTTTCATCGGTATTGTAGAAACCACCTTCAGGCAAAATAGAATAGGGATTCTGGCCCGGCTGCAACGGGTCAGCAAATAACAATTTATTCAACAATGCGATATTTTCAGTAGGAGCTGCCCGGTAAGCCTCTGCCTGATTCGAGGTCTCGTGAATCCGATATTCCTGCAATGTATTGGCTCGGCGCATCGAGAAGGTAGCACCCAATGACAATCCTGCAATTGGCTTGTATTTCAAATCCCCCTGCACAGTTACATCATTGACACTCATATCAACATAATTATGTCCTAACTCATACACAATATTAAAAGGAGCAAAATCACTTCTAAAATATTCCAGTTCACCATTATCATCATAAGCCCGCATACTTCGTGCCGTATTCAACGCATAACTGAAAGGGTTGATATCAAAATCACGGGAAAAAGCACCTGTTGTCGGGTCAAAACTTCTATTTTTAGTACCCGGCACTTTTTGGTCGCGAATATTTGCAGACAACTTCAAACCGATATTCACTTTAGGAGAAACATCGACATCACCTTTCAAAGATACGGTATAACGATCTACTTTGTCTGCAATTGTAGTACCATTATCGTGATAATAAGAAAATGAAGCATAGAAACGACTCTTCTCACCACCACCGGTAATACTGAGAGAATGCTGGTTAGTCACCGAATTTTTAAACAGAATATCAAACCAGTCCGTATTGGCATTTGCGTATTTTTCAAGAAAAGCTTCATTGTACAATCCGTTCTTATCCCAAGAAAGTTGTTTCTGGGCAATCAAATCATACATTTTACCCAATACTCCGAAATTCTTTGCTTTAGCGGTAGATGTCATGTCTACCCATCCCTTACGAGCCAACTCCTTGTAAATGGAAACCTCATCCACAGAATTCATGATATTAAAATCAGAATAATGCGGACGTTCACGTACAGATACCGTACCGGAATAATTCACAGCTACTTTACCGCTGCGTCCTGATTTTGTAGTGATTACAATCACACCATTCATTGCTTGCGCACCATACAATGAGGTTGCTGAAACATCCTTCAACACCTGAAAAGTCTCGATATCATCCGGGTTCAAACCTGCTACTCCCGAACTAAGCAAAGTAGAAAGGTTACCGGAGGTCAAGTCATCGGCACTGACATTGATCAAATCTTCCAAAACAACTCCATCAACCACCCACAACGGCTTATTGTCACCATTAATGGATGAATTACCACGAATCGTCACTTGAGGAGCAGAACCAAACGTACTGGATACATTATTTACCGATACACCGGCAATCTGTCCTTGTAAAGAACTGGTAACATCAGGCAAACCTTCCAACAAATTACCTTCGGCCTTCATTACAGAAGCAGAACCGGTAAAAAGTTTACGATCAATCTTTTGATAGCCGGTCACGACTACACTCTCCATCTGCACAGTTTCTTCTTCCAGCTTAATCGAAATCGTTTGCTTTACGGGTAAAGAAACAGTTACCTCTTTTGTCTTATATCCCACAAAAGAGACTTTCAACACCACACTTTTCTGACCAGCCTCAGCCATCAAGCGAAAGGCGAAATCCCCATCAATGCCGGCAGATGTTCCCAGAGTTGTACCCTTCACCTGTACAGTCGCTCCGGGTAATGGTTGTCCTTTGCTGTCTTTTACAATACCCTTTATTTCAACTTGATTTCCCTTTTGCTGAGTATTCATTGAAATAACAATCAGATCATCCATTACTTCGTATACATACTTATCCCCCAAGATCTGGTCCAACACTTGCTGCAAAGTTCCCTCCTTTACTGAGACAGATACCTTCTCATCCGCATTAAACAGATCATTATTGAAAAAAAACTTATAGCCGGTCTGTTTTTCTATCGTACGAAATACCATCTCTATAGCCTGATTGTCTACATTCAGACTAATCTGCTGTGCATTGGAACTGGCATACGTATTAAATACTAAAAACACACTTAAAATGAGAGTCAACCTCATAACTTTTACCCATTTTTGAACACAAAATCTTCTAAGGCAAATTTTGTTTTCTCGTAATTTACCCATAACTTTAGACTTTAATTTTTACCAAACTTCTAATGATTTTTTCATTAGAGTAAATACATGCCCTGTACTTGCCCTACAGGGCATATTTTACTCTAAAACTACTTGATTTCCACTAACTTTAATTGTTATTCCCACAGCTTTACAAATAGCTTTAAATGCCTCTTCTTTTCCTTTATTACGATCAATGGCTCCCGTAAAAATCTTTGTCCGCAAAGCATCGTCTTTGAAAAAATATTCAAAATCATACCACCTTTGCATTGTCTTTAGAATCTCTTCCAACTCCAATCTTCTAAAGACAAATAATCCATCTTTCCAAGCTGTATAAAGAGACAAATCGACTTCTCGGACATCTATCTTTTTCTCCGCTAACATCGCCTGCTCTCCAGGAACCAGCACAACCTCCTCCTCTCCACTTTTTACCCGCAAACTTCCTTCCACCAACGTAGTTGCCACTTGTTCCGTGTAGCAGTTTACATTAAAACTTGTTCCCAACACTTGCAATTCAGCCTGATTGATCTCCACCTTAAAAGGAGCATCCGGATTCTTGGCGATTTCAAAATAAGCCTCGCCATAATTCAATATGACTTTCCGCTCTTTATTGCCAAAACGGCTTGGGAACAAAAGTTCAGTCTCAGCGTTCAGATAGACACAGCTACCATCTGCTAACTCCAGTTTGTAGTTTTTCTTTCTGGGAATCCGCAACACATTATATTCAACCTTCTCTTCAGCAACCGGTTCTTCCTCTATTTTTTCCGTTGTTTCTTCCTTAAAACTCAAACAGGCATCTCCTTTCTCCACCACAGCCACATCACCTTCCTGCCCCACCACTGTCTTTCCGAAAGCCGGCAAACTGATTCTGTCCTTGCCCGACACTATCAGCTCCACCTCGTCCGAAACATTCCGATTCTCTACTACCATCGGCACATCTTCCACACTTCCTCCTATATTCCAATAAAACAATGCTATCCCCACCACTAAAGCCACCATTGCCGCTGTCGAATAACTATATATACGGACAATTCGACGATGTCTGATTCTTCCCTTCAATTCACGTAGCCTGCACTCCACGTCAAAATGTCCTGTTTCAGCCAATTTTCCTATTTCATTGACAACAGGTTTCACATCACTATCGTGAAGATTCTTTCTCTCCAGAATCGAAGCCAGCACTTTCCATACATCAAATTGTCCTTTCATAGCTTACAAATATTTATTTACTAATTTACCGGTTTTGCAGGAGCATTGTCAAATCCAAAGCCAGCCTGCTGTAAACAGATAGCTTCCCAATCATATTTATTGGTCCAATCGTATTTCTTTCTGACAATTGTCTCGTTACCCTCTTCATCTTCCTCAATATCAGCATATTCCCAATTTAAAATTTCTGCCGGAATCGAACCGCTCAATTTATTCTTAGAAACATCCAGTTTTCTCATTCTTTCCGATTTCACACACTCTTTCGGCAATGTTCCCTCCAAATTATTCTCTCCCAATTGCAATACTTCCAAATTCTTCAAATCACCCACTCCGACAGGAATCTCTCCGGTAAACTTACATTTCCAAGCATGTAATGCTTTCAACGAAGTCAAGGTCGGCAAGAAATCCAAAGTACCTGTAAAAGTATTTTGAGACAGATACACTGCTTCCAACTTATCCATTCCTGTTAAGTCAATTTTACCACGCATCTTATTCCAAGACAAATCCAAATAGGTCAGACTTTTCATGTTTTTTAAATTTGCCGGCACTTCACCTTCCAATTTATTAGTCGTCAGATTTAATATTTTCAATTCCGTCAAATTACATATAGACTCTGGGATACTTCCTGTCAAGCTTCCATTCTTCAATGTCAACTCTTGCAAATGCTTCAATTCACCTATTTCTGCAGGAATTGCTCCAGTAATGCCATTACCAAACATAATTCTCAACACTTCCAATTTCTTCAAATCCTTTAAATCAGCTATCAATTTTCCATTCAATCCCTGTTCGTCAGTATCAAAAATCAACTTGGTTACACGACCTTCGCCATTCACAGAAACATGGGCCCATTCTTCCACCGGAATTTTATTATCCCAACCGTAATTACTACTCCAACTTTTTCCATTTAACGAATTATACAATTTCATCAACACTTCTTTTTCGCGTTTTAAAATGGTTTCCATACTTTCACCGTCCTGAATCAGAACCAATTCTTTAGAGATCTCACCCATTTTAAATATCACCTTGCCTTCACGCGGTTCCCCTTCATTGGCATTTACCGTTACATCCACGACTGCCGCACCGGCTGCACCCTCCATCGCCGACAATTCAGCCCATTCCGGTTTGCTCTCCACATTCCAAGCCGCTGTTCCTCTTAACTCCAACGTTTTCGTATCTCCGGAATAAGTATAGCGCAAGGTATCTGCTGTCAATCTCAAATCAACAAGTCCTGCCTGTTCTATCTTCACCACCACCGGCACTGCACTACCTGCCAAAAATTTCACCTCTGCGCTACGAGCATCTGCATTTTCATTTACTGCTACCGTCATTTTCACACTTTTCACATCTGCACCACCACCATTAGGTGAAAAATCTATCCATTCAGGCTTACCGGATATCTCCCAAGCTACGGTAGCCGCAAGCGTACCTTCCACTTCTCCTCCGGACGCTTCAAAAGTTGTCTGCGCAAATTGCACACTCAAAGAATCTTTGCCCTCCGTCTCGTCATCACTGCATGCGAACAAAGACGTAAGCAAGATTGCCAAAACATAAAATCCTTTCTTCATAATGTTGTAGTTTTAGATAAATAATTTATACTAATAACACTCGAAAAGAAAAAAGGGTAGGTCAAAAATCAAAAAAAAATATACTAAAGACAAGAAATTAACAATAACACCGATAAATTACTTTCTTTGGCACCTTTCCGAATCTTGTCATAAGCCGCTTTTACATGAAATTTTACCGTATTGACAGACACATTCATCTCATCTGCACACTGCTGGTAACTCATCCCCTCAATGACACATTTTACAAAAATCTCCCGACAACGTTCCGGTAACTCCTCTACCAATTTCTGCGCCAACTCCAAACGCTGTTCGTACTCTTCTTCATCCACTTCTGATACAGACACTGTAAAATCCACAATTCTGGCACTATGTAACTCATGAGTATGACACTCCCGTAAATAATTAAGAGCGCGACTTTTCACGCTCTTCACCAAATAAGGATACAGAAAATCAGATAACAGCAACTCCTTCCGGTGATCCCACACATACAAGAAAGTCTCTTGTACAGCATTCTCTGCCATTTCCTGATCCTTCACCAAAGCATAGGCTACCCAAAACAACTCTTTGGATGTTGTCCGATATAGTTTGTCAAATTCCTCTTCCATAAAACTATATGAAACCAGATTAATGACATTCTGCCCGCTTCAAATCTTCCGGAGTATCAATACCAATAGATTCATGTGCCGTTTCACGCACAGCGATTGTATATCCGTTTTCCAACCAACGCAACTGCTCCAGCGATTCAGCTTTTTCCAATCTTCCCTGAGGTAAAGCTGTAATCTCTTTCAACACCTCCGGACGATAAGCATACATCCCGACATGTTTATAAAAAGGAGTCATCTCCAACCAGCATTCTTTCTCGATACCCCGACAAAATGGAATGACCGAACGTGAAAAATACAAAGCCGTACCTTTTGCAGAACAAACGACTTTCACTTTATTCGGATCAAAAATATCAGCATTCTGCTCAAACCGCTTCGCAAGCGTAGCAATCTCAACCTTATCATCCTCAAAACAGGCAACCAACGCCTTCACCTGCTCCGGTTGTATAAAAGGTTCATCACCTTGAATATTCACCACCACATCATACTTTTTCCCGGTCTGTTCTACCACATGCCGGTAAGCTTCATAGCATCGATCCGTACCGCTACGATGTTCCGTTGATGTCATAACCGCTTTTCCACCAAAACCGATTACACAATCATAAATCCGGCCATCATCTGTAGCCACATAAACATTTTCAGAAACTGCAGCAGCTTTCTCCACCACGTGCTGCACCATCGGCTTTCCTCCTATCATAGCCAAAGGCTTACCCGGGAAACGGGTAGAGGCATAACGGGCAGGAATCAATATCAAAACTTCCATAAATGGTTTGTATTAGCAATTATGTTAATTAACGAGAGCGAAAGGTAAAAAAATTATTTTGATAAAAAAAGAGCCGCATCCAAGCGGCTCTCAATTATTTTTTCGGGTCATACGCCCATTTCAACCAAACGGCACCCCATGTAAATCCGGCACCAAAAGCGGCAAGAATCAAATTGTCGCCCTTATGTAGTTGATTTTCCCATTCATATAAACACAATGGAATGGTCGCTGAAGTTGTATTTCCATACTTTTGAATATTCACCATCACTTTTTCAGGCTCCAGCCCCATACGACGCCCGGTAGCATCAATGATACGTAAATTTGCCTGATGAGGAACCAACCAAGCGATATCGTCCGGCTTCAAACCATTTTTTTCCATGATTTCAACCGCTGTATCTGCCATATTAGTTACAGCATGTTTAAATACGAACTGTCCGTCCTGGAAAATGTAATGCTCACGATTTGTCACCGTTTCGATAGATGGAGGATTCAACGAACCTCCGGCTTTCATAAACAAGTGATCACGTCCCATACCATCTGAACGCAAAATATGGTCCATTACACCCAGCTCTTCTTCTGTCGGCTCCAACAATACTGCAGCAGCAGCGTCACCAAACAAAGGACAAGTTTTACGGTCTGTGTAATCAGTAATCACTGACATTTTTTCACAGCCAACAAAAACCACTTTCTTGTAACGTCCACTCTCAACATATTGTGTTGCAGTTACCAATCCGAACAAAAATCCGGAACATCCTGCATTCAAATCAAATCCAAAGGCATTTTTGATGCCTACCATGTCGGAAATCACCTGCGCATTTGCAGGGAAGTGCATATCCGGAGTCACTGTCGCACAAATCAACAAGTCGACCTCTTCCGGCTTAGTTCCTGTTTTTTCCAACAATTGGTTTACCGCCTGAGCTCCCATCCACGCGCTTCCTTTGGTAGGATCTTTCAGAATACGTCTTTCTCTGATACCCACACGAGTCATGATCCACTCGTCCGAGGTGTCCACCATACGGCTCAACTCCTCGTTATTCAGAATATAGTCGGGATAGTAAGCCCCTACTCCGGTTATTATAGCTCTCGGCCTATTCATATCAAACAATTTTACAGGATAATCCAAATCATTAAACGACCATAGCCCCCTACAACATAGGAGGCTGGCCGGTATAATCTAAACAATCCTTTAGTGACAAGATTATGCTACTACTGCTTTCTCAATAGCCAACTTTCCTCTGTAATACCCACATTCAGGACATACGGTGTGATACTTTACAGCAGCACCACAGTTAGAACACTTCATGATTGCAGTTGAAGTAATTGCATCATGCGTTCTTCTCTTATTTCTTCTCTGTTTTGAGGTTCGGTGTTTCGGATGTGCCATTTCTCTGTTATTTTTAGTTATTAATTAATTTTCTAAGCTCGTCCCATCTCGGGTCTATCGGCTTCTCTTCTTCATCTCTTACATATTCACGGAGCACTTCCTGCATGCTTTCGTCACACTCTCCATCTTCATGTACAACACGCATCGGATAATTCAACATATAAGTCTCATAAAGATAAGTACTCATATCCAAAAAATCATCCTCCTGCGTTACGATAATATAATCATCGTCATTCCCCTCTTCGCGTCCGCTTTGTTTGACAATCAACTCCATCTCGCCATGTATCGGCAACTCCAATTCTCCCAAACAACGGTCGCAGACAGCTTTCACCGCTCCGTCAAGTTTTATCTTCACTTCCATCAGCAGAGAACTTTTAACAATAACAACAACAGCATCCACTTTGCCCTCTGTGCCTTTTGTTGCCTCGAAGCAATCGAAAAAAGCAGAGTCCAAAACGAAATCAAAAGAGTGCTTTCCCTCTCCCAATCCCCTGAATGCTATCTTATATTCGTTCAATCTGTTCACGTCCTTTGAAGTAAAACGGCGCAAAGATAGCACAAAAACTTACAATAGAAAAGCAAAACATGAAAAATTATATTTATCTATACTTTCCGCTCTCTTCCAACATACTTAAATAGCTGGCATAACGGCTCTCGCTTACCTCACCGGTCTCCACCGCCTCAAGTACAGCACATCCCGGTTCGTGCGTATGCGTACAATTATAAAAACGACACTCTCCGGCACAAGCAAAAATTTCCGGAAAAAAATGCGAAATCTCCTCTTTTTTCATATCCACCACTCCAAAACTCCTCACTCCCGGAGTATCAATAATACTTCCCCCTCCGGTCAAAGGAAACATCTCAGCAAATGTTGTCGTATGCTTGCCTGAATCATGTGCATCAGAAATCATTGCAGTCTTCAAATCCAAGCCCGGCTCCACCCGATTAATCAAAGTTGATTTTCCCACTCCCGACAACCCCGACAGGACCGTAACCTTTCCATTCAGTATTTTCCGCACCTCATCCACTCCCTCGTCCCTCACCGCAGACACTGCCAGACAAGTATAACCTATCTTCCGATAAATCGCCATCAACCCACCCAACATCGCCTGATCCTCCTCATCATACAAATCCACCTTATTAAAAACAATCACCGTCGGAATATTATAAGCCTCGGCACTCGCCAAAAAGCGATCGATAAACACAGTGGATGTCACAGGATGATTCACCGTAACAACCAACAACGCCTGATCTACATTCGCCGCAAGGATATGCGATTCCTTCGACAAATTCGTTGATTTTCGGATAATATAATTCTTTCTCGGTTCTATTCCGGTAATCACACCACCTTCTGTTCCCATTTCCACCACCACGCAATCCCCCACAGCAACCGGATTGGTCGTCCGGATACCTTCTATCCTAAAACGTCCACGAATCCGACACTCCACTATCTCTCCGTTATCCATTCTGACGATATACCAGCTACCCGTCGATTTAACTACGATTCCTTTCTGCATAAGGCTTTTCATTTAACATACAATCATATTATCCATTATCCGAGGACAAAGATAATCATAACAGATAGAAATATCACCCTACCACACTGTAATATCGGAATTTAACCTTATCTTTGTCATAAAGAATCAAAAACAACAATTACATGAGATATCTGGACCCCAAAGCCGACCTGACATTCAAACGGGTATTCGGTGAACACCCCGACTTGGTGCGTAGTTTTCTGAATGCCTTGCTCCCGTTAGGTGAAGGTGAGGAAATAAGTGAAATCGAATACCTGCCTGCGGAAATGGTGCCCGACAACCCTTTGCGCAAGAATAGTATTGTAGACGTGCGCTGCCGAGACATCCGCGGACGACAGTTTATCGTGGAGATGCAAATGGTATGGACTCCGGAATTCAAACACCGTGTCCTGTTCAACGCCTCGAAAGCCTATGTGCGTCAGATTAAGACAGGTGAAGACTACGAGCTACTGCAACCAGTCTATTCACTGAACCTTGTGAACGACGTCTTCGAGCCTGAGTTGCAGGGTTATTACCACTATTACCGCATGGTGCATGTGGAACATACGGACAAGGTTATCGACGGACTGCACCTGGTGTTCGTGGAACTGCCCAAATTCAATCCCCACACCTTCAGCGAGAAGAGGATGCATGTGCTTTGGCTGCGCTACATGACTGAAATCAACGAACAGACCCGTGAGATACCGGAAGAACTGCTGGAGAACCCCGACGTCCAGAAAGCCGTAAAATCACTGGAAGAGTCCGCCTTCACCGAAGCGCAGCTTGCCGGCTATGAAAAGTTCTGGGACACCATCAGTGTAGAAAAAACACTGATAAGCGGTGCAGAGAAAAAAGGTCTTGAAAGAGGCAAAGCGATAGGGAAAGCCATAGGCGAGCAGGAGAAAGCGTACCAGATTGCCCGACAAATGAAAGCAAAAGGGTATCCTCTTGATGTGATTGCCGAGCTGACTACCTTGTCCGAATAATTTATAAGCATAATATCAACAAATAATAAGATGTCATTAGTATTTGCCACCAACAACAAACACAAATTAGAAGAAATATCCCATCTATTAGAGGGAACTTACGAAATTATCCCGCTTGAAACTATCGGTTGCCACGACGACATTCCGGAAGACCACGAAACGCTCGAAGAAAACGCCCTGCAAAAAGCACGCTATATCAAAGAACACTATGGCTGTGACTGTTTTGCAGATGATACGGGCCTCGAAATAGAAGCTCTCAACGGACAACCGGGAGTCTACTCCGCCCGATATGCAGGACCAGCCAAAGATTCGAAAGCAAACATGCAAAAAGTACTGGACAACATGCAAAACCAAGCCAACCGCAAGGCGTGCTTCCGTACTATCATAGCCCTCATTCTCGATGGTCAAGAATATCTGTTTGAAGGACGTGTCGACGGAGAAATCCTCACAGAACAACACGGAAGTGCCGGCTTCGGCTACGACCCGATATTCCGCCCGGAAGGATTCAAGGAAAGCTTTGCCGAAATGGACTTAGACACAAAAAACAGCATCAGCCACCGCGGACGCGCCGTATCCAAACTTGTCGATTTTTTGAAGACCCGACAAAAATAATCACAATGGAGCCGGAAGTCTGCACAGGAATTGTATTGAAAATCAACGGATACTCGGATGCATTGAAAATCATCCACCTGTATTCGAAAGAAAGGGGCCATCTCTCCATGATAGCCCCATCCGCTCTATTCAAGCGCAAGACCAAAACAATCCATCCCTTCCAAACCGTCGAGATTGAATATCTACCCAACGAACGCGGCGGATTACATCGGCTGAAAACAGCAGACCCACTCACCAGTCTCCCCCACCTTTACATGGATATCGTTAAAATGAATATCCTATTACTCTGGGGGGAAATATTACATATCTTGCTAAAAAACGAAGGCAAAAACGAATCATTATTTCACTATATTACCCGTTCTGTAGACTATTTGAACTCCAGCGAAGGCGACACCGGCAACTTCAATCTATGCTTCCTATATAGGCTAAGCCTACCCCTTGGTTATCGCATCAATACCGACACCTGGCAAGAGGGCTACCTTTTTTGCCCGACAGACGGCAGCTTTCATCCTACAGACACCTCCACCCCATGCGTATCCGGCCCCAACACAGCACGTATCATACACACTCTGTGTACTTGTCCCATCGAATCCCTACGCAATATCCCGCTTAACCGAGCAGCACGCAACGTCCTGCTTGATGTCCTATTACTATTTTATCAATACCATCTTAATTTAAATTTCAATAGCAAAGCCCTCCAAGTCATCCGCGAAATTTTCGTCTGAAACACACTTATTCCATTTTTATTGCCACACAAATATACACTTATTCCATTTTGCATTTTCCCGTCTGACCAGCTTTTCGCCTAAATTTCCGACTCCCTTTAGGACGCCCCAAAACAACCCCTTCCGCCTTCTTCCTTGCCAAGGCCTCTTTCGTGCGCATACTAATCAAATTACGCTCGATTTCCGCCGCCAAACCGAATGCGAAAGCCAACACCTTGCTTTGAATATCCTCACCCAGACGATAATTGTCTTTAATTGTCCAAACCTTACACTCTTTTGTCATACAGATATTCAATATTTCCATAATCATAAAAAGACTGCGCCCCAGGCGTGATAATTCCGCACAAATAATCACATCCCCCTTTTTCACCTCATCCAGCAGCCGTCCCAATTCACGATCCCTGTAAGCCCTGGTTCCACTAATTGTCTCCTCTATCCATCCATCAATCCGGATATTCTGTTGCTTACAAAAATTAGCAATCTCGAATCGTTGATTTTCTATCGTCTGTCGATCACTGCTCACTCTAATATATCCATATATCATAACCAATATTATTTAATAAATCTCACATATACTCAACTTAAAAATATGATACCTATATATCAAAGATAACAAACTGTTATCTTTATCTTATATTTATCTTATCTTTGATATATAAATGACATATATTTAATAGGGACAGGAGAGGGCGCAAAGAAAGCCCAATGAGGGCAAATCAAAATGAAGCGCCGTGTTTTTTGAAAAAAAATTATGACATTCATTAGCAATATTCAAAAAATAGAATTATTTTTGCAGCAAAATAAAAACAAATATCAAATAAATATATAGGTGTGAGATATAAAAAACGTACGTTTTTTTTTGTAAAAACATTGGACTGCTTTATACAAAGCAGTCTTTTTTTTGTTATACACGTAAACGTCCTTTAAATCAACATCTTGCATTTCCAATACAATTTACTTTTTTATCTACTTGTTTTCTTGTTTTCCAAGCTTTATTCCCTTGATAAAAAACGTACGTTTTTTACACACACAACAGACTGTATACCTAGTAATTACATCAACCAGACAAGATACCATACACTAAGTGTCGTGCATGACTCTCTGCCCATTATCAATTCATCACAGCCGGACACCATGCCGTCAATATTACACATCATTACGGGCAGAGAGTTTTATGCACATCACAGTTAAAACAAATATAAAAAGGAGGTTTAACATCACGACAACAGCTAAATCAACAAGTAAAGTAAGAGAAAAAGAAAACCATTTTTTAAAATTTAAATTTTATTTCAAATGAGACAATCAACAAAATTTTACGCAGTTTTATTGTGTGCAGCGTTGGGCTTCTCTACATCTATCCAGTCTTGCAAAGACTACGATGATGATATTGATGGCCTGCAAGAACAAATCGACGCTGTAAACAAAAGCATTGAATCTCTGAAAAAAGATTTCGGAGCACTTGCTTATGTAAAAGATGTAAAATGGGACGAGTCTACTCGTACATTGACCATCACTCCGGCAACCGGCAATCCTGTTACTTACAAAATCGAAGATGCCGATACTCAGGATGGAAACACCAAGTACACCTTGGAAACAAAAGAAGAGGGTGGAGTTATTACCATTACATTGAAAAATGATAAAGGTGAAGTTGTTTCTGCTCCAACATTCACTATGCCTAGCATGCCGGAAGCATTCGATGCGTCCAAATTGACATTCAATGCTGAAGATGGTTGCATCTATTACAACGGAGTAAAAACCGGTGTGACAATTCCTAAAAATGAAGTTGAAGGTTTTGATGAAAACAAATTAACTATCACTGCAGGAGAAAAAGGTAAAGTAGTTATCAAATATGGTGACAAAGAATTGGGTTCAATGAATTCATTCGATCCGAATGCTTTAACTGTAGGTAAAGATGGCGTTGTATTGTATTATGGCGAGCCGACAGGAGTTACCCTACCACAGGTAACTATCCCTGGACTGACCATTACAGAAGTTAAGGATGCGGCTGGCACAATCATAGGTTACACCATCAAATATGGCGAAAACGAACCGGTTAACTTAAAACTGATTTCTGAAAAATTGCAGAGCCTAGTGTTTATGCCTGAACTTTATTATCAGGGAATTGAAGCAATGTCTGCAAATACATTCTTCTATAATGTTCAGAAATTGAAACATCCGACTCTTGATGCAAATAAAGACCAGGCTGATGATGCTGCTACAGATGGAGACAAATATTCTATAACTCCAAATTTGGTTGCCAAATATCACATGAATCCTTCAAATGCTGCAGTCAGCGGTTTGAAAAAAGAGAACATGTTTTTAATTTGTGAAGACAAAGTATATACCAAAGCAGGAGAAAACAAAATTGAAATCACAGATTTCAGCGCTTCAAATGGAATATTGACTGTTCAGGCTGGTATAAACAGTGGCTTATTGAAAGACATAGAAGAAGACGGTAAAGTTACAACTTTAGCTTTGCAGGTAGGGACCAAAGGCGCAAAAGGCGATACGCTGATTACTTCTGATTACGCTGCTGTAAAAGCAATGAAAGTTAAAAACTTAAAGATTGCAGATGCTCAGAAGGGTCTTGTTGATCTTGTTGAAACTCATTTTTACACAACAGCTGCCGAAGCAATTAAAGAAGCTCCACAATTCGAACTCCGTTGGAATAATGCAGACGGGATTGATGTTGCAGAATTAGTAGCCACTCATGCAGATCGTTATTCTATAGATGAAAATGCAGCCGTTCATTGTTGTCTTGATAAAAATGCAGCAACTGATGAAATCAAAGCCTACGGACTAAAATATGAATATGGCTTAGTCGGTTACTTTGATGGTGTAAATAAAACATCCCAAAGTGCACATGCTGCTATGGAAGGCTCTATTTTACGTGCACAGGCAACTTCAGGAGGCCAACAACAGGATTTTGGTGCAGAACAAAATCGCTCAACAGTAGGTCGTATGCCATTGGTTCGTGTAACCTTAGTTGATACAGCTACAAATAACGTTGCGGCAGTTGCTTACATCAAATTCAGAATCACTGACAAAGAGAAAGAAAATAAGGCAACAGTTATTGATCCATTTGTATTTGGACAAAATTTCACTGCTAACTGTGAAAACAAAAATATAATATTGAATCTACTTTGGGATCAAGTAGAAGAAAAGATTCTTGCGAACAAAGACATCAACATGTCAAAAGCAGAATTTATGCAAGAATACAAATTAGATGGCCTAACATGGGGTGAGCAATTTGATAAAGCTGGTATTGATGCAAAACCTGTAGCGTCAAATGAAAAAATTGGTAAGGTTTCATTCCCGAATATTGATGACGAAGACCATCAAACAAATATCTTAAGATGGATTGTTAATTCTGAGGAAGCTTACAAACTATTCGTAGAACACAATGAATTCTCTGTAATTGTACGTTTCGTTAAGGACAATGGCAATAATACATATCACTATGTATATGTTACATTGACTTGGCATCCTAAAGAATTGAATGTTAAACCTACTGGTACTATTGATAATGGTATAAAATTCTCTAAAGTATGGTTCAAACACGACACCAAAGAAAACGGCTTTGACGATGTACATTTCGGTGTAGCAGTTCCAACTAGCGAAGATGGTAAGGGGGAATGTACATTCACCAATGACTTATTGGATAAATTCAGCGAAAGAAAATTGATTATCAGTGGAATTGACGCAATTTATGAAGACTTTGCTGATGAATTGCTGACTAAGACATTCACTTTTGTTACAGAGCCAAACAAGGAAGTTAAAGGTTGTGATGGCAAGACTTACATCTTGACAGCAGACGGAACTGACCTTATTGCTACAGAAAAAGGCAAACCTGCAAACAAAGAAGTTATTGCGAAACTCAGTGGTGAAAATGGTAAAGTTCTGAATTCAATTGTAACTTATCAAGAGGGTACGATCGCTAAAGCTATTTTGAACAAAGCATACGAAACTGTTGACGGTGCTCTGACTGCTAAAGTTGCCGTTAATGCAGTAAATGGATGCGGCAAACCTGTAACATTGAGTAATAATGAATTCTTTGTTAAATTTATGCGTCCTATCACTATCAATAAGGGAGGTGACAAATTCTTGGAAGATGGTGTTGCCGGAGGTTCTGAATTAAAAATTGCAGATATCCTTTCATTCATTGATTGGCGTGATAACGCATTTACAAAAAAGAACTGTTTGTTCGACTATTATAAAGTCAGTGCAATTAAAATCAATACAGCTGCAATCAAAATCAGTGATGGCGGATTGTTGACTACAGTTTATCCTAATGCAAAAATTGAATTCACAGTGACAGGAAAACTCGGCTTGGATAATTTAGGTACACTAACCTGGAAAAACAATAGCGGTACTGTTATCAAGGAGATGACTCTTATTGTTCCTGTTGAAGTTGAATACGCATGGGGAACTATCACAAAAGATATCGAAGTAAAGGTTAAGAAAACACAGGGAAATTAACCCATATCAATAGATATTTTTGAATTGAGGGGGCGTGTTTGCGCCCCCTTTTTTGCTAACGGAAATTTATCAAAAAAAAAAAAAAAAAACTCTGATATTATCATGAACATGAAAAAAACAATTCTGGCAGCCCTGCTTTTGGCAGGCACTTCTTCTCTTTTCGCACAGAAGGAGACAGAAAAGATTGAGTTCCGCCCGCATTGGTACATGCAGGTGCAGGGAGGTATCGGTCACACCATCGGTGAAGCCAAGTTTTCCGACCTTGTTTCGCCCGCTGCCGCACTGTCGGCAGGCTATCGTTTCTCTCCGGTATGGGGCTTGCGTGGAGGCTTCAGCGGATGGCAGGGAAAAGGAAGCTGGGTGAATCCGCAGCAGGAGTATAAGTTCAATTATGCACAGCTGAATGTGGATGCTACATTTGATATAGCCAACTGCCTCGGAGGGTTCAACCACAAACGCTTCTTCAACCCCTATCTCTTTGCAGGTATCGGTGCAAACATCGCGTTTAACAACGATGATGCAGTAGCCATCAATGCTGCGGGGTATAAACTGCAATACCTATGGGACGATTCCAAGGCTTTCGTGGCAGGACGTCTGGGTGTGGGGATGGATTTCCGCATCTGCGATGCAGTGGCATTCAACCTGGAAGGCAATGCAAATGCAATGTCCGACCATTTCAATTCGAAGAAAGCCGGAAATGCCGACTGGCAGTTCAATATACTTGCCGGCGTAAGCATCCGATTTGGAAAAGGATATACCAAGAAAACACCAAAGACTGCTCCCGCTCCGATACCGCAGCAGACTCCTGCTCCGAAGGAAGAACCGAAGCAGGAAACGAAACCGGTGGTTGTGCCGGTAAAGGTGGAAAAACCTCAACCAATGCAGGCTGACGTGTTCTTCAAAATCAATTCTGCCGTTATACGCTCGGAGGAAGCCGCCAAAGTGGACGAGCTGGCTGCTTATCTGAAGAAGAATCCGACAGCGAAGGTATCACTGACCGGATATGCGGATGTCCAGACCGGTAATCCCCGCTTTAACAAAACGCTTTCCACCAAGAGAGCCCAAGCCGTTGCCGATGCTTTGGTGGCAAAAGGTATAGCTAAAGAACGTATTGCAGTCGATTCAAAAGGCGACACGGTACAACCATTTGCTACAGCAGAAAAAAATCGTGTTACTATTTGCATCACCTCCATAGAGTAAATATATTACTCTCGGAAAGTTAATTTTACAGCCCGGTTTCAACGAAACTTTGAAACCTGGCTGCTTGTTGTACCGCACTTGTATAAGAGGTGGTTTACAATCTGTCAATTTCTTCTTCGGACAAAGCCGTCAACTCGGCAATCACATCAAGAGGATATCCTTTTGCTTTCATTTGTCGGGCAATCTGGTGTGCTTTTTCTTGCTCACCAATGGCTTTCCCTTCTTCTCGACCGATTACCTTTCCTTTTTCAAGGCCTTTTTTCTCTGCACCGCTTATCAGTGTTTTTTCCACACTGATGGTGTCCCAGAACTTTTCATAGCCGGCAAGCTGCGCTTCGGTGAAGGCGGACTCTTCCAGTGATTTTACGGCTTTCTGGACGTCGGGGTTCTCCAGCAGTTCTTCCGGTATCTCACGGGTCTGTTCGTTGATTTCAGTCATGTAGCGCAGCCAAAGCACATGCATCCTCTTCTCGCTGAAGGTGTGGGGATTGAATTTGGGCAGTTCCACGAACACCAGGTGCAGTCCGTCGATAACCTTGTCCGTATGTTCCACATGCACCATGCGGTAATAGTGGTAATAACCCTGCAACTCAGGCTCGAAGACGTCGTTCACAAGGTTCAGTGAATAGACTGGTTGCAGTAGCTCGTAGTCTTCACCTGTCTTAATCTGACGCACATAGGCTTTCGAGGCGTTGAACAGGACACGGTGTTTGAATTCCGGAGTCCATACCATTTGCATCTCCACGATAAACTGTCGTCCGCGGATGTCTCGGCAGCGCACGTCTACAATACTATTCTTGCGCAAAGGGTTGTCGGGCACCATTTCCGCAGGCAGGTATTCGATTTCACTAATTTCCTCGCCTTCACCCAATGGAAGCAAGGCATTCAGGAAACTACGCACCAAGTCGGGGTGTTCACCGAACACCCGCTTGAATGTCAGATCAGCTTTGGGGTCCAGATATCTCATATGGTTGTTAGTTTATGTTCTCCAGAAACAAAGATACAGCTAAATTTCGAGACGTGAAAGGGTTTCCAGGGATAAACACCGTCCAAAACTCTAATAATTCATATAACAATCATACAGATTTTTTCCATAAAGCAAATAAACCGTCCTACATTTTTTTTGTCTAATTCACAAGAGTGTAAAACGACAATGGTTAATTTTATTATAAAAAGATACCGACATTAGCAGAGTTTACTATATTTTGCTATTTTTAGTGCATAATTTTATACATCCAGCTTATGAAGATTCAAATCAAAGAATTAACGAAGGTATATCCTAACGGCCATAGGGCGCTGAATTGCCTGAATTTGGATATTGAGCCGGGTATGTTCGGATTGCTAGGACCCAATGGCGCCGGTAAAACATCACTGATGCGCATTATGACACTATTACAAAGCCCTAGCTCAGGAACTATCCTATTCGATGATTATGACATCCTTCGAGATCGCAAAGCAATCCGCTCCGTATTAGGGTATCTGCCTCAAGATTTCCGTTTTTTCGAAAAACTGAAAACCTGGGAATTTCTTGACTATGGAGCCGGACTGGCAGGAATCAAAGGCACTCGTAAACGGGCAGAAGTCGTAGACGAATTATTACGGAAAGTGGGATTATATGAAGTGCGAGACCGCTGGGCAAACCGTCTTTCCGGAGGTATGAAGCGCCGATTAGGCATCGCCCAAGCGATTGTAGGTAATCCCAAAGTAATTATCGTTGACGAACCGACAACCGGTCTTGACCCGGAAGAACGCATCCGATTCAGGAATATTTTATCAGAAGTAAGCGACAAGGATGTTATCATCATTCTCTCCACTCACATTGTCGGAGATATATCCAGCACTTGTAAAAATCTGGCTCTATTAAACAAAGGAGAATTAAAATTCCAAGGCTCACCGGATGACATGATACAATTGGCAACAGGCAAAGTGTGGGAAATATTTGTTACTGATCCGGAATTACAACAAATCAAGGAAAAATACCCTATCATTTCCACAATACCTTCAGAAGGAGGCTGGGAAATTCAAATCGTCGCCGAGAATCCGGAGGGATTCAGCGGCAAGCAGATTACTCCCAACATCGAACACGCATACGTTTATTTTATGGACTACCTGCTAAAAGACAAGATGGAAATGTATAGCGAAAAAATAGGAGGAGAATTATTTCAATAATATAAAACATGAATCTGTACAACATCCATACGATAGCCGGATATGAGGTGAAGCTCCTAAGAAGAAGCTGGCTGTTCCGTATATTTGCATTTCTGGCTCTATTGGGTATTTCCACTACCATTATGTGGTATATGACCCCTGTGCTCAATATGTTTGCCACCCAATGGCCGGAACATGCCGTTGCATCGCAAATTCCTTTTTACAGCATCACGTTTTATAACATCGCCCAATCAGTGATTGTCATTTTTCTGGCAGGCAGTTTTTTAAAGCGCGACAAAAAACTCGATACTGCCGAAGTGATTTATGTACGTCCGATGAGTAATGCCGACTATATCATAGGAAAAACCTGGGGTATTGTACGGGTATTTCTCTCATTAAATATCATAACCTTGGTAATCACAGCCTTTTTGCACATACTGATTGCAAAAGCTCCATTTTCAATATTTCCCTATATATTTTATCTTTTTACTGTATCTTTACCATCTCTCCTGTTCGTATTAGGACTATCGTTTATGGTTATGTGTGTGGTGAAAAATCAAGCGGTTACATTTGTTGTCATGCTTGGAATCATTGCATTGGAATTCTTCTATATCAAAGATGCCTGCTATGACGTATTCGATTTTTTCGGAGCACATATACCGGCTCTTTTTTCAGATGTAATGGGACACAACAACCTCCAGATATTTTTGTTGCAACGATTTATATTTCTAATGGCCGGCATCGGCTTTATCTGTTTCACCATTGCTCTCGTAAAACGTTTGCCGCACAAACAATGGAAAATCATCATCGTCCATTCATTAGGTGCTGCAAGTCTTGCCGTAGCACTTACTGCCGGAGGTCTTTATATTCTCCATCACAGCAAAAAAATGGAGCTACGTAACGAATACATAACTACCTACAACCGGTATGCAGACGCTCAACGCGTCAACATTACCGACCATACCTTGACTGTCACGCCGAATGGCAAGCAACTGGAAGGCGAAAGCCGACTTGTGCTTGTCAACCGGCAAGACGCACCCATCAAGCAAATCATCCTTTATCTTAACCCGACATTGGAAATTACTGCCCTTGAAAGCAAAGGGATGCCCATTGCCTTTCAACGAAACAGACAGGCAGTCATCATTGATCAAACGATGCAAAGCCAGGGAACGGCAGAACTGAACATCCGATATAAAGGGGAAATTGACGAAACTATTTGTTATACGGATATTTTAGAGAAAGATTATCTGGACAACACCGACAAACAACATATGTTCCCTATCGGCAAAAAATATGTATGGCTAGAGGAGAAATTTACACTGCTGACACCGGAATGCCTCTGGTATCCGGTAGCTATTCCTCCTGTAAATCCCGCAGCACCTTACAATTTGCAAAAAGATTTCACTCATTATAAGCTCATCGTTAATTATGATGGTCCACAAACAATATTATCTCAAGGAGAAGCCAAACGAGAAGGGGATAAAACAGTCTTCAACAACCGCTATGCTCTCCCTTGTATCAGCCTGACCATGGCGGATTACGAAAGCAAAAGCCTGACTGTAGACTCTACAGAATACAAGATTTATTATTTCAGCGGACACGACTATTTTTCAGCACATTTTACAGCTTTACAAGATACTTTGCCCGGAATTATCAGAGAATTGAAAAACAACATCGAAGTAGAACAAGGAAGAAACTACCCGTTCCACAAATTCGTCATGGCAGAAACTCCTGCACAACACCATGCCTACATCCGCAATTGGAAAGGCTACACGGAATATATCATGCCGGAGATTGCTTTTATTCCTGAACGGGGCATTAACCTCGATTCAGATTTCGATGCTGAAAAAAAACGAAGAGAAAACTGGAGACGCCGCGACCAAGGAATCCCCGGACCCGTAGAGATGGCAACCAGTATTTTCCAAGATTTCATCCGCCGCACATTTTTCGAAGAAAATGTACAATACGGTTGGGATTGGAACAACCGGCTTGTCAATAAATTCGTTGCCCATGCCATGCTTTATCACCATACCGGATTTATCCAGACAGATGAATATCCTATTCTGGACATTGCATTAAATACTATGCAAAGTTTAAATAATGAACGAAGTAACTTTTTCTGGGGAAGTCTGATCGATGATAAACAAAGAGCCAATCTATATTTAGAGACGCATAGCTTTAAAGAGGCTATCTCAGATATAGAACTGAAACCTGAAATATTTTATGAATTGCTAAAACTGAAAAGCAAAGCTTTAAAGAACTATGCCAACACTCAAATCAGTCAAGAAGATTTCACAACCTTTCTGAAGAACTTCTATCAAAATAATCTATTCACAACAATACCGTTCAATAAGTTCCAATCAGAATTTTACAAGAAGTTCGGGATTGACCTGACGAAATTTCTCCAACAATGGTATGAGGACGACCATTCGCCCATTGTGTACATTAAAGATGTAGATGCCAACCAAACAGTCATTGATGAAGTCACAAAATATCAGATACATTTTAAGATATATAATCCGTCGGATGTAGACGCACTGGTGACAGCCGAAATACAACAAGGCGGCAATTTCCGAGGAGGGCCACGAGGTGGCATGGATGGTTTTGGAGGGAACCAGAACAATAATGTAGTTGAAAACTATCTATTGCCTGCAGGCTCTGCCAAAGAAGTAAAAATAATCACTGACGAACGCCCGGCAAACATCAGCATCAATACAAATATTTCTCATAATTTGCCTGCATTGCATCGGTTCCCTTTTTCAAAGATAGAGAAAGAGACACAAGATACGCTTGCCGGAGACTTTATAACAGACACCCGAGAATTCAATCAAGACCCCAAGGAATTTGTTATTGACAATGAAGATTCAGGCTTCCGGACAGTCGCTTCAAACAACAAGCATAAGCTGAAAGACCTGTTCCAGAAAGAGGATCCAGATAAATACAAAAACTTCTGGCCTTGGTGGGCTCCTTCCAAATGGACAGCCATTGCCACCGACTATTGCTACGGAGATGTAATACAGTCCGCATTTTACAAGCGCAAGGGTAGCGGCAACAATGCAGTCGTCTGGAGTGCCGAAATACAACAGGACGGATATTATGAAATCTCCATTTGGAATCCGAAACAAAACAGGATGGGGCCACCACGCCGGCATGACAATAAAGAACGCAATCAGACATATACTATCAGTTATGGCAAAGAAGAGGAATCAATGACTTTGAACCTGCAACAAGAAGAACCCGGCTGGATTTCCTTGGGTAATTTTTACCTGCCACAAGGAACAACCACTATAACTTTAACAGATAAAGTATCCGGAGACTATGTCATTGCGGATGCAGTTAAATTTACAAAAACCAATTGAACAAACTATTAAAAAAGAAGAATATGTCAAGACGCATACTGCTAATCACACTACTAACCATTTGCGGATGGAGCCAACTCACAGCGCAAGAAGTGCTGACCTTGGAAAAGGCTTTAGAGGTCGCTTTCCAGCACAGCCCTGCACTTATACAAAGTAAAATAAGTCTAGAGCAGCAACAGTTGAACCTAAAGGCACAAAATGCCTCATTAAAATCACAGTTTTCGCTGGATGTCAACCCATTCAACTACACCCGTAACAATCAATACGACAACTACAACAGCCGCTGGTATGCCAACGAAAGCATGAGTTCATCAGCCTCATTGGGAATTGTACAACCAATCAAGTGGACAGATGGAACAATCTCTTTGATCAATGCTCTTTCATGGCAAGATGCCTCCAACAAAACAGACAACCGCAAAAGCACTTCTTTTAATCATAATCTCTCATTACGATTGGAGCAACCACTCTTTACCTACAATCGCACCAAGATGCAGTTAAAGGAGTTAGAATATGCATTGGAAAATGCAAAAATCAGCTATGCCATGCAAGAGCTGAATATCGAAAAGCAGGTAACGACCCAATTCTATGAAGTATACCAAAAACAAAAAGACCTGAATACTGCCAAAGACGAATACAATAATCAAAAACAGAATTACGAAATTATCAAAAACAAGGTTGAAGCCGGTTTAGTTGCAAAAGAGGAACAATTTCAAGCAGAAGTAAATCTCGCCACCAGTGAGTCGGCGGTCTACAATGCAGAAATCAGCTATGAAAATACAAAAGACAATTTCAAGTTGCTTTTAGGAGTATCGCTGGATGAGGACATTATGGTGCTGCCGAACACAGCTATCAATACAATAAATGTCAACTCAATGGATGCGGTCAAATATGCCCTGGACCAACGAATGGAATTACGCCAGAAAGAGATTACGCTTGAGGAAGATCTATTCAGTATCATCCGGGCAAAATCGGAAAATGAGTTCAAAGGTAGCATCAGTGCTCGAATCGGCTTGGATGCACTTGCCGGCAAAGTAAAAGACATGTACAGCAACCCCACAGACAACGAACAAATCGGAGTATCGCTGAACATTCCTATATTTGACTGGGGCGCAAAGAAAGCAAGAGTAAAATCAAGCGAACTTGCCATGGAATCAAACAAAGTCGACTTTGAAGAAGAAAAAAAGAATATTATTCTAGAGGTAAGACAGATTTGCAGGAATCTGCCAACACTCATCCGACAAATCGAAATCAAAAAGAAAAGCATTGAAAATGCAGAACACACCTACGAAATCAACCTGGAGAAATATCGCAATGGCAATTTAACCGGTATGGATTTGCAACAATACCAAACACAGTTGACAAATGCCAAACAGGAATATACGAATGCCATCATCAGCTATAAACTAGAACTATTGAATCTCAAAATACAGACATTATGGGATTTTGAAAACAACAAATCTTATCTACCTGTAGAACTACTAAAATAAAAGAAATCAAAAATAACGAATTATATAAGAAAAGCCGGATATTATGAATACGCATTTAAAAACAATCGGAATTGTTGTATTGGGATTAGCATTATTTTCCTGTAATAACAACCGTGGTTCCTCAGCTTCAGAAACTACCACTCCGGTATGGATTGAAGATGTACAATTTAGAAATATCGAAGAATACATCACGACAACCGGTACGGCAAAAGCTGCAAAGACCATTGAAATCAAATCAGAGAATGTCGGAGATTACAATTTGCAGACAAACCCTAAAACCGGTCGTCCCTATCGATTAGGCGATGTTGTTGAAGCAGGAGCAGTCATCATCCGCCTGGAAAATAAAGAATATGTCAACAATGTCCAGTTGGAAAGCAAAAAACTGCAGGTGCAAATTGCAGAGAAAGAATGGGAAGGACAAAAAAGTCTGCTAGAAAGAGGCGGTGCAACAGAGAAGGATGTAAATAGTGCTGAAAATTCATTCATCAATGCCAAGCTAGACTTGGAAAACGCATATATTACATTGGAAAAGATGAATATCAAAGCTCCTTTCCGTGGCGTTATTGTGAGCCTGCCCTACTTTACGCCCAATGTTGAAGTCGCTTCAGGCAGCATTCTAGTCGGAATTATGGACTACAGCAAAATGTATGTCGAGACACAATTCCCGGAAAATGCCTTAGAAAAACTGGCAGTAGGACAAAATGTACACATCACCAACTACAATATCAAACAGGATACTTTAAAAGGTGTATTGACTCAATTGTCTCCGGCCATCAACGAAGACTCCCGAACGTTTGCCGGCTATATCGAAATCAATAATCCAGACTTAAAACTGCGTCCGGGTATGTTTGCCAAAGCCGATGTGATAACAGAAAGTAAAGATTCTGTATTATGTATTCCCAAAGACATCATCAAGAACCGTCGTGGCGGCAAACTCATCTACACTGTGGAGCGCAATAATGCTGAAGAAAAAGTCATCCAGACAGGCATTAGCGACAATCAATACGTAGAGGTAACCAAAGGATTGGAAGCTGGAGACAAAATAGTAGTAAAAGGCTACGAATGGTTGCGCAACCGCAGTAAGGTGAAAGTGATGAAGTAAAAACAAGAAGACGCTATGGGCATAACAAAATTTGCAGTAAAATATCCGGTCAGCGTCCTAATGATCACATTAGGAGTGTGCTTACTAGGCGTTATTTCATACAATAAACTAGGAACTGACTTATTTCCTGATCTAAAAAATCCGGCTCTCTACATTGAGTTGGAAGCAGGTGAACGTCCTCCTGAAGAAATCGAGAAACAATTTATCGAACAAATTGAATCGACAGCAGCCCGCCAGGAAGGTGTAAAACAGGTTAGCAGCAGCAGTAAAGTAGGAGGAGCCACGATCACTGTTGAATATGATTGGGATCAGGACATGGATGCAGCTTTTCTGGATTTACAGCGCAGCATGTCGCAAATCGGACAAAACGAGGAAATCACATCCCTGAATGTTTCCAGATATGATGCGAATGCTACACCTGTGATGACTATTGCCATGAGTCATCAGGAGATCACGGACATGAATGAATTGCGAAAGATTGCAGAAAACTATATGCGCAGTGAATTTGTCCGTCTTGAAGGAGTTGCTGACATACAATTAAACGGACAAGAAGAAGCCTACGTAGAGATTAAAACCGATAGTTATATGCTCGATGCTTTTGGCTTGACAGCAGAGAGCATTGCGTCCAAAATAGAGGGATTAAACCGAAATGTATCTGGAGGAACCATCGTAAACGATGAGATACAATACTCCATAAAAGGTGTCAACTTATTAGAAAGCCTGGAAGATATCAGCAATATCATCGTAGCCTTCAAAACACCTACAATTTCAGAAAATTCAGAAAATACCGCAACATCAACCAATGTTAAAGCACCAATCTACTTAAAGGATGTCGCTCAAGTTGAACTGCGCAACAAAGAACCTAAAAACTTAGCCAGATACAATGGGGAACGTTGCCTTAGTCTTAGCATCTATAAAGAAAATAAATACAACACCGTACAAGCCGTTGAGAACATTACACAAAAACTAGAGGAACTAAAGAAAAGTATGCCCGGTTATGAGTTTCATATAATCAGTAATCAGGGAGATTTCATCGGAGCCTCTATCGGAGAAGTAAAAGACTCTGCCATCATGGGAGTGCTGCTAGCAATGGTTGTATTGTATGTGTTCTTGAGACGAATCAACACAACTTTAATTGTCAGCATATCTATTCCGGTATCCATCATTGCAACATTTAACTTAATGTACTTCAATGGACTCACTATCAACATCATGACATTAGGAGGTCTGGCACTTGGAGCAGGAATGTTGATAGATAATGCCATCGTTGTGATGGAAAACATATACCGCAATCTGGAAAACGGTCTATCCCCTAAAGAAGCTGCCATAAAAGGAACATCAGAAGTTGCAGGCGCCATCACCTCATCAACCTTAACAACAATTGTCGTATTTCTCCCTATTGTATACATCCAGGGAGCAGCCGGAGAATTATTCAAAGAACAAGCCTGGACAGTATCGTTCTCATTGCTATCATCCCTGTTTGTAGCTATTCTGCTAATGCCAATGTTAGCATCAAAATACATATACAGATCGTCTGGCAACAAAGAATCCGTACAGATAAAAGGATACGGCAGATTTGTAGGCAAGCTCTTGAAACGCCGATATATCGTTGTTATCACAGCCCTTATATTAGTCATTTTCAGCTATATGTTGGTTCCTCTATTAAAAATGGAATTTATGCCGAAAGCAGAATCCAAAGAGTTTTCTACATTTGTAACACTTGAGCCCGGATCCCGTCTACAAAGTACGGACAATGCCACCGCCACCATAGAAACCATGATTACAGAATTGGCAGGAGAAGATCTTGAATGGATTTTTACCCAAATAGGACCCTCCAACACAGAGAATCAAGCAGGTAGCGGCAACTTAAAAGAAGAAAATCAAGCAGAAATCAAAGCACGTCTCAAAGGAGATTCCCGTTTAGATGCAGATGCCATCATCAACCAGCTGAATCACAATTATGTCATTCCTGACGGTATTGAAATATCCTTTGAAAAAGAACAGTCTGCACTACAGAGCATCTTAGGAAATAATGAAGCTCCTGTTGTAATCGAAGTGAAAGGCGAAGAGCTGGAATTAATAGAAGAACTCTGTGATGAAGTGAAAGAAAAAATTTCATCAATTACAGGTGTCTATGATGTACGCACCTCCATGGAAAAAGGTGCACCTGAAATAGACATCACTATCGACCGTTTAAAAAGCGGAATTTACGGAGTTGATATATCATCTGTCGCTTCACAAGTAAAGAGCAAATTAAACGGTACAACAGCCAGCACTTTTGAATCTGAAGGCGAACCCATTGATATTGAAATACGAGTACCGGAAGTTTCATTGGCAGAGCTACAAAATGTAGAAATAGTGCAAGGCGATAAAAAATACCGTTTAGGAGAAATTGCAGAAGTAAGCATTACCACTGCGCCTAAGGAAATCAGCCGTAAAAATCAAAGCCGTATCGGCAAGGTAACCGCCATGCTCGAAAAAGATTATACATTAAGTGGAGTAACCCCTGCTATCAACTCTCAATTGGAGAATATCCAATTCCCTGCGAAATATTCAGCCAAAATCACAGGAGAAGAAGAGAAACGAGCAGAATCATTTAACGGGCTTTCATTTGCCTTACTATTATCCATCGTCCTCGTTTACATGGTAATGGCTTCACAATTTGAATCTTTACGCCATCCGTTCACAATCCTGTTAACCATACCATTGGCAGGAGTCGGTTGTATTTATGCCTTTTTATTAGCAGGAGCTTCGCTTAACATGATGGCATTTATCGGAATCATCATGCTTGCCGGTATTGCAGTGAACAATTCCATCTTGCTGGTAGATGCCACAAACAAACTAAAAGACGAAGGCTATGCATTGACAGAAGCGCTTCAAGCAGCAGCACAGCAACGAATCCGCCCTATCATCATGACAAGTTTAACAACCATACTTGCCTTATTACCTATGTGTTTCGGATTTGGAGAAGGAGCTTCTCTACGTTCACCAATGGCATTAGCCGTTATCGGAGGATTATTTACTTCCACTATCATGACGTTGGTAGTAATACCTTGTGTATATTACATCTTTGATAAAAAAAAGAAATAATAGTATGGATAAATTGATTAGGCGAAAGGTTTTAATTTCCATGCTCTTCATCGGTTTGACGATGATGGGATTATTTTCATACAGATATTTGCCAATGGAGTTATATCCAGATGCGGAATATCCAACTCTGCACATTAATATCAGTACAAAAACAAACCTAGACCCCCAATATATAAAGAGTCAAGCAGTGATTCCTGTAGAAGGTATCATAAGCGGAATGGAAGGTGTGGAGGAAATCAATACCCGAATCAGTTCGCAAGGAGCCAATACAACCGTTTCATTCACTAAAAACACAAATATCAAATATACCTACCTGAAACTGGAAGAAAAAATCAAAGCCATCGCCAAGAATCTGCCCGAGGAGTTTTCCGTACAGGTCAGCAAAGCCGGAGTCGGTATGGCCAGCGACCAGTTTATGACCTTACAGGTGCTTAGTGACGAAGACATCGACTATGTCCGTAACATTACGGATGCAGACATTGTTCCTGTATTGGAAAGCACAGATGGGATTGCATCTGTCAATGTTATGGGAGGACGGCAAAAAAGCATTGAAATCCTACTTGACAAAGAAAAATGCAAAGCACTGAATATCACAGCATCACAAATCAGCACTCTAATTAGCGGCAACATGTCGGAGAAAACTTTTGCCGGCTCTGTGTATGAAAACAGCAAACGCTATTTTGTAAACGTCACGGCAGAATATCTAAGCACAGATGATCTGGGTAACATTGTTGTGGCAGACGGACCGGTATTGCTCAAAGACATTGCAGAAATCCATTTTGGCATTAAAGAAGAAGACAGTTATTCGAGAGTCAATGGAAAAGAAGTGATAACCTGCATCATCGCCAAATCACCCCTAGTAAACATTATTGATTTATCCAAACGAGTAAGAGATGAAATTGCTCAGCTAAACACGGAACTTGCAGCAAAAGGTGTTTCTATTCAAGTCGATACGGATGTTGCAGAAACCATGAGCGAAAATATCAATATCATTATCAATCTTGCCATTACAGGTGCAATTTTAGCCATCTTTATTCTTTATTTATTCTTACGAAATTTCAAGATAGTAACCTTTATTGCATTTGCTATTCCTATTTCCGTATTTTCGGCATACTATTTTTTCTACTTCTTCGGCATTAGCATCAACACACTGACCCTGACCGGTATTGCTCTGGCAGTGGGAATGTTATTAGATAACTCCGTTGTTGTCATGGAAAACATTTTCCGCCTACGGGCAATCGGTATGCCAAGAGAAGAAGCTGCTGTAAAAGGAACTAAAGAAGTTGCCAAGGCTGTTGCTGCAGCAACATTAACAACCATCACGGTATTTCTGCCCTTTCTATTTTCAGATGATTTTCTATTAAAATTAATCGGGGAACACATTGGCGTTTCTATCATCACGACATTATTATTGTCACTAGTAGTAGCCTTATTATTAATACCCATGGCAGTCAACCAATTCATGAAAAAACAAGGCGAACAAGTCAATTTCAGTACTCTATCCATACACAGCCGTCCCGTACAGATTTATATCGCACTACTAAAAATATGTTTGCGAAAACCAAGTACTGTTGTATTTTCAGCATTACTACTATTGGTTGTTACCCTTGCTCTGTCTCTGACATTGACACTGAATACATTAAAAGAAATAGAAGCAGACACCTTCAATATCTACATGACGTTTCCAAACGGTAATACTTTAAGCCGTACGGATGAAACTGTCCGCTCATATGAAGAACGCCTGCAAGAAATTCCGGAAATAGAGCAATACAATTCACAAGTGTTTGCAACGGATGCCCGTCTTACAATCAAATTAAAAGACGATTTTGAGAAGATAGACAACAAAACACTCAATGAATTAAAAGATTTAGTCATAAACAAGACCAAGGGATTGCGCATCAGTGATGTAAGCTATGAAGCCATAGAGAGCAGTGAAAATTTTCAAGGAGGAGGAGGTAGTGCTTTAATGAGCGGAGGAGAAGACCTTTTGCGCAAAATGGGTATGGGCAGTCAAAGCGAAAAAATCATCATAAAAGGTCAGGATTTTGAAAAAATGTCCAATCTTGCAGAACTATTGGAATATCAATTGGAAGAGTTAGAAAATATCAGCAACGCTTCCATGAGCTATTCCCGAGGAAAGCCAGAAGCCCGCATTCTATTCGACCAATACCTGATGGGCATATATGATGTTACTCCTACACATGTAGTCACCGAATTAAATAATTTTGCCCCTCAAAACACTACTTCAATCAAGTATAAAGCCGGAGATGAAGAATACGACATTATCATCAAAGATAAAGAACTGGCAGAAAAAGAAGAAGAGGAAGACGTCGAACCCGTTCGTACATTAGAAGATTTACGCAATCTGGAAGTAGTAAATGACAACAACTCCATCACTGATTTACGTAGTTTTAGCCAAATTAACCTAGGACGCGGCCAAGGAAGTATTATACGCGTAAATCAAGATGAAGAAATTACAGTTAATTACACTTTCAATTCTGACGTCAATGAATCAAAAAGTATTTTAGAAGCCGCCAGAATCGAAGTTGATGATTTGATACAACAAACAGATATTCCGACAGGTATAGCTGTTGAAGTTGTACATGAGGAAGATGAAACCAGTGAATTCACCTTTCTAATATTAGCAGCATTTGCTATTATCTACATGATATTAGCCTCCGTCTTTGAGTCAGTGACAGCACCTATTGTGTTGATGTTCGCCATACCATTGGCTGCAATCGGCTCATTATTGGCTTTACTATTCACCAGTAATTCGTTAATGAATGCGAATGTATTCATCGGGGTTATTATATTAATCGGTATAGTAGTGAATAACAGTATTATCCTTATTGACTACACATCTCAATTAAGACGTCTCGGTAACCGAAAAACCAGGGCCTTGATTATTGCCGGAATATCTCGCGTACGCCCCATTTTGATTACAGCCATTACGACCATTGTCGCTATGTTCCCATTGGCAATGGGACAAGGAGAGTTTGTATCTGGCTTAGGAGCTCCTTTTGCCATTACAGTCATAGGAGGCTTAACGATGAGTACCCTCTTGACATTGGTTATAATCCCTACTCTATATTCCGGTATGGAAGATGCCTTGTATAGACTCAGAACCCAAAGTTTATCAATGAAGCTAATTCAGATTTCTCTGCTATTGGCATCCATTATCGGTATCTATCTTCTGAATGCGACTCTCATGTGGAAAATTGGTTATTTAATCGGAGCCATTATACTAATACCGGCAGCGACCTGGTTTATTGAAACAAGCTTACGACAAGCCAACAGCCGTATTATCCCTCCAGACCAAGAAATTCACATATCAATCAGAAATCTGGTAAAAATATACGGTCGTCCCAATGAGTTTCAAAGAGAATGGACTTCCGGTCAGCACACTCGCAAAAGATTAGGCCTAAAAGAAGAATACCGCACAGTGAAAGATCTACAACCGTTAGTCTGGCTGATTCCTCTAAACAGTTTCATTTTCTATTTCACCTACTGGTATCAGACACTGACATTTTGGGCTATTATATTCGCTATTTGCACTTGGCTACTGACAATAAAAATCATCCATATTGCCAATGAATATTTTAAATCTAACAACAAGCTGTTATTAAGTAAATCTTTTCAGATTTTAAATATCACAGTACATTATTTCTCACCTCTAGCCACATTGATTTGGAGTACTCTTAAATTTGCAGATTCAGGAGTCGCAATCCTATTAGGAACTTTATGGTATATTGCCATTACCGCTCATTATCTATCTGAAAGAATTCACAAATACAACATTAAAATTGATCAAATAGACGGGCGATTCCGCGAAATCAAAAAAATAATCTATCAAGTAGCCACCAAAATCCCAGTCATTGGCTATAAGAAAAAACCCTTCAAGGCTTTAAATGCCGTATCTATGGATATACACACAGGAATGTTCGGTTTATTGGGGCCAAACGGAGCCGGGAAAACAACCTTGATGCGTATTATCTGCGGAATCTTTGAACAAAGCTATGGTAAAATATTCATCAATGGCATTGATACACAGAAAAAACGAGAAGAATTACAAGGTCTTATCGGCTATCTTCCTCAGGAGTTTGGTACATATGAAAATCTCACATCATGGGAATTTCTTGAATATCAAGCACTCTTAAAAGGTATATACAACCCCAAAGTGCGCAAACAGCGCATCACGGAAGTGTTGGAAGCAGTACACATGTATGAAAACAAAGATAAAAAAATCGGTGGATTTTCAGGCGGTATGAAACAACGAATTGGTATCGCACAGACTCTGCTAAACTTGCCACGCATATTGGTCGTTGACGAACCGACAGCTGGTCTAGACCCTCGTGAGCGTATCCGTTTCCGAAATTTATTAGTGGAATTATCCCGTAATCGCATCGTGATATTCTCAACACACATCATTGAAGATATCGCCAGTTCTTGTAATCAAGTCGGAGTAATCAATAAAGGTTCTTTAAAATATCATGGCACACCGACCGATATGGTAGAAATTGCCAAAGATGTTACCTGGACTTTTGAAATACCGGCACGCGACTTTGCAAAATTACCTTCAGATTTACTATTGGTACACCACATCAGAAATGGCGAAAACATCAAAGTACGCTGTTTATCTGAAACGCAACCAGTACCCAATGCTGTAAAAACAACACCATTGCTTGAAGATTCCTATCTATGGCTGCTAAGAAGCGTAAAATTGGCAAACCATGAACAGATTATTACACAATAAATAACAAACTACGAAAAGTGATAGTCAATATGAAATTCAAAATTGCAAGGCCCATTATCAAACTCATCCAATATAATATCAAAATTATATTCGGAAATAAATTCATATACTTCATACTCAGTGCTATCGGTTTTTATATCATCACTGTCGGCATCAGTCTGTTTTCGGATGATGAAATAACGATGGCAACCGGATACAACATGCTATTAGTCCCATCTATTTTGCTCATTTTTTACCCTACATGCTTCGGAATACAAAATGACCAAGATGCCAAAATTATTGAAATTATATTCGGTATTCCCAACTACCGATACAAAGTATGGTTATTCCGGTTGATAATAGCTTATGCTATCTGCTTTATACTAACCTTGCTTCTGTCAATCATCACTAATTGGCTCGTCGTAGAAGTACCTGCAGTCAACCTAACACTGCAAACAATTGTACCTGCCTTATTTATCGGACTACTTTGTTTTATGCTCAGCACAATTGTACGCAATGGGAATGGTACAGCCGTATTAATTATCGTCATTGGCATGTTATTATTTGCACTCAATAGCATGTTAGGAGTCAGCAAATGGAATGTTTTTCTGAATCCATTTGATGTTCCATTGGACAAGAATCCAGAAATATTCTACAACACCGTATTTTACAACAGATTATTTATATTATCCGCAAGTTTTGTGTTTTTACTTATAGGTCTATACAAAATGCAGAATCGTGAAAAATTCATATAATCTCAAATTAAAAAGGACGATTAAATCGTCCTTTTTAATTTTTCATTTAACCGTGCCCGCACCTTGATGATCGCATTCTTCTTCTTTACCCATTCTATCAATTCATCCATATTCCCTGCATTCTGACATTCCAAAATCTTATTATCAGCTTCTTTACACAATATCTCAATACGTTTCATTTTATAATTATCCACTACTTTGGGCAACAACTCAGTCAACATACTCTCCTCTGAACGCAGAGTCGTATCCAACAATACCCACATCTTACTGAGTTCATACGGCTCACTCAAAATATCTGCAACGACAGTCGATATTTCAGGATCAGGGTGAGCTGTAAAATACCTAGCAGGAGAGAAGGCGGGCAAATTCTTATAGCATTTACGATATTCTTGTTGAATTTTCTGTAACTGAGGATTCAACAACAATAATTCATCTTCAGCAAGTTCATTAAGTATATATTCTCCCACAGTGATAACATACCGACCACCTTCATGTTCTTCCTCATACAATACATCTGTACCAAATTGCAACATATAACGAACGAGAACAATCTCCTCAGTATCACAAGGAGAAACTCCCCCCAATTTTGTTGGAGTTAAAGTCACCTTAGGTTGCTGTACTGTAGCTTTATACGGCATTGGAACATTGTCTCCAGACTTTTGTCGTCTTAAACGGCTTATCTCATTATAAAGAACAGACTCTTCCACTTGCATTTGCCCTGCTGTCTCCCGTACATACACAGAACGCGTAATTGTATCTGGAATCAAAGAGATACTACGAACAATATCTGTAATCAATTTTGCACGTTCAATAGGGTCTCCTCCTGCCTGTTCTAAAAGTAACTGCGTCTTGAAATTAATGAAATCGGTTTCGTGAGCATTGATATATTCCAATACCTCCTCTGTCGTATGTGCCTGAGCAAACGAATCTGGATCTTCACCATCCGGCAAAGAAACAATTCTCACATTCAACCCCTCCTCCAAGACGAGATCAATACCCCGCAAGGATGCTTTAATGCCAGCAGCATCACCATCATAAATAATTGTCACATTAGAGGTCAAGCGACGCATTAAGCGAATTTGTTCAACAGTCAATGAAGTTCCGGAAGATGCAACTGTATTTTCTATTCCTTTTTGATGAAAGGAAATTACATCCAAATAGCCCTCTACCAAAAAACAACGGTCGTTTTGAACAATACTTTTTTTAGCAAAATAGATACCATATAAAGTACGGCTCTTATGGTATATTTCTGATTCAGGAGAATTAAGATACTTGGCACTTTTTTTGTCGTTAGTCATAATACGACCACCAAAAGCAATGATTTTCCCGGCTAAGTCACGAATTGGAAACATCACTCTAGCCCGAAAACGGTCAAACAGACCTTTTTCAGAATCTATTGTAAGACCTGTTTTCACCAAAAAATCCTTTTTATATCCTTTATCCAAAGCATTTTTAGTAAAAGCATCCCAAGCCTCCGGACTGTACCCCAAGCCAAATTTCTCTATGGTTTTATCATCCAGACCTCTACGACGGAAATAACTCATTCCTATAGACTTGCCCTCATCCGTATGCCACAATTGATAAGTAAAAAACTTTTCAGCATAACTGGTTACTATCAACATACTCTCCCGCTCTGTCTGTTCCTGTTTTTCACTCTCTGTCAGCTCTTTTTCCTCTATAATGATATTATATTTCGCAGCTAACCAACGAAGAGCCTCCACATAAGAAAGCTGTTCATGTTCCATGACAAAACCAACCACATTGCCTACTTTTCCACATCCGAAACATTTATATATTCCCTTGGCAGGAGATACCGTAAACGAACCGGTTTTCTCATTATGAAAAGGACAGCAACCGACATAGTTCACTCCTCGTTTTTTCAAACTGACAAAATTGGACACTACTTCATAGATATCTGCAGCATCAAAAATTTTCTGTATAGTAGATGGATCAATCATAGACGACAAAGGTAGAAAGGAAAAATGAATTAGTAGCAAAAGTAAAACGAAATTGGGATATTTCAGAAAATAGTCTCTAACACATAGACCAATGGCATATTATTTGCAGAATAACAGCATATGGAAACGTTTTGTATATAAAACGTTTCCATAAACAAATATTACACACATGACAGCAAACGAAAGCAAACAATTAAAAGAGGAATTATTGGAAAACATTTCAGATCTTTTCCTTAAATATGGATTACGCAGTACATCCATGGAAGACATCTGTACTCATTTAAAAATCTCTAAAAAAACGCTTTATCAATTATTTTCCAACAAAGATGACATCGTTGAGCAGGTCATGGTTTATCGTCGTAACAATTATCACACTCAACAACAATTAAAAAAATTAAGGCAATTAGATGCCATCCATATGATGTTGAATATCAGAGATCACATTATTGAAAATTTCAATAGTCGACTTCCTGCAAATCTATTCGATTTAAAAAAATACCACCCGGAGGTATATAAAAAAGCAAATAAAATAGACCAGGAGGCCATACAAGCACTATTCAATGAAATTATAAACAAAGGCATCCAAGAAGGCAACTTTAGAAGCAGTATCAATCAAGAAGTTCAAGTGTATTTATTTGTTAAACAAATGCTGATTCTAAGCGAACCGGAATTAATCAGTGAAATCAAATACCCGATAGCAACCATTGTATCAACCATTGTGGAAAACACATTACGCAGTTTTGTAACTCCTCAAGGACAGGAAATATTAGAAGAATTAACTTAAAAGAAATTACAAAAAATAACATAAAATCGAGCATGGCACATTATTTGCAACGTGCGCGATTGGTTAAAGTGCAAAATTATTCAAACATAATAAATCTACAGAGAATGAAAAAAGGAGTATTAATCACTTTTATCGCGATTCTCGTTCCATGGCTGCTACAGGCACAAAGCCCGTCGAACGAGCCGCAAAGCCTTTCACTCGAACAAGCAATTAAAAATGCAGTAGAGCACAACAAGGAATTGCAATCTTCGCAATTAAACATTGAGATGAGAAACAAAATGGTTACAGAGGCTATTTCTCAAGGACTTCCCCAAGTAAACGGTTCGTTGGGATATAGCACAAACTTTGGACACAAGGTTGACTTTGGTGGCTCTGGCTTCAAAATGGTTGACCAAGTAAACGTCGGAGTATCTGTATCTCAATTGTTATTCAGCGGACAATGGATTCTAGGGATTCAAACCAGTAAAATTGCAAAACGAATTGCAGCACAACAGGTTGACATTACAGAACTGGATATCAAAGAAACTGTTTACAATTCCTACTACACCATCTTGGCTAGCGAACGTCTAATGGAAATCGTAAAGGGTAACTTAGACAACATGAGTAAAATCCAGATGCATACAGAAAACATGTATAAAGCAGGAACTGCAGAGATAACTGATGTAGATCAAATACGTGTAACTGTAGGACAATTAAAAAACAGCTATCTAGCTATGCAACGCACGGTAGATGTAAACTATAACCTACTTCGCCTCCAGTTGGGTCTACCAGCAGGGACTCCCATCTCCCTAACAGATCCAATTGAGAAATTCTTGGAACTAGGCAACTTCCTATCTTTAGCCAATCAACAATTTGACATCAACAAAAATAGTCAGTTCGCACTGATGTTGACACAAGAAGAACTACAAAAGAAGATGGTAGGCTTGAAAAAATGGGCCTATGCTCCAACAATCAGCGGCTCATATTCTTACCAGCACCAGATTAAATCAGGAGGTTTTATGAACATGCCTCATTCAGCATCCATCACGATGAGCATTCCGGTTTTTTCTGGTTTACAGCGTAAAGCTCAATTAGACCAACAAAAAATCACGTTGGAACAAACCAAGCTCAACAAAAGCCTGCTGGAAGATCAACTGAATTTACAGGAAGAGCAATACAAATTCGCACTGAAAAATGCATTGGAAGACTACAATCTTCAGAAAGAAAATATTGAAGTTGCCCGTAAAGTATTGGAAAACTACCAACACAAATACAATGCTGGTGCAGTATCAAGTTTGGATTTAACACAAGCAAACAATACATATCTGACTGCAGAAAGCAACTTTACCAATGCTTGTCTGACATTGCTACAGGCACAGACCCAACTAGAGAAATTATACAACAACTTGAAATAATAGAAACAACATAAATAATCAGAACAATGATAAAGAACGTTATTTTATCTGCACTCACAATTGCAATCCTCGCCGGATGCTCTAGCAAGAAAGATGACGGAAAGGCTGCTGCTGTTGAAGCCATTCCGGTTAAAGTACAGACTCTGGAAAAACAAGAAATTTCCCGAACATTGGACTATGCAGCCAATCTTCAGGCCGACGAACAAGTGTATTATGCTCCAGCCGCAGCCGGACGTATTTCCAAAATCTATGTAGAAGTTGGAGACCGCATAAAAAAAGGTCAATTACTTGTAGAAATGGATCGTACCCAATTAGTACAAGCAGAAGTTCAATTAAAGAATCTGGAAGCAGAATACAACCGTGCCTTATTGTTGAATAAAACCCAAAGCATCAGCAAACAGGCATACGATGCAGCAGTAACCCAATACGACGTGCAAAAAGCAAATGTAGAGTTCTTAAAAGAGAACACACGAATGTTAGCACCTTTTGATGGTGTCGTTACCGGTAAATACTTTGAAAACGGAGAAGTTTACACCGGAGGTGCTTTTGGTGGAGCCAATAAACCATCCATTATCGCCATTGAAAAAATCAGTACTTTAAAAGCCAACGTAAATTTGTCAGAACAGTACTTCCTTTTGGTAAAAAAAGGCATGAAGGTACAACTGAAAAATGAATTGTATCCGGAACGCACATTTGAAGGAACAATTAGCATCGTTTATCCGACCATTGATCCCTCATCCAGAACATTTACTGTAGAAGTTCAGATTCCGAATAAAGACGAAGCTTTACGCCCGGGAATGTATGGAACTATCAATTTCTTGGTTGGTAACACAGAGATCGTAGTGGCTCCTGCTATTGCCGTTCTAAAACTTCAAGGAGCAAATGACCGCTATGTATTCTTGAACAAAAATGGTGTTGCAAAACGTGTTGCTGTAGAATTAGGACAACGTTTCGACGAAAAGATTGAATTAATTAGCGACGAAATCCACGAAGGAGATCAATTAGTAGTTGTCGGTCAAGGTCGCCTTATTGACGGTTCACCGCTTTCAATCACAAAATAAATCAATTAATCGGCTAATTTTTTAAATATGAGTATATATAATTCAGCGGTAAACAAACCCATATCTACCTTGATGGTCTTCATTGCCATTTTGGTATTGGGTATTGCCTCCTACATTCAGTTGCCGGTGGACCAATATCCAAAGATGGACCCACCCTACTTAACTGTAATGGCAACATATCCGGGAGCCAATGCTTCGGATATTGAAGAAAATGTCACCAAAATTCTGGAAGATCAACTAAACTCTGTAGATGATTTGAAAGAGTTAAGTTCTACATCTTATGATAACTTGGCTGTTATATCATTGGAATTCGAATGGGAAGCCAATCTTGACGAAGCCTCTAACGACGTACGAGACGCTGTTGACAAAGCAATGCAAAACTTGCCCGATGATATTGACCGTCCAACAATCATGCGTTTCAACACTTCAATGATGCCTATCTTGATTTATGCTGTTACCGCAAAGGAATCCTATCCCGGCATTGACAAAATCATTGATGACAAAGTTATCACCCGTTTGAATCAAGTAGACGGAGTCGCTTCTGTAACCTTAGCCGGAGCACCCGAGCGTGTTGTATATGTCGATTTGAATCCAAACCAATTGGATGCCTACAACCTCACCTTGGAGCAAATTGGCAACAAGATTCTCGCAGAAAACAAGGACGTATCTTCCGGTAATGTCAAAATGGGAGAGATGGACTACACTCTCCGTGTAGAAGGGGAATTTGAAGAGAGCGACCAAATTAAAAATATCGTATTGGGAACTCAAAACAACAGAACCATCTATCTACATGATGTAGCAACTGTACGTGATACAATCAAGGATATCACCTTAGAGCAATTAATCAATCGCGGGGATGGCGGTGTATTGTTGATCACAAAACAAACTGATGCAAATGCTGTTGCTGTTGCAAAAGAAGCTAAAGAGCAGTTAGAATTGGCAATGAGAGAATTGCCTACTGATATTAAATTCGAAATCATCTCTGATAACTCAGAATTTATCATCAACTCAATCAACAACCTGCAAGAATCTTTGATGTATGCATTGATTTTCGTTGTATTGGTTGTATTCCTATTCCTCGGACGTTGGCGCGCTACATTTATTATTGCCTTGACTATTCCGATTTCATTGATTGTAGCCTTCATCTACCTATTTGCGACAGGTGAATCCTTGAATATGATTTCTCTATCATCATTGTCAATTGCCGTAGGTATGGTTGTAGACGATGCCATCGTGGTACTGGAAAACATCACCAAACACGTTGATCGTGGTAGCCGTCCTCGAGAAGCTGCAAAATATGGTACAAACGAAGTATGGTTGTCGGTAATTGTAACAACATTAGTAACTGTAGCCGTATTCTTCCCCTTGACATTGGTAAGCGGAATGACAGGAATCTTATTCAAACAACTCGGTTGGATTGTCTGTATAACAGTTTGTACATCAACTGCAACAGCCATCTCTTTGACCCCGATGCTTTGTTCTCAATTACTCAAGATTCAAGAAAAAAGCTCTTCAAATAAATTCAGTTTCTACTATTTCACCACCAAATGCCTCGACCGTTTGGATGTAGAATACGAAAAATTGATTCGTTGGGTTCTTTGCCATAAAACAGTGGTAATCAGCTCTATGTTCTTCTTATTCTTGGGATCTTGCGGATTAAGCCGTTACATCAAAACAGACTTCATGCCCCAAAATGACCAGAATAACTTGAACGTTTATGTAAAGATGCAATCCGGACAACGCGTAGAAGTAACCAAAGGAATCGCTTTACAAATAGACTCTATCATTCGTGCAGAAGTTCCAGAAATTCGTTTGATCAACTTGTCATATGGTAGTGAAGAAGAAGCATCATTTGCATCTATGATGAACAGTACCGGAAACAACATATTGAACATGCGTCTACGTACCATAGACCGTGCAGATCGTGACAGAAGTGTATTTGTTATAGCAGACCAAATTCGTGGAATCTTAAAACGCTTCCCGGATATCCTACAATATACAGTCACCACCAGTACTGGAGGTTCAATGGGTAGCAACAGTGTCGATGTTGAAATAATGGGTCACGACTTTAATGCAACCAACCGTCTGGCACAAGAATTAGCAATTCAAATGCGTCAGATTCCTGGAGCAGAAGATATTAAAATCAGTCGTGACGATGATAAATCCGAACTACAAATCATCCTAGATCAAGACAAGTTGGCACAACATGGATTGACAACATCTCAGGTCGGACAAATCATGCGAAACCGTATATACGGATTCCGTAACAGCAAATTCAAAGAAGATGGTGAAGAATATGATATCATCGTCCGTTTGGATGAAAAATACCGTTCTTCTCTGACTGAAGTTGAAAACATCATTATCACAGATGGTAAAGGTCAAAAAGTTCGTTTGAAAGAGCTTGGCAAGATTAAAGAATTCTTCTCTCCACCAAACATTGAACGTAAAAGTAAACAGCGTCTGTTAAAGGTATCTGTTACTCCTGCAGCAGGATATGCATTGGGAGACATTGCAACAGAAGCCCAAAAAATCATAGACAATCTGGATGAAATTCCACAAGGTATAACATTATATGTTGGTGGTAACTATGAAGACCAACAAGAATCCTTCAGTTCTTTGATAGCTTTATTACTTTTATCATTGATGTTGGTATACATCGTAATGGCTGCACAGTTCGAATCATTCAAGATGCCTTTCATCATCATGTTGTCAATCCCATTCGCCTTCACTGGTGTTGTACTGGCCTTATTGATGACTAATACGACCTTGAGTATCGTAGCAGCATTGGGAGGTGTCATGTTGGTCGGTATTGTAACTAAGAACGGTATTGTATTGATTGACTTTATCAACTTAATGCGCGAACGCGGCATACGCCTGTACGATGCCATTGCCGGAGCTTGTCGTTCACGTCTGCGTCCGGTATTAATGACTTCATTAACCACAATACTTGGTATGGTACCTATGGCAATGAGTACCGGAGATGGTTCTGAAACCTGGCGCCCAATGGGTATCGCCGTTATCGGTGGTATGGTCTTCTCAACCATCATTACTATGATTATTGTACCTGCTGTATATGCAGCAATGGACAGAAGCGGAAGCCGCGACAAAAAGAAGAATCTTGCCAAGCAATTTAAGTTCATGAGCGACTTCAATGCAGAAAAAGATCTTCCTAAGAAAAAAGAGAACTAAATAAAGACCGATTAAAAGTCTGATTCCAGACTTTTAATCTCTCAATAAATTCAACTCAACTATGAAAAAAGCAGTATTTATCACATACAACCAAGCATTGACAGAACGTGTAGCCTACATGCTTGACCAACTGCAGGTACGAGGCTTTACCCAATGGCCATTAGTTAATGGTGCCGGCACAACAGACGGCGAACCCCGCATGGGCTCACATACATGGCCGGAAATGAACTCAGCAACCATCACAATTGTAGACGAAGAGATGGTTCCCCTTATCTTGAAATATGTCAAGAAACTTGATGAAGTAAATAAAGAAAACGGTATCCGAGCTTTTGTATGGGATATTACAGATATGTATTAAAACAAACAATGACATAAAAATAGCCGGAAGTGAAAACTCCCGGCTATTTTTATATTCCAGTCTGATTTTATTCCTCTTTCAAAGGCTTGAATCCACGACCTAAAATCTCTTTTGAATCAATCACATTGATAAAAGCTTCCGGATCAATCTCTGCTATTCTATGACGTAAAACCATCATTTCACGCCGAGTAAGAATAGTATAAATCATATTACGGCTCTGTCCTTTATACATTCCCACAGCAGGCAACAAAGTTGCACCACGATTAATTTCGTTGATAATAACATTCTTAATCGGATCCACTTTATCAGATACAATCATCAAAGTCTTATGAACAGCAGCACCATCCAAAACAAGGTCAATCACTTTACCTTCAATAAATACAATAATCCATGAATACATAGGCAAACGCCAGTCACCAAAGGCAACTACCGTACTCAAAGTAATCGTACAGTCAACAATGATTACCAAAGTTCCCAAAGAAATATGAGTATATTTATTCAAAATCATTGAGATGATATCCGAACCTCCTGAGGTAGCACGAGCTTTGAAAATCATACCGATACCAACACCATAAACGATACCACCGAAAATTGCTGACAACAACTGCTCGTTTAACATTGTACGGTCAACAATACCCGGCTCCAACAATGCATCATATCCATATACATAGTGAATCAAACGCATAAATCCCGGAATAGCAAATGTACAGATAACGGTCTTTACACCAAACATACCACCTAAGAAATAGATTCCCAACAATAAAAGAGGAACATCCATACACAAAGCTGCGACTTCAGTTTCCCATCCCCACAAATGGTGGAATACCATAGACAAGCCATAAGTTCCTCCCGGAGCGAAACCGTACGGCTCAGCAAACATTACAGCTCCTAAAGCAAATACAAAACATCCGCCCAAAAGCCAACCATAGGTAATAAAAAAATCTTTCGACAAAAACTTTTCTTTTGTAACAAATCCCATATAGATACAGATTTAGGTTTATGAATACTATTTAACGGTCACAAAATTACAAATACTTTTCGGCATTTTCGAATCATAAATTATTTTAATAAAATACGCAATACACTGAACAACAATGCAAAACCCCACAATAGGTTTGCATATTCATACAAACACAAGCATATTTATACAAAAACTCCTAAATCGCCACTATAGGCAATGGCTCATAATCCACTAATACAGTTTTTCCTAACTGCAACGAAGCTTCCACATCCACCAACCGTTGATTACTACTTCCACGAAACAGCAACTCTGTATCCCGTAATTTTTGCACATACCGTCCATCAACCAAAACATCAATATAAGGCAATATCTGCAACATGCGCCGCGACCGACAAATATCCTCAAAGCGATAACCGGTATAACACCAAATTGTTTTTTTGCTCTGAGACTTGATTAACCTTGCCAGCTCGGTAAATGCCTCCACCTGTTCCAAGGGATCACCACCGCTGAAAGTAACGTTCGAAAAAGGATCTGACAACAACTGTTTTGCCACCTGCTCCACTTCCACTCGATATCCGTTTGCCGGATTCCATGACTGCGGATTGTGGCAACCCTCACAATGATGACGACACCCGGCTGCGTAAATGGCCGTCCGGAATCCCGGACCATCCACCACTGTATCTTCTACAATATCCATTAAAACCAAATCCATCATGCCAAAATTTTAACTATGGCGCACCCGATCATGCAACTCAGCCAGCTTTGCACGATTCCAACGATCTGTCGTTCCCACCAAATATCCGGTAATTCGCTGCAGACAATCCATGTTCCAACTTCCACAAACCGGACATACCTCTTCACTATCCACAGCATCCTCATGTCCGCAATCCATGCAGCGGTTGCGATTATGATTCACAGAACAATATCCCATATTATAATAATCCATCATATCCACAACTGACATAATGGCAAACGGATTCTTCGTCGCATCTCCATCGATTTCTACATAAAAAATATGCCCACCACGCGTCAGGTCATGATAAGGAGCCTCTACTTCTGCCTTATGCCGTGCACTGCATTTATAATACACCGGCACATGGTTAGAATTTGTATAATATTCTCGATCCGTAACTCCTGGAATCACACCAAAACTTTTTCTGTCTTTAATGGTAAACTTACCGCTCAAACCCTCTGCAGGAGTCGCCAAAACACTGTAATTATGCCCATACTGAGCAGCATAACTATTAGCCTTATCACGCATATATGTGACAATACGCAATCCCAACTGTTGCGCATCCGCATCTTCGCCATGATGTTTGCCCGTCAATGCCACCAAACACTCTGCCAGACCGATAAATCCAATACCCAAAGTCCCTTGCTCAATTACACTCTCAATCGTATCCTCCGGTTTAAGATTTTCCGAGCCATTCCATAATGCCGACATCAGCAAAGGAAACTGCTTCGCCTTAGCTGTTTTCTGAAATTCCAAACGTCTATGCAATTGCAATGCTGTCAAATCCAATACAGAATCCAGCTTTTTAAAAAATGCACCGATACGCTCTTCCTTATCCGCTATACTCATACACTCGATTGCTATCCGTACAATATTCACCGTTGAAAATGACAAATTACCACGCCCGATAGAAGTCTTCTCTCCATTACGATTTTCAAACACGCGCGTCCGGCATCCCATTGTAGCGGTTTCATAACGATAACGTTGCGGATCGTCCGCTTTCCACAATTCATGACGGTTAAAAGTAGCATCCAAATTAATGAAATTAGGAAAAAACCGACGAGCGGATACCTTACAGGCCAATTCATACAAATCATAATTCGGGTCATCCGGCAGATAATTCACTCCTCTTTTTTTCTTCCAGATCTGTATCGGGAAAATCGCTGTTACACCATTCCCCACCCCCCGATAGGTAGACAACAACATCTCACGAATAATACACCGTCCTTCCGCAGAAATATCCGTACCGTAATTCACAGAACTAAACACCACCTGATTACCGCCACGACTATGGATTGTATTCATATTATGTATAAAAGCCTCCATAGCCTGATGCACGCGCCCCACAGTTCTGTTCACCGCATGCTGCAAAACCCGCTCATCGCCGTCCAATCCATCCAAATCACGTTTCACATAATCTTTCACCGGATAATCATATAAATGTTTGAAATTCTTTCCAAGCATATCCTCCAATACTTTCACCTCTTCCACAAAACTACTTCTGACATAAGGCGCCAGATAAAAATCGAAGGCCGGTATCGCCTGTCCTCCATGCATTTCATTTTGTGCTGTTTCCAAAGAAATACACCCCAATATACTTGCTGTTTCTATCCGTTTTGCCGGTCTTGACTCTCCATGCCCGGCAAAAAAACCGTGTTTTAAAATCTTATCCAAAGGATGCTGCACACAAGTTAGACTCTTTGTCGGGTAATAATCCTTATCGTGAATATGAATATATCCCTGTCTGACTGCTTCCTTCACCTCAGCTGTCAACAAATAGTCATCTACAAACGGTTTTGTTGTCTCGCTGGCAAACTTCATCATCATCCCAGCCGGAGTATCCGCATTCATATTCGCATTTTCTCGAGTCACATCATTCGACTTCGTCTCTATGATTTCCAGAAAAATATCACGAGTTTTGGCTTTACGGGCTACACTGCGTTGATTTCGATAAGCAATATATACTTGTGCCACATCCTTACGCCGGCTCTTCATCAATTCCATCTCCACACAATCCTGGATTTCCTCCACACTCATCTGCTCTTGGCCCCGACACGCAATACGGTCGGCAATATCCCTCGCCAATTCCATATCTTCACCTTTGTCCGTATGCAACATGGCCCGTCGCACCGCAGCAATTATTTTTTCTTCATTAAACCCCACTATCCTGCCATCTCTTTTCAATACAGTCTGTATCATATCCTGTGTATTCTTTTATATTAAATAATTTCCAAGCTAATTACGACAGCTGACAAAATGAGGAGGGAAAAATAAATGACAAACAATCCTTCATTCATGTCCCGGCTCTTTCCTCGAAAGCCATCGAAACATTGTCATCTGGCAGGTCTTCTGACTCACTCCCTGACCAAACCACCTTCCCATCCATTATCGACAGTGGCATTTCTTGATGTTTAGCCATTCATTCCGAGTTTACAGCAGCGGGACTGTTCAGGATTCACACCTGATTCCCTTTTAAGTCCGTTTCCAACGAACAGACACCAAATGACAGACTCATATTCATTCACGAATCCACGGCAAAAATAGAAACTTTTCAGAAAACAAAAAAGTTAAAATTGAAACTTATAGAAAACAAAATTGCCGAAAAGACAATTAAAGTTTTCCATTTTACTCCAACCATCTTATTCGGCAATATACATCAATTTATTGAATATCTATATATTAACTCAAAAACAACATCATTTATCATCAACGATATAATGACAAAAAATTTTCCTAAAATAAAATTATTACAATTCAGAAGCCTCACTATCTTCCACCGATTTATTTTTCTGTTGTTCCAGAAATTCAACCCAAATACGAGCAGCCTCTTCAACTGTTTTGACACACGGACGTTTCTTATAATAGGCCTCCGTTCGTTCTTCCGGCACCGGATTATCATGTTTTTTCTTGTCCAATCCCAACAACTCTGCACAGATCAACGAACCATTCCTCTTCACAAACTCATCAGCCAACTGCTGCACCACCCGATAGTTCGCTTCCTTACCTGCCCTGTCTGCACCCTCCACACAGCCGGTTTCCAAACCTGCCAAGACAAACATTCCGCAAGCCGCTCCACATGTCATACGCATCCGTCCGATTCCTCCACCAAATGAAGCAGACATCCGCAATGCCTGTTCCTCCGTATAGCCATACATATCTGCAAATGCCGCACATACCGACTGCGAACAATTATATCTGGCACGGAACAGCTCCACAGCCCTTTCTATTCTCTCTTCCATCATAACGGTCTGTTTTTATACATATCCTCAAAATTAGAATAAGTGCCGTTGATTTTTTTAGCCTCTTCTCCCTCCGGATTCAGTTCCATCGCTTTTTTCAAATCTTCGAACGAACCATTCTTATCCCCTTTCATCAAACGCGCACGTCCACGTTCGCTATAAGCCTTGGCAAAATCAGGTTTCAATTCAATCGCCTCATCAAACAGCTCAATTGCCTCATCCGGCTGCTCACGCGCAATAAAAAGACTTCCCAATTGCAGATATGCCTGTTCATTGAAAGGATTCAGCTCTATCACATAACGGTAATCCTGCTCCGCCTCTTCGCATTGTTTCAATACTTCATGAAGTTGTCCTCTCACCAGATAGGCCTGTTCCTCCTCCGGCACCAACTCCACAGCCTTCTCTGCATCCTGCAACCCGTCCGTATAGCCACCCGTAGCCAACATCACTTCGGCCCGCAACAACCACGCAGCCGCATAATCTTCCTTACCGGCTATTGCCTGCGACAGACTGACAATCGCCCCGATATTATCTCCGGTCATCTTCTTGGCGCGTCCTGCCAAATAATAAGCTCTCACTTCGGTATTATCCAACTCTGCCGCCCGTTCGCAATCTGCAATCACGTCAGCATAACGTTCAATCATATAGTTAAGATTTGCCCGCAACAACATCACCGCCACATTATCCGGTTCTTCTTCCAGCAAACGACCGGCCATCTCCACAGCCTCCTCCGTCTTATCCTCCCGCGAATAAGCCGTCACCAGATGCTCCATCACCTCCACATCTTTCTGAATCTTCAACGCCTCATTAAAACACCGGATAGCATAAGCTATCTTCCCCACCTTCAAAGCCTTGATTCCATCATATTTCAGCACATCAAAATTTTTCTGTGCCTTTACTTCTGCAGTTTCTTCTCCCTCACCAAAGAAAAGGGACTTAAAAAAGTTTGCCATAGTTCATATTTTACAATAACGATGACAAAAATACAAATTATATCCTCACCATAAAATATATCAGAGCCAAAGCCATCGACATCAATACCAACCGAACCCTCTCCTTCCTTTTTATATAAATTTGATTTATAACCAACCCTTGAAAAGACCCTAACAGCAAAGGATAAAAAAATTCGGTGCCGTATAAAAACAGCACCGAAACTTCATATAAAGCCTTATTCTTTATTTTTTCAATTCATTCAATTCCCTCTTAGGCAGGAGTACCCGATGCATTTCTGGACCTTTAATCTCATCTTTCACATCAAACTTTTTCTGCAAACGGATATCTGTAGAAGAAGTTCCCCACAATGCCCGGTATTTGCCGGCTTCTACTTGCCAACAAGAGGATGACTCGTCAAAAGATGACAAATCAGACTTTTTAACCACCATCTTCACCGTTTCGCTCTCTCCCGGAGCCAACAAACGCGTTTTAGCAAATGCCCGCAATTCCTTTTCCGGTTTTACCATATCAAGTCCCGGAGCTGCAACATACAGTTGCACAACTTCTTTACCGGGAACCTTTCCGCTATTGGTGACAGTGCATGAAAACTCATAGCCGACATCTGTCTTGACACAAATGGGTTTACTATATTTAAAATCAGTATAGGACAGTCCGTATCCAAAGGGATAAGCTGTTGCGACATCAAAGGAATCAAAATAACGGTAGCCCACAAAAATTCCCTCTTCATAAAGCGTATAGTCTACATTGGGACGATCCACGCCTTTGGCTCCCGTGAAAAATTCCCGATAAATATTTACTGCCTCCTCCGCTTCTATCACCGGAAAGTTTTTTGAAGATGCAGCATCTTCATAACGGATAGGAAATGTCATTGGCAGTTTACCTGAAGGACTGACTTTTCCTGACAGTATATCAGCCAATGAATTACCGCTTTCCTGACCGCCTTGCCATGCTACCAAGATAGCATCCGGCAAATCGCGCCAAGAAGCAGTTTCAACAACACCGCCGATATTCAATATCACCACTACACTCTTGCCTGCCTGATGAAACAACTCTGTCACTTTTTTCAACATCTGCATCTCATCATCACATAAATTAAAATCATCTTCTACACGACGGTCTGTATATTCGCCCGCATTCCTACCGATTGTGACCATTGCGATATCTGCCTCCTCTGCTTTCTTACGCAATACTTCATCCGGCAGATTGTATTCCAATATACGGGGAGGTGTAACATGCATATATTTCTTTTTATCAATTTTTGCCTCTTCCTCATCGATATATTCTTCATACATTTTCTTGATTCCGGCATCCATTTTATAACCGGCATGCTGAAGTCCTTCCTCTAAAGATACGGTATAAGCCTCTGCCACATCTCCACTACCAGTACCTCCCGCAACAGCACGATAGGATGTATTACCAAACACTGCAATTGTCTTAATATCATCACTTAGAGGCAAAGTCTGCTGTTCATTCTTTAAAAGCACCATACCTTCAGTAGCCACATCCCGAGTAATAACAGCATGCGCCTTTAAGTCAGGATTATCAGAAAAGACATATCCTTTGAAACGAGGCGTCTGCAATATCAACTCCAAAATACGCCGCACATTTCTATCCACATCTGCCATGGCAAGACGCCCGTCCTTCAATGCCTGGCGGATACTGTCCTGCTGGCGTACTTTACCCGGCATGATTAAATCATTACCGGCAACCACTTGTGCCACAGCATCCCTACCACCGAACCAATCTGTTACAACAATACCTTTATAACCCCATTCATCACGCAATATTGTCGTCAACAAATCATAGCTCTCAGAAGTGTATTCACCGTTTATTTTGTTATAAGAAGACATTACAGTCCAAGGCTTGGCTTCTTTTACCACCATCTCGAATCCCTTCAGATATATTTCCCGCAAAGCACGGGGAGATACAATAGCATCATTGGCGATACGGTTAGTCTCTTGATTATTTACGGCAAAATGCTTGATAGAAGTTCCCACTCCATTGGACTGAATACCTTGAACCATTGCCGTCGCCATACAACCAGTCAAATAAGGGTCTTCGGAGTAATATTCATAATTACGCCCGCAAAGCGGATTACGATGAATATTCAATGCCGGAGCCAATAATATATCACAATTATATTCCAACACTTCATTTCCCATAGCCTTACCCACGAGATTCACCAATCCGGTATTCCAAGTAGAAGCCAAAACGGTCGGCACCGGGAAAGCTGTACAATAATAAGTCCGCTTGCTACCTTCACGCTCCTGATCAATTCGCAAACCGGAAGGACCGTCAGCGAGTACCATCGCCGGAATTCCCAAACGCTCCACAGGATAGGTCGTTCCTGCAGCTCCGGGTACAATCTTATCTGTATAACCGACAGCTGCCCTTAAATCCTCCGTCACCTCTCCGGCTCCTGTCAACAAACGAATTTTTTCATCAGTGGTCATTGCTTTGATTACCTCATCAAGAGGCGACTTGCCCAATTTAGGCAATTCATCAGCCCTCACTCCCCAAATCGGAGCAAGCAAACAAAATAAAAATAGAAATCTGCTCATTACGGTAAAATATTTTTAATCCGTTACAAATTTCAACAATTCCCAATCAACGACAATGATTTTAAGCAAGAATCACTCCCTACAGCTTTATTTCTTGATATATATCAAGCCACCTATAATTTACCGGCACGTATACGACTTAATGTTTCAGGAGTCATTCCTAATAAAGATGCAACATATATCTGGGGTGCTCTACGTATAATTTCAGGATGTTCTCGTTCCAACTGACGATAACGCTCCCCCACAGACTGCCGACACCGGGCATCTGCCTTCTTTTGAGAAATCAATAACGAACTCTCCAGAATAGCACAATACAATCTCAGAATTTCAGGATTTTTATCCATCAAATAGTGTAAACCATCATAGGGCACTTCGTAAATCACACTAGGCTCCAAAGCCTCAACATAAAAAGCTCCGGGCATCTGACGGATAAAACTCTCCAAGCAGACAAAAAGATGGTCTTCATAGGTGATATGTTCTGTCACTTCTCGTTTTTTCTTCCAATAAAACTGACGCACCATACCCTCCATAACCATCCCCATTGAACGGGCAATTTCTCCCTCTTGCAAAAAAAAATCACCTTTAGACAACTCTCGGCGGACTAGTATTCCGGTAAGCTGCACCACACTTTCCTCACTTAGCGGGATTGTGTGGGCGGCTATACGTTCCGCGGCTTTACGGCATTCGTCCATATTTTTATATATGCATCGCTGTGCGACCATCATTCATGTGATAAACCTTCATCAGATCGGCTGTCATACACGAATGGACCGGCAATACGGTTATAATGTCACCGACATGCAGATTTGCCAAAAATTCATCTGTACAACGCACAACTCCATGCTCTTGAGAAAGAGAGACGACTTCCACTCCCGGCACAACATCCCCCCAATAATCACTATGATTTTCCACAACTAATCCATATAGAGGGCGATCACCTTCACGACTGATATATTCCTTCGAGAAATGAACTCCACCTCCATAAATCACCGCTTCGTTTCTATCCAAATTAATATCCACTACCGGACATTTTACAGCCATCGCTATATTATACCAATCACACGAACCTATCTGCATCTGGGTTACATCATAAAAGACAAAATTACCCGGACGGATTTCATCAGCGACACCAAACCGGTCAGCCAACGAACAAGATGGCGTATCTCCAATCGAAATTTTCAATTGTGGGTAACGGTCTATATATCTCTCCTTTATATTTTTCAGCATCCGGAGATTGTCTTTGTGAATTTGCATAATTTCTTCCTTAGAACGAGCATGATAAGTATGACCGGCATGAGTCAGAAAACCTTCAAATTTTATATTTACATCCGGAGCTACAATATTGATTATACGGTCAATCTTTTCATAATTGTTAGCATCAACTCCATCTCTATGGTAGCCGGTATCCACTCCTAAATAAACGCCCACGGGATATTTCAAACATTCTGACAATTGCCGTGCTCCTTCAGAATGCACCAACAATAGATTCAATCTTATTTTAGATGCCAAAGCATTTATTTTTTCATGCTCCAAACAATTCACCGGGAATGCTACAGTAATATCATTCCATCCCCATTCTGCAAATTTCATAGCCATATTCAATGACGATACCGTTATCTTCTCCACACCACTTGCCCGAAACCATTCTCCGATTTCACGTGACTGGTGTGTTTTAAAATGAGGCCGAAAAGTCACACCGGCAGCCTTTGCCTTCTGTGCCATACGGGCAATATTGCTCTTGCAGATTTCTTCATTCAGAACCATTGTCGGCTCTATCACTGGAATTATATTACTCATAAGAATGACATTTTAAACTTATTCCACAAAGGTAAAAAAGACAAAAATAAAAAACAAGCGCAGCAAAAAATGTATCTTGCTGCGCTTGCATTTATCTTAATATTCCAGCTTATCCGCGGATAGCCGTAATTCCAGGCAACTCTTTCCCTTCGATGTATTCCAACAATGCACCGCCTCCGGTAGATACGTAACTTACTTTATCCGCCAAACCGAATTGATTAATTGCAGCCACGGAGTCACCGCCTCCAATCAATGAAAAAGCTCCATGTTCTGTTGCCCGAACAATAGCATCAGCAACAGCCTTAGTTCCTTCAGCAAATTTCGGCATTTCAAAAACTCCTACCGGACCATTCCACAAAATAGTTTTCGATTCTTCAATTACTTTTGCAAAACGCTCGCGAGTCTCAGGACCGACATCCAGACCCTCCCAGCCATCAGGAATATTCATCGGATCACAAATCTGTACATTGGCATCATTACTGAAGCTATCACCGATCACAGCCTGATCTGACAATACCAAATTCACACCTTTCTCTTTAGCGATACGGATAATATCCAATGCTAAATCAAATTTATCTGTTTCACAAATTGAAGCTCCGACATGACCGCCTAAAGCTGCTTTGAATGTATATGTCATTCCGCCTCCCAAAATCAAATTATCAACCTTATCCATCAAATTCATGATAATATCAATCTTAGAAGACACTTTAGAACCTCCCATAATTGCTGTAAACGGACGTTGCGGATGTTGCATCACATTATCAACAGCCTTCAATTCTCCTTCCATTACATAACCGAACATCTTATCATTCGGGAAATAAGATGCAATCAACGCTGTGGATGCGTGTGCACGGTGGGCTGTGCCAAATGCATCATTAATCCAAACATCTGCCAATGATGCAAGATCTGCAACAAATTTCTTTTGAGACTCCTTAACTGCTGCTTTTGCCGTTTTTTTCTCCTCATCAGAAGCGTCCTCAGCCAAACCACGAGGCTTCCCTTCTTCCTCAGCATAAAAACGTAAGTTCTCTAACAACAACACCTCTCCCGGTCTCAGCTCTGCAGCCTGTGTTTTCGCACTCTCGCCAATACAATCATCTGCAAATTTCACCGGTGTTCCCAACAACTCTTCCAAATGTTTCAAAATATGTTTCAATGAATATTTTGCATCTACTTTTTTGGGACGTCCAAGATGAGACATCAAAATCACAGAACCACCTCCGGCAAGCACCTTCTTAATCGTCGGAACGGCAGCCCGCATACGGGTATCATCTGTTATCTCAAATTGGTCATTCAATGGCACATTGAAATCAACGCGAATCAAAGCTCTCTTCCCTTGAAAATTGTAAGTGTCAATTGTTTGCATATACTCTTTATTAATGATTAATATATTCTTTCCACACGGCAATACCGCTTTTTCAATTAGTAAAATTAAAAAGAAAAAACATCGCTACAAAATATTTTCCCCACAAACCGCTGTATTTTCATTCACAAACGATTGCTACAAATCTTCCCGATTCGCTCCTGTCACTTTCACGACTTCTTCCATATCCATACCTGCTTGTAACAAACTACGGGCGATATGAAGCTGTGCTATACGTTGCCCTTCTACACGACCTTCAGCCAAACCTTCAGCACGACCTTCCTCTCTACCTTCTATACGACTAGTTTCAAGCACGCTACGCTGATATCGCAAACGTTCTACCTCATCGTCATACTCCTGCTGTTCTTCAGGAGAAAGACATTCTCGTCGCAAACGCTCACGTGCTTCTGCCAACCCAGGCGCCGACATTCCAGGGTCTATAACACCTGTCTTCAAAAATTGCATCCATTCATCTAAAGGTGTCTTAGCCAAATTATCAAAATCATTTACTCTCAATATATAGTATTCAGGAAATACATCCGAAGCCATTTCCAAACTAAAACGCTTGCGTTGAATACGAGACAATGCTAAAATATCATCCTCATGAATTCCTCGAAACTCTGTTTTCCCATGATAAACATAATCTTTTCCCTGCCCCAAATCAAAATAAACAATATTCACCGAATATACTTTCCGTATATCTGAATAAGCATCTCCTTCATGTAAAAAATCTAAAATAATCCGCGAAGTTCCATACAACATCCTATGAAAATAATCCAATTCCCTCTCATTCTGTATCTCTATCACAAATTTTTCCAAATTAGAATCCTCGGCTAAAACATCCACTCGATTAAATTTATCCTCAGCATCACGCTTATTACCTTCACTTTCCAAAATCTCTATTATTTTAACCGGCTTCTCAAGTAAACTAGTCAAAAAACCCTCTAAAACAACAAAATTACTCTTCTGACGCAAAAGACGTTTCATTGCCCAATCAAAACGTATCCAATTCGATTTCATATTGCTAATATTTAAGTTATTCAAAGATACTATATTTCGAATAAAAAAACAAAACTGTGGAGCGTACTTTCATAAAAGACACTCCACAGTCCATCAATAAAAACATTCCGGCATAAAGCCACTACAGCTCATGATATTTATAAAAAATACGCAATGGTTTATAAGCAACATTTTCGTATTTAGCCACAATATTCGACAAATCATCCGCAGCTACCACATAAACACTTCCTTTTTTATCGACATCTGAATCTGGATTATATAGAGCAATCAAAACATACTGTTTATTTGAATTTTTAGCAACATAAAAATTAATATCTGTAACTTCCGCATTGGGCTGCCCTGTTGCAACAGCAGCATCAAACACCTCCCGACTATGAGGTTTGGAAGACAATGGAGGATAAGCGATTCCTGTCATACTAAATACCTTTTTACCATTATGAAAATATTTTGCATTACGCTCCGGCAACATTAATATACGCGAATCCTTTTGAAGCGCAATTTCTTCTCCCTCTGCCAATTCAGGTCTCACATAATTATTATATTGAAAATCATTAATAAAATTACTTCCCCACCCTACTGAAAACCACGTATGCATATATATCTGTCTCGGATTTTCTTTGCTTCTTGTATAAACAAAAACATCATTCATGGTCGGTGCACCCATGCCGAAACGATACCCCAAACCATATGCTGCATTAATAATTTCTTCTCCCGGGAATGATTTTGGACCAATATAATCATTTAAACGCCGAGATGCGACAGGTGATGTTGATTTCTGCATGTCATGTGCCCACATCCCATAAATAGTTGATGTAGAATCATTATACAACCAAAGAATATCTCCACACTGTTTAGAATCTCCACTCATCCGACTCTGACCAAAGCCACATCTATCCCAATGCTCCACCGTATCAAAAGCCACTGGAGAATATTCTCCTTTAAACTTTTTGCAATAAGACAAAACATCTCCATCTTCCGTAAAGGCAAATAAATCATATAGTTCACGCGTATTTCCAGTATGCCAATGCATCGTCAGACATAGAGGAGTTTTAGAAAACCTAAAAACGCCATGAGGTATCGTCTGAAAAGAGTACTGATCAAGAGCATAAGCCTCTTTATTCTTTTTAGACAGAATATGTGCTATTTGTACATTATAATCCGGATACCCCTTATTACCTGAATAAAAAACAAAATCTACAATATCCTCATCCAATTTCGGATCATTTTCACCCGTAACATACAAAAAATCATCCGACTTCATCACCAAAAGAGTATCAATACCTTTAGGTGAATTCAAAATGGAGAACATTCCCTTGCCCTCCTCATTTTTACTAAACAACACTATACCCTGATCAAATCCAGAAGTTACATTCACCACCCAATACTGAATATGAGCCGTATACTGATTAGTTACTTGCAAACGAAGAAGTAACCGTTTATCTATTGTTGTAAAAATATGATTCAATTTAGCTTCACGGGATATTACGACCATGGAATCCACCTCATGAAATTTATCATAATCATTCCAACTCTGGATTCTTCCTACACTCCAAACATAATCCAAAGGACAATTCGGATCCGTCTGCGTTATAAATTCTGTCGCATCCAATATCACAGGTTTTGTCGTTGTTGCATAAAGAATCGTATCCGTCATTTCTGATGACAAATCAGAAATTTCAATATGAGCTGCGGTCGTTTCATCATTCAAACATCCGCTCAAACTCAAGCTCAAAACAATAAGTATATAAACAATTTTTTTCATGATTTTCCGTATCTAAATTTAATCTTTTTCTGCTTTCCATTCCTTATACCAACCAGGAATTTCCACTCCAGGATAAGGATTCGCAGTAAAATAATCAAACATCGGGACTAAAACAGCCTCCTTCAAATAAGGTAAAAATAGCTCCTGTTCTGCATTCCACTCACCACTCACTAAATACATATTTTCCCCATAAACAGGCAACAAGTAACGTTGCCAGATTTCAGTATTTTCCTGTTGCTGCTTAGTATAATATTTCATAAACACCTTAATACCTTTCTCTGTATAGGGACCGAAAATGTCAGGTCTATTGACAAACCACCATAATTTATCAATATGTATATCAGGATGAAATACATATACTGCAAAAAACGCCTTTGTCGTCAAATGAGGCACAAAATTTTCATTTTCTACCAAACGGAGCGTAAAGTGCAATTTACCGTTTTCATCTTCCTTATTTTCAGGGATACGAGCCCAACAACGCAACACAGAAGTTGTTGCTCCAGCTTTAAAAAACACCGGATCCACTCGAAAATCCTTTTCATATTCCATGTTCGTTGCAGAATCTTCCATAACGACCTCCACTTGCACTTCCCGGTCATAATCAACCGGTTTACCTATCAAATAAACATCTAACGACTGAGAAGCCCAAGTCGTATCAAGATATTTTCCAAACTCCACTCTATTACTATCCCTTGTGTCTAACAAGTAAACACCTGCTTTTCTAGATGTATCAAATACCCAAGGATCTTTTGTGCAAGAAAAAAGCCCCAATACTCCCACAATTCCCGCAACCAAACAAATTATTATAATTCTTCTCATATTTGTCATCATTTTAAACCATTAATAAGTACCATCTTCACGAAACTCGAATTCCGAATCAGGAATAGGTAAAGTCCACTTGCTTTCATCCATTTCTATTTCATTCACACCTTTGATTGCCGCCAACTTCTTCTCCACTTTTATAGTTTTCACCTTTTGACGTCTTAAACGAAACCAATATTGCCCTTCCACCAAATATTCCCGCCAGAACTGTTTATCAATATCTTCTAAAGTTACTTTTTCCACTTTACTTAATCCCCTGGAATAAATAAAGTCATTATAATAACGCAAAGCATCAGCAGGAGAATCTTCCAATAAAGCCTCTGCCAACATCAGATACAATTCAGGAATACGAATAATATTAATACCGGGATCACCTATCGGCTCCTGCTCTTCATTTGCAGAATAAAAAGACCTTGCATTAATCAACTTCATAATACGCATACCCAATTCTTTTGAATCTTCTTCCGTTGCCGCACGAGGTACTCTAATCCAATTTGAACGATGGTCGGTCCCATTTTCTCCCAATTCTTCATACATTTTTTCATCAGCAGCCAAAAAAGATCCTTTATCCAACACAAATAAAGTAAGCAAATCAGAATAGGTATCATACTTATAAACTCCAAAAACAGCTTCATCCTGCGCCACCGTACCTGACATCATACGTATAAAATGATCAGCACCGACATTCTCGTTCGTTGGTAATGGAAATTTTTTAGAATCCACCACTTGACGTGCATAAACTTTTACACTGTCCATATCTCCCGGCTGGTTTCTTGTATAATAAGTCCTAGCCAACAATGCCTTCACTGCATATAGGTTCATATGTAATTCCCGATAACTGGTAAAGCCGTCATAAGTATTAAGTTCCTGACGTGGATATGTCAAAAGCTTTTCATCTTCTGCCAACAAACGGTGAGCCTCATTCAAATCTTCCAAAATCTTATCATAACATTCACCGGTCTTGCTAAAAGGTGTCACCCACATTCCATAATTTCGCACATAAGGAATTCCACGCTTATCCAAATCAGGAGAACCATACATCCGCAACATTTCCAAATGTATAAAAGCACGCAACCCAAGACACTCGCCACGATACAAATCCATATGCCGCAATGGTTTATGTTCCCAATTATCCAGATTTTCTATAATTTTATTGATATCACTGATTACTTTGTAGCCAGCAGTCCATATACTACCAAATATAGTCGTCGAACGTTCCGAACCATGATTGTGCAGCATCAATTCCTCAAAGCCGTTTGTATTCTCTTGAGAATAGGTTCCAAGTGTCAAATACTGAGCCAAACAATCCATCACAACAGGCATATGAGCCCCCACAAAATTCCAGACCCCATATTCAAATACAACCCATACATGGCTTCTTCCACACCCTCTTGATTCACAAAAAGTTTTTCCTCCAACACCTGCGCTTTATCCCTTGATTCAAGAAAATTCTCACAAGAAGCAAATGTAAAAGCCAGCAGGCATAGCAATATATTTATTCTCATTATTTTCATATTCTTATGCATTAAAAAGTAGGACTAATCATAAAATTATAACTATGCATATAAGGATAAGAAGTTCCTCGTTCAAACTTAACGGTTGACAACCGGAATATATCATTAAAGCCGACACCTACCGCCAAACGTTTCAAACCTATTTTTCTCACCCAACGAGGAGGCAAATCATAGGAAATATTCAATGAACTCATATGCAATTCATTCCTTTTTTCTACAAAACGACTGGAATGTACGGCTCTTTTCTGCCACTCCAAACGTCCGATGGGATAAGGCACAACATCACCGGGTTTCACCCAACGCTCGGTAAATGCACGTCTATCCACATTCCGGTAAATATTAATATTCTCAACCTTTGCCGCACGAGTCTCATTATAAATATAGCCTCCTACAGTATAATCAAAAGACATACTAACACTCAAACCCCTATAAGCGAGAGCTGTATAAATACTACCCTCCAATTTGGGAGTCTTATCCCCCAACGCCACCTTATCTTCCACATGATAAACATTAGTGATATTTCCATCCGGACGTACAAATATTTCTTCTCCATTAGCAGGATTGATACCCCAAGAAGGCACGGCAAAAATAGAAGTTGTAGACTCTCCCTCTACAAACTGCACTTTAGGTGCCATACCTTCAGCCTGCATATTCTCGACATTTTGTTTCATCAGAGAATTACTGATTTTTGTCAACTTATTAATGGTATGATGCGTATTGGCAGAAAGACGCCACAACCAGTCCTGTGTTTTGATAATCAAGCCCGATATAGCCAATTCATAACCATAATTCTCTTGCTCTCCCAAATTTGCCTGTACTTGACTGGCTCCCGTAGACACCGGAATACCTATTGGCATAAGACAATCTTTTGTAATCTGCTTATACCAATCAAAAGTTACTTCAAACCGATCATTCAAAGCTTCCAATGTCAAACCGGCATTGATACTCAAAGTACGTTGAGCTTTCAAATTAGGATTTCCCAATAAACCAGGCAATGCTCCTAAACCTGTAACATAATTACCTGCATATGTATATATTACATTAGTCAGATTACCATCAAAATTACCACTACCTACATATCCAACACTTCCTCTCAAACGAAATAACGATACCCATCCCAAATCTTTCAAGAAATTTTCATTATGCAAGTTCCAACCAATACCGAATGACCAATAAGGACGCCAACGCTCATTGTCTCCCAATGCCGAATTGGCTGACGAACGATAAGATGCATCCATATAATAACGGTTCCTCCAGATAAAATTCAAGTTCCCGAAAGCAGAAACAGACGAAGCATAAATATTTCCTCCTGTAGGCTTACTACCCTCTAAATATTTTTGTGCAAAAGAAATATAATTCATATTCGGTTTCAAAAAGCCTTCACCAACCATCGCCCATGTATCCGTACTGCGTTGTCTCAAATTACCACCTACATTTAATGTTAATATCGTTCCACGCTCATCAAAAGCATGAGAATAGGTTACATTTGCTTGCGCAGACCAATTCCAACCTTCACTACCATCTAACGAATACAACCCCCGCTGAGAAGGACTGGCTTTATCCAAAGAAGATGTATGCAAAGAAGAGACATAATCATCCATACGGGAATCATCAATAGAAAGGTTCCCTGTAGCCGTCACAAAAAATCCTTTCAAAATATCCCAACGTAAACTCAAAGTATTAGCAAACTGCTTCATTCTGCTCTTAAAAAAGCTACCTGTCGTTGCATTATACATTGGATTTGGCATATCAAACGATAATTTCGGTATCAACTCGCCATATTCATCATAAGGAGAATCATAAGGATTCATACCCACCCACTGGGAAAAACTTCCATAAGGCGAATTTTTTGTATCCGTCTTATAAAAATCCGAGCGGAAACTAGCAGTAATTTTATCTTTCCAATGATAAGAAAAATAAAATCCGATACCATAATTACGACGGTAATCGCCCTTCATGACCCCAAATTTATTGCTATATCGAAGAGTCACGCTATAATCCAAGCCACCACCACGCCCTGTAGCCGTTAAAGAATGGCTATGAGACCATGAATTTCGTAAAGGAATTGACTTCCAGTCAGTATTTACACCACGATTGATTTGCTCTAATTTTCTATAATACTCTTGCTGTAATTTACCTGTAACATCTTCATAAACACCCCATCTTTTTTCCAATTCAAGTTTTTCAGCAGGATCACACAAATCAAAAGAAGAAACATCTGCAAACTGAATATCCGGCACAAAATTATAACGCAAACGCAATTTGCTATCTTTTACCTTTTTACGTTCCACGACAATCACGCCATTCGCAGCACGATCACCATAAATAGCTGTTGCCGAAGCATCCTTCAATACATCCACTCGCTCAATCTCAAAAATATCCATATCATACAGTTGTTGCAAAGAAGTTTCCACTCCATCCACGATAATCAAGGGGGTATTCAACCCTAACTCACCATTTGTTGCAACGGAAGTAGTTCCTCGAATCAACAATTCGGGAATGTTATTCGGATTAGATCCCTGCTCATTATTTTCTATAATACGCATACCAGGCACCAAGGTAGTCAAAGCCTTGAAAAGATTTGTCTGTGATACTTGCAAAATATCTTCCTGACTGATAGAAGTCACAGAACCGGTATAACTGTTTTTAGCTGCCGTATAAATACCATTCACAACCACTTCATCCATGTCATTAGAAGATTCTTTCATCACCACAACCACCGGTTTACCTTTCACGACTTTCACCTCCTGACTTTCCATACCTACAAAAGAAAACACCAACACTATATTATTTTCGGTCAGAGGCACTGGAAAAGAGAAATCACCTTTACTATCCGTAGCGACTCCTACAGTCGTCCCTTTCAACAGAACCGTCACTCCAGGCAACGGTTCTCTGTTTTTATCCAATACAGTACCTTTTATAACCACACTTTTTTGCTCCTCGACTGGCTGGCTAATTTTGGGAGAAATCACCACAACCTTATCTTCCATTCGATACCAAAGCCCAGAACCTTTCAATACTGATGCCAACACGTCATTCAAAGCAACATGTTCTGCATTCAAAGTCACTTTCCGCAAAACATTCAATTCATTGTTACTATAAACAAACTCACAACCGGTCTGCTTAGTCAACATTTTAAAAACTTCTTGAAGAGAAACCTGTTCTACATTCAAAGTACAATAAACTTGTCCTCTAATTGCTGCTGAAGAAGAGAAACTCAAACCGCACATTAACGTTACGGTCAACCATATCGTACAAACCATTCGCTTCAGACACCAAATGTCGTACGACTTTACATTTCTTACACTCATAACTATATTAGATTAATTAATATTTATTATTCAGAATAAACTTCAATTCGGTTTGATTGAACAACAAAACGTATATTTGTCGTCAATTGCAATATTTCCAACACTTTATCCAAATTATCATACTTCGGTAATTTACCGGTAAAACGTAAACCTCGAACCTGCTCATCCATTATCAGAAAATCAACACCATACCACCGTTCCAACATCTGCACCACTTCCTCTAAAACTGCATTTTCAAAACCAAAACACTTATCTTTCCAAGCAATATGCAAATCCACATCAACAGAACAAACGGATAAACGACCATTTTCAAACAATATTTTTTCGCCAGGCTTTAAAATACACTCTTTTTGACTAGCCGTCACACATATACTTCCTTCCACCAATACTGCTGAGAAAGGTTCTCCATGATAAGATGCTACAGAAAAAGAAGTCCCCAACACTTCCAAACTTACTTCACCGCTTCTAACAACAAACGGACGTAAAGAATCTTTCTGCACCTCAAAATAAGCCTCTCCTATCAACTCAACTTCACGTTTTTTACCTGAAAAAGAAACTGGAAACTTTAATTTCGATGCAGCATTCAACCAAACCCGTGAACCATCAGACAACTGCAACATAAATTCTCCCCCACAAGGTGTACTCATTATATTATAACGTTCGATTCCAACCGTATCACCAACATTATATACGACCTCCTTCCCAATAACGTTAACAATCGCTTCATTTTCCTGAAAACCAATCTCTAACGAATCCGTCAACTCTACATTTCTTCCATCCGACAACACCAAACATGCACGACCTGTCCCCGCATAAATTTCAGCAGGATTTAAAGGAATCACATCTTTATCATCCGACAAAACCAAAACAATTGATACAAAAACCAATAATACAGCTGCCACACTACCAATCCACCTCCACACACGTTTCCGTACAATCTTATTTCTAGCAGTACGAAATCGAGCTATCCCCTCTTCTACCGACCACAACTGATGATTCTTTTTTTCTTGTTTCCAATACTCCTCCTCATGAAATTTATCCATCACATCATGACTGAACCTTGATCTTTTCATCCATCTTTTCAAAATCAACAATTCATCTTCAGTCAATGTGTCTCCAGTTATCTGTTTATATATTACTTTCGCAATATTCATTTTTTCATTAAAATCATACACAAAGTATAACACTTACCATATAAAAAAGTGTCAAACTTTTCTCGATTATTTTGTTTTCCAATATAGATTTTTATATTTTTGTCCAAGTTGCACACATGTAAACACTGGAATTATATATGGTTACAAAAGAACAAACTCTATTAAAAGCTCTTGCTGAAGGGAAAGAATCTGCTTATTCACTTTTCTATCAAGAATATTATCAAATTCTATGTTCTTTTGCATCAAAATATATTACAAATCCAGAAGACATCAAAAACATTATCAATGATATCATTATTGAATTTTATTGCTCACACAAACAATTTCCAACAATCATAGCTCTAAAATCCTATCTATTTAAAACCATCAGAAACCGATGTCTGAACCACCTTAGACACCAAGAAGTCGTTGCAGAATATATCCTAGAATATAAAGAAACAGAGGAATACTATGAAGAGTCAGTAATAAAAGAAGAAGTCTACTATTTATTAAACCTAAAATCCGCAACTATCATCCAATACACGATTAAGGGTAGATTTATGAG